>JAIOYV010000025.1 GCA_021740905.1 Bacteroidales bacterium
TCGGATGACTTTCTAATTGATTGTGAGACAACCATACAATTCCGGGATTACTTTTAGCAAGAGTCATTCGATGACTTTTTAAAAAGCAAACGATTTCGCCGACCATACTATTTGGCTTATGGAAATTTTAACAAAAAAGACGGGTGCTTGGCGCTTACTACCAAGTGTCGGTGTGACTTTAAGTCACGCCGACACTTTTGCAATTAGGCCGCCCCCGAAATGTTGACCGAACCAAAAGAAATTATATCTTTGGTGAAAACTAATTTGCAACTAAGATGACAGGACTTTTTTCTAAAACTTTTTATAAGCCGGGAACAACAGAGCGAAATAATTAAGATATGCAAAATAAACGCAAGGGTATTTTGGATACATTGTTTTATACGAAATCAGCTCCGATTCTTCAGCTAATTATTTTAGGTTAAGCTTATTTTAGTAGCTTTGTATGGAAGTCTCGTAAGCTGACTTCGCATAAAACACATTTACGTTACCGCCAATTGAAAAAAACGATACTGCAATAAATGAGCATTTTTGAAAACATATTTAGAAAGAAGAAAGAAAACGGACAGACAAGTCCGAGCAAGCCGAGATTCTATGCTCCTGATTTCGATAAGTATGATGAGTTTGGACAAATTGTTACCATATTTGACTATACATTAAATTCTGACTTTGCAGTTGCAAACAAAGCAGGACAAACAATAAACCGACTTTTTAATTCTGTTCAGGTATTTAAAAACAAACAACTGTACGACACTTTCAGATATTTAAGGATAAATAAAGCTGATATAAAAAAGTTTGACCGATTTGATAAGGAAATAGAAGTCACTTTATTATGTATAGCTTCAATGAATGGTAATGGATATTCAAGAGAAGAAGCTTTAAACAGATTGATTGAATTACAAACTCAAAGAACAATTCCATTTATTCTTTTTCGACTTGCAGACTGGGTTACTCCAATTAGGAAAAAGGCTGAAAGTGCAATTCAAAAATTTTTAGTCGCTGAGAATACGACATATTTCATACAAAACCACAAACTGATTAGTTGGTTATTGCAGGTTCAAAGAGCTGACTTATCTGAACTTTATAATCAAATAATAAATTCAGTTACTCAAAAACGGCTTACCCCAGAACAACTTAAAGGATTAAATGAGGGTGATAGATTTTTCTATTTTAAATCGCTTGCTAAAACGGGATTAATCGATAGTGAATTGATTAATCAAATGCAGAACGATAAATACTATTTGATACGGATTTTATTGATTAAGCACTTCGATAAAGTGAACGATATAAAACCTGTACTAATAAATCTACTTTCAGATAAATCGCAAAAAGTTAGACAAGGTGCAGTGAATTTGATTGCGAACCAAGAACTTAATGAATATGAAACAGTCCTAAGAGTTTTAATCTTTGACGGCTCAACTTCCGTGCGATTTGAAGCAAGACGGTTATTAACTAAAGTATGTGATTGTGATTTTAAAAAAATCTATCAGGAGAGCTTATCAAAGCAAAAGCAGATTATAGGTTCAATTTTAGGTTTGTCGGAAATTTCAGATAAAAGTGAAATTCCACTTTTTCAAAAATATTTAGATTCAAATAGAGCAAGGATAAGAACGGCATCACTGATTGGTATTTACAATCTTGATTCTAATTTAGGAACAGAAAAAGCCTATCAAATACTCGAGACCGAAAATCCTGTAAGCACAAGGAGAGCAGCTGAATCTTTACTTGCAAAACAAGGCATTGATTTTAAAAGACTGAGAAAGCTATATGACCTAACAGATTCGACTGGCAAGAAAATAATCCTTCGACTGTTTAATCAATTTAGCGGTTGGTCTGTAGCTGGTGATTTCTTAAAAGCATTGACTGATAACGATAAAAAGATTCAATTAATGGCAAGGGTGTTTCTGGAATCTTGGAATAATTATACAATTAGCCTTGCTACAGGACAAAGTCAAGAGGATAAGGATTATGTTTTGAATTGGTATAAAAAGACTAAAGAAATGGGAATACAAGTACCTGGAAATATTCCTTTTATATTTGGAGAAAAATAGATAGATGAAGGAACAACTGGCGGTAACAATGTGTATAATTCATAAGGGTTTCAGAGGTTTTCGAGCGTTTTTACCCGCTTCAATTTTAGTTGGTAACTTGACTGGTTTGAAGCCCGCAATCCCTTAAGAAATCATACACGTAACCGTTGTAGTGCATTTTGCCGAACCGATTCAGCATGATTACCAGACAGAAAATGGAGATTTAAAAAACACCCTAATAATTGAGTTTATTAAAACATGATTTGAATTTAAAATGACAAAAAATCAATGAAGACACTTTACAGAAAAGAGAAAATAAAAATGTTCCTACTGGACTATTATTTTGGTTATGGTAAATGGATTACAATATTAAGATTAATTGGTGGTCCTGGACTTATACTCATTGGACTTGATTTATATAAGAAAGGATTTGATAAATTTTCAGTTGCATATTCTGGATTTTGTCTTTTGTATGGTGTTTATATGATTTTCAAACCATATTTATGGGTTTTGTTTAGACTTGACAACTATAAAACAGAAGATATTGAGATAAAGATTAGCGATGATATCATATTACTTAAGGACGGCAAGAATGAATCTAAAGTTGGATTTGAAACTTTCAAAAATATCATTGATAAAAAGAGTTATTTTACGTTTGTAATATCAAAATCTCAAAGATTACGAATACCTAAACGATTGATTGAAACAGAAGAGCAAGAAATTATTAAAAATAGAATAAAAACGCACTACAACACATGGTAGAGTTCATGGGGTTTTAGCGGTTTTCGAGCATTTTAGGCTCGTAAACAAAGTAGGTGGTAAACTGATAGGAAATAGCTACGAAATCCCGCACGAAACCCTACCATCAACCGTTGAACTCCTGATCACCCCGGAAACAAATCCATGCATCCAGCTAAAACCCTCACACCCCCACCACCTCATCCAAATAATAATACCACAACCAGGCTTCGATGTCTTTGTAGCCCATCTGTCTTAACAGGTTTTTGTAATGAGAGACTTGTTTTTTGTGGGCATCCTCTGTTTTGTTTCCGAATTTATAGTCGAGCACGATTACTTTTTCGCCCTTTATCATTATCCGGTCGGGTATCTTAATCCGTCCTTCACGCGAGAGGATGGCCTCTTCTGTTTTTATGTCGTACATGCCGGAGAACCAATCGGCAAAGGGTTGCTGTGATAATTTGCTTTGGATTTCGTTGGAAATCTCACTGGCTTCATCTTTTGAGAGTTTGCCCTGAAACTCCATTTCGCGTACAGCGTTTGCAATATCGCTTTGCGAATGGATTTTTGAAAATAGTTCGTGGAGGAGAAGCCCGGTGTTTTTGGCCTTTGTTTTATCGCCTTCGATATCGGCAAAAAAATCGGTCGAGTTCAGTCGCAACTGAATACGCCCCGACACCGGCAAGGAGGGATATTGGCAATCCATAAAGTCTTTTTTGTCGGGCAATTTTGGATGCACCGTAGGTATTTCGCCAATGCTGAGTGCGTGTTCATCCTGATTCAAAAAAACGGGTAAGTTGAAAAATTTTGCGTCCCTGCCTTCCGTCGCATTTTCATCCAACCGGGGCGTGTTGATGGTGGCATAAAGCAGTGACGAAACCGTTTTGATATCCGGTTTTGCAGGCAATTCAGAAAAACTGATCAGCACCTCGCGGGCACGGGTAAAGGCTACATACAGCAAATTGATGTTGTCGATGTACGAGTGCAGTTTCTCGTGGTAATATTCCTTGCTGAAAAATGATTTTTCGAGTTTGCCCGAATATTTTATGGGCACACAAGGCAAACTGTCGAACGGGCTTTTTTCGGGTTTGCACCACAGGATATTCCCTTTGGTTGGCCCGGGGTCCAAAGCCCAGGTGCAAAACGGAATCATCACCACTTTAAATTCAAGCCCCTTTGCCTTGTGGATGGTAAGCAAGCGGATGGCATCCTGCTCCTGGTTCAACGACACCGTTTTGTTGATGCCCTGTTCCTCCCACCAGTCGATGAAACCCCTGATGCCAGCCGTTTCCCGTTGCGCAAAATCAAACACCAAATCCTGGAAGGCAAATAAATAAGGGAGGTTTTTTTTATCGTGGTTCAAGCGAAAAATCCGGATTATCGATTCGGTAATGGCAAACAGCGACAGCTTTTTCAATGCCTCAAGCCCCTTTGTGAATTCTTCGGGCAGGCTGTCGTCAATATTTCCAGCATGGGGGAACTTCGTGTTTTTTGCATCGGCAGTTTCTTTTTCAAGAAGTAAATTATAGTAGGCAACCTGTGTTTTGTAAAGGGCCTCGTTGGGCGCAATAAAGTATTTTAGCACAGCAATTATAAGGGATACGGCCAGGGAGCTTTTCACAAACAACGATTCGTCCGAGATGAAACTATAGTTGCAGTTTGGCTGGGCCTGCTCCGAGTTTTTGCGGTCGAACAAATAGTCGGCAATTTTCTTGCCCTCTGCCTTCGACCTTACCAGGATGGCAATGTCCCTTGCTCCATATCCTATTTCTTGCAATTGTTCGATATTGTGAGCCACGGACTCCAGTGCCCTTTCTTCAAATTCTTTGCTATCGAAAAAATGGCAACTTATTTTCCCTCCCGAAGAATTATCATCCATGCCCTTGCCGGGATGCGACTGAACGGCATCCGCGTAGGCATCGACAATGGCTGTGGAAAATGGGAAGCCGTCGTTTGAGGTGGCCGGGCCATCGAATGAGGCGTTGAATTCTTGCTGAAGGATATATGGCGCAGCCGAAAATATAGTATTGTTGAAACCTACAATGTTGGGGCAACTGCGCCAGTTGTAATCAAAACTCTCTTTTTGCACCCCCATGTTTTGAAAATCCTTTTCGAGCTGCATGGCCAGGAGTTTCCAATCGCCGTTTCGCCAGCGGTAAATGGACTGCTTCACGTCGCCTACAACCAGGCTGGTGTTGTTTTCGCTCAGGCTGTTGGCCACCAGGGGCTTGAAATTCTCCCACTGCATCCGCGAAGTGTCCTGGAACTCGTCGATCATGAAGTGCTTGAAGTAGGTGCCAATTTTTTCGTACACAAAGGGGGCATCGCTTCCGGCAATTATCAGGTTCAGCAATTGGGCCGAATCGGCCAGCATAAACAGGTTTTTGTCCTGCGTGTATTGTTTTACTTTCTCGTTCAGCTCGGTGAGGATGCCCAACACATATAAGTTTTCGCGTACCCGGGTAGCCGTGTTGTAAGCTTCGATATGTTCATCATAAAAAGTGATGGCCTCCGATAGTATCCGGTTTAGGCCTGCATGGTAGGCCGAAATTATGTCGTGTTCTTTTGCCGATTTTTTTTTGTACCATTGCCCTGGCTCGTCGATGGCATTTCGAGGCCGGGAGCCCGGTTCTTTAAATTCATCGCTAATCTTTGCCAGATAACCGGCCACTCCGCCCGTTCCATAGGAGAAATCTTCCACTTCGAGGGAATGTGACTGGATTATCTTTATGGCTTCTTCGCCAAACGAAGAATAACTTTTTTCGGTGTCCTTTACCAGCGTGCTGATGGTAAGCATGTACTTGTTCAGGAACTCTTTGTCGGTAAGGATTTTTGAAATGGACACCTCGAAATACCGATAGTCTTCCTTAAAAATCTCCTTGCCCAGTGCGTTGATGTCGTTGCCCAGCCGCCAGCTTTTGCCACTCTCTATTTTTTCTTCGGTGAAGTTGAGCAACCACTTTTTCAAAACCGGGTGTTCGTCAAGGTTGTCGAGTAGTTCGTCGGCCCCCAATTGCAGGATCCGGTTTTGGTCGAGTTCGAGGGTGAAGGAAGCAAAGATGCCCAGTTCGCGGATAAACGACCGGATGATCCGTTGAAAAAAGCTGTCGATGGTTTCGATGGAAAAACGGGAGTAGTCGTGCAGGATAAGTTTTAATAATCGGTCGGCCCGTTCTTTTACCTCGGAAGATGATAAGCTAAAATCATCCATCAGAAAAGAAAGATAGGATGATCCCCTGCCATTGGCCAGGTTATAAAGCTCGCTCAAGATGCGGCTTTTCATTTCCTCTGTAGCCTTGTTGGTAAAAGTAACTGCCAGGATGTGCTTGTAATTCATGGCATCCTCGAAAAGAAGCTGGATGTATTCGCGTGTTATCCTGTATGTTTTTCCCGATCCGGCCGAGGCCCTGAGGATTTTTATTTCTGACATAGTGGTTGTTCCATATTTCGTTTTAAGCCATTTTCAAAAGTAAGGATTATTTGGGGATTGGAAATTAGAAAGTTGAAATTGGAAATTTGGCGAGCCCTCAGTTTCCAGTCTTCAGTCTTCAGTCTGTAGTCCTGTAGGTAACCGTAAAGACGCGATTAATCGCGTCTCTACCATCCAGCATCCAGTCGCAGCCAAGCTAAGATCCCGAGAGGTGGGAACGGGGCAACCAGCAACCAGCAGCCAGTTTCCTCCTGTGAATATTTCCTGAAAACTTCGGCTTGAAAAGTTCGGAATGTTTCAATATCTTTATTGCCGTTTGAAAAGTTGATAATTTTAGAATAAAAATAATTAAACATCAGGGATTATGAGAACTTACATTGCTTTCGTTTTAGTCGTATTTTTGGGATTGAGCTGCAACGTGTCGTGGGCACAAGAAGATACCGACCCTATGTCGAAATTGCTGCCTGGGACTATATTGACACTCAAAGAAGACCACTATGTTAAATCGATGGTTGGGGTAATAGAGATTGAATCCGACAGCGAAAACTATAAAATATTTAATATTGTTTTCGATTCGAAAGATAAAGAACGTATGATGCGCAAGGGCACTCAGTTTGTTGTTAAAGAAATAGAGGTTGGTGCCGGTTTCCTGAAAATTCACATAAAAAATAAGGTGAATTATGTCTATTTCGGGAAGGTGATTGACTTAAAGCAGCTAAAGATTTCCTCGCTCCGGAAAGTCTTCGATATTCAATTTCCTTCTATTGAGGATTTTTAGGAAGAAAAACTAAGGGGCAGAAATAACTTTATTTTTTCTTAAACCGTAATAGCCCTGTATTTCAGAACGTAGTGAGGATATTCTTTAAATATCTTGCCCGCATTTTCAGGCGATGACAAAAGCCTGATATTTCGATCATGTAGGCAAAGAAATGAATGTTGTCGAAATAAGGTTCATTCAAAATTATTGAAACCAGGAAATTGGTTTTAAGATTTCTTTACCCTACCTCAGCGTAAACTCACTTTCACCTATCAATTTACCATCTAAGAAAATATCAACAGCATAAGTGCCCTCTATCAGTTCACCCTTATTGTCGTAAAAAATGCATGCATCGTTTGTAATCATGTTGTTGTATTCAACCACGCGGGTGGCCGAATAAACTATTTCTTTTTCCTCGAACAAAAACAGGTTGTTCTCAGATTCGGTCAACACTAATTCGTCGGGGCGGGCAATGCGCACGTAAATAGTTTTGTCGCCGCTTGGGGCAATAGCATTGTCGGGTAGGTTAAAACAAATCTTGATTTTTTCTACACGTTTCGCCGATTTTGTTTCGCGGTCGCGCTTTCGGAGGGTCTCAACTACAATGTCCTTGGCCTTTAAGGAAGAGGCAAGTTCAATTTGGCCTTCAAGCTCCTTGGCCATCGACTGCAATTGTTCATTGGTATTTCTCTCTTTCTTGAATTTCTCTTTTACTTCTTTGTTTTCGGCAATAAGTATCTGGTTTCGTGTGTTCAACGAATCAATTTGCACGATATAATCTTTCATTATCGTACGCATGGTATTCACCTCTTTTTTGTAAGTGCGAATCTCAAAATTCTTATTGTTGATGCTATTCAAAAGGCTTATGATTTTTTCCTTTTGCTCTTCACGAAAAAGGATAAGGCTGTCGTTGTCTGTTTTAATCGAATCGTACTGAGCATACATTGTATTCAGTTCGGCCTTTATTTCTGCCTTCTCCTGGGTGGTTTTTATCACCTCGGCAATCTTTACTTCAGTTTCGTCGACCTGCTTTTTGTACAGATAGCTGATAATGCCAATTACTATTATCAAAACAGCAATTATAGATAGGTAAAGAACCTTTATTTTTTTTCCATTTTCAATTTCCCCTTGCTGTGCCATACCTTTTTATTTATTTCGTTCATGCTTAAAACTTTGCAAAAGTATATATTATTTTCCGAGCATGGATTTATTTATTGGATTGGAGAATGCCAATATCCTCTTTCATAAAGGGGAATTGTTTTTCAATTTTATTTCGAAGTTCATAAGTTTTCCAGGTGTTTGTAAGTGCTATCTTTTTTTAATTTCAGAGGCACTTAGACTACATAGTTTCACTAAAGTGTTGGATATTGGGGAAAGGACACTTCCTTCTGAAAGCAAGTGGGAATGTGACTTACTATGTGCCGACCCGACTTTGATACAGCCTCCCCTGCCATGTATCCCGTTCTTCCAGCCTTCTTTCCAATTTGTTAAGGAAAACATCGTAGCGCAGCCCCCATTTTACAGGGGTGAGATTGACGGGTGGTGGGGCTTCCCCTGCAAATCGCTGAATTTGAATATCGGGTGAAAGCTTTTCGAGAAAGTCGATCATAATTTCAATATACTCATCAATCTGAAAAAAAGTAAACTGTGTAGGATCTGCCACATATTCCCTGGCCATTGTCGTCGCTTTTATCAACTGCAGTTGATGGAATTTCAGGCTATGCAATGGAAGTTTGGAAAGTATTCCAGCCTGGGCAATAATCTCTTCACGGCTTTCGCCGGGCATTCCGATAATCATGTGGGCACCTGTTTTTATGCCTCTCCCAGCAGTTTCAATTATAGCCTTTTTCGAGTCATCAAAACTATGTCCCCGGTTTATTCTGATGAGGGTTTTTTCGTAGCAGGATTCAATGCCATATTCTACACTCAGGTAAATTTCTTTTGATAGGTGTTGGAAATAATCGAGGAGAGCATCATTCACACAATCGGGGCGGGTGCCTACCACGATGCCAATAATTTCAGGGTGGTTGATGGCTTGCTCATAAATGGCTTTCAGGTCTTCGATGGGGGCGTAAGTATTGGAGTAAGCCTGAAAGTAAGCCAGGTATTGATAGCTTCGGCGATAGCGGATTCTATGAAACTCGATACCCTCGTCCAATTGTTGCCTGATACTTTTTGATGGAAGGCAATAGGAGGGGTTGAATGCCTGGTTATTGCAAAAAGTACATCCGCCTTTGCCTTTCGATCCGTCGCGGTTGGGGCAGGTAAATCCTGCATCGAGGCTCAATTTCTGAACCCGCCCTCCGAACTCCTCCTTTAAATGATGGGAGTAAGTATTGAATCGGCGTGTATGTTTCCAGGGGTATTTCATTTTGCAAGTATATCATTTTTGACTTTTAATTGGTGAGCAAAAGTACTTGAAAAAACAAGTTGCACTTTAGGGCTACTATACCTATATTTGCCATGTGAGTAAAAACCACACATACCGAACTATCATATTCTATAAGAATTATTTTAATGAGTTCTTTGAAAGGCAACAAGACAAAGTGAAGGATAAAATTGTCTGGACTCTTGAGTTGATTGAAGAACTTCCAAAAGTTCCTGTGACCTATCTAAAACACATTGAGGATACACAAGGACTATATGAGATCAGGATCCAAATGGGCAAGGATATTTTTCGGATTTTCTGTTTTTTTGATAAAGGACGGTTGGTGGTCTTGGTGAATGGATATCAAAAGAAAAAGCAAAAGACATCAAAAAAAGAAATTGAAAGAGCACTTAAATTAAAGGGGGAATATGAAAATGAAAGAAAATAACATAATGACACTTGAACAATTCAAAGACAAACACTATGGAAAGCCAGGCTCTGAAAAACGTGACCAACTTGAAGGGGGATATAAGAACTTCAAGGTCGGGGCTTTATTGCATGAAGCGAGACTTGAAAAAGGTATGACCCAGGAAGAACTTGCTTTTAAGGTAGGAACGACAAAATCGTATATTTCAAAAATTGAGAACAATATCAAAGAAGCACGACTTTCAACACTTCAAAAAATTGTTGAACTTGGATTGGGAGGGCAATTGGAGTTTTCAATTAAATTTTAGATAGTATCATTCCTTCTTCCGTATCACATACATCCCATCCCTGATAGGAAGAATTACCTTTTCAACTCGCGTGTCGTTTTTTACCATCTCGTTGAATTCGAGAATGCCATGGGCAAAATGGTCATTATCCCGAAGATTGTCGTGCACTACCTTGCCGTCCCAGAGAATATTATCGGCCAGGATAAACCCTCCGGGCTTTACTTTATCGAACACCAGTTGATAAAATTCGCAGTACTGTTTTTTGTTTGCATCGATGAAAACCAGGTCGAACTGCAAATCCAGTTTTGGGATTATTTCCAGGGCATCGCCTATTTGCAAAACAATTTTTTCCTTTTCTGAAGATAGATCGAGGTAATGGCGGATGAAATCTTCCAGCTCATCGTTTATTTCGATGGTGTATAGTTTACCTTTTGGCTGAAGCCCTTTTGCAAGGCAGATTGCAGAATATCCCGTGAATGTTCCTATTTCAAGGATGTTTTTGGGCCGGATCATTTTACTCACCATTTCCAGGATCCTACCCTGCCAGTGCCCCGACACCTGTCGTCCATGGAAGATTTTTACCTGTGTGTCGCGTGAAAGCCGGGCAAGCAGTTCGTCTTCGATATCGATATGCGATAAGATATATTCCTCTAATCTATCCTCCATTCTTCGACAGATAAACTAAGGTTGATAGTTGGTTCAGGTCGAGTATTTCGTTGGCCATGTCCCTGAGTTCCTCAGCAGTGACCGCCTCAATTTTTTGGTTTATTTCTTCCAGGGTATCGCAACGTTCGAACACGAGGTAGCTTTTGGCCAGTGCCATCATCAGGCTAACAAGGTTTTCGTTGCCAATTGCAAGTTGTCCGACCAGTTGCTTTTTGGCCTTCGACAATTGTAGCGTGCCCAGTTTGTTTTCCTGGAGCAAACGGATTTCCCGTTTCACGATGGAAAGGCTTTTTTCGAGAAATTGTTGGTCGGTGCCAAAGTAAATCTGCAATGTACCCGTGTCGGAATAGGGCGTAAAATGCGATTCCACGTTATAGGCATATCCGTACTTTTCGCGCAAGCTAAGGTTAAGGCGGCTATTCATGCCAGGGCCGGCCAGGATATTATTCAACAAAAATAAACCCACGCGCCGGTCATCCTGGATGCTGTAGGCCACATTGCCCATGATGCAGTGCGCCTGGTGAGTCTCCATCTTCTCTCTTTTGTTACCCGGTGCATAATTCTGAAAGGGGACCCTTCGTGAACGGTTCAGATGTGGTGCAGCCTGGCTGAAATACTTTTCGAAATAATACACCAGCTTGCTAAATTCGATTTTCCCCACAGAGCAAACCATTATCTCATCGGTAAAATAGGCCCGCTGGATAAATTCCTGTACCATTGTTTTGTCGAATGATTTGAGATGCTCGGGCGTACCCAGAATATTCGACCCCAGTCGGTGTCCATCGAAAATCAGTGCCTCGAAATCGTCAAAAATCAATTCAGAAGGATTGTCCTTGTACGAATTTATTTCATCCATGATAACTTCTTTCTCCCTTTGAAGTTCTTTTTCGGGAAAAGTGGAGTTGAAGATAATATCGCTAAAAAGCTCCAGGCTGCGGTCGTAATATTCCTTCATAAATGAGGCATAGATGCAGGTTTCTTCTTTCGATGTATAGGCATTCATGTCGCCACCCACATCTTCCATGCGACTAAGTATATGATAGGCTTTCCGCTTCCGGGTGCCTTTAAAAATGATGTGCTCGATAAAATGCGCCATGCCCTGTTCGTGCTCTTCCTCGTCGCGCGACCCGGTGTGGATCATCACCCCGGCATGGGCAACGGGCGAATCTGCGTGTTTGTGCAACAAGCGGATGCCATTATTCAGTGTATGTATCTGATATTCCATTGTAAAAATTAGCCTGCAAAAGTAGAAAAGATTTGGTATAGAGTTTTATAGTTCGGAGTTATTTAGTTCGGAGTTGCTGGTTGCCCGGTGCTGGTCGCTGGTTGCTGGTTGCTGGGGTGACGATGCCCTGTATTTAAATATTCATAAAGAATCATTTATACTAATTATGAGATAATCCATATTCATTTTTTTGAGAATGAAAATCTTAAATTAGTGGCATTAGGGCTTGTGGCTTGGTTGATAGCTTGACAGGTACGGGCATCTCGTTTTGGCTGCATGGGATAGTAGAGACGCGATTAATCGCGTCTTACTAATTGTCTGATGTGGTTATGTTGAGGACATAGACGCACCTCCGTACCTCTCTACTTCCGTGGGATATAGCCTGTTTGCAAGTTTTAGAAGAACACCAGTTGGGCAGGTTGAAAAATTTATTTTTTTTTCTTTGCTGAAATCGAAAAATCCTCTACATTTGCAGCCGCTAAGTCAAAAGGTGCCATAGCTCAGTTGGTAGAGCAACGGACTGAAAATCCGTGTGTCCCTGGTTCAATTCCAGGTGGCACCACAGGCATAAAATCCGCTTCTGAAAAGAGGCGGATTTTTTTGTTTCTTTATTTTCATTATTCATCCAGTAATGTGTGCTTATTTCCCAAAAAATTACAACTTTGTAACCTGATTGAAAAAATGATTTTATGAAAATTTGTAGCATCCACATTAAAGGCTTCCAGCAGTTCAACGATACTTTTCTTGATTTCACCAATCCCGAAACAGGAGAACCAGCCGAGAAGATTTGTTTTATTGGGAAAAATGGAACAGGGAAATCAACCCTTCTCAATTTAATAAATGAATGTTTGCCAAACATTGTAAACTATTCAGTAAGCAAAATCCCATTTTTACTGATCAAGCTGAAAACCCCCGTTGGCCTGATCAATCTGCTTTATACACAAGTAAAAGGACAGGTCCTCGTTTTTACAGGCGACATAGATTCAAATAGTGTATGGCAGGATATGCTGAAGGCGCCTTACGACAAGCGGACAATAGAATATAGTCTTAGTATTTTAGAGAAACATAAGGTATCAATACTCGAAAATAGTGAATTGCTGAAGGACATTGTTTTTTATAGTGATTCTGTCGATCAGTTTATTTATTCCCCAGCCGAGAGTCAAAATAATAATTACTATAATGTTAAGGATGTGCCAGATACATCTCTCGACAATGCCCTGGGCCTTTCTAAAGAATTCCCCTATCATCATATTGTATCCGATGAAAAAGTCCATGAATTTTGGAGAACCCTCATTTACCATATCAAGAAACGGGAAAATGAAAGGGAAGAATTTGAAAACCTTCCTGAAAACATCAATAAAACAAAAAGGCTATTGATTGAAGAATTCAACGACCGTAGCCCTAAAATATTAGATTGTATCGCTCAATTGTGGAATAAAATTCTCGACAAGGCTGGCTTGGAATTCGATATTGAAAATGCCAGGAACCCTATTCAGCTCACCGATAACCTGAAAGTCTACATTCGCTTAAAAGAAAGCAAAGAAACAATACCCTATAACCAGCTTAGTAAAGGAATCCGAAACTTTATTTTCCGTATGGGGCATATCTATTCCCTATATTTCAACAGGGAAATAAATAAAGGATTTTTGTTGATTGATGAACCTGAAAACAGTTTGTTCCCCGATTTTCTTTACGATTTGGTGGAAACTTACCAGGAATTGGTAATAGATAGGAATGACGAAAACAACACCCAGATATTCATGGCCACCCACAACCCGATTATTGCTGCCCAATTCGAACCTTACGAACGGATAGTGTTGGAATGGAACGAGCAGGGTTATGTAGATGCTGTTAAAGGTACTGCCCCCGCAGGCGACGACCCTAACGATTTATTAATAAAGGATTTCAAATTAAAAAACGTAATAGGGAAAAAAGGGCAGGAGATGTGGGAGGAATACCTTTTTTTAAGGAAAACCCTCAGGCGGACCAACAAACCTCATGAAAAAGAAAAACTTATCAGTATTATTAACAAAATAGGTTTGGATTACAATTTCGAGGATCATGAAGATTCTTAGTAAGGCAGTCGAATTAACTTCCTCAAATCAGCAATTTCTCAGAAATCAATCTATTGATTGATTAATCTGCGTGAATTGCAGGTTCAGTACTTAATCAGTGAATCTGTGGCTAAAATCAATAAAATGGAGGAACTAATTTCACCCGCACTTCTTCAATATTTATCCACAGCTTCGATTGAATCTACGTAGCGTCGGTGTCGCTCAAAGCGACACCGACGCTAAACCTTTACTGTGGTTTGGCAAGCCCCTTTTTCCCTACCTTTGCAATTCAAATTTTTGCTGATGAAAAAAGAAGAGTTTCGGATTGTTTTTATGGGTACACCCGACTTTGCGGTTGAGTCGTTAAGGGTGCTTGTGGAAAATGGTTACAATGTGGTGGGAGTGATCACCAATGTGGACAAACCTGCGGGGCGAGGGCGAAAGGTAAGTTTTTCGGCCGTGAAAGAATATGCCCTCGAAAAGGATTTGACCCTCCTGCAGCCCCCCAATTTAAAAGCCCCTGAGTTTGTTGAGGAATTGCGCAATTTGAAACCCGACCTTGGGATTATTGTGGCTTTTCGCATGTTGCCCGAAGTCGTTTGGGGCCTTCCCCGCTTTGGAACTGTTAACCTGCACGCATCGCTGTTGCCGCAATACAGGGGGGCGGCACCCATCAACTGGGCTATTATAAACGGTGAAATGGAAACCGGCCTTACCACATTTTTTCTTCAACATGAAATTGATACCGGTAAAATTATTTTTCAGGAGAAGCTTCCTATAGCCCCGGATGAAAATGCCGGACAATTGCACGACAGATTAATGAAAGTAGGAGGGGAGCTGATAAAGAAAACGGTGGATGCAATCGTGAAAGGGGATTATCCCCAAATGGATCAGTCAGGCTATTTGAAAGAAGGCGGAGCCCTAAAAACAGCGCCTAAAATTTTCAAAGATGATTGCCGGATAGATTGGCCGGCTGACCTTTCGACTATTTATAACCACATTCGTGGGCTTAGCCCTTATCCGGCAGCATGGACCGAACTAAAAGGCCCGGATGGGGATACTATTCAGCTTAAGATTTATTCAGCAGAACAAGAAATAGAGGAGCATAAACTCATACCTGTCAGCTTGCTAACAGATTCCAAAACCTTACTGAAAGTGGCTGTTCAGGATGGTTTTATTTCTATTACAGAACTTCAACAGGCAGGAAAGAAAAGAATGTTGGTGGGCGATTTTTTACGGGGTTTTTCGGGGATTGAGAATTATCGGTTTGAGTAATGGTTGATTTATTGTCAAACAAAAAGTGGGTGTCTCTTGACCAGAAACACCCACTTTTTATTTTTATATAGGTTGAAGCCTAATCGGTCACTATCAGTTTCCTGATTACAGTTTCTCCATTATCCATTTTTATCCGCAGAAGATTTATTCCCAAGGGGATATCCTTTACCTGAATGTCTTTTAGGACAACTCTGTCGAGATTATCTTCAAAGATCAACTTACCGGTTGCATTGAAAATTTCAACACTCTTCACCCTTGGCATGATCGACTCAAAGCTAATGGTAAAGTTCCCATCCTGGTTTGGGTTGGGGAATACTTGTAAGAAGGCATCGTACGAAAATTCCTCGATCGAAAAAAGATTCATGACTTCAACGGTATCGACCGAGAAACAGCTTTTCGAGTCGGTCACTGTTACGGTGTAAATGCCCGGGCACAGGTTGCTCACATTGTACGTGGTGGCACTTGTCGGATTGCTCCACAAATAGGTATAGGGCGAAGTTCCCCCAGCAACCTGTGTAACTGTTGCGTACCCATCGCAATTGCTTCCTTGCGAACCCTGATGGTTAAACGCGAAAGTGATGGAATCGGGTTGGCTAACACTGAAGGTTTTTACTACGAGGCATTGCGCCTGGTCGTATATGCTAACCGAATACGTTCCTGCACAAATCCCACTCAAGGCATTTGTAGTTGTTGTGCCTACGCCTGGAATCGACCATTGGAATGAATAGGGTGTTAGCCCATTGATAGGGGTGGCATTAACCTGTCCATTGCATGAACCATAGCATAAGGTAGGACTTCCAATGACCAAAGCACCTGCCAGGTTCGACACTGATATAACAATCGAATCGCGGTGCACATTATTGCAAACATCGGTAAAATCGACCCAATAAATATTCGCTCCGGTTATAGGGGCAAATGTAAGTGTGCTGGTCGTTTCGCCTGTGCTCCAGTAATAATCGATCCCGGTGTTTACATAAGTTTCGAGCGTGATTGATGGTGGGGGGGCAACACCACAATACGAGGTATTGGTGTTGGTGATTTTGCAGTCGCTTAAAGGGTCGGGGCTGGTTATATCGAAAGAGGATATAAATTCACAACCCCCATTGTCGATCACGGTGACGGAGTATGCGCCAGCACATAAGTTGTTTATCAATCCCGAAGTAGTTGTTCCGCCTGCATTGGCCGACCAGTTATAGACAAAAGGTGAAATTCCGCCCTGTGGGATTATCTCAATGGAGCCATCGCAGCTATTGAAACAGTTTGTCGAATCGGCAGTTACGTCAATGCCCACCATGTTCGAGACAATAATATGTACCTGGTCGGTTTTGGAATGGCCGCAATTATCGGATACCTGAACGCTGTAAATGGTGGTTCCCTGTTGAGGCGAAATGAAAATCCCTTCTGTGGTTTCGCCTGTCGACCAGAGATAATTTACATCCTGCAGGTTGGAAAATCCTTCGAGCGAAATAAGAGAAGGGGGAGTAACACCACACCACATGGTGTCGTTCACGGAGATTCCGGAAAGAGCCGGATCAAATAATTCGGGCTGGGTTATTTCAAAATCTTCTTCAAAAGTACATCCAATGGCATCCACAATGTTTAGGTTGAATGTGTCGGCGCAAAGCGAATCGACCGAGTTGACGTAGGTGACAAAGGTCCCGGAATTGTTCGCAGTCCACTGATACGTATAAGGCGGGATACCTGATGCCAGCACTGTTACCGAGCCATCACATTCGCCAAAACAGTTTACATTGTCGTAACTTAAATTTGAATTTTGGACATTCGAGACATTTATTGTCACCGTATCGTAAACAGCAAAACCACAATAATCCTGGATTTTGACCCAATATACATTTACCCCAATCGCCGGGCTTACGGCAAGTAAGCTTGAGCTTGTTCCAGCTCCATTCCAGGAGTAAGTTACATCGGGAATATTGGCAAAGGCATTTAACGAAAGCTGACCCGGGTCGCTGCAATAGTCTGTATTGATGGGCAGGATGCCCGATGAGGGGTCTAAAGCTGCATTGGGCTGGGTGATGGTAAAGTTTTGGTGAAACTCGCAATAGCTGTCATCGGTTACTGTTACCGAATAGTTGCCTGCACAAAAGGTGTTCACAATGCCATACGAAGTAGTCCCGACATTTGGATCGGACCAGACATAATCTATGCCGCTGGCCGAACCAAGAGGTGTGACAGTGGCCATCCCATTACAAACCCCATAACATAATGCATTGCTAGTGGCAAGCGAAAGCCCTGATAAATTGGAAACACCAACAATAATACTGTCAATAAGGGTATTGCCACATAAATCGGTCACAGCAACCCAATACAGGTCGCTATTGCCTGGTGTGGGGGGGATAATGGTAATGGTTTCTGTAGTTTCGCCAGTGTTCCAAAGAAAATCGATAAACCAGGATGGATGACTGATGCACACTGCCACTAAATCTAAGGTAGCCGGTGCAGCAGTACCACAAAACATAGAGTCGGTGTTGGTTATCGAGGCCTTAAATTCAACATAATCGTAAATGGTAATGGTATCGCTGGCAGGTTCGGGGTTACAAGGACAACCGGCAAGGATTTCGATAATGAATGTTTCTGTTGATTCTTGTAGGCCATCCATAATAGCGGTATAGAAAATAGTGTCTGATATCTGCCCAATAGGGATAGTAATCGTGGTCGGGAAGGAGGTTATGTCGCTGCCGACTGTAGCTGTGCCACTAAAGGCCAATTGAATATCTACGGGGAAAGAAAGATCGGTGGTGTCGGTGCGGCTGAAAATATAAAAACTTTCGCACCCTTCGTACAGGTCGTTCATGGTGCCGGCCGGGTTTACATTGTTGATGACTACTGAAGTTCCATCGGTAAACGAACCGGTTTCGATAAATACGCCTGAATCGAAAACTGAATCGCCACCATCGGCAATCTTTAGTTTGATATGATAGGTTTCGCATGGGACTACTACCACAGTAGCTGTCATTGGAACGGTCAGCCCATCGTACTGAAGCGATAAACCTCCCGTATTGTCCACATAGTAGGCTGAATTACCCAGATAATATACAGGATCGGGGCAATTGGAAGTGCTTCCATTTCCTCCAATCGATCCATTGTTCACAGTATTTATGGAAACAGGGATTGTGGTTCCTGGTACAAAGGCAATATTGGCCGAGCCTCCCGAAAAAATACCTGTAATTCCCGGGCCACTAATAAAAAAGCCAAATACATCATTTACCGAGGCACAAACATATTCGTTATATTCTTCCGAAGCAAAAATATAGCGGAATGTTAATGTGTCATTGGACGGGATAAAGTCAAACTCCAAAATAGTCGCGTCGAAGGTGTTTACCCCACTCAACAAATTCAAATCAGGATCGCCAGAAAGTGATAAACCCGATCCGGAACTTCCCGAATTGTTTGGCCCAACGGCATTAGTGACCGCACCACTGGCCAAAATAATTCCTGATTCAAAGGGGAATGAAAGGGACCCGTTCTTATGAAAATAACCAATTGAGGTACCAGCGTAATTACCTGTATAGAGCACATTGAAAGCTTCTACACAACCAGAGATTAGGGAATCTTGTACCAGTGTGTCGGGTGATATAGCACTTGTTACTGCAATAGGAACATCGTTCGGGACTAATTGTCCGAAGGACAAAGTGGTAAATGCAAGGGCAATCAAAAGTAGGGTAAATGTTTTTTTCATATTCAGATATTATTTATTTTCATACTCTTATCAGACACTCTATAATTTTTTTTGGTTGCTCAACATACGAAAAATAGTTAAATCTCCGGCCAAATTTCAATCATTCAAATTTTCATATTGTCTAAATCGTTGCAAATGTATGAAATAACAGGAATAGATTTGTATTTTAATTTAATTCAATACAATCTTCTGCCTATATACCTTTCCACCTTGACGGATAACCAAAATAAAAATGCCTCTTGTTAATTCTGAAACATTGATCCATAATTGGTTTTCTGATTTTATCATCGTCTGCCCCGATAGATTATATAAAGTGGTTTCAAATGGGAGATAGCTTTCTGTGAGATTTAGGTTGATATAAGATTGGCTAGGGTTTGGGAATATTTGAATTTCGTTATTCGCGTTTTCATCTATCCTAAAATGGTAGAAATTACTATAAATATCTCCAATTGCATCAGTAATATGACATTCCTCCTCGTCAAAACATTTTACATAAACTAAATCTTCCTCGTTTATAAAATCAATATGCTCCCAGCTTTCCCCTAAATTTGTCGATTTTAAAACGGATCCACTATCCCCGACAATATAGCCCGTTAAGTTGCTCGTGAAATCAATAGCGTTAAGTGTTTTCGTACTGTCATTATTAATCGTATACCAGGTTTGACCGACATTTGTTGTTTTAAAGATTCTGCCTTCTTTTCCAACAATAAAACCTAAGGAGTCATTGATGAATTTGATGTCATTAAATTGTTGATTAGGCATTGAAAAAACTTCTTCCCATAAGCTACCTCCATCCAATGTCCTCAACACAATTGCATTTGAAGAATAATCGCTACCAGTAACAAAAACAATACTTTCATCAATAAGATAGATATTTGAAGATCCTAAATAATAATCTGATGTTGTAAATACAATTATTGCTGTGTCATTATGATACTTATAAATTATACTACCTGGATTAATATCTGCAAAAAAAGCGTAAAACCCGAAATCAATATCTATAAAGGACAAGGATGAATAAAACGTAGTAAATGTGTTCATATTTTCCCAAGTTTGTCCACCATTTATAGTCCGCATGTACCCTACTCCAAATTCAGTATAGTATCCTATAATTCCTGTATCTTTATTTAGAAAATACATTTCATATATCCCGCCCCATTTATCTAATATTTGTTCGTAAGAACTTGCTGCAAAGTTAAAACGATAAACCTTCCCAGAGAAATCATGACTTGAAACCTGGTAATTATTTGAAATATAACAAAAAATTTCATCAACAATGCATATTTGGTCATTTTCATTTAGGTTATTTTTATACCAGGTAGTCTGTCCATATATGGTCCCATTAACCTGAAAGACAATCATTGAAAAAAGGAATGCCTTAAGAATCATACCTGATACCTTATTCAAGAATTTCATTTTTATTAATCCTATTAAGTATAACACCCTATTAATTTGGTCTCTGCAATATACTATTTATTAAGTTCATTTGCAATTATTCCAGTCTATTTATCAATAGGTATCCTGATAAAATTCTAATTTTCAATAGCCCCGAATTTTATGTTGGGGATAATCTTGGTGAGGAAGCATGGACTTTAGTCAGTCAAACCGCCCTTGGCCTAAAAGACATCCTTTTTTAGTTTTTTTTTAAGTTGATTGTCATTATACTTAAACGGAGAAATCTGTTCGATCTACTCTTTCCCAAAAACAACCCCTCCTTATTTCCAATAAAAATCTTATTTTTACGACTGAAAAAGTAAAATATAAAATCGAAACCGAATGGAATTTAAAAATCTAAAACTCGAAGAAAAGGACAACATCTTGTTTGTGACCATCAGTCGCCCTGAAGCGATGAATGCCCTAAACACGCGCTTCTTCCAGGAAATGGACGAGGTGGTTGCCCATTATGCCAACAAGGAAAACCTACGGGCAATGATTATCACCGGCGAAGGGAAAGCCTTTGTGGCCGGTGCCGACATTGCCGAAATGGTAAACAAAAACTCTGTGGAAGGAACTGAATTTTCCCTATTAGGGCAAAACACTTTTTCCAGTCTTGGGAAACTGGAAATCCCAGTCATTGCTGCCATAAATGGATTTGCTCTCGGTGGCGGACTTGAACTGGCCATGGCTTGCGATTTCAGGATTGCCAGCACCAAGGCAAAGTTTGGGCAGCCTGAAGTCAACCTCGGTTTGACACCCGGTTATGCCGGCACACAACGCCTGCCACGCTTGGTAGGGTTGGCCGATGCCCTGTTTCTTTTACTTACTGCCGAAATGATTGATGCACCAACAGCCCTGCGTATCGGGTTAGTACAAAAGGTAGTCGAACCCGAAGAGCTGATGACAGAAGTAATTCGGATTGCGACATTGATTGCCGGAAAAGGTCCTGAGGCAATAAAAAAAGTAAAGTTTGTAACTCGTCAGGGTATGTTGACTGATTTTGATTCAGGCAGTAGATTAGAGGCAGAACAGTTTGGGTCGCTGTTTGGCAATGAAGGAACCGAAGGGATGAAAGCCTTTTTGGAAAAACGCAAACCGGTTTGGTAATTGAAAAGTGAGAGAGAAATTAGGTAATTATGAAATTAAGGGTCAGTCTATTCTTTTTGCCTTAATTACTAAATTATCTATTTACCTAATTACATAAAATAATATAAACTACATAACTAAAAGAATATGGATTACATTAATAAACTTGAAAAGGTTTCTGTACTCGGAGCTGCCGGGAAAATGGGAAGTGGCATATTGCTTCTTACGGCGGTCGAAATGGCCGACCAGGCCCTGAAATCAGAAAACAAAGACAAAAGCTTTACGCTGAACGCCATTGATGTGTCGAACGATGCGCTGGGCGGCTTGATGCGCTACTTGAAAGTGCAGGTGCAAAAACTGGCCGAAAAGAAAATGGTGGCCCTGCGCGGCATGTATGCCGACAGGAATGACTTGATCGAAAACGGCGAAATCATCGACCAATACGTGCTGGATGTGATGACTTATGTGAGGCCAACCACAGCACTTGAAGCGGCCTACAATTCTACCCTCGTGTTCGAGGCGGTGAGCGAAAACAAGGACTTGAAAAACAAGTTGCTTTCGCAAATTGATAAAAATAGTAGCAACAAGCCCTGGTTCCTCACGAACACTTCGTCTGTTCCGATACATGAACTTGAAAAAGGGGCTGACCTTAAAGGGCGGATCGTGGGCTTCCATTTCTACAACCCACCTGCCGTACAAAAGCTGGTCGAGTTGATCGTAACCGATGCCACTGCTGCCGACCTGAAGGACTTTGCCATGACGTATGCGAAAAACCTGCGCAAGATTATCGTACCATCGAACGATTTCGCAGGCTTTATCGGAAACGGTCATTTTATGCGTGATGCCTTGCATGGGATTCATACCGTTGAAAAGCTAGCCAAAGAGAACTCTTTTGTGGAAGCCGTGTACATGGTCAACAAAGTGAGCCAGGACTACCTGGTGCGTCCAATGGGTATTTTTCAATTGATCGACTATGTGGGGGTAGATGTGGTGAAGTTTATTATGAATGTAATGAACCCTTACCTAAAAGATGAAGACCTCCATAGCGACCTTCTGGATAAATATTTTGAGCTGGGCGTAAAGGGTGGACAGTTTTCGAGTGGGGCACAAAAAGATGGCTTCCTGAAATATGAGAAAGGCAGGGTTTCCGGCATTTACGATCCTGATAAAAAGGATTATGTGGCTGTTGCCGATATTCAGGAAGCTTGCGACAAGAAACTTGGAGACCTTCCAAAGAGTTGCGTTGCCTGGAAATCAATCATCGGGAAAAAGGACAGGAGCAAGGAGTTTACGGCACTATTTGGCGATCTTAAAAATATGGACACCTTGGGCGCAAAATTGGCAATGGAATATGGTGCACGGTCGAACGCCATTGGTAAAAAACTGGTTGCCGACAATGTGGCCCATTCCGAAGCCGATGTAAACACCGTAATGTTGACCGGTTTCTTCCATGCGTATGGCCCGATTAACGAATATTTTGTGTAACCCGCTAAAATCAGAAAAAATGAAACTAAGAAGAAAAGTATATATGACAGCCGGCTATAATACCATTTCGCTCGGTACTGGCCGCAAAGAATTCAACCCTAAAAAAGAACGCCCCGGATTGGAGCATTACCTGAAAGAAGCAGGACAGGGAACCCTAACGCAAATCGGTGGCGCCGACAATGTGGACGAAGGCGTGGTAGGCAATTTCATGGCCTCACGGTTCAACAAGCAGGCTCATCTTGGTGCTTTCATGCCCATGATCGACGCAAAACTGATGTACAAACCATCCATCCGTACAGAGGGAGCCTGTGCATCGGGCGGATTGGCGCTAATCTCAGGGATTAAGTCAATTTTAGCCGAAACCGCCGAGGTGGTGCTGTCGGTGGGGGTTGAAGTTCAGAATACCCAAAAGGCCATATATGGAGCCGACGTATTGGCTGGTGCAGGCTGGTTTCAGAAACGAAAAGATGGACATGCCTATTTCTTCCCGGGTCAGTTTAGCGACCGTGCTGGGGCTTATTATGAAAAGTATGGCAAAGACTACACCCGGAAAGGCCTGGCCAAATGGTTTGCTAACGCGATGGACAATGCGCGTTTATGCGATACGGCACAAGAGCATCACAACACTCACCCAAATCCAATAGAACTTGGTATGATGGAACCTAACGGGAAAGTATTTACCGATCACCTGAATGTTTTCGATTGCTCAAAAGTTTCTGACGGTGCCTCGGCCATTGCAATTATGTCGGAAGATGGTTTGAAGCGTTGCGGCATTGCTAAAAAAGATGCTGTTGAAGTGATAGGATTAGGCCATGCCGTTGGAGATATTACTGAGGATCCCAAAGACCTCACTCGTCTTGATACCATCGAAAAAGCGATTCAATTGGCTTTCGAATCAGCAGGAATTACTAAAGATGACCTTGCTACCATTGAGGTTCACGATTGTTTTACCATTGCTGGTATCCTGGCCACCGAAGCCCTCGGATTTGCAGAGCGCGGCAAAGGGGCGCAATTTGTGGCTGATGGAAACACTGCCCGCGATGGTAAAATCCCCATAAACACCACAGGTGGACTTATTGGCTGGGGACACCCAACCGGAGCCACAGGCGTTCACCAGGCGGTAACTATTTGGGAACAACTAACCGGAAGAGCCGGGAAAGCCCAGATTGAAATCCCTGCAAACCGACCTTATGGCATGACCATCAATATGGGTGGGGATGATAAGACTGTGGTGGCGATTGTCTACAAACAAGGAGAGTAATAACTTGATTTAAGATTGATGATCAATCCCGCAATAATAGCGGGACAGGCTGATTTTTGATTTCGGATTGTTCGGCGGATAACCCAAAGCTACATCATACATCATAAATCGTTAATCCTTGTTCTGAAATCAATTTTTTTCAACCTCGTAGTAGCATTTTACGAACATTACAGATTCAACCTTATTATCTTATTCGCATATAAATAAGGTAATAAGGTTGATGATTATACTATTCCTTCCTGTCTACTAAGGTTGAAAAACAAAAAAATAAGGTTTTTCAATTCAAATGAAATTTGGAAAAGGAAGAAGGTCGTATAATTTGAAAAAAACACCAACAAGGATGTTTAGCGATAAGCATCCTTGTTCTTTGAAACAAAACACTCATGGCGGAACGAATTACAGGAATTTTTAAATCGAACAATTTTGAGAGGGTCGACCATGCGGAGATATATTATGAACTGATCAATGCTGTTGATTTATCGAAAGCTAATCGTTTGCTGGTTCTTTTGCACGAAGGCCTGGGTAGTACAAGCCAGTGGAAAGATTTTCCGGAGGTTCTTTCTGAAACACTGGATTTACCTGTACTTGTTTACGATAGGTTGGGTTATGGGAAATCAAGTCCTGTTAAGGAGCGCAACAGTGGATACCTGATCGATGAAGCCGAATGTATCCTTCCCCGTTTATTGAAACACCTCGAATATGAAGGGAAGGTCATCCTGTTTGGTCATAGCGATGGGGCGACTATTGCTCTTTTGTATGCCGCTTTTTATCCTGGCAAAACCGAAAAAGTAATTGCCGAAGCTCCCCATGTCTTTATCGAAGACTTATCTGTTGAAGGTGTATTGCAAACCATTGAGGCATTCAAGACTGGTGAATTGAAAGCCCGCCTCGAAAAATACCATGGTAAACAAACCGATTCGATGTTTTGGGGATGGGCCAATTTCTGGTCGCAGGAAAGCAGCCGGAAATGGAACATGCTCTCTATGTTGCAGCGTATCGAAAGCCCGGTGCTTTTTATCCAGGGCGATAATGACAATTTTGGCACCCTCCAACAAGGGCGAGAAATTGCCGACCATGTGATGGGCGAATACGAAGAACTGATCCTCGAAAACTGTGGGCATATCCCGCATTTCGAAACAAAAGAAGAGGTATTGAAAGCTATTGCGGACTTTATAAAACCATAAATATCTTTTGCTTCTCCCCTTTATTTATTCCTTAAATAGAAAAACGTTTCAAAAATTCCCTTCAAACAACCACCTTATGCACTGGTATTCAGCGTATAAAAAAATAATTATCTCCTAAAATAGTCGTCCATCAGATAAGGAGTATTTTGTGTTGTATAATTCAACACATGTCAATTTATTCAACATACCGATAAACTGCGCTGATATTCAGTATGATACGTCGTTATTGTCGATGCACTGTAACTATTCTCTACACTTCACCTTGTTTATTTTTACAGCATGCTTTGTTGTAACAATCTGTTTTGCTTGTACTTATATATGTGTTTTCTCTTTGGCATCAGAGTTGAAAAACGATATCTTGTTATTGAAAACAAAATAAATGGACACAAAACAAATTTATGAACTTAATAATTACGGCGATGAAAACTAAAGTATTTGCATTTGTCGGTTTCCTTTTATCCTTATGCTTAATCACATACGGGAAGGAAGAAACCAAGACCGACCTTTCACAGGCCGACACACTTCGCGTCTCCTGCACTCAGGAGATGTTTGATCTCACCTCAAAATGGGTGAATGAGTTTGAGGGATTAAATCCGGACATTCCTATTATCGTGACTCCGGTTCCTGAAAATTCAATGACTAAAACACTAAAGGGCGGATCCGATCTCGGAATTATCAATCAGGCCAATAGCATTGCATTAAATGACCAGGCATTATGGAGTGTAGTGATTGGTCGGGACATTCTGGTGCCTGTTATGAATGCATCGAATCCGTTCTTAAATGAAATTCTCCAACAAGGGATTTCTTCTAATGATTTTGCACAGATTATCAGAAATCCTGAAATGAGAAAGTGGGGTACACTTCTTAATAATGATCAAAATGCACCTGTTCACTATTATTTGGTGAACGATGCGTCCATCTCATCGGGGTTGTTGAAATTTCTGAATATCAGCGCAACAAACCTGAATGACGTGGAAGTGAAAAGCGAAAAGGAATTGATAACCTTAGTTCAGAATGACCCATACGCAATTGGATTTTGCAAATTGACTTCAATTGTTGAACCCAATTCTCAAAATCTGGTGAGCGACATTCAGTTGGTTCCGATTGATAATAACGGGAATGGGAAAATAGATTTCATCGAAAATATCTATGGCAATGTAGCGGATTTTCAAAGAGGTGTCTGGATTGGGAAGTACCCAAAATCTTTGTATCAAAATATCTATTCTATCGCCTCGGGGAATCCAACAGGCACAATAGAA
Source organism: Bacteroidales bacterium (assembly GCA_021740905.1). Lineage (GTDB taxonomy): Bacteria > Bacteroidota > Bacteroidia > Bacteroidales > M50B96 > JAIOYV01. The sequence continues at coordinate 26,666 of JAIOYV010000025.1, forward strand.
TTGGCGTTTTTAACATGGGTAATTACGGATGGGCAGCAATTAATGAAGCAATCTGGATATTCTGAGCTGGTATTCAACGAGCGTCAAAGTAAAATAGACAAGTTCATGAATGTCTTAAAACAGGAAGCACCAGGTTCACAAATTGCTAATATCGATTATGTTTTTCCTTCAACAACAGAGGCATTGATACTAATTTTTATTGTACTTGGGGCGGCTGCCTTTATTTTGATGATCCGATCTCAGAACAGGAAAGTGGTTCAATCAAGCGAACCGATTTCAGGCTCTCCTTTGCTATTTAGTGCTGATTCGGTTACCGCACCCAAAGGATTGTTTTACGATAAGTCGCATACATGGGTTTTTATGAATGAGGAGGGGCGGGTAAAAGTCGGTATTGATGATTTCCTACAACACCTTACTGGGCCAATTACACGGATAAAAATGAAAAATGCCGGAGAAAAAATCAAAAAAGGAGATCCGATCCTATCTATTGTGCAAAATGGCAAGCACTTAACTGTATATGCACCCATTTCAGGAACAATAAAAGAACAAAATGAACAACTCAACTCAAATTCCTTGATAATTAACAACTCTCCTTACAAGGACGGTTGGGTGTATGTTATAGATCCTGTAAACTGGATAAACGAGATCCGGTTTTTAATTATGGAGAAAAAATATAAAGAATGGATAAAAGGCGAGTTTTCACGGTTCAAAGATTTTTTGTCGCTAGCCCTTAAGCCTGAAATGCCGAATTATGCTTACAGCACTCTACAAGAAGGAGGTGAAATTAAAAATGGTATCCTGGAAGAATTAGGCCCTGAAATTTGGGAAGATTTTCAGACCCATTTTATCGACATACCTCAATAGTGCCTGATTCTGATTTCAATAGTTTTCAAAATGATACTTAAAATTAAAATCGAAACCAATGGGAACAAATCGAAGAAACTTTTTAAAACTACTCGGTACAGCTGGTTTTACAATGGCTGTGGGGAAAAGCTTTGGTGCCTTGGCCAAGAAAAAAAGCCCTGTCGAATTTTATGGGATTTTATACGACTCCACACTTTGTATCGGTTGCCAGGCCTGCGAATATGCGTGTGCGGAGGAATATGGGCTTCAAGAGCCGCAAGACGAGCCTCAAATCGGAGTTGTTCGCAAAACAGATGAAACAAGACGACTGGTCATTAACTCTTATGATACTTCAAAAGGAGAGCAGTATATCAGGGTTGCCTGCAATCATTGCAACCAACCTGCTTGCGCATCGGCCTGTTTAACAAAAGCTATGTTGAAAACTGAAGAAGGTCCAGTTATTTGGCGCGAAGATAAGTGCATGGGCTGTAGGTATTGTATGATATCCTGTCCGTTTGATATTCCAAAATTTGAATACCACAGCGCGAATCCAAAAATCCAGAAATGCAGGATGTGCTACGAACGGATTCAGGATGGAAAAATCCCTGCCTGCGTTGAAACGTGCAGTGAGGGTGCTTTGATTTTTGGAAAAAGAAGTGAATTGCTCGAAATCGCGAAACAAAGGATTTATGCCGAACCCGAAAAATATAACCATGAAATTTATGGTGAGACCGAAGCCGGGGGAACAAGTGTCTTATATCTCGCTTCTGTACCCTTTCATGAATTGGGGTTCAATACTAAAATTCAAAAAACTTCCTACCCTGAATTGACCAAAGGATTTTTGTATAGTGTCCCGGCAATTTTTGTGTTATGGCCTGCTTTATTGTTAGGCTTACGTCAGGCAACTAAGGATAATCATATTAAAGAAATAGAAAATGAGTAATACAGATATAACATTAGCACGGGATAATTATGGGAGTTCCATCTGGAGCTTTTTGATAAAAGAATTCAAACCCAAAAATAAGTTTTTTACTCCTTTTAATATTATCTCGATACCGATAATGCTCTTGGGCCTTGGGATTATTGTAATCCGTTTCTGGAAAGGAATTGGCTCGGTAACCAACCTTACCCAGGAGGTTCCCTGGGGGTTATGGATTGGTTTTGATGTGGTTACAGGTGTTGCCTTTGCTGGTGGTGCCTACGTAATTACATTTATGGTGTATATCCTGAATATGCGAAATTTTCGCTCAATAGTAAGGGTAACAGTTCTGAATGGCTTTCTGGCCTACATCTTTTATGCAGGGGCGCTGTTACTCGATCTGGGCAGGCCCTGGAATGTTATCAACCCTATAATTGGCAATGGGTTTGGCACCAGCTCGGTGTTGTTTTTGGTAGCCTGGCACTTTCTGCTTTATATCCTTGCTATGTTGATTGAGTTTTCGCCAGTAGTGGCCGAATGGCTTGGGGCAAGGCGTGCCCGTTTTATTTTGTCGGGGATGACCGTGGGCGCCGTTATTTTTGGGATCACCTTATCCACTTTGCACCAGTCAGGTTTGGGCGCATTATACTTGATGGCGAAGGACAAAATTCATCCTTTATGGTATTCCGAATTTATCCCTATATTGTTTTTTGTGTCAAGCATATTTGCAGGGCTTTCGATGGTGATATTTGAAGGTTCGATAAGCAACAAAGTGTTTTTTAGGCAAATTGATAAAAAAAACCACACGCAGCACAATACCATCATTCATAGTTTATCAAAGATTTGTGCAGGGGCCATGTTTGCTTATTTATTCCTTCAGGTTTTGGTGTTCGTACATGGCAAACACTGGGACTTGCTGAACAGTCCGATGGGCTTCTGGTATCTTACAGAAATGATAGGCTTTGTTCTGGTTCCAATGGTCTTATTTTTCTTAAGCTACAGGAATACCAATATTTTAATGATAAAAGTGGCCGCCATAATTACCATGCTCGGAATCATTATCAACAGGCTTAATATTTCGGTGATAGGGTTTAAATGGGATGCTGCTTCGCACTATGTTCCGTCCTGGATGGAAATTGTGGTGACCCTTGCGGTGATTTTTACTGAAATATGGATTTTCCGTTGGATCATAAACCGGATGCCTGTTTTGCGTGCATCCCCATCCTGGGTAAAGGATAAAATACCTGATCAACAATAAAAAAGAGTTTTAATTGTCTAAATTTTAATACTATGGAAGCTTTAAATAGTTATTACGATATTTTTGACACGAAAGGAATTGAGTACATCATTATCATCGCTTTCCTTTTGTTGCTGATCCCCTTCTGGATTAAGCTGAACCAATCGAAAATGGTAGAAAAAATAAGCCAAAAACTGGAAATACTTACGGCTGCAATCCTAAACATCCCAAAAGGGATATTCTTCTGTAAAAACCATACCTGGGCACATCTCGAAAAATCGGGGCTGGCAAAAGTTGGCCTCGACGATTTTGTTTTAAAAACAGTAGGCAAGATTCATCTAAAAACTGTCCGAAAGCAGGGGGATAAAATTAGGAAAGGCGATTTGATAGGAGAAATAATCCAAAACAATAAAACCCTCAAAGTCTTCTCGCCTATTACGGGAGAGATCAGGCAGCTTAATCCGATAATCGACGAGGGGGCTGAAATCCTAAACGAAAACAGCTACGAAAAATACTGGATGTATGACATTGAACCATTCGATTGGCAGGCCGAGACCCAGACGTATTATATGGCCAACGCTGCCATGGCCTGGTCGATGAAAGAATTGCAAAAGCTAAAGGATTTTCTAATGGTATCGCTGGCAAAAAATTCGCCCGGGCAATCTTACTTTGCCTTGCAGGAGGGTGGTGAATTACGGATAAATCCGCTTTCGGATTTGCAGGAGGAGATCTGGAATGACTTTCAGGATGAATTTTTAAATAATGTTTCCTGATTTTATAAAACCGGCGAAAAAGCCGGTTTTTTTTTCGTAATTTGCATGGAAATCATACAGCTAAAAAAAGTACATAATATGCTTAAAACAAAGTGAAATGACCGACGATGGTAAATCAAAACAGAAAAAATGGAGAATGATTTGTTTCTTAAGAAAATATTCAAAACTACAGACATCAATTTATTGTCAGGTAGTTTATATTATCACCCTTTTGTCCCTGTTTCTATATGTCTCGTTTGGTGTAATTTTCCGGTCGGTAAACGAGCGATATTTAAATACGGTTATTCAACAAAGTGGGAACAATATTGGTTCGATTGTAGAAGGGGCTTTGTATCAACACATGCTTGAGAATGACAATACAGCCTTACAGAATATGCTCGACATTATTAATACCCTGCCAAGCATTCAGGATGTAAACATGTACGATGATAAGGACAGTCTGATTTATTCTTCTCTCCCAGCCGACACCAATATCCGGAGCAATCCAAATTGTAAGGAATGTCATAGTGATATACAAACCATGTTTCCTAAAAAAGAGAAGTCCTTCAAAATAGTCAGCATAGATAGCCATTGCGAAATGAGCCCAAAGGACTATGATTCACGCTTTTTGTTGATCAAATCGCCTATCCTGAACGAAATGTCTTGCTATACGGCTAAATGTCACGCGCATGATAGAAGTGAAGAGGTGCTTGGCTCGTTTGTAATAAGGATACCTTTGGAACAACTTGACAATGCCCTGTACGAGTCGTCAACTGATTTTTTTCTGTTGGCTTCTTTAACAACCCTATTGCTTTTGGGTTTCTTAATAATTTTTACCCGAAAAAATATTAAAGCCCCATTAAATGAGATCATTAAGGCAAGCGAGGCAGTTTCGAGAGGGGATAAAAGCAAAAGACTCGAAATAAAACCCAATCAGCTAAGTGATATGAGATTGGTTTCCACAGCTTTTAACGAAATGCTTGACAATTTGCAACTGGCCACCAACGAATTGCAGAATTGGTCGCAACAGCTTGAATACAAAGTTCAGAAAAAGTCGGAGGAACTGCTGGAAATGCAACATGAACTAATCCGGGTTGAACGGATCGCATCCCTGGGTAAATTGTCCGCTTCGGTAGCTCATGAAATCAATAATCCGTTATCCGGGATATTAACGTATACAAAATTGGTTAACAAACAAATAACCAAACTCGATTTGAAGAAACCCTCTGTCGATTCAATTCTAAAATACCTTAAAGTGATTGAAGAAGAAACAAAACGATGTGGCGACATTGTTAAGGGATTATTAGATTTTTCGAGAAAAGACCAGGAAGATTTTGAATCCAATAACCTGCATCGGATTTTAGATGAGGTTTTTACTTTGATGAACCATCAGATGAAAATTGCCAACATCATTTTTATCAAAGAATTTAATGCTGAATTCGATACTATCTCTTGCAACAAAAATCAAATCAAACAGGCTTGTGTTGCTATCCTAATGAATTCCCTCGAAGCGGTGACCGATAATGGTGAAATTATTGTGAGAACCAGCAATCCTGGCAATATCAATATAAAACTTGAGATAATAGATAATGGCGTAGGGATAGCATCCAGTGACCTTCCCCACGTTTTTGAGCCATTTTTCTCCGCCAAGCAAAAGGCAAGTGGAATTGGATTGGGTTTGGCAATCGTTCATGGAATTGTACAAAGCCACAATGGAAAAATCGAAGTCGAATCGGATCCAGACAAAGGCACAAAAATATCCATAGTTTTACCTCTGACTAAAGATCAAAACAAAATAATATGACAACAGATATTTCGATATTAATTGTTGACGATGAAGAATCGGTCAGGAACAGCCTACACGACTGGTTCATGGAGGACGGTTATCAAGTTGCCTGCGCTGAAAATGCCAAGGAAGCACTTTCGATCCTTGAATCTAAAAATTATGACATCATATTGGCTGATATTAAAATGCCGGGGATGGATGGGATGGAAATGCACCGGCGGATACGATCTTTGAATAAAGACTCCATTGTGATTATTATGACAGCGTTTGCTTCCGTTTCAACAGCCGTGCAAGCCTTAAAAGACGGTGCTTACGATTACATTACCAAGCCCTTCGACCCGGACGACCTATCGCACCTGATCCGAAATGCAGCAAACCAGATTTCATTAAAAGCCGAAAATGAGGCGTTACGGAACCGGGTTGTTTCCCTTGAGGATGTGGAAGATCTTATCGGAAACAGCGAGGCGATGAAGAGAGTATTGAAGGAGGTTGAAAGAGTGACCCAATCAAGTTCGCCGGTAATAATTACAGGCGAAAGTGGGACTGGCAAAGAGTTGATTGCAAGAGCAATTCATTCCAATTCGCCCAGAAAATTTTTTCCGATGGTAAGTGTCCATTGTGGCGCCCTGTCCGAAAGCTTGTTGGAGAGTGAATTGTTTGGACATGAAAAAGGAGCCTTTACTGGAGCTATGTACAATCGAAAAGGACGCTTCGAAATGGCCGATGGGGGGTCTATTTTTCTGGATGAGATCGCCACAATTTCATCCAAGATGCAAATTGAACTGTTGAGGGTACTCGAAACAAAAACCTTTATGAGAGTCGGGGGCAACAAGGAGATCAGCTCAGATTTTAGGGTTATCTGTGCCACAAACAGGGACCTAAAACAAATGGTTCAAATAGGAACCTTTCGCGAAGACCTCTTCTATAGGTTGAATGTGGTTAATATTACAATTCCACCTTTGCGGGAAAGAATTGAGGATATTCCACTGCTTGTAGATTACTTTATCAATAAATACTGTAAATCCATGAGCCGGGAAGTAATTTCTGTCGATCAGGCCGTGTTGAAGCGTTTGGCTGAATATGACTTTCCGGGCAATGTACGCGAACTCGAAAACATGATTGAGCGCGCTATTGTGGTTGGAAATTACAAAGAGATCAGGCTTAAAGATCTTCCGTTTGAGAGGGATTTGGTAAGTAGTTCTGTCGAAAGCTTGAGCGATCTGGAAAAAAGGCACATAATCCAAATTCTTGAAAAATACAACTGGAATATCTCAAGGTCGGCCAAGGCACTGAAAGTGGACCGGGTAACACTTTACAATAAGATTAAAAAATATGATCTTGCCCCAGCAAAATAGCATCGTAAATATTGAAAGTAAAAGTTAGGCCATGCAGATTTTCAAAGATAGATTTATCAAATCGTATTAATGTTCATGAAGAATGGAAAAAGATTCCATTTTATTGATTACACACGGACACTTCGAGAAAGAATTTCTTGATAGAACGGCCATTCTTGTGGCTCGTGAATTTCGGTTACCTATTACTATTAAAGAAAACCATTCCGATCTGAGTGAATTTTACGATCCAACAAGAAGACAATACGATGGACACAAGCTATTGCAGGATATTGATGCCAGGTATTCATCTTCATCGATGATTAGGGTTGGACTTTTTCGGGTAGATTTATTTATTCCTATCCTCACCTTTATTTTTGGCCAGGCAGCTTTTAATGGCAGCACAGGCGTTGCATCATTGTACCGATTACGAAATGAGCAATATGGCATTAAGAAAAATGAAGCCTTATTACTGGAGCGGTTCAGCAAAGTAATTATTCACGAAATAGGGCATGCCATGGGGTTGATCCATTGCCATATTCCCGGATGTGTAATGCAGCCAAGTACTTATGTGGAAGATATTGATCAAAAAAATCATGAATTTTGCCCAAATTGCCGTCATAAAATAGACCTATTTTAAGCATAAACGATGAATACAAAATACCCAATCCTCAAATCAATCCAATTTGGCCCTTACGAATTGCCCAACCGGGTAGCAATGGCCCCATTGACACGCCGAAGGGCAGGTGCAGGTGGCGTGCCCACAGCCATGAATGCCCTGTATTATGCACAACGCGCGAGTGCTGGTTTAATAATGGCCGAGGCAAGTCCTATTTCGCAACAAGCGACAGGTTACCCCGATGTGCCGGGAATTTACACCCAAAAACAAATCGAGGGCTGGAAATTAGTGACAGATGCGGTGCATGAAAAAGGAGGAAGGATTTTTCTTCAGCTCTGGCATGTTGGACGCTTCTCGCACAACGATTTTCAACCCGGAGGAAAACCTCCGGTTGCTCCTTCTGCAGTCCCTTTTCGTGGAAGACAAATTAATACCGGAAAAAACGGATATCAGGAAACCCCAATTCCCCTAGCCCTGACTAAACCAGAAATCAAATCTATTATAGGCGATTATTGGCAAGCTGCAAAGAATGCTATGGAAGCCGGATTCGATGGTGTCGAGCTTCATGCTGCTAATGGCTATTTGATTGATCAATTCTTGAACGATATATCCAATCACCGCACCGATGAATATGGTGGCAGCTTTGGCAATCGATACCGGTTTTTGGCAGAAGTACTGGATACCCTTTGCTCGGTTTGGGGAAGTGATAGGGTGGGAGTAAGGTTGGCTCCCGGAGGAGGTAGTCTGGGAATGCGCGACAGCGATCCCCTTGGTTTGTTTGCTTATGTGATTTCTCGATTGAATGAATTCAACTTGGCCTATCTCAGCATCCTTCAACAATGGTTCGATGTAGAAAACTATCCCCAAGAACTAAAAAACCTGACCCCTTATTTTCGAAAATTCTACGATGGTTTGCTTATCACCAATCATGGTTTCGATTTCGCGCAAGCCAATAAGATGATAGAAGAAGGCTATGCCGACATGGTGGCCTTTGGAAAGTGGTATATATCCAATCCTGATTTGGTAGAACGATTTGCCATAGGAGCACCAATTACTGAACCCGACCCGGATACTTTTTATGGTGGAAATGAAACCGGATATACGGATTATCCGATATGGGATCGAACGTAAATATCTGCATTATTGAGAATGATTATAGGGGTATATTTTGGCTGTTGAAACCATTCTGATGAACTCAAAATAAATCGACATGAAAACTGAAAATATATTTGCAGCAGAATATTCAAATCACTACTTTTGTCGCGCTTTAATGGAGAGGTGGGTGAGTGGCTGAAACCACCAGTTTGCTAAACTGACGTACGGGAAACTGTACCGGGGGTTCGAATCCCCCCCTCTCCGCAAAAATAAATCCTGAGATTCGACGAGTCTCAGGATTTTTTTGTGATAGATTTTTGTTTTTGGAATTATCGGCTTGTACTTATATTTTCCGATTCCCTTTACCTACTCGCGATACTTACCTTACTCACTTTACCCAACCCAACCATCCCTACTCAACTCAGATTTCTTCCACCCTGACCATAGTCAGTTGTGGGTTCGATTATTAAAATTATTTTTGCCGTTGAATAAATAAAAAACCTTAATGATGAAAAAGATAAACTGGTTGAAAATATCCGGGATAGTAGCAGTAGTCATGCTTGTAATCACATCCATGTTTTCTTTCACCTTGTTTTTGCGCAAATTGCCCGACATTAACACAGCCCTTTTGCTTGTTTTCTGCTTTACTCTAATCGCAACAATTGCAAGCATTTTTTATATCTCAAAAACCCATTATGGCACCGGGTATCAAAATGAAAAAAACGAAAATAAATAATTTATAATTTACTTTTAATTGAATTGAAATGGCAATAGTTAAACCATTTAAAGGACTGCGTCCCCCCAAAGAAATAGCTGCCGACCTGGCTTGTCTGCCTTACGATGTGATGAATAGCGAAGAAGCCGCAGCGATGGCCGAAGGCAAAGAATGCTCGTTGTTGCACATAACACGCGCCGAGATAGATTGCCCTGCGGGTACTGATATCCACAGCGAAACGGTGTACAACAAAGCGGTCGAGAATTTTAAAAAAGCCCAGGAATACGACTGGTTGGTGCAGGACAACGAAGCGAAGTTTTACATCTATGCACAAACCATGGATGGCCGGACCCAGTATGGCATTGTGGGTGCTGCAGCTTTCGAAGATTACAAAAATGAAATCATCAAAAAGCATGAATTAACCCGTCCTGAGAAGGAGGAAGACAGGATGATCCTGACCCGCTACACCAACGCCAATATCGAACCGGTATTCTTTAGCTACAAGGCAGTTCCTGAGATTGATGCCATAGTTTCAAATATTGTGAAGAATCAGCCAGCCGATTACGATTTTATTGCAGAAGATGGTTTTGGACATCATTTTTGGGCTATCAACGAGGAAGTGGTAAATGCTAAAATTGAAGAGCTTTTTGCTACCAAAGTACCCTTTACGTATGTGGCCGATGGTCATCACCGTACGGCTGCCGCTGCCCGCATTGGCGACGAGAAAAAAGCACAGAATCCAAATCATACCGGCGACGAGGAGTACAACTTTTTCATGGCTGTCCATTTCCCCGACAATCAATTGAAAATTATTGATTACAACCGGGTTGTTCAGGATCTGAATGGGTTAAGCGATGAAGAGTTTATTTCAAAACTCAATGCATCTTTTGAAGTTGAAAAAATGGGGACCGAAATTTATAAGCCTTCCCGGTTGCACGAGTTCAGCATGTACCTTTCAGGCAGTTGGTACAAACTGACAGCAAAGCCGGGCACCTACGACGACAATGATCCGATTGGAATCCTGGATGTGACCATTCTTTCGAATACTGTCCTTGACCCGATCCTCGACATCAAAGACCTGCGCCGTTCTACCCGTATCGACTTTATTGGCGGGATCCGTGGCCTTGGCGAATTGAAAAAGCGTGTCGACAATGGCAGCATGAAAGCAGCTTTTGCGCTGTATCCTGTTTCGATGGACCAGCTCATCAACATTGCAGACACCGGAAACATTATGCCACCCAAAACTACATGGTTTGAACCAAAGCTTCGAAGTGGGTTGGTGATACACTCGCTGGATTAAAGAAGTTCAAAGTTAAAGAGTTCTGAGTTGAAGAGTTCAAAGTTTAAAATTCCTTGCTGGGGTATACCAATTGTCGGTACCAGCAAGGAATTTTGTTATTATGCAATTGTTATCTGATGACAAATGCTGTTGTTACCGTATTCAAAGAAATGGTATTTTCGTAAAAAATTAATGGAAGATTATATGAATGATATCCCCGAAGAGCACAAGAAACTATTAAAAGAAAGGTATCAGAAAATGAAAGACAATCCAAATTCCGGAATAAAATGGGATACGGTGAAAAAAGAACTATTGCAGAAATATGCAGTTTAAATATTAACTTTGAGCATACCTGACAATAAGCCGGCTCAGAACTCTTTCAACTCAGAACTCTCCAACTCAGAACTCTTCAACTTTGCCCACCCAACTCAAACCCTCCTGCAAATATCCTTAAAATCGCAACTCTCGCAAACCTTGCTGTCTTCGACCTGTGAGAATGAAATATCCCGGTTGAAAATTTCTTCGAGCAATTCCAATAGCTCAGGTTCAAACTCTTCTTTTAATCGGTTGTAACTGAGTTCCTCTTTGTTGTTTAATGTGATCCCTGCCGAATATTCTTTGTCAAATAATTCTTTGGTCAGGTAAAGGGCCAGGTCAATGTCTTCATTTACTCCGTGCGATTCTTTGTATAAAAAAGCGTACACAAATAGCTGAAAAATAGCCTTGAATTCTTTGCGGTTGCCTCGCTGGTATAGAATATCGGGAGACTTTAAATTTTTCTTGTCCGCTCCGGTTTTGTAATCGACAATCCGGATGGTTTTGTCAGGCCTGTCCACCCGGTCGATCAAGCCACCGAGGTTTACGCTCGCTCCGGTTTCATTTAGCCTAACACTGTGCTTCACTTTCATTTCGAGATCGACAATCTGAAGCGGGGCCTGCTGCTGGTCTACTTTAATAATTTGCTTCAGGTATTTGCGAAGCACCTCGAAGGCCAGCGAATTTTTCCCTGTAATTTGGATATCCTGACCTGGTTTTTGGCTTTTGAAAAACTCCTTCGCAAAAGACAGCTTCAGTACCTCCTGTTGCTTTTTGTCATCTTTTAAAATGATCTCAAATTCCCGGTCCGAAATAATTTTGCCTATATAGGGCCTGTACAATTGCTCGATGGTATCGTGCAGGATATTCCCGAAGATAAGGGCATCCACCTCTTCGCTAACTTCCTTTGGGGCTTTCAACCGGGCAACATATTTGAAATAAAACCGAAGGCTGCAAATCAGGTAGTCGTTTAGGGCACTGGGAGAAATGTAGGCACTGTCTTCTTCCTGGGATAAAAACTTAGAGAGATTAGCCCACACAGCTTCATCCTTTGCAATTTCAATTTTTTCCTGCCTGTCAAGTTGAAGGTCGAGGCTACTTTGTTTTGTTATGATAGTGATGTCTGAATTAAACTTCAACTGGTACAAGTATCGGCTCATTTCACTTTTTCCAAAATCGGTGTTTTGGGTGTTAAAAATCAGGTGGACATTTTCGGCCCGTTGTATCATGCGGTAAAAATAATAGGCCGAAATAGCATCCTGGTGATCGGAAACGGGCATATCGAAACCCCTACGCAAATTGTAAGGGATAAAGGAGATGTTGCCTTGGTTTTTAGGGAATACCCCTTCGTTCATGGACGGTATTACGATGGAATTGAAATCGAGGGCACGGGTTTCGAGCACACCCATTATCTGCAAGCCTTTTAGAGGTTCGCCCGAAAAAGGCAGGTTTATTTGCTGGACTACCTGACGAAAGAATCTGATAAAAGTATTTAGGCCGATCTCGATTTTTCGCTCCTGCAACAGGGCCTCCAATCGCGACAGGCTTAGGTAAAGCTCGTGAATGATTTCTTTCTCAATGAGGTTGATTGATTGATTTTTTCCGGGCAGTTGATCGAGACGGGCCGACAATTTGTACAAACAAAATTTTAAATACCCGATCAATTCACCGGGCGTATTGGGGAGGGTGGAAAATATCCTTCGAATCGTTTCATCTTCCTCCGAAAATATATCGACATCGATAAAAACAAGGTTATGGTTTACAATATCCTTCTTCAGTAGCTTTGTGCCTTCGCTTTCGAATAACGCAAAAAATGGATGGTCTAAAATACTGAGAACTTGTTTGTGGTAAAATGTAGCCCTTCGACCGCTTTGCCGTTTACTTTTTTGAAGGTCGATGAGGTTTTCGATAAAATTAAAAGCCGAAGAATTTGTAGCAGGATATCCCATTGTGATATTCACATGGCTGAATTTTTCAGGGAGCGAATAAAGCATGGGGAACAGCAATTTTTCGTCGGGCAGGATAAGCGCATTCCTATCGGGCGATTGATCTTGCCCAGCCTCCAATGTTTGAAGTATTGAATAGGCAGTTTTGGCCTGCATTGTTTGCGAGTTCACCGGGTAGAAAAATATTTTCTTTTTCGGATTTTCGAAGTTTCGGAACAAGTCGATTTCTTCAATTTCGCCCTGGGGCCTTGAATCAAACAAACTGGTCTGCCCTGTCGAATCAGTTTTCCGATTCGATAGAGGAAAATCTTCGGGCATGGGGAAAAGCTCAAGGTTCTCTCGCAAAAACCGGCCTGCCTCATGGTAATCTTTGTCGAGATAAAAATGATCATAATCCCAAAAGAAACCGGCTAGCTTCCTTTTTCGCAGAACTTTCAATAATTCAATTTCACATTTATTAAGAGCATTTAAACCAATAAAATAAATGGATGGAAAAGGAAATTCTTTTGAAGACGACCCCGTGAAATTTCCTGCCACGTTTCGGTATAACATCCCTTCGTAGGCAAGTCCTTTTTGTTTGAGTCGGTTTTGAAAATTTTCGTAAAGGGGGTATAAAATTTTCCACATCAGAACAAATTCTTCCTGATACTTAAACTGCCCCTGGTTTTTTAGACTTCCCCAAAACTGTTCGATATATTGTTTTTGCTCCTGGCTCAGGTAATCGAATATAAAGTCGATTTGCTTTAAATCCGATAGATTCGTAAATAATTCTTTTGGGTTTACGAGCTGTTTGTCTAACTTATCAAAATCGTTGAGCACCATCATGCCCCAAAAATAAAACTCATCAAAAGCTTCCTGTTTTTTCGATACTTCTATATAGCTTTCATATAAGTCGAAAATTAATTGAAATTGATCAGGTATCTGGTCGGTCGACAGTTTCTGCATTAACTCAGGTATAGTGAAAATGTGAGGCGACCAAACCGGGCTATCGAATTGTTCGGCGAAGTATTTTCGAAAAAACAACCCTGCACGGCGATTTGGAAACACAAGTCCAATTTTATTAAAATCTGACTTATGATTGTGTTTTAAGTATTTTGCAACTTGAAAAATAAAAGAATCCATAGTTTATAATCATTCTAAATAAGCACAAGGCTGATAACATAGCATAGAATAATGAATCTGTATTTATTTATTATTCTAACATTGTGCACACATATCTAATTTGCTACTATATTACTATTCATGGGGAATGTTGGTCGTAAATGTGAACAAAAATCCCTCTAATTAATTTCTAACAATAATCAGCAAAAAAAAAGTAACCAACAAGTCGTTTCGCAAAGTATATATCGCACAATATTAATTATTTTAATATTCAATAATAATTTTTCAAGATAATTTTTTTGTTATTCAAAAATGTGGTATGTTGTCTTGAAGTTTGAAGTTTTTTAATAAATTGAAAGATTTAAGTTGATTAAGGGGGTCCTGTCGTCCGATGGGACCTTTCTTTTTTTAAATACTCGGAAACCTTAAATTTTATTCCATTCACATTCTCGTAGATTATCCAGAACTGTTTTTAGCAAAGGTAATCAGAAATCTTACCATCCGATTAATATTTTGAATTGGCGTTGCGGTTTACTATTTTTGAGTGCTTTTTAAGTTTGATATTTAGAACATCTACATGAAGAAACATATCGTAATTATATTTATCTTATATTTTGTAATTCAAGTTGTTGGCCAAGTGTCGGCCCAATCCGGTAAAGTAGTTGTTTCGACTGAAAAAGTTTTGGTCGATGGCAAAGCATACTATCTTCACAAAGTTGAGCCTGGCCAGACCTTATATTCAATAGCCAAAGCCTATAATGTTTTGCCAAACGAGGTGGCCGAAGAAAATCCCGAAGTTTTTCAAAGCCTCCCTATTGGGCATCAGCTCAAAATACCTATTATCAAAGGGCGCAACAATACCATCGACGAAATTGAACATTCCGATAAATTTGTCTTCCACTACATTGAAAAGGGGGAAACATTATACTCGCTTGCCAAGAACAACACCACCACCGTTGAGACCATTGTTAAGTGGAACCCGCAAACGGCTGATAAAGTAAAGCCTGGCGATGTAATCAAAATCCCCAAGCCGAATGTCGATCCTGTTTTGCTCGAAAGCCTACTTCCTAATAAGCAAGCTGACAAGCAAGTGGATATTGTCTCCCACGACCAGCCAGGTTTTATTTTTCATGAAGTAGAAAAAGGGCAGACCCTCTATTTTATATCGAAAAAATACGATATTACCCGCGAAAAGTTAATTGAATTGAACCCCGGGGCGGACAAAACCCTCGCAATTGGTCAAATGGTGAAAATCCCTAAACCAGCTGCGCAAGCAGGTGAGACCCAACAAGCGAATATACCGACCGGTCAACCCGGAAAGGACACCACAAAAACGAGGGTGGCCAAAGGGTTTATTGAACATACGGTGCAGAAAGGCGAAACTCTGTTTTCCATTTCCCGGAAGTATGAACTTCAGAAAGAAGAAATAGTACGGTATAACAAAGGGGCTGATGCTGTGCTTTCTATTGGTACAGTGTTGCAGGTGCCCATCTTTGAAAAAAGTGAAAATGCACCGGGATTGAATGAAATACTCAGCGATCTGTCGGGAAAAACTACTCCCGCTGACACTTTTGTATGGGAGGATCGGAGGTTTTATTACCACAAAGTGGAACCCAAAGAAACCCTCTATTCTTTATCGAAATTCTACGATATTAAAATAAGGAAGCTCAAGAAAGCCAATGATGAATTGAAAGACAGGGAGATGCGAATTGGGGAGATAATCCGAATACCCAAGGATGACATTAAGGATATTCGTATGGTGGCCCGGTTGGTAAAAGCAAAACATGCCATAAAGGTATCAGGAAGTGCAGAATTGATTCCCGGCAAGAAGGCAATAACCCTCTTTCCCTGCGACACCTTCGAATACATACGCGAACGCGACACTTTCCATATTGCTTTGATGTTACCATTTTACTTGTTCGAAAACGATACCATGCAGGTTAACGATAGCCTTCGGTTCGAGAAATTGTTGAAAACTTTTTTTGACGACAAGAAATTAGACAAGGCGAAATTTCCTTCGAAACCTGGTCTGCGAATTTTTAATGGCTCCAATGTGTTTCTCGAATTTTACGAAGGCTTTTTGCTAGCAATCGATTCGGCCCGAAAAACAGGTATGAATTTGGAGCTTTTTGTGTACAACACACAAAACAACAGCGATTCGGTAATGGATATCCTTCGTAAACCGGAAATGAAAGATATGGACTTTATAATCGGTCCTGTATCGAACAAAAACATCGACTTAGTGTCGCAGTTTGCTCTTAAAAACAAAATATTGTTTGTGCCGCCTTTGCCATCGAGCGATACTTTTAATGTTGCCAACCCATATTATTTCAAGGTAAAGCCTTCGCTTGAAACACAAATAAAGAAGTTCTCGGACCTTTTGTCGAACTACTACGACCGGAACATTGTGCTGATGCACTACGGTACTATTGAGGAAGAACAGGTTGTCGCATTGTACAATAAGTTCCTGCCCCCTATGTTGAAGGTAAGGGCTGGCCAAAATCCTGTTCGGTTTAAAACAGTGAAATTGGACCGCAAGAAAGCCTTTGATATTATAAAACCCAAAAAAGACAAGGACGATAAAGAAATCATTCAACATCCTATTAAAAAAGAACTGATTGACAGTATCCCCAACCTCGTTATTATCCCTACTTTGGAGAGGGGGTTGGTATCGAATACCATCAGACAATTGAATTCAATTTACGAAGAGGTAGTAAGCGATTACGAGATAACGATTTGTGGATTCCCCGATGTCTTGCGTTTCGAAAACCTCGACCTGGAATACCTTCATAACCTTGAATTTCATACCTTCCTCACTTCACACATCGACTATGAAAACCAGGAAGTGAAGGATTTTATCTTGAAATATCGCCAAACATTTATGGCAGAGCCTTCGCAATTTAGTTTTCAGGCTTACGACATTGGTCTTTATTTCTTTCAGGTATTGCAGAAAAAAGGGACAGATTTTCAGGATTGCATTGAAAACTATTCACCCAATCCTCAACTGCAAAACGAATTTGAATTTAGGCAAACCGATTATTTCAGTGGCTTTGAGAACCAGCATGTGTATGTGCTGAAATACGATCGCGAGTATGATATCGTCCGGCTCGATCTTTTATTCAAGTCTATTAATGAAGAAAAGAAAGGAATGTATCGGCAAGTATTACCAGATGATATTAAATCAACGGAACCTGGAAATTTGAAATTATACCGAAAGCCCAAGTAGGTAAATAAGGAATTAAGGAGATGGGAAATTAGGTTATCAGGAAAATAGCTGCAAAACACTATATATTAGTTACCTCACTTCCCTTACTTAACTAATTCTTCTTCAACAG
Source organism: Bacteroidales bacterium (assembly GCA_021740905.1). Classification (GTDB taxonomy): domain Bacteria; phylum Bacteroidota; class Bacteroidia; order Bacteroidales; family M50B96; genus JAIOYV01. Next base: position 43,939 of record JAIOYV010000025.1, read on the forward strand.
AAGTTTTTTGTAAATTTCGAGGCAAGTCCAGGCATCGGTGGCTGCATACCGGAGTTGGCCGTTTGTCAACACCGGGTTTTCCCAGTTCGATAGCTGCTGCGATTTTGATATCCGAAAATTAAGCACGATAGCTGTAAGTTTCTTCAAGCCCATACTTTTTATGCCGAACTCTTTAACATAGTTTTGTAAATCTATAAAACCACCTTCGTTGAATGGAGCCAACGATTTCAGAAGCTTTATATCATCGTGGATGGCAACGCCAATTTTCACGATATTCTCATCGGCCATTATTTCGGCAAGAACTGGCGGAAAACCTACGGAATTGAGCCGGAACAACCAGGCTTTTTCCGCAGAGGCAAGTTGCAGCAATGCCACATCGTTGGTATTTGAATTCCCTTTTTTGAAGCAAGGTTTTGTTTCCGTGTCGAAGCCCAAAATCTTTTGTTGGCGAATTTCAGGCAATACCTCATGGATATCTGAAGCATGGTCTATCACAATTATTTCACCTTCAAAAGCCTTTAGCGGCAATTCGTAAATTTCTTCTTTTGTAATTTGTTTCTGAATCATAAAATCTGAATTATCTGTACCTGTTTTCAGGTTTCTCCCAACTTAAATCCACTCCCAATGGTCACCAAACATAAGGATTCGTATTTGAATGTCCCGCATCATTGGCATCGTCCCATTCTTCCGAATCAATATCTTTATCGCCGAACAAGATATTGTGAAAGGCTTGCATTATGCTCATAAGCCTTGCCCCCCAATATTGTTGAAAATTTTGTCGGCACTCCCACAGGGCATCATTCATAATTTCCATACTACCATTCCGGTACAACTGCACGAAATCCGACAAGTCCTGATAGATGTCGGCAAAACACTCCGACAAGGCCACATTTGTTTCTTCTTCTTCCAATTGTGTAAGAGCTTCGTTCACGTACACAAACCTATCGAAGGGACCAAGCCGTAATGATACCTTGTTCTTTATCGCGACCCATTCTTCCTCGGTCAAAAATTTCTCGACCGGGTCGTCATAAACCGGTTCAACCTCTTCCAGTTGCAAAGCTTTTAGATACAATAAAGAAAGAAGCTTTTGCATAGTCGTAATAAAACGCTTACGGTTATAATCGCTCAGCGTTTCAAGTAGGTTGCAGTACTCGGCTGCTACTGTCACAAATTCAAGTGCATCCTTTTGGTAAACACGGTTTTCATTCGAATTGTCCATCAATATAAAAGCGAAATCACTACTAAATTACCTTAATATCATTTCATGCGAAAGTAGAAATTATACGTTAAAATAAAAACTTAACGGCTCTCTTTTCCAGTATTTATAGGGATTTTGTGTTAACTAGCCTGAATAATTCATAAAGCTGCTATGACTTCAAACGAAAATCTGAACGTGGAGGACCACCGCCGAAAAAGTGGGGCAGGCACAGATAACACGGATTTGCGCAGATATTTAAAACAACCGTTCGGTCCATTCCATTCGTTTATCGGGAAGGTATTGCATCTTTTTGTTGTCGAACAGCCAACGGATTACCTTCACCACTTTATCCTGTTTTTGATTGATCCGGCCAACCAGCTCTTCAAGCCTCATAGGTTTCAGTAGCAAAGCTTCTTTTATCGAAGCCACCATCGTGTCGAATTCAAAGCTACTTAAGTTAAGCTCGTTGCGGCGTTGGCAATAGTCGCATTTCCCACAGCGGTCGGATGTCTTTTCACCAAAATATTCAAGCAACAACTGGCTACGGCATTTATGGGTCGAGAAGGCATAATGCAAAACCGCATTGATCCGCTCCAGGTACACTTGCTTTTTACTTTCATAATTTTCTTTCGAGATAAAAAGCGATTTATCATCGAGCCGCTCCACTGTATAAACCACCAAGGGCGATTGTTTTGCAGGCACGTAGTTGATGATCTTGCTTTTCGACAGGTACTTCAGCATTTCGTAAAGGGTGTCGCGATTGATGCCGATGCGGCTGGCGAGCAGGTCTTCGTCGATGCGCACATAGTCGTTGAAAAGCCCGGTGTAGGAGCGAAGGATCAGTTTAATAAGGCTGTCGTACCGGGCATTGGCCACTTGGAACTTGTATAGGTCGTCGCGACCTACCAGGAATATCAATCTTGAAGGGTTATTCAGTTCATCGGTCAGTTCGATGTAGCCATCCTGTTGAAGGATCTTCAAACAATTGAAAGCCTGTACATAATCGAGGCTGAATTTTTTGGTAAAGTCGAACAAATTGAAATCGTAAGCCATTCCTTTGCCCCCTTCAAAAGGGATAGAAAAATAATTGCCCAAAGCCTGGTACACTTTTTTGATCACCTCTCGGGGCGGAAAGCTTTTGGTGAAGCGTGTTTTCAGTTTGGTTTCGTCCGAAGCATTGACTAAAAGAACAGCATACGCTTTTTTTCCGTCGCGCCCACCTCGGCCTGCCTCCTGAAAATAGGCTTCGAGCGAATCGGGAAAATCGAGGTGTACCACAAAGCGCACATTGTCTTTGTCGATGCCCATCCCAAAGGCATTGGTGGCCACCATAACCCTCATGCGGCCACTTTTCCAGGCTTCCTGTTTTTGGGAGCGCACTTTCATCGTTAACCCGGCATGGTAAAAATCAGCATTTATTTTATTGCTTTTCAAGAAGGTGGCAATCTCGCGTGTGCCTTTCCGGTTGCGCATGTATACAATGCCCGTGCCCGGCACCTGAGAGATAATCCGCAAAAGGTACTTTAACTTGTCTTCGGTTTCGCGCACCACGTACGCAAGGTTGTCGCGTTTAAAACTCTTCTGAAAAACATTTTTTTGTTTGAACAGCAATCGTTCCTGAATATCTTCCACAACTTTTGGGGTGGCGGTTGCGGTAAGGGCCAATATGGGCACATCGGGCAAATGCTTCCGAAGATCGGCAATGCGTAGGTACGATGGCCGGAAATCGTAGCCCCATTGCGATATACAGTGGGCTTCGTCAACGGCGACCATGCTTATGTGCAAGCGGTCTAATCTTTCAAGAAACATGGCAGTGCCAAGCCTTTCGGGCGAAAGGTACAGGAACTTATAATCGCCATACGCGCAATTATCGAAGGCAATGCTGATTTCGTGATTGGTAAGCCCGGAGTACACGGCCAGTGCCTTTATGCCTCTTTTTTGCAAGTTTTCAACCTGGTCTTTCATCAAGGCAATAAGCGGGCTGACCACCAGGCACAAGCCTGGTTGGGCCAGTGCCGGCACCTGAAAAGTGATAGACTTGCCCCCGCCGGTGGGCATAAGGGCCAGGGTATCGTTCCCCGAAGCCACCGAGCGGATAATATCTTCCTGCAACTCGCGGAAAGTCGAATGGCCCCAGTATTTGGTCAATATTTGAACATAGTTGTTTGTCATTTCTCTTTTTGATCTCCAGCGCAATTGCTGTACAAAAATAAGCTTCTTATTGCCATTGTGATATACTTCAATTATTTTTACAAAAATAATGTTCATATTTCTTTTCAATATCCTTTATTTTCTTATTTTTGAAGAGTAAAATTTTACCGGAACCTATGCTCAAATTAACCTACATACTACCATGCGAAGCCCACAACCCAGTGTTAGTAGAGAGAGAGAGAGAGAGAGAGAGAGTAAAAATTACCCATTGTTTTTTCATCCCGATAATTTCATCTCTCTAATTGGTAAGAACAAGTTCGACTATTGATGGGCATTCGGTGGTTTTGCTGCCGGATGTCCTCAGCCCGGGAAAAATCTTTCACGAATAAAAGAAAAACTTCAGCCTTTTTAATCTTTAAACTAAATTTTATGAAATCATACAACATGCATAAAATTATCGCAATACTATTATTGCTTTTCTTTCAAACAAGTGTACTATATGCACAAATACCAGATACTTACTATATCGATCCTACAAATGGAGATGATATTAATAATGATGGTAAAATGGATATAAATGGTATAATACATCCGTTCGCATCTTTCGATGCAGTAAGTTGGATTTATGGAGACATATACCTAATTAAGAAAGGAGAAGAAATCCAGTTGACAAATACCTTAGAAATATTGAATTCAGATATCACTATCGGAGCTTATGATACAGGTGCTAAACCAATCATTACTTCTACATCCAGTAGTTCTCAAAATTCGATAATATCAGCCTATAACAAACAAGGGTTGACTATTACAAATATTGAGATCAGTAGTGCATCTGCAGCGGCAGTAGGAATATATTTTGAAGGAACTTCATATAATAACACAATCGATGCTTGTGAATTTAATAGTACCGGCAAAGGGATAGATTGTTTTAGTTATACTGTTTCCTCCCAATATCTGACTATTAGCAATTGTCTTTTTGAAACTTGGAATTACGGTATTTTTAATTATCGTTTTTCGCAAATCGAAATAGAGAATTGCGAAATTATCGGAACGGATATAGGTATCTATTGTGAAGGTCATCTTCTTTATGGTTGTCAGTTAACAATTAACGATTGCAAAATACTCGGAAATTCGGATTATGGAATATTTTGTGATCAAATAAACGATGTATCAATTAAGAATAGTAATATTGAAGATGCGGATATGGGGATTAAACTATATAATTGCGATTTCATTGATATTGAAGGCTGTACCATTTTTGATTCAAACAGTGCTTCACAATCTGGAAATGACGGGATTATTATTTATGGCTCTGCCGATCTAGCATCAATAACTAATTGTAAATTAAAAGTTCTTCAAAAACCAATTGAAGTTCAAAATATAGATGAAGTAAATATTGTAAATTGTACCATATATGATGATGGTACTGGCAGTTTAAGCGATTACATAGATGGTATTTACATTAAAAATGTATCACAAGTTGTATTGATTAGCACTTGTACAATAAACAGGAACAAAACAAATCAGAACTGCATTAATATAGATACAGATTGCCCTAATGTTGATATAAGCAACAATATTCTAAACAGGGATTCAGGTACGGGCGGTAGTTGCCTAAAATACATAAATAATGTTACGGCAGATATATATAACAATAACTGTATAGCAAATACTGGAATAGTAGCTTGTATGAATTTAAACGGGGAAGACGAAAATATTTCCAACAACTTTATGGAAGGGGCTGAAAAAGGGATAATAACCGAGACAGCAATTTCTAACATTCACCATAATATTATAAAGAACTGCACTATTTCCGGAATCGAAATTGGGACAGGTACCCAGACCGACATATATCACAATGTAGTCTACAACGAAAGCAATACTTCCTCATATACTGCCCTCAAAGTCGAAACTCAAACAGAGCATACTCATGTGTACAACAATATCTTCTATTTGGAGAACCTGACAGGATTAGTATATGATTTTTATTATTGTCCGGGTATTTATACAAACAATAATATGATACCCGCCGACTTCAACGATTTTATTAAGGTGGGGTCAACTTATCACGACTACTTGACTAACTACACAAATTGCAACAACAATGGATCGAACACTATCCAGCAGGCCCCTGTTTTTGTTGATGTTGATTATAACGATTTTAGCCTGATGTACGGTTCGCCTGGAATAGATGTGGGGCTTACCACTACCACATATTTGCTCGATTATGCCGGAAACGATATCCCTGCAAGTGGCACAGCCACCGACATTGGTGCGTACGAATACTATCCTCCTGCCGAACCCATAAATTGGGCAACAACAGAGCTATCCGGATGGTATTTTGCAACCGACGCAATTGTTGAGAACTACCCCGACCATAAAAAGGGGAATATTTATAAAGACGGGGAATTGGTGAACATACGGGGTGTAAATTGGTTCTCGATCGAAAATGGTAAAACCGACTTAGGCCTCGATAAATGTGATTATGTCGAACTGCTAACGCTAATACAAGAACAAGGCTTCAACACCATCAGGTTGGTTTACACAGCAGATATAATCATGGATAATATCAACACTAATAGTCAGGCCTGCGAAGGTATAGTTTACGATTCCAATGATTTTCCAAACAACATTGACTTTTATAATACATACCCAGGCGGCCCCAAGACCAAGTACGAAGCCCTGCAAATAATTATAAACAAATGTTACGACCTGGGAATTAATGTTCTGTTGTCGCACCATGGTATCGGGGGCAACAACAATGGGAGCTTATGGTATGAGTTTGGCCCATATAATTGGAGCGAAGCCGATTATATTGAAACATTAGAGTACGTGGCCTCACATTTTACACAGTCAAATATTATTGGTATAGATATCATAAACGAACCCTACGAAGCCTTATGGAACAATTCAAGCGCGGGCAATAATTTCAAGGCATTTGTCGAAAAGGCAGGCGAGGCCGTTTATGCTGAAAAACCCGAATGGCTTATTTTTGCCGAAGGTATCCAACAGCATAATATTACCGCACTCGAAAACGAAGAACAGGGCCTGGATGCCAGTGTGGCAAGCCTAAACCCCGCATCGGCTTATGGCCCGGCCGAGAGTTTGAGTGCTGTGAAGAACTATTTTGTAAACCCGGGTAAAATACCGACCCATAAAATTGTGTTAAGCCCCCATACAAAACAATGGGAACACGATTTTGTCCAGTATTACATAAGCAACTACGAAAGCAGCACCATTACACGGGGGCAATATAAAGCAAAACTGAAATTGTTCAACGATTTCAGGTGGGGCGGTCTGTCGGATGATTATGCCCTGGTGCTGGGGGAATTTGCCGCAAGCTTTCACCCAGTTTATTCTGATAGTAAAACCTGGTTCGGACCTTTTATCGAATATATGGGCGAAACAAAATTGCCCGGCTCTTTTTATGCAAGCATCAATGGCAACGATTACGAAGAAGTTGAATACAATGGCAATACCGAAAATGCCTATTTTGGATTGCTCGAAGACGATTGGGCTTCACTGATACAGGACAAGATGGATACCCTTGCAAGGATGTTTGGCAGGGTAAAAGGCACTGCCCCGTTCACCTACGATCTATATTCGCCCCGCGACGGTACAAGGTATAATTTCCCCTCAAATAGTTTGACAACCAACGATGTTGTGGAGCATACCGCACATTGGGCTGGCGATGGCGATGGAACACAATATGCCTATGATGTACTTGATGCAATAAACGATTATGGTGAATTGCACGATATTTTGCACGCATTCAAAGTGACCCTTAATGGAGATTTGGCTGCAACTGCAGCGGATGATTTTACTATTACTGTAGGATACACCGACAATGAACTTGGCCGAGTAATTGAAAGCTCCCTTGGTTTTTATAAATACAATACAAGTTTGCAAGAATGGCAGGAAGTTACATCTGGCGTAACTCTTAGTGTAAATGACGATGAGATTGAACTCGAAACAACTGCATTTGGAATATATGCCGTTCTTGGAACCAAAATAAAACAAAGGACATTATTGCCTGAAGGATGGAGCTTCTGGTCGACTTATGTGGATCCTGATAATTCAAATGTTGAAAATGTATTTAGTGAGGTAATAAATTTAGGTTACTTGGATGACTTGTTTATTTTAAAGGATGGAGCAGGTGGAGTGTTTTGGCCTGAATACAGTTTAAACAATATTAATAGTGGAAATGGAGATTTGACTATTGGCGAAGGCTATCAAATAAAAATGCTAACCGAAAGGACTATTTATGTGGAAGGGACAGAAGTAATTCCAGAAACCAATACTTTATCTGTTCCTCAAGGTTGGAGCTACCTTGGCTACTTACGAAATAATCCAGGTGCAATTGATCAAATGCTTTCAACTATTCCTACATCACATATTACTATTGTTAAGAATGGAGCAGGACATGTTTATTGGCCCGGTTTGGTAAATACAATTGGTCACATGGTTCCTGGCGAGGGCTATCAAATAAATTTATCAGTAGCAGAATCATTAACTTATCCATCAAATGTATTCACAAGTACAAAAAGCGGCACACCAACTTTATCTAAACCTGTATTTGTTTATAAGAACTATATTCAAGAATTGTATATAAATACTGACAATAATATGGTAGTGGGCATCCCCTATGCAAGTTGGGATACACCACCTGAACCAGGCGATGAAATTGCTGCTATCGGTGAGAATGGACAGCTTGTTGGAAAAACAATTTTCAATGGTGGTTTTTCAGCTATTACAATTTTTGGCGATGATTATTATACTCCCAATGTTGTTGAAAACTTGAGTGATGAAGAAAGTTTTACTTTTGAGGTATGGAGTGCTACAACTAAGACTGTCAAATCGTACCATTTTAAAAATTGGCAAAAAGGAGACGGTTTTTTTACAAAAAATAGTATCGCAATTGTTGGGGTTGAAGAAAATATCGAACCTGAAACCACTTTTAAAATAAATATCTATCCAAATCCGGGAGATGGAAAATTCCTGCTTGAAATAAACTCATCAGAAATTTGTTCTACATTGCTTTCTGTTTATGATATAAGTGGAAAGCAAGTATATTACGAAAAGTTACATAACGATGAAGGCAACCAAAAGATTATACTTGATTTGTCTTCCTTCGATTCAGGAATTTATACATTAAGCCTCGTTGGAAAAGATATTAACAAACAGTTGAAACTTATAATAATTAAATAGGTAAGTATTAGCATCCGGGTATAAATCCCGGATGCTTTGTTTAATTTATCATAGTATAATAATATCATAGTATTTTAATTATGAAGTACCTATTTATTTATTCTTGTTTTTTTGTATTTCCCTTTTTTATTCAAGCTCAAATCCAGTTTCAGGAACATCCAATCATCGAAAAAACAGTAGATGAAATCCGAGATGTAGTGCCTGTTGATCTTGATCAGGACGATTATTTAGATTTATTAGTGGCATCTGAAAATGATAATAGGATAAGTTGGTTTAAAAATGATGGGCAGGGCAATTTTGTAACTCATAATATAATAAGTTCTCAAGCGTATGGTGTAATATCTGTATTTGCAATAGATATTGATGGAGATGGAGATAACGATGTTTTATCTGCAACACAGGATGATGACATAATATCTTGGTATGAAAATTTGGGTAATGGATTATTTGGCTCGCAGCAAGTTATTTCTTATCTTGTTGATGAACCAAAATCTGTTTTTGCTACAGATTTAGACGGGGATGGAGACAACGATGTTCTTTCTGCCTCATTGTTTGACAATAAAATTGCTTGGTACGAAAACAACGGACTCGGCAATTTTGGTCCACAGCAAATAATTACAACCAATGCAACATGGGCCTTTTGTGTTTTTACAATCGACTTAGATAACGATAACGACAATGATGTTATATCAACCTCAATATTAGACAATAAAATTGCATGGTACGAGAATTTAGGTTCAGGTATTTTTGGTGGCCAGCAAATTATCACAACACAGGTTCAGGTACCCAATTCAATTTATTCTACTGACTTGGATGGTGATGGTGATAACGATATTTTATCAACTTCTGATTATGATCATAAAGTGGCTTGGTATGAAAACTTGGGTTCAGGAGTTTTTAGTAACCAGCAGATAATTTCAAATCAATTTTTTAAGCCTTGGGATATAATAGCTTGTGATTTAGATGCTGACGGTGACCAAGATGTAGTCTTTGCAACCTGGTATACTTTTCAAGGAACATATTGGTGCGAAAATGACGGCATAGGTGGCTTTAGTGCACCTATAAAAATAGATTCAACTTTATTATCAATGACCGTTAGCTGTGCTGACCTTGATTTGGATGGGGATATTGATATCACTGCGGCATATCAGGGCACCTTAGCTTGGTATCCCAATGATAGTACCGGTTTATTTACCCAACGGAACATAATCACTTTTGACATAAATGGACCAAAATGTTTATTGAATATAGACTTAGATGGCGACAACTTTAATGATATACTTGTAGGAAGTCTATCTTCTTTAGTCTGGTTCAGGAATTCAGGCACTGGCCAATTCCTTTTTGAAGACACCATATCAGTTGATGTATATGATGTTACCGATGTATTTGCCAGTGATTTGGATGGCGATGGTGCCAATGATGTAATTTCTTCATCTGGCGATTTCAAACTTGCCTGGTACGCAAACGATGGCCTCGGTCACTTTGGGCCTCAGCAAATAATTTCTGATTCGGCAATAGCTGCCAAATGTGTTTTTATTGCCGACCTTGATAGTGACGGAGATAATGATGTGATTTGTGGCGTTACAAATATTACAAGTTCAAATAATGACAAAAAACTTTCGTGGTGGAAAAATGATGGTTTAGGTAACTTTGGGTCGGAGATAGTACTCTACCAGGGTATTGACGGTGTAAGTGATGTATTCGTGGCTGATCTGGACCAGGATGGAGATTTGGACATACTAACCGCAGCTTATGAGGTTGAGTGGTACGAAAATTTGGGTGGTGCAAACTTATTTGCCTTTCATTTTATTGGCCAGGGCTTACAAGCTCATGAAATACATGCAGCCGACCTTGACGGAGACAACGATTTGGATGTTGTTGCATCAAGTGGTAACGGAGGTAGTTACAATATTCATTGGTGGGAAAACAACGGTAGCGGTAGTTTTACCCAAAAGCCACAAATTGCTTCAAATATGCCTTATACTTCTGCCATTTATGCAAATGACATGGATAAGGATGGAGATATTGATATTATTGGACAGGGTGGTACATGGTCAAACTCATTGATTTGGTTTGCGAACGATGGCATGGGTAATTTTGGTCAAAATATGCTAATAGCTGATTCGGCAGATGTGTATTCCATATTAGCCTCAGATTTGGATTATGATGGAGATTGCGATGTACTTTATAATTCTGTAAGCAAAGACAAAATACTTTGGTCTGAAAACCTCGGCTATTTTACCGCAGATGCAGATTCGGCTTGCGCCAACCTACCTTTCATTTTTGGTAGCCAGCTTCTCAACAGCCCGGGAACTTATTACGATACCATGCAAACAGTCTTTGGCCTAGACAGTGTGGTGGAACTGGCGTTTTCACATATCCCTATACCATCGGTATCAATAGTACCCTTCGCTCAAAATGAACTTTGTTTTCAGGAAAGTAGCATTGCCTTGCCGCTTGCAAGCCCGGCCGACGGGTATTACGCAGGGCCGGGTGTTGTGCCGCCCGATTTAAACATAAGCCAGGCAGGGGTTGGTACACACGAAATCAGCTACCTTTTCACCGATACCGCCACTGGTTGTTTTAATAGCGATAGCACCGAAATAACCATTTACCCAATCCCGGTAGTATCAATAGTACCCTTCCCTCAAAATGAACTTTGTTTTCAGGTAAGTAGCATTGCCTTGCCAGCAGCAAGCCCAGCCGGAGGGTATTACGCAGGGCCGGGTGTTGTGCCGCCGGATTTAAACATAAGCCAGGCAGGGGTTGGCACACACGAAATAAGCTACCTTTTCACCGATACCGCCACCGGCTGTTTTAATAGCGATAGCACAGAATTAACAATCAACCCTCTGCCTCTTGTTTCCATTTCAACCTTCCAGCCAAGTGAAATTTGTTATGATGAAGCCAGCATTGCCTTGCCTTTGGCAATTCCTGCTGGTGGGTATTATTCAGGGCCAGGGGTTATGCCGCCCGATTTAAACATAAGCCAGGCAGGGGTTGGCACACACGAAATAAGCTACCTTTTCACCGATACTGCCACCGGCTGTTCTAATAGCGATAGCACGGAACTTATAATAAATGCGCTTCCAGTGGTTTCTATCTCACCCTTTCCGCAGGATACTTTTTGTATCCAAACCGGCATTATAGATTTTCCATTGGCATCGCCATTAGGAGGATACTTTGTCGGTGCCGGGGTAACAGCATCAAATATCAACCTAAACCTTGCCGATACCGGGACACACGACATCAGCTACCAATACACCGACACCTCCACAGGCTGCGCAAATGGCGATACCACACAATTAATAGTCATTTTCTGTCTTTCTGTGGCAGAGGAAGAAAGCTTGGGGATTTCGGTTTATCCCAATCCTGCAAACAGCTTCATCAACATTGGTTTTAAAAACATACCGCCATCGGGCACGGTCACCTGTCTTCTTTTCAATAGCACAGGAAAAGAAATCATTGTTGACAAAGCAACAGAGTTCCCTTATCAAATAGACATAAGCCAATTGAAGGCGGGGTTGTATTATTTGAAAGTTGTGGTGGGAGAAAAGGCTGTAAGGTATAAAATTGTAAAACAATAAAAAGAATGAACCCGTGCCATGGGACATCGCAAAGTGTCGGCGTGGCTTGGAGCCACACCGACACTCGCCACGCAGTTAAACAGCAAGGGCTTTGCTTTGAGAGAAACCCTTGCTTGCCTTTTCGAACCGGTAGAGACGCAAGGTTTACCAGCCGAAGCTTTAGCGTAGGTTGGCATTGTATCTCATAAGTCTCTACCGCCCTGTCTGGTTCCGTATAGCCGTGCCACCGAAAAAGAAGCGGTAGCGTGGTGGTAGGCCATACACACACTCATCCGATGACTCAAAGTCATCGGATGAGTTATGTGGTGACTCAATAGGGTTTAACACATTAACACCGAAAAAAACGGTGGCACGGGTTGGGGCACCGTAAAACCTTTTGCCCGTTATACCGTAATCATGTTCAGAAATTAACAATGAAAAATAATATGGTTTTCAAACTTCCTATATCTGTCGGGCTTCTTACCCGGTCAAAAGTCGTGGTTCTCTCCGGATTGTTGCTTTTATTTCTTTTAAGTTCTTGCACCTCGGGTTCCGCCGAACAAAAGTCGCTCGAATCGCAGGTGGTAATTGACCCAACAGAGGATATGGCCACTAAGATAGAAATGGCCAAAACGGTGGTTTATTCCCTTCCATCGCCCATCGAAACCTCTATGTTGCTAAAACACGCCGATGTGGATTACGATGAAAATATTCTAAACCCAACCAGTTTCGTGAACAACTACAACACAATTAAAAAGAAGGCCCTGAACCTGGGGGTTTTTTGTGCCGATTTAAGCTATTGCAGCGTGTTTGATCAACAGCAAACCTCGATAAACTATATGATGGCCGCGAAGAAGATTGCCGAGGGTCTCGATATTGCGAATTTTGTTGATGACAATACAAAAGCCAGGTTGGAAACCAATTTCAACGACCGCGATTCGGTATTGGCCATCCTATCCGAAATTTTCATGAAATCGAATGCCCTTCTTATGGAAAGCCGAAGCACCGCACTCACCTCGCTGGTTTTATACGGTGGATGGGTAGAAGGTTTGTACATTGCCACCCAATTGGCCAAAAAAAGCAAGACCATCAATAATATACTTATTGACAGGATATCAGACCAAGGGCTTTCTCTCTCCATTGTGATCGATTTGTTGAACGAAAACCAAAACAACCAGGATGTATCTGCGGTACTTTTAGATGCAAACAAACTGGCCGCTTTTTTCAACAATTTTTCTGAAATTAAGAATAATAGCACCGAAGGGAATGAAGATTATTATACTTTGCTTGGACCAGAACTGAATAAGCTGATAGAAGAAACTTCTGAGATCAGAAACAAATATACCCGTTGATAATTTAGTTCTCTGAGTGGACTAACTCTTCAAAAGCTCAATCAACAGATTCAGATTTTATAGAAACAATTAGGGTTGATCCGTTTCAGTTTGTTCGATTAAGCAGTCACAAACTTTTGAAGTGGCTTCTGCGACCTTACTCATCTTTTATCCACCGAAGCTTTAGCGTAGGTGGAACTCCCCTTAATTACCTATTCACTCTTTTCGCCTTCTCCCAATTCACCGATTGTTTTCCTTTTATGTATCGGAAAAAGCCCAGGTAAACGGATAGGTTCATGATGAAAAAATAATAGGGCACGAAGAATATTTTAAGTTGGATTTTTTTGTTCTCGAAATACCAGCCCATTAAGGCAACGGCATAAAACAGAATTTGCCCCATCAACAAAGTGCCATAGACATTTCCGGGTAGGGTCGGGGCCTCGTCAAAAAAAAGCAAAAAGTTGAGTGGAATGATTATCAGTAAGGCAAGCGGAACCAGAGTCCAGCGCAGTACTTTGTGCGAAATATATTGCAACGACAGCCATCCAAAATTGAAAAAATTGAGCAAAGCCTTTAATCGGATAATCGATTGGATGGCTCCGGCAGATATCCTGACCTTCCGTTTCAATTCTTCTGTCACATTCAACGAGGCATCCTCTATTGCATAAGCCTCGGGGTGATACTGCACCCGGTAGCCTTTCATGGCAATGCGCAGCGAAATAATGAAATCGTCCAGCAAGGTGTCTTTTTCGACTTCTTCGTACAATTCGGTGCGCACCGCAAACAACTCGCCGGCTGCACCAATTACCGACGAAAGATCGGCTTCCCATCGTTTGATGAGTGATTCGTATTTCCAGTAAATGCCTTCCCCTGCCCCCGATGCGGTGTCTTTTTCGTTTGTGCTGATGCGCTTTTCGCCAGCCACACAGCCCACTTTGGGATCGGCCATCAGCTCGGCTATTTTGCGGATGGAATGTTTGCCCAGGCGTGTGTTGCAGTCGGAAAAAACAACGATGGGCGTTTGCACAAATTGCATCCCCCTGTTCATGGCAGAGATCTTTCCTTTACGTTCCGGCTCATGGTATAGTTCAACTTCCGGATATTTCTTTAGAAGGTCAGGCGAGCCATCGTCCGAACCATCGGTTACCCATATAAAGCGGAGTTTTGCATTGGGGTAATCCAATTGGTCGTAATCTCTTTGTTTTATGTCGATGTAATCTTTTTCGTTGAAGGCTGCAACGAATAGGGTAATTTCAGGCAGATCTTCGTCAGCGATAGACGGATTTTCCTTCTGGATCCCCACCATTTTTTTCACCCAAACAATAAAACCGAGCATGAGGGCATATCCGATATAAGAGTAGAATATCAGCAAAATCAAAAGCCAGAATATGATCTCGGTATTATTCATTTCCCTTCTCTTTGAAATTGATTTGTGATTGATAAAAATTGAGCAGTTTTTTGGAGATCGCTTTGTTGTCGTAGTTTTCAGCAATAAATCCGGCTGCATTTTGGCCTATCTCTTTTCTTAATTCGGCATCCTTTAATACTTTTTTTATTGATGACAGGAACTCTATTTCATTGTCCCCAATCATAATATTTTGCTTGTGTTGGGTGGCAATCCCTTCGGAACCCACCAATGTAGTGACAATACATTTCCCCAGTGCCATGCCTTCGATTATTTTAATCCTCATACCCGATCCCGATAGCAGGGGAACGATCATCAACGAATGGGCGTTCATAAAATCGTAGGCATCGTCCACCTCGCCCTGATAAACTACGTTTTGAGTTTTTCGGAGCTTTTTCTCCATCCACTCAGGTGCATTTCGTCCGGCCACATAAAACTTCAGGTCGGGGAAATCTTTCAATACCTCGCCCCAAATTTTATCGAAAAACCAAACTAAACCTTCCTGATTGGGTGCCCAATCCAATGCCCCGATAGTGAATAAGTCGATGGTTTCAGGTTCTGTTGATTCCCTTTTTAAATCATCCACAAACAGCCCTGTTTGGCTCACAAAGGATGGTTTGGTGTTGCCCATTTTCTGAAAAATATTTTCATCCCTTTCAGTGATAGGCACCAGCACATCGTATTGGTCGAGCATCGTTTTTTGAAGGCGATGGATACGCTTCGACAGGTTTTTCAAATAAAGCCTTTTGAAAATATTCTTCTCCTGCATGGCCACCCGGAGCCATATTTCTTCTTCGATATTATGCGCCCGGAAGGCAATCAACGCCCTCGAATGTTTCCTGATAACGGGGATATACAAGGCCATGTAAAGTCCTTCAAGTTGTACCACATCAATTGCCTTTTCCTGCAAAATTTGGATAAGGGCATCCTCGTAATCTTTCGAAATAAAGCGATCGGCTGAATACGGTAATTTTGAGAAGAGCATATTTTTCAACCCCCCTATGGGTGTGATCGGGGCTTCCACATCAACCACCTGCAAATCGACAAATTGGTGTACTTCAGCAGGTATGTCTTCGGGCTTGCAATAATGTTTCGTGGTGTTCATGGCCAGCATAGTGACCGAATGTCCGTGCCCTGAAAACCCTTTCGTGAGATTGCTTACAGCTATTGCCCCGCCATCGATGGCCGGGAAAGGTACTTTGTTCACAAGCTGCAAAATCTCCATACGTTTCAATCAGGATTTCTTAATGGCGCAAAAGTAATTTTTTTGGGACAAAAAGAGGGGAAGTTTGGGAAATGAACAAAGTGAGGTTCTATTTTGCGAACTAATAATCCTTTTTCCTCACCATCGAAAACTCCATCTTTCGATCCTCACTGTTTTCAATTCCAGAAATAGATACAAGCATTGAATCGGTACCTGCCAATTTATAAACAAGCTTCTTCGGAAAATCATGCTTTGGATTCTGGCAAGTAAAACCCAGACTGTCGATTTCAATCATTCTGAAATAAATGGACTTGCCTTCGTTTTGTCCCGGCACAGTAGCAATGTAGCAGAGGCTATCTGGAAATTGCCTGATCTCAAGGAATTCAAAAAAAGTGGTGTCTTCGCTGCTAACATGGAAGCCCTGCCCTGTTATAATAGAGTCAGATTGCACTGTCCATTGTTCGAGCAAACTGGTATCCCTCGAAGCTTGCCAGGTTCCTTCAAGCCAGGTGGGGATATTAGGAGATTGATCAATCTCCTTGCTTTTTGGACTTGACCAGGAACAGGCAAAAAGAAAGATCAGCACAAAGTTTAAAAGGTATGTCGATTTCATAGAGTTCATTAAAAGTTGATGGTATAGCCATAACCCGATGGTTCATCCTTTTTTTTCTCGTTTTCCGGCGGTGTACTTGTTTTGTCTTCTTTGTATTCATAAGAAAAACCCGCACTTTGGAGTGGAGGTGGGAAGGGGATCCTGAACTTCATCTTTTTCTTCACCCTCATACCCCGGTTGTAGGTTTTGTTGAATTTCAATAGCCGCACCACCCGGATAGCTTCCTCGTCGCAGCCATGGCCCAGCGGGTGGATTATTTGTTCGTTCGAAATTGCCCCATAATGGTCAACATCAAAACTGATATGAACAATACCCTGAATATTGTTTTGGCGAGCCTCATCAGGGTATTGGATATTGGCCGCCAAAAATTTATCCAATGCATCTTTCCCACCGGGGTAGGTGGGCAGGTTCAAAAACTTTTTCTCTTTGTTGGGTTTCTTCATAATTCAAATTTTTACATCATTTGAGGTTGTCGATATAGCTACCCCAGATTGGCCATTACACAGGATCAATCTTGAGATTGATTCTTTTCTGAGCCAATTTTTTAGTGATATTTTAATTTGTGAATCTGTGGCTAAAAATAACCATCGAAAAATGCCATAGATTCACAGATTTAAAACATTCAATTTTGGTGAATTCATTATGAGAGTTCCACCAAGACAAAACTATGCACAATATTTATTAATCTTTCATAAAATGATGAACATAATTTTGCCTGATTCCTTTGTAGAAGAACTATAATTGCAAAAGTAAATTTACATGAAATGAGGTTTTATTTTTCCTTCTCCATATTTTTGATCGTACTTGTGTTGATCGACCTATACAGTTTTAAGGCCATCAGGATTGCCATGAAAAAATCGGTTACCCGTCAGGTTATATCCATTGCTTTTTGGGCACTGTCTGTTGTGTTGTATGTAATGGTGGGCACTGTTCTCCTCAACAAACCCGACCACGACACGGTGGGCCGGTACGCTTCCATATCCATTATTTTTGGGATCTTGCTGCTGTTTCTGTTGCCTAAATTGATGATCCTGGTTTTTCATTTTTTTGATGATATTCAATTCCTTATCCGGAAATTGATAGTAAAGCTGAGAAACAGAAAAACCCCTCGTGCTATTAGTGATAAAGGCCGCCGGGCATTCCTCACCAAAACAGGAATTGTGTTGGCTGCACTACCATTTACATCGGTTATGTATGGGATTTTCAAAGGCCGTTTTAATTTTTCGGTCTATTCCGAATCCATTGCGTTCAAAAATCTCCCCGGCAATTTCGATGGTTTGAAACTTGTGCAGTTTTCCGATTTCCATTTGGGAAGCTTTTCGGGGAACTACGAACAGGTAGAAGCAGCCATCGAATTGATCAACCAACAGGAGCCAGATTTGCTGGTTTTTACTGGGGATTTGGTGAACAATTCGAGCCACGAAATTGATGAGTTCCTGCCCTTGCTTAAAAAACTAAATGCCCGATACGGGAAATATTCCATCCTCGGAAACCACGATTACGGTGATTATTCGAAATGGGATTCGGATGCAGATAAACAAACCAATTTCGAGCGGATGATCAGCCTTCAGGAAGAAGCCGGTTTTGAGCTACTGCGAAACGAGAACAGGCAAATCCAAATCGGCGATGAGTCCATCAAGTTAGTTGGTCTCGAAAACTGGGGGCATCCCCCATTCCCACAATATGGCGATTTGCGCAAAGCGATGCAGGGAGTAGATGAAGAGAAATTCACCCTCTTGCTTTCGCACGACCCATCGCACTGGGATGCCGAAGTGCTAGGAAAAACCAGGATAGACCTCACGCTGGCAGGGCATACCCACGGAATGCAATTTGGCATCGAGATCCCCGGGTTTAAATTTAGCCCCATCCAGTTTAAATATCCCCGATGGGGAGGCCTGTACACCGAAGGGAAACAGCATCTTTATGTTAACCGGGGCATTGGCTATATTGGAATTGCGGCAAGGGTAGGTATAAATCCAGAGGTGGCTGTGTTGGAATTGAGGAAAGAGGCTTGATGCTAAGTCCTCGCCTGAAAGTATTGAAATTAAAATAATTCTATTTAGAGAAAAGGCAGATTGAAACTGTGATCCATCTCGGTAAAATGACACGATGGAATTCCCGAAACTGGGACAAACTGTTTGGTAGCAACGCAATCGTATAGGAGCATGGTATAATAATGAGACGCAAGGCTTGCGTCTCTACCTGGGAAACTGATATTTTTATCAAGTGATTTCCTGATACCCTGGGTAGAGACGCATGGCATGCGTCTCATTAGAAAAATCTAATATTTCATCACCACCATTTTTCTTGTCTGCTCAAAACCTTCTGTTTTCAACCTATAATAATAGGTTCCGGCAGGTAGGTTTTTGCTGTTGAAGGTGATGCTGTGGTGGCCTTTGTGAAGAGTTGTAGGTTTTCCGCGTAGAGACGTTGCATGCAACGTCTCTACGATCCGTTCTCCCAACAAATTGAAAATTTCAATTTCTACGGCACAATTTTTTGGCAGATAAAATGATATTTCGGTTTCATCCCTAAATGGATTTGGAATGTTTTGGAATAGCTCGAAATTGGCCCCAGGATGTTGGATATTGGGCATATCCCCTATTGTTGATGTATCATTTACAGTTATGTAATCTACAATCAACTTAGTATCTGTTATCATTCCGTTACCAACAATAAGCTCTACATCAAACATACCTACTGAATTATAGACCACAGTAGGGTTTTGCAAGGTGTCGCTTGTTCCATCGCCAAAATCCCAAAGCCAGCTTGTTGGGTTGTCGGATGAGAGATCCGTAAATTGGATAGTATCGCCCAAGGAGATTACAGTGTCGGAGGCTGTGAAGTTGGCTAACATATATTGGGAAAGTTTCGAAATATAAATATCTCTGCATCCATTTGAACTTAAATAAGAAATTCCACTGCCAGGGTTAAAATCGGCAGAACTTTGGAAATATCCTGTTGTATAAATATTCCCGGGAGCATCTATGGCTATGGAATATCCAAAGTCACTAGAGCTACTACCCATTGCTTTCGCCCAAACAAAATTTCCTGAAGCATCTAATTTTGAAATAAAAATATCCTGCCATCCATTTGAGTTTAAATTATATATTCCACTTCCCGGGTCAAAATCGACAGTACCTTGGAAAATTCCTGTTGTATAAACATTTCCTATAGCATCTAAGGCAATGGAATTTCCATCGTCAGCATTAGTGTCCCCCATTGCTTTTGCCCAAACAAAATTTCCAGAAGCATCTAATTTCGAAATAAAAATATCCCTGATTCCATTTGAACTTAAATTATATGTTCCACTGCCCGGGTCAAAATCGGCAGTCCCTTCAAAAAATCCTGTTGTATAAATATTTCCGGAAGCATTAATGGCTATCGAGTTTCCATAATCAATATTGCTGCCCCCCATTGATTTAGCCCAAATAAAATTTCCGGAAGAATCTAATTTCGAAATAAAAATATCATAGCTTCCATTTGAACTTAAATTATATACTCCACTGCCCGGATCAAAATCGACAGTTTCTAGGAAATTTCCTGTTGTATAAACATTTCCTGAAGCATCTATGGCTATGGAATGTCCCCAGTCCCAAAAGTTGCCCCCCATTGATTTAGCCCAAACAAAATTTCCTGAAGCATCTAACTTCAAAATAAAAATATCAATCGATCCATTTGAAGTTAAATTACATATCCCAATGCCCGGGTCAAAGTCGACAGTGTATGTAAAAACTCCTGTTGTATAAACATTTCCGGTAGAATCAATGGCTATGGAATATCCCCTGCTAAGAGTCGAGCCACTGAATGTTTTTGCCCAAATAAAATTTCCTGAAGCATCTAATTTCAAAATAAAAATATTATCAGCTCCACTTGAACTTAAACTATAGATTCCAATGCCAGGGTCAAAATCGACAGTGTCACGGAAAATTCCTGTTGTATAAACATTTCCGGAAGCATCAATAGCTATGGAATTCCCTACGTCCCAATCAGTGCTGCCACCCATTGCCTTTACCCAAATTAAATTTCCGGAAGCATCCGATTTCGAAATATAAATATCAGGACCTCCATTTGAGTTTATGTTAAATTCTCCGTTTTCAGTCAAAAAAAAGACAGTACCCTCAAAATATCCTGTTGTATAAACATTTCCGGAAGCATCCACGGTAATGGAGTTTCCTTCATCATCAAGAAATCCTCCTAAGCTTGAAGCCCATTCAAATTCTAATCCTTGTGCCATTAAACTTGTTGTGAGCCACAGTGTGGCCAATAGCGTAAAAATTTTCTTTTTCATGATTCTTCGTTTTAACTAATTATTGAATCTACTAATAGAGCTTAAAAATTAGTTCCTTATTAGCTATTCGATTCCTTCGTTTCTATAATTTTATAATCTTTTCAGAAAGTATTACTCTACCATTATCAATTACATTTATAAAATAGATGGAAGACGGAAAATATCCGAGGTCTACTCTAGCGTTTTTTTGATTGCCCAAGGGAACGGACATTACTTTTTTACCGTTGATGTTATAAGCTTCAACACAACCATTTGTAAGAGTCTGGCCGGTTTCTAGTCTCAAATATTGTTCTGTAGGGTTTGGATAGATTAGCACATCGCCAATACCAATATTTTCTGCGACCGAAATCCCTACTGTAGCTGGCGATAACTTCAAAACGAACGCATCGGCTAATCCTGTTGAGTTGAGATCAAACACACCTGTTCCAGGATCAAAATCGACATCGCTATAATAGTCTCCTGTCGTACAAACATTACCTGCATTGTCGAATAGAATATCACTTGCAAATTCGGTATGCGCTCCACCAATCTGAGCCGAATATAAATAATCACCGCTGGTGTTTAGTCCCAAAATAAAGATATCGCTAAAGCCATTTACATAATAAATAGTTTGTGATAGCGTATCGGGATTTATGTCTATAGTATCAAGAAAGCCACCACAAATAAATGAATTGCCGTTTTCATCTACATCAATACCATTGACATAATCGTTTAGATAGGCACCAAATGCACGTTCCCAAAGCGTATTGCCCATCGAATCGAGCTTTGCAACATAGAGGTCTGAATAGGTTGTCCCTGGCCCAAAAACAGGTAGAAAAGTTATACCAGGTCCAGTATCAAAATCGACTTGACCAGAATAATTACCCGTTACATAAACATTGTCATCATTGTCGATTGCGACCCCAATACCTTCGTTGTAAAACTCGTATGTAACGAAAGATTTCGACCAGACAAAATCACCATGCAAATCGAATTTTACCACATAGGTGGTCTTTCTTAATGCTCCCATATTAGATGTTCCAGGGCCCGGATCGAAATCAGTGTTCATTTCGAAACATCCTGTAAGGATAAGGTAATCCTTTTCCAAGGCCATGTCGTTGACCCTGAATCCATGCGCTTGGCAATTTTCACTACTATCCAGGCTTTTCAACCAAGATAGATTACCCACCGAATCGAGACAGCATACAAAAAGATCATAATATGTGCCTGAGTACAGATAATAAACAATTGAGCTATCCGGGTCAAAATCAACCGAATCTTTGAAAGTACCCGACACATAAACATTCTTGTTTTGGTCTACTTCCATAGCAGTGATGACGGCACTAAGGGTTGCACGAAAAGTTTTTACCCACTGAAAGTCTCCTAAGGAATCAACCTTCATTACATACGCATC
The DNA here is from genome assembly GCA_021740905.1 of Bacteroidales bacterium. Taxonomy (GTDB): domain Bacteria; phylum Bacteroidota; class Bacteroidia; order Bacteroidales; family M50B96; genus JAIOYV01. Next base: position 66,299 of record JAIOYV010000025.1, read on the forward strand.
ATACGTTCCGAACGACGTATGCGAACATGTATCAGGCCCAGGATCGAAGTCGCAACTACCTCGGAATCCGCCTGCCAAATACACACTTCCATCGCAATCGACGGAAATAGTATGAATGGAAAACAGATCTGTAAAATCTATCGAAACGGCCCATATAAACTCTCCTTGTGCAGAAAGCTTCGATAAATAGCCCATGTTTTCGTTTAAAGGCGATAGATAAAACACACCGGTATCAGGATCAAAATCAGTTAAGCCTTTATAAATACCGGCAGAGTATAAGCTGTTTTCATGATCAACAGCTATTGCAGTACCACTGCCATTTGATCCTAAAAACGATTTTGCCCAGTCGAATTGATAGTTTTGAGCTAACAAGGCTTGGCTTACAAAAATTGTAACAATTAAAAATAGAATTGATTTGAGCTTCATGATGTTTAATTTTAAGTAAAAGTTAATTGATAAAATATTCTGGTTCATTTTGTTTTCGGAATCTAATTCGCCGGATACGTCAACACCTGTTGCGAATTCATTTTTATTTGATAGCCTTTGCCTGGAACCATATTTCCAATTTGATTGAAATTGTATTGAGGCCAGTAAACTTGCCCCGATCCGTTTTTTACAATTTTCACATCCGATACTACCGGGCTTAACATGGCTTCCATCGCTGCGGGGCTTTGGCGTAGATAACCAAGAAAACTCCAACCCTGTTCGAGGGCAAGTGGTGTGTTTTCAGGTGTTACTGCAAAACCGGCCACTGCCATAGTTTGTGCCGATGCCATTTTTATCTGGTAGCCGTCGCCAATAAGAATATCGCCGATGGCATTCAATCCCCATTGTGGCCAGTACACCTGCCCATCGCCATCCTTGGCAATAATAACTTCCGGGGCAAAAGGAGAGCAAAGATTATCAAGATCAGGGTTGAAGGCGTTCATATAACTCGAAAAAATGCTCCAGCCCATGGGCAGGTCGATATATTGATAATTTAGGCCGATGGCTTCGAGCGATAGCAATCCGCTGATGCCACTGGTTACAAAGGTGCTATAGTTGGGGTAAAGGGGTGGCTGTTTATACGTGGCAGTTGCATCGATTTCAAGCGAGGAGGAAGATTTCCAGATTTTCCATTGAAAAGGTTCGCCAAACAAAAATCCATCCTTTACGGCAGTCAAGGGATTATTCCCATTTGCGATCAATACCTGGTTTTGGCCTGTCCAATAGGTAAACCCGGCACAGTACTTTGTTCCCAGCGAGTCGTAGAAAACCCCAATGTAGTCACCTGGCTCGACCTGCGAACCAGCTACGGTAACAGGAGTATTTCCATCGATATGGATAAAGTGCCGGGTAGTGTATGTTGTAAATTCCCAATTGGGATAAGCTATCCCTTCCAAAGTAGAAATTCCGCTCAAACCATTCGCAGCAAAGAGCCCTGTATTTGGAAAAGCAAGGGTTTCGTAAGTGGCAAGTGCATTGTATTCGCTTCCGGCAGATACATCATACACTTTCCATTTAAAAGCTTCGCCAGATGCAAAACCATTGTGTAAACCAGCTTCGGCCCCCCAAACGGTGATGGCCCCGATTGTGCCGTCCCAAATTGTATACCCTGCACAGGCTGGTGTACCAAGCGAATCGTAGAATACCCCGATATAATCGCCCACAGAAACAGGGTTTCCCAATAGGGTTATGGCTGCATTCGCAGGGATAAGGACAATGTGGTTGATCCCGGTATTTGATACGTACCATCCGGCAGGGATAACATAAATCTTGTTAATCTTTTCAATACTGTCGGTAGAAAAATTATTTGATACGGTGAGCGAGACAGTATAATTTCCTGTATTTTGATAAACGTGATCAGGGTTTTGAAGATTGCTAGTGGTCCCATCGCCAAAATCCCAAAGCCAGCTAACAGGGCTACCTATGCTGAGATCGGTAAAATGAATCGTATGGTTTGCCATTATAATAGTGTCGGAGGCTTCGAAATTTGCAATAACCGGTGGCACAACAATAATGTAATCCGATTTGACCAGAGTATCGCTTTGCAGGGTGTCGGCAACGATCAAAGAAATGGAATAGCTTCCCGGGTTTTGGTAAGTATGTTGCGGGTTTTGAAGATTGCTGACAGAACCATCGCCAAAATCCCACTGCCAGCTTACCACAGAGCCAATGCTTAAATCGGTAAAATAAACAGGGTTGCCAAGAAGCTCAAGGGTATCCGAAGCCGAAAACTGAGCTAACAATGGATTTCCCACAGCAATGTAATTTGTTTTGATCAATGTATCAGTTTCGGCAGTATCAGCAACTACGAGCGTCACTGTGTACATCCCTGTTGATGTATATAAGTGAGCCGGGTTTTGGGCAGTGCTGGTCGTCCCATCGCCAAAATCCCAAAGCCAGCTAATGGGGCTGCGGTTGGTTAAATCGGAAAATTGGATGGTATCTCCAATGGTAAGTACTGTTTTGGAAGCCATAAAATTGGCAACCAGTTGCTGCGAAAATCTTAATACAAAAATATCTGTACCCCCTGCCGATGTTAAAAACAGTTGTGATGTATCCGGGTCAAAGTCGACGGTTTCGTAGAATTCGCCTGTTACTACTATAGTTCCGTTATCATCTACTGAAATGGAATGGGCATTGTCGTTGTAGATTCCACCAAAGGAGTTGGCCAGAGCGAAATTCCCAAGATTGTCCAAACCGTAAATATATACATCCGAACTGCCATTTGAGGTAAGATTAAAGGTGCCTATATTTGGATCGAAATCAATAGTCCCATTGAAATAGCCAGCCGTGAGGACGAGCCCTTCGTTTGTTAGGCAAATTGATTTTCCAGATCCCCCACCAGCACTACTTAATTTCTTTGCCCATACAAATTGCCCATCATAACTGAGTTTATTGATGAAAGGGGTCTGTGGGGATTGTGCGTTGAGATTATATACTGCAACAGTGTCGGGATCAAAATCGACAGTGCCTCCAAAATTTCCTGTTACGTAGACATTGCCCGAAGCATCAATGTCCAGTGCATTTCCTTCATCAGAATAAGAACCTCCCATTCCTTTGGCCCAGAAAAAATCTATTTCATTATTATATGCTGCAATGAATATGTCAGTACTTCCATTCGATATTAAATTATTAGTTGACAAAGGAAAAGGATTAAAATCGGCTGTGTTTTCAAATTTACCGGTAATGTATAAGATGCCGTAATGTCCCATTATTGCATTTCCTTCGTCGTTTCCTGTTCCTCCCATGCTTTTGGCCTTAATAAAGTTGCCGCTTGAACCCCACACCCCCACAAATACATCCCTGCCCCCATTGGAGGTTAAATTATAAATGGAGTTTCCGGGGTTAAAATCAACAACCCCCTCAAAATAGCCTGTGATATACACACCAGGTGTACTTACAGAAATCGACTGCCCCCTATCGTCACCAATCCCACCAATACTATTTGCCCAAACAAGGTTTCCATTAGGGTTGAATTTGGAGATGAAAATATCCTTTAATCCGTTTGAACTTAAATCGAGGACATTGGATCCCGGGTCAAAATCTACTATTCCCTGAAAGTATCCTGTAATATAAACATTCCCGACATTGTCTATGGCTATATCTTCTCCCGATTCAGTGGCAGAACCTCCAATGCTTTTTGCCCACATAAGCTGCCCAAGCACATTGTATTTGGCAAGGAAAATATCGGGACCGCCCGCCGCACTAAGGTTAAAAGTTCCGGGACCCGGGTCGAAATCGGCTGTCCCGGTGAAGCTTCCGGTTACGTATAAATTCCCTTCTGCATCCATAGCCGAAGTGCCATAGTCCCAGCCTGTACTCCCAATTTGAAACGCCCCTTCAAAATTTAATGGGGTTTGCTCGATAACATGAAGGTAATTTGTGATTAGGAGAGTGTCGGTCAAAAATGAATTGGAAACTACCAGAGAGATGGTGTAATTGCCTCCAGACTGAAAGATATGAATTGGATTTTGGATTGTAGATGATGATCCATCGCCAAAATCCCAGAGCCAGTTTGTTGGGTTACCGGCGCTCAGGTCGGTGAAATAGATGGTATCGCCGTTGTAAGAAATGGTGTTTGAAAGACTGAAATTTGCTATTAAAGAATCCATCACGGTAATGTAATCCAGCATTGTAAGTGTATCGGTAAATAGGGAATTGGATGTGATTAGCGAAACCGAATAATTGCCCTGGCTTTGGTAGAAATGAATTGGATTTTGAGCATTGCTGAAAAAACCATCGCCAAAATCCCATTGTAAATTCGGAGGGTTGCCTGTGCTTAGATTTGTAAATTGGACCATATTGCCGGTCAGGATGAAGGTGTCGGATGCAGAGAAATTAGCTGTTATCGGTTCACAAACTGAAATGTAATTTTGAAGAAGAAGAGTGTCGCTAATTACCGTGTCGCTTACAATAAGCATGACATCAAATATCCCAGAATATTGATAAATATGTATTGGGTCTGGAATGGTGCCGGTTGTTCCATCGCCAAAATCCCAGAACCAGCTTGACGGTGAACCAGCACTCAAATCAGAGAATTGGATGCTGTTTCCAAGTAATATCACGGTGTCGGAAGCTGCAAAATCAGCCTGTATTACATCGTAAACAATAATGTAATCTGTAAAAATTAAAGAGTCTGATTGTTGACTGTTGCTGACTGTTAACGAAACTGTATAAATTCCATTTGCAGTGTAAGTATGTATTGGGTTTTGGCCGGTGTTGGTATTCCCATCGCCAAAGTCCCAAAACCAGTTGGTGACGATACCAGTTGACAGATCGGTAAATTGGACTGTAGTATTTGGATTGATAATGGTGTCGGAAGCAATGAAATTTGCATGAATTTTTTCCGATTGATTCAATTTCAATAAAAAGACATCGGAGCTGCCAATAGATGAAAGTGTAGTAGTGTCCTCGTTCATCTCAAAATTCACAATGTCCTGATACGATCCGGTTGCATAAATATATCCGGCTTCATCAACAGCTATGGAGTAGCCTGCATCATTCGTTGTGCTGCCTAGGTTTTTGGCCCAAACAAAAGCTCCTGAACTGTCGAGCTTACTAAGAAAAATATCCTTCTGTCCATGCGAAGTAAGGTTGTATGTCCCAACGTTATCAGGGTTGAAATCTGCTGTCCCGGAAAATGATCCTGTTGTATAAATATTTTCTGCTGCATCCATATCGAAGGAAAAGGCAGATTCATTTTGGGCTCCACCCATTTGTTTTGCCCAAACAAGCTGCCCCATACTGTTTAATCTCGAAATGAAAATATCAGTCCCTCCATGCGAGGTAAGGTCATAGATACCTGTGCCAGGATCAAAGTCGACCGTTGAAGAAAACTTTCCTGTAGTTATCACATCACCATATTCAGTAGTTATGATGTCGTATGCTATATCATCTAAATCACCACCAATCCTTTGTCCCCAATGGTAACCTGAAAAATAATCCAGTTTTAGGATTAAAATATCCTGAGATGAATTTTGTGAATAATAATATTTGGTCGAGCTATTGATGGGATCAAATTGCAGAGTGCCTTTAAAATGACCAGTGGCAATAACACTTCCATACGAATTTATTGATAAGGAATGGAAAATATCCTCATTAATACTTCCACAACTAATAGCCCACATAAACATTCCGCTTGAATTGTATTTGGCAATAAACATATCTTTATCACCTTTCGATATAAGATTATAGACCCCTGTGCCAGGATCGAAATCAACCGTATCCATAAAGTATCCGGCAATATATATGTTCCCGTTATAATCATGTACCACCGAAGTAGCTGCATCATCGAAACTCCCACCTATGCTTATGGCCCATATAGAATTTCCAAATTCATCATTTTTTAGAACAAATATGTCTTTGCCCCCATTTGAATGTAAATACGATCCATTATACGTTGAGGAAAAGTATAAGGAAGAATCAAAATAGCCCGCAACCACGATCGTTTCATACTCACCAATATCCACACAATGACCTATATTATCGCTTCCGTTTGCAAGTGTTTTTGCCCACTTCAAATTCCCATAAGCATCTGTTTTTGTGATAAAAACATCATTGTTTGATTGGATCGTAGTACTTGATCCATTGATGTAATATTCGGCAGTTCCATCCAACTTACCTGTGGTAATCACATCAAAATTGTTGTCAATAGTTATGGATCTTCCTGCATCCCATCCAATCCCACCTATCCCTGCAACCCATTCTAAATTTGGTTCGGTGGAATTAAGGTTTGATGGATTTATTACGACAATGGGTACCTGGGATGTAAAAGTGTCGCTCGCAAGACTATTTGAAGCGATTAACGAGACATAATAAGTACCATCGGCCAAATAGGAATGACTTGGATTTTGGGTAGTATCAGTAGTGCCGTCGCCAAAATCCCAGGACCAGCTGGTTGGGCTTACTGTACTTTGGTCAGAAAAAGACACAAGCTCCCCTATGTTATATATATTCCCTGTATTAACAGAACTGGTGGAAAATATAAAATTAGCATGAATCAATTGCTCTTGATTATATTTTGCCACATAGGCATCATTGTTACCCATTGTGGTTAGGGCAGTATTTCCTACTCCCGGGTCGAAATCAACAACACCAGTATAATATCCCGTCGAATAAATATTCCTTTCATGGTCTACAGTAATATAACTGGGGATTGCCAGACCCCAACTGCCAATATTCCGGGCCCAAATAAATTCTCCCAAGTTGTTAAGTTTTAGTATAAACTGATCAGAGTTTTGACCTGAGTTGGTTAAATTGTGCTGTCCCAGACCAGGATCAAAATCAACAGTATTCCTAAAATAGCCGGTAATATACAAGTCTTCATAATCATCGATGGCAATTGAATATGCTATATCAGTATATGTATTTCCAAATTGCATTGCCCAAGCGAAATTCCCAGAGGCATCCAGCTTATTGATGAAGATGTCATAACTGCCTGCGGCAATAAGTAAATATTGTCCCGGCCCGGGGTCAAAATCAACAGTGTCCTTAAAATAGCCGGTAGTGTAGACATTTCCAAGTGTATCAATTACCATCGACTGGATAAAACTCAAGGAATTACATGTAAAGCTTTTGGCCCATATCAAATTACCAGATGAGTCAAGTTTGGTAATATAGTTATCACTGGTTCCATTAGAAATTAAATTGAATGTCACAATTCCTTGATCAAAATCGATGGTATCGGAATACCTCCCACTGACAAAAATATTTCCACTATTATCGGTGGTTAACGATACAGGCATAACACCACTTGTACATTCAAAATGAGTAGCCCATATATAATTGCCGGAGGTGTCCATTCTTGAAATAAAAAGGGACATGTATTTCGAACAAGTTAAATTAGCTATGCCCGGGCCCGGGTCAAAATCTACGGTGCCAATAAAATAGCCCGTTGTGTAAATTATTCCATCCTCATCAACAAATAAATAAGAAGGGGTGATGGGAGATGAATCACCCAGTGTTTTAACCCAAACAAAATCTCCATTCGTGGTTAATTTTAGAGTAAACATATCCATACCACTCACTGGCGTTGTGTTAACAACCCCAGGCCCCGGGTCAAAATCGATGCTGCTTTGAAAAGTTCCAAGGATGTAAATGTTTCCAACAGCATCAATATCGAAAGAATAGGCCTGTATTAATGAACTACCTCCCAGGTTTCTGACCCAGATTAAATTTCCATTTCCATCGAACTTAGAAATTAGAATATCGTTGTTTCCAATTGCCGGAATGGGAGATTGTCCTTGAGCCTGTGGGAAAAAACAGGTGTCTTTAAATGTGCCCAGGGAATACACGTTTCCCAATGAGTCAACAGCTAATAGTTTTCCTTCATCATTGCTTTGTCCTCCGTAACTTTGGACCCAATCCAGTTGAGGGACTTGTGCCCAGAGGCTCGAGACTATTAGAATAATGCTTGTTAGCGCAAAAATTTTCTTTGTCATGGTTTCGATTTTTTTGTGTTGGTTTGGTTAATTGATCCTTAATTTCTTGTATGGTAATTACTCCGATTCGGTGTGCGATAAAATTCCTGTTGCCCAAAATTTTGCATTGTTGCTTGCTAAAATGTACCTAAAATTTATAGTTGTGCTTCGTCGTGTTGTATTGGTAACAATGACGTTTGGTAAATGCTGAGGTTGCTTTGCCTGGAAATTTTTGAGTTAACCAATGGGTAACTATAAGGCACACCGACAATTGTGGTAGGCAACAAATATATATAGATCAAACCAAGCAGTAAATTGTCTTTTATTGAGTTCTACCCCTTCGGGGCAGATACCACAGTCGCAGCTTCTACCACGGGCTTACGCCCGCGGTTATTGAGATTAAGCTCTTTCAGAGCTGCAAGATAATATTGAAACGAGGCAAACAACTTTTTTGAAAAATTAGTATTTCACGCTGAAAGAATAAATGGGTTCCGCTCCTGGGGCTGTATCAAAAAGGAATTTGCAAGGATTAAGATTTGCCAAGAAATTTTCCATTCGATTTTTGTAGCAGTCCTGTTTTTTTCAGTCTGGGGCAAGAATTTTTGATGAAGGTCGATTTTCTATCTCAGATACCGCT
>JAIOYV010000026.1 GCA_021740905.1 Bacteroidales bacterium
CGGCATCGCTGGGCACGTGCCAACCTGTTGGACAAATTCCCTGGGCACTGTCGGCAGTGCTGTACTGCATCAGCTCATCCCAGGTATAAAGTCCCCCTTTGGTTGCACAATTTAAAGAATCGTTTGAATAACAGAATTTCTCGGCAATCGAATTGTTTGCCTGGCCCTGCGTGGTGGTCACAAAATCACCATAATTCAGGTTCTGGGCCAACCAGCACCGGCCATTTATCTCAACTATATCGTATGTTTGATTATCGCGTGTATCCAATAAAGAGGTTCCGCAAATAACAGTAGCCGTATCCATGAAACTAACCAGTATATTATCGATGCTGCTTCCGCAAATAGTCGATATGGTCCAGCTAAGTTCATAAGCCTGACCAGGTATTCCATTAAAAGAACTGTTGTATAAAGATGTATTGGAGAAAGTCCCACCTTGACCACTGACAACAGACCACTGTCCGATGCCTTCCAAAGGCAAGTTAGCGGCAAGAATAACCGAATCAGACAGTACATTTAACATATCGGGCCCTGCATTGGCAGTTGTTGGCATAGGTGAACAAACAAAGCTAACCGATACCTCATCGCTGCTGCTTCCACAAGCTGTTGAAACTGTCCAGGCTAATTGATAAACCTGTCCTGTTGTGCCGGAGAAAGTACTGGTGTTTGAAGCAGTATTGGTGAACGAGCCATTTTGGCCACTAACAATCGACCATTGGCCGATACCACTGGTAGGTAGTTCTGCAGCAAGGACAAGCGATGCACCCGGCATGTCAAGCTGATCGGGGCCCGCATTAGCTTGGCTCGGTTGTGGGCTGCAAGGGGGTGCACTATCATCTTTAATGCAGCGCACAGGATTTCCCCAAAGCTTGGAGAGGACATCACGCGAAACTCCGGTATTGTTTTCATTTATCGTGCGGATCCAGAAGCTGGTGCCGCTTTCGGTTGATGTGGCATAATTCGAATACTTATTGATGTTGCCACCGCCATAAAATACGTTTCCTGGCTGGAAATAAGTCCCGGTGAATATCAAGTCGAGGCCACTGCTTCCGCCCTGCATCAACTTTGTATGAATATCGGAACCCCGGTAACCGATGAATGTTGGGTCGTTTACGCTGGTGTCCACAAAATTTTCCATTTCGTACCATTCAGCATCGCTTGGTATGTGCCAGCCGCTTGGGCAAAGGCCCTGGGCACTATCGGCAGTGCTGTAATCCATCATTTCGTTCCAGGTATAAAGACCACCTCTTGTATTACAATTTAAAGGATCGTTGTTATAGCAGTATTTCTCGGCAATCGAATTATTTACCTGACCTTGTGCGGGAGTTACCGCAGTACCATAATTTAAGTTCTGTGCCAACCAGCACCTACCATTTATCTCAACTGTATTGTAAGTCTGATTGTCGCGTGTATCGGTATAAGGCGATCCGCAGGAGAAAGTGTTTGCACTTGTATCCATAAAACTGATCAAAACATTGTCGCTGTTGCTTCCACACGAAGTCGAAACGGTCCAGGTAAGTTCATAAGCCTGTCCGGGTATTCCGGTAAACGAACTGTTTGCCAAGCTTGAATCGGATAAGGTACCGCCCTGACCGCTCCAAACCGACCATTGTCCGGTGCCCGAAGTTGGGGGATTTGCATCCAGTGTAACTGAGGTGCCAGTAACATCCACCTGATCGCTGCCCGCATTGGCCTGGCTTGGCTGTGGGCTACAAGGCGGTGCACTTGGCCCACTCTTGATACAACGGACAGAAATCCCTATTGATTTAAAATCGCTTGTTCGGGAAACACCTGTGTTATTTTCATGTATGGTACGCATCCACGCCTTGGGTGGGTTTTCTGTTGAAGTTGCATAAACCCCAAACCTGCCTGTTGTGCCCCCTCCAAAGAAATTTCCATTAGGTGCATAGAAGACACCACTGTAGATCAAATCAAGGCCACTGCTGCCGCCATCTATCAATTTGAGATGGATATCGGTACCCCGGTAATTAATGGCCGTCGGATCGTTCACACTATTATCCACAAAGTTTTCCATTTCGTACCATTCGGCATCGCTGGGTATGTACCAACCTGTTGGGCAAAGGCCCTGGGCACTGTCGGTGGTGCTATACTGCATCAGCTCGTCCCAGGTATAAAGGCCTCCTTTGGTGGCACAATTTAAAGGATCGTTTGCGTATCCAAATTTTTCGGCAATCGAATTGTTTGCCTGGCCCTGCGCGGTGGTCACAAAATCACCATAATTCAGGTTCTCGGCCATCCAGCACCGGCCATTTATATCAACTGTGTTGTACGTTTGGTTGTCGCGGGTGTCCAAAAAGGCGGTTCCACAGACAAAGGTGGCTCCAATCGAAACAATTACTGTATCGGTGGTTGTTGAACATGGGTGTGTGATGGTCCATACAAGGGTGTATGAATTTCCGATAATCCCGCTGAAACTGGATTGAGGATCCGAAGGATCTGCAAGGGAGCCGCTCATACCGTCCCAGATAGACCAACTACCTGTTCCCGGGCCTGCTGAATTTCCTGCCAGGGTAACAGGGCCGGGAACATTGAATTGGTCGGCACCGGCATTTGCAACAGGTACAACAATTGGGGTATGGGTACAGATTTGGTTTGTAGCATCCCATAGGTCTTCGGTGCAAGGATCATTATCGTCGCAATTGAAAAAGTTGATAATTACAGTATCTATGCTGCTCCCGCATGGACTATTTACAACCCAGGTCAAAATATATTGAGTGCCATTATTTCCAGAAAAGGTGGCATTTGGTTCACTCACACTACTAAATGATGGGTTAGTTCCTGAAACAACATACCATAGGCCTGTTCCAAACGAAGGGGTATTCGCATCGAGTGTGGTTGAAGTCCCATTTACTGTTTGGTCATTGCCTGCAAAAGCAGCTGTGGGTAGTATTGGATCGTTGTGGCATACTCCATTGGCGAAGTAATCGTTGGTACATGGGTTTCCATCGTTGCAATTCGTAAAGGTAACTGTAAGTTCATCGCTGGTGGTATCGCAGGTGTGCGAAATCTGCCATTGCAGGTTATACGTTTCGTTCGCACTTCCTGTAAAAGTAGCTGCATGGTTGGAAGGATCGTCGAAAGTTCCGCCTGTGCCCGAAAGCACCGACCATGTCCCGGTTCCGATGATGGCCTCGTTGGCCAGCAATGAAGTTGACCCGGTGGCTGCTATTGTGTAAACAAGCTGGTTGTCGCCTGCCACTGCCACTGTCGGCGTGATTGGATCATGGTAGCATGTGCCATTCGAAAAATAATCATACGTACACGGATCCCCGTCATCGCACGTTGAGAAACTGATTTTTACAGTATCACTACTTGTCCAACAGGAATCGGTTATCTTCCATTTCAACAAATATTCTGTGTTATTAAGCCCTGTAAAAGTAGCTAGAGGATTGAGCGTATTGCTAAACGACCCTCCATTACCTGAAATTTTTGACCAAACACCTGTCCCGCCAGATACTGCTGCATTGCCTGCGAGTACCGCAGATGTGCCAAAAACACTCTGATCGGGTCCGGCATTGGCAATATTTAGAATGATGGGATCGAAATAGCAATTGCCATTCAGGAAATAATCATAGGTGCAGTTATTGTTATCGTTGCAAAGCACGAAATGAATATACACGGAATCAGTACTCGACCCACAAAATGTATTGATGGTCCAATACAGCAGATAAGTCTGCCCCGGATCCCCTGAAAACAGTGAATTTGGGTTTCCAATTTCGTTTATGGTGCCACCCGAATACGACCATTGACCAATTCCATCAACAGGAGTATTTGCTGCCAGGGTGGTAGTGGTACCATACACCCATTGTTCGGGCCCGGCTATGGCATTTGTTGGCCATGGTGTACAAGGCGGATCGCCACACAACTCGGTCCAAACCGATCCATTATAGAAATTCATGCAATTGGTGGTGGTATTGTACACCATTGTGCCCGGGTTGGCAGTTAATGTATCTATCTCGAATTGAGTATAGCTCATTATGCCCTGACCCTGGGTGGTGCTTCCGCTTTTTTCAGCATATAAAGCATACGGTACAGCAAGTAGCTGGCTTACACCCATCAACTGATAGGCTGTGCCACCTGCCACATCCATTTCTACCCTAAGGAAAAAGGGGCCTTGTGCCCAATTTATACTGCTGAAAATACCACTCACTACAGTGCCATTTCCTATCTCCAGGTCTATCAACCCAAACTGATTGGTGGTAACAAGGTGCGATTCGGCATACTTAACCACTCCATTGGTGCTTGATTGAATTATTTTAATCAATATGCCAACATTCTGATTGGCTATCAAATCACCATTCACATCGCGGGCAATGGCTTGGTACTTAAAAGCATTGGGTGCCTGTGCGAACATTATCCCCGTGAGGATCAAAAATGATAGAAAAAATGTAATTTTTTTCATGTGGATATATTTTAATTATTTGTTTTTAATTATCAAAGTCCCTAACTGATCTGCATCCGTGTTTTCCAGTGTGTTCATTTTATCAATACAGAATTCGGTATATAGTTTAGCCCCAGTCCATGTAAAATGAGTAGCATCTACATATAGGCTATCGGCCCAGCTTTTTTCATTGGAGTCGATAAAAGTATGCCCATATTTTTGTACGATACCCGCCACAATGCTTGTATGGGTTTTTATTTTTTCCTGATCGATTTTGTTTGTGATCCCTTCCCTAAAAGGGCTTTGGAAGAAAACAAAACGGATATTGTGCTTTTTTGCGAAATTCGATATACTGTCGAGGCCGGCGTAGTTCATATTATCCAGAGGTTCATCCACTTTGGTGTCGTCCCATATAGCCTGGTCGAAGACATCCATTTTGTCGGCATAGCAAACTGCCCCATATTCATCGTACACCAGCGAATCGTATTCTTTATCCGAGGTTTTTATTTTTTTATAATGATTGGAAAAGGAGAGGTAGTATCTGAATTCGGGATATTTGAAGTAGAACCTTCCCGGAAAATTGCTTGTTAAAATAGTGTGGATTTCATCGGCATTGAAAAATACTTTCTGGTTGCCAAAATCGACAAGGCTGCTCGAAAGAATGACTGTTTTTGGCATGTTGATTTCGGCATATTTTTTCAGCATGGTAAAACTGTCGCCAATATTGAAGCCCCATGTGCCCAGGTTCAAGTAATTGTCCGACCCCAGCGTGGATGTTATTGTGCGCGAGTGGATGTTGCACAGTGCCAAAGAAGAGCCAATGGAAATATGATCGGCCACTTTATGGTTAGCAAAAACCATTTTGTCGTTAAAGCTAATATTGTTGGCAAAGCGGGGGGGTGGGATAAATTTAAGGTCGATGTTTTGAATTTTTATATACACGGATACGATAGCAACAATCGCTGCGAGCGAAAACAGCGAAAACAATAAAGTATTTTTTAAGAAGCTACGCATATCGTATCAAAATTGAAAATAAATAAACTCCTGTTTGCCACTTCCCCAAAAGAGGATAGCGACTATGATAACCTGGTATAGACCCCAGCGCACCATCCGGGGAATTCTTATCGTATCGAATTGAAGGGCATGTTGCTTGTTCCGTTGCACCCATTCAGCCACAATAAGAATGGCAATCAGCAATACCTCTTTCACAAATAATAAATCGGGCAAGGAGAACAAGCTGGGTGAAAAAATTTCAGCAATAATCTGGAATGCCTGCTGCAAGGTGGCAGCCCTAAAAAATATCCAGGCAATCAATGTCAATGCAAAAGTGAACAGCATTGCCCCTAGTTCGCGAAAGTTAGGGAGTACCCTATTTTCAGCCACCGTATCGGTGTTAACCCGGTTTTTTTTCCAAAGCATCAAAGGCAGGAAATAACAGGCGTTCAGGAAACCCCATGCAAGGAATGTCCAATTTGCACCATGCCAAAACCCACTCACCACAAAAATGATGAAGGTATTCCTGATTTTCATCCAGGTGCTGCCCCGGCTTCCGCCCAGAGGGATGTACACATAGTCGCGGAACCAGGTGGACAACGAGATGTGCCACCTGCGCCAAAATTCTGCAATATCGCGCGAGAAATAAGGGAAGGCAAAATTTCGCATCAGGTCTATGCCAAATAAGCGAGCTGTCCCAATGGCTATGTCGGAATAGCCCGAAAAATCGCCATAAATCTGAAAAGCAAAAAAGATGGTGCCCAATAGCAAACTAGCCCCCGAATAGCTTTCCGAACTTGCGAAAATGTCGTTTACATACACGGCACAATTGTCAGCAATGACTATTTTTTTAAACAGGCCCCACAAAATTTGGCGCATGCCATCGACTGCCTTTGTAGGGTCGAATTCACGTTTTCGATAGAATTGTGGCAACAGGTGACTTGCCCGTTCGATTGGCCCTGCAACCAATTGCGGGAAAAAACTGACAAAGGCAAAAAATGCAATGATGTCCCGGGTCGGCTGTATTTTTCGTTTGTACACATCAATGGAGTAACTCAGTGTTTGAAAGGTGTAAAAGCTAATGCCCACCGGAAGGACAATGTTGAGCCGGCTTGCCTCTATGGGCTTTCCCATCAGGGTAAAAGCATCGGCAAAACTTTCAGCAAAAAAATTGTAATATTTAAACAAACCCAGAAAACCGATATTTACCAATATGCTGGTAAACAAGAGGAGTTTCCTTTTTCGTTGGTCGTTTTGTGTCAATAATCGAAGTCCTACTAAATAATCGACTGCCGAACTAAAGATTATCAACGACAAGAACCGCCAGTCCCACCACCCATAGAAAAGGTAGCTTGCCCCCAATATCAATGTGTTTTGCAGCGTTAGGTTCCGTTGGGTGACAAACCAATAAAGCGCAAACACGATGGGTAAAAATATGGCAAATTCTATTGAGTTAAAAAGCATATCTGTCCTGTCAGGTTTTATTTCATGATCGACATATTTTGTGTGAGGGTTTGATTTGCTGCCCACACCTTATAGATGTATGTGCCCGAAACCAACCCTGAATTATTGTAATCAAATTCGTGGGGACCCGCATCGCACTGCCTTTCGAAGATAACTTCGACCGATTCGCCCAATAAACTGAATATCTCAATCCGAACCATAGATGGTTGAGGAATGGAGAACTCAAATTTGGTGTGCTCGTTGAAAGGGTTCGGATAATTTTTGCAAATCAATTCCCGCTCAGCATAAATTTGCACCCCACTGTGTTTTATCCTCGAAGCTATACATATATCGTTGGCTTTATACAGCCCGCTCCCCTCCTGCCATTCTTCAATCCACAGTTTTTCTTCCGATCCGTATTCTTTATGCCATACAGTTAGATAAAAGGGTTCGCCTTCGCGTAAACCTTCCAGTTTTTCACTATAGGGATCGTCGCCCCAAACAGGCATGCTGTGCATCTGGTTGTTGAAAACCGAACTTCCGACCAGTATTCCGGAGTTGGAATACACGGCAATCTCGTCACCAGCTTCGGGGGACAAGTCCCATGCGTAATATGGGATGCCGAGGGTAAGGTTGCTTTCCGAATTACATACTTTTGAGAAATGGGTGCACGCAGGGATTTGAAGGGTCGATTTGGAATAATTCTGATTATTCGGTGGATAAATTAAAGCTGTTACACTGTTCGAATTCAATTGATAACCTTGCCCAGGCTCCAAATCGCCAATCATATTAAGGTTAAAAACCGGCCAGTAAACTTGGCCTTTCGAATCTTTCAGCAGGACAATAGATCCGTAAATACTGCTCAACATAGTTTCAAGCGGTGCAGGTTCCTGTCTGAGATAGCCAATTATACTCCAGGTCTGAGGTACATAAATAATAACCTCCTCAGGGACGACAGGTGTCCCTACTACGACCAGTACCCTGTCGTGGAGCATTTTAACCTGGTATCCTTCGCCGATCTTTAAATTGCCAATCGTATTGGCCCCAAACATGGGCCAATAA
This sequence comes from Bacteroidales bacterium, assembly GCA_021740905.1. Lineage (GTDB taxonomy): Bacteria > Bacteroidota > Bacteroidia > Bacteroidales > M50B96 > JAIOYV01. The sequence continues at coordinate 7,898 of JAIOYV010000026.1, forward strand.
ATAAATCCGCCACCATCTTTAACCAAAGAAACATCTTGCTCGATTTCTGCCATAACAGCCGGTACTGAGGCGCTCTGCGGAATAAGGTAGGTCGAAAACATCGACCACGCGCTATCTAATTGAATATATTGGGTGTCGGCTACCATGCTTTCCAGGGGTTGCTGAAAACCTTGTGTGAGAAAGGAGTTGTTGTTTGAAAATGTTTTGGTGACCACCTCCCCTACGGTCCAACTTATCGACTGCAGCGAGTCTGAAAAGAACCCACCAGTACTTCCCAAAACCCAAGGGGTAAGGCTTTGCCCATAAACCTGCGACAGCATAATGAAAAAAAAGATTATCGATGTATGTCTTTTCATCATATTTGTTTTATTTTGAACATGCTATATTTATCCACACCAATTAACTGCTTTTACGAATAAAAAGTTTCTCTTTTTTGACGAACACACAATAATAAGTGGTGTACGACAAAATCCACTCCTTCTTAGATTTGTATTCCATACTTATTAATTTGTTCTGGAGTGTTGGAGTGCAATTGGTAAATCACACCTAATTACTCCAGCACTCCATTACTCCAAGTACCTTTACCCCAAAAAGCAAGGCTCATAATCCCATTTTCCGCTTGGTGCTTTACGATCATTTTTCTGAAATCAATCGAAAATTTCGACCTGTTTGTACAAATTTTTCGACCAATCTATTAAGAATCTACTTTCAAGCGAAAAACAAGATCTATATAATTTACTGATTTATTACGCGATTCGTAAGATTTGGTTATATCAGAATATTTATAATTAAAAGTTTTTGTAATTGATTATTAATTGTATTTTTGCGAGCCACAAAAAAAAGAATTTTTTTAGTGGTTGATTATTAATTAAAAAAGTAGAAAACAGGTGGATTCTTTAAGTTACAAAACCATATCTGCAAACTATGCTACGGCCCGTAAAGAGTGGGTAGTAGTTGATGCAGAAAACCAAGTCTTGGGCCGTTTGTCATCGAAAGTTGCAAAGCTTATCAGGGGCAAATACAAAACTAATTTCACACCCCATGTCGATTGTGGCGATAATGTTATTGTTGTAAATGCCGACAAAATAAAGTTGACCGGTAACAAATGGGCCGATAGGGAACACGTGAGGCACACCGGCTACCCAGGTGGGCAACGGATTGAATCACCCGAAGTAATTTTTAAGAAACACCCCGAGAGGCTTATCCAACATGCCGTACGCGGGATGTTGCCTAAAAACAGATTGGGAAGTGCCATTTTGGGTAATTTACATGTATACGTAGGACCTGAGCATCCACACGAAGCCCAGCAACCAAAAAAAGTTGAATTAAATTCTATTAAATAGCAGTATGGAAGTTATAAATGCAATTGGAAGGAGAAAATCGGCTGTTGCCCGCATTTATTTAAGCGAAGGCAAAGGCACCATTCTTATCAATAAAAAAGATTATAAAGAATATTTTCCTGTTGGCACTCTGCAATATGTGGTAAAACAGCCCTTAGAGCTTTTGCAAGTGGCAGGTAACTACGATATTAAGGTAAATTTAGCAGGTGGTGGTATCAGTGGACAGGCCGAAGCACTTCGACTTGCCATTTCTCGTGCCCTGATCAAAATAAACCCCGAAGACAAATCAGCCCTCCGCGCTGCAGGCTTTGTTACCCGCGACCCACGCGAAGTGGAACGTAAAAAGCCAGGACAAAAGAAAGCCAGAAAGAAATTTCAATTTAGTAAACGATAGTATTAGAGAGATTTTAGTATCTAAATTGGCAAGATCCCTACGTCAATTATCATTGGTATGGGCTACTTGTCGATTGCTAAATCAGAATGTAAACTTAAATAAAAACCTACATGTCAAAAATCAGTTTTGATGAATTATTAGATGCAGGTGTGCATTTTGGGCACCTGAAAAGAAAGTGGAACCCCAATATGGCTCCCTTCATTTTTATGGAGAAAAACGGGATCCATATTATCGATTTGCACAAAACCATAGTGAAGCTCGAAGAAGCTACCCAGGCGATGAAGCAAATTGCAAAGTCGGGACGCAAAATCCTTTTTGTGGCCACAAAAAAACAAGCCAAAGACATAGTTGCCGAGAAAGTAAAGGCCATCGGAATGCCTTATGTGACCGAACGTTGGTCGGGTGGTATGATGACGAATTTCCCTACTGTAAGGAAAGCTGTGAAAAAAATGGGCACCATTGACAAATTGATTAAGGAAAGCACCTACGATAATGTGTCGAAAAGGGAAAGGCTCCAGATTACCCGTCAACGTGCAAAATTAGAAAAAACCTTAGGCAGTATTGTTGATCTTACCCGTTTGCCAGCAGCTATTTTTGTTGTGGACGTAATGAAAGAACACATTGCAGTAGCCGAAGCTATAAAATTGGGTATTCCCGTTTTTGGTATTGTTGATACCAACTCGGACCCCAACAAAATTGATTTCCCAATCCCAGCAAACGACGATGCAACAAAATCAATTTCATTGATCCTTGATGCCGTTTTGGCAGGTGTAAAGGAAGGTCTTGACGAACGGAAAGCCACCAAGGAAAAAGAGGATGATGTAAAGCCAAAACCAAAAAAGACGGAAGCGAAACGGACTTCTAACCGTAAAAGCCCGGCCAGGAAGAGCGTTGAAACAGAAGAACAAGAATAATTTTTAAAAGAACATAAAAATGGCAGAAATTAAAGCAGCAGATGTTGCCAAATTACGCAAAATGACCGGTGCCGGCATGATGGATTGCAAAAAGGCACTCATCGAAGGCGATGGAGACTTTGGCAAAGCAGTAGAATATATCCGTGAAAGGGGACAGGCAATTGCCAACAAACGTGCAGACCGCGAAGCCAGCGAAGGTTGTGTTATCGCAAAAGCAAGCCAAGATGGAAAACTTTGTGTACTCATTTCGTTGAACTGCGAAACCGACTTTGTAGCCAAAAACGAAGATTTCGTAAAACTGGCTTATGCAATAGCAGACACAGCTCTCGAAAACAACCCTGCGAACCTCGACGAATTGAAGGAATTGCAAATAGACGGGATAAAGATTGGCGATAGGGTATTGGAGCAAACAGGGATTATTGGCGAAAAAATCGAATTGTCGTATTTCGACAAAATCGAAGCCGCAGCTGTTGTTGCCTACATTCACCCTGGAAACAAACTGGCCACCACCGTTGGTTTCAACCTTGCCGGTATCGATATGCAAGTTTACAAAGACATAGCCATGCAGATTGCCGCTATGGACCCCGTTTCTATCAGCAAAGATGAAGTTCCCCAGGACGTTCGCGACGAAGAATTCAAGATTGGCCGCGAAGCAGCCCGCTTGGAAGGCAAACCAGAAGCCATGCTTGATAAAATTGCAGAAGGCCGTCTGAACAAATTTTTCAAAGAACGTACTTTATTGGCTCAGGATTTTGTGAAAGACAACAAAATGAGTGTCGATCAATACCTGAAGTCACAAAACAAAGAGTTGACCGTAACAGCTTTTAGGCGTTTTACTTTGAACGTATAAAAGAATTTAACAACATATAAAAAGAGCCTCCAGTGATGGGGGCTTTTTTGTTTTCTACCCGCGCCACCGATTACCAACCCGAAACCAACACATCGGCCAAATGAATACTTTTGATGGGTTGCTTTTGTTTTTTTGCGTAGGACTCAATATTCAATAAACACGACGATTCGGTCGAGATTACATATTCGGCCCCCGTATCCAAAGCATATTCTACCTTTTGTTCAACCATTGCAGAGGAAATATGTTTATGCTTTACGGAAAAAGTGCCTCCAAAACCACAGCAAACATCATTGTCGTGCATTTCGACCAGTTGTAACCCCTGCACGTGTGAGAGTAGTTGGCGGGGTTCTTCTTTAATGCCATATTCGCGCAAAGCGGAACAGGCATCGTGATAGGTTACCTTGTGGGGAAAAATTGCGCCAAAATCAACTACTTTTAGGTGGTTGACCAAAAAATCGGACAATTCAAAAAGACGGGGTTTGAGCGATTGTTCAAATTCTTTGGCTTTATCTCCTTTCAACACTTCAGCATAATAATTTTTTATGAAGCCTACGCAGGAAGCCGAAGGGCCAACAATAAGATTGGACCCGGCAAAATCGTTCAGGAATTTTTCGGCCAGGTCGCGGGTAATGTCCCAATAGCCCGAATTGAAAGAGGGCTGCCCACAACATGTTTGGTTTGTATTGTAATTCACTTTCACCCCGGCTTTTTCAAGTAGCTTCACCACATTGAAAGCCGTGTTGGGATAAAGGTGATCGATGTAACAAGGTATAAAAAGGTCGACAATCATAGCCATTTATTTAGTTGCCGTAAAGGTAGGATATTTCTCGGGAAATGGTGGTTGCGGGTTGTTGAGATTGCTAAAGGTCAAATATCTTTAAAAGAAAAAATATGAAAAAAAGTTTGTCGGTTTTAGCGTGAATTTATTTACCTTTGCGCACCGATTGTCCAGGGTAGGTTTGTTTCGGACAATACAAGGCCAACGGTCGGTTGGCCGAGTGGCTAGGCACCGGTCTGCAAAACCGGCTACGGCGGTTCGACTCCGCCACCGACCTCTAAGCCCGTCTGATTTTCAGGCGGGCTTTTATAATATCTGGTTGTAGCTCGAAATAGTTACGGATCAATCGTAAAAAGTATGTTTGATTAAAGATGGGGAATTTGATTTCAGATCAAAGATTAACGAATAATGATTTATAATCTGGTGGTTCGCTCCGAACTTCTTAAATCAAAAATCGATAATCATCAGTCCCAATTCATTCTTTTTCTTCATGCCGAAATAAGCTTTCCGATTAATTACCTAAAAAAAGTTTCATTTTTTTTTGATTTTTATTTTACATGTATTCAGCTCTTTAGGTAGTACGTAAAAATTATTTACATTCTCCTGGGTTATAAATAGGTCATTTTTTACACTAATAAACAAAGGGATGAAGCAATGACTATATTAGCACAAATAACATATTTACTCTACGACCTGATCCACCTGGTTTATCCGAAAGTATGTGTTGCTTGTGGCGAAAATCTGTTAGATCACGAAGACCACCTCTGTACACATTGCCTGTACGATCTTCCCAAAACCAATTATCATCAAGTCGATGACAATCCTGTGGCCAAATTATTTTGGGGCAGGGTAAGTATATTTAAAGCGTGTTCGTTTTTCTTTTTCAACAAAGGGAGCAAATTTCAAACTTTAATCCACAAGTTAAAGTACGACAACCGCAAAGAAATAGGTTATGAACTTGGCAAACATTTTGGCTGCGATCTTTTGAGTTCGGAAGATTTCAAGTCGGTGGATGTTATTATGCCGGTTCCCCTTCATGCTTCAAAAGAAAAAATACGTGGGTACAACCAAAGCGACTGGATTGCAAGAGGCATTTCAGCGAGCATGGATACTCCGGTTGACAATAATAATTTAATACGATTAATGGCCAGTGAAACACAAACGAAAAAATCGAGATTCGAAAGATGGGAGAATGTAGATTCCATTTTTCAAGTAACGAACCCCGAAGCACTTGAAAACAAACATGTCCTTTTGGTGGACGATGTGGTAACAACCGGATCGACACTGGAAGCATGTGCCCAGGAGCTTCTAAAAATACCGAACGTTAAAGTGAGTATTGCAACACTGGCAGTGGCATGACTACAGGATCACAAAGTGATAGTTTACCATCCAACCCCCACAAAATCCAAAAATAGCTATTTTTAAAAACGCTAAGCGATGGTAAACAAAAGCCCCCTCCCCGGGGCTTTTTTTTTATCTTTAAATGGCACTTCATTCATCCAAACCATCCTTCCTCTTATGATTTTTGTGGGAGGAACAAATTTCTAAGAGCATAAACCCGTAATCCTATCCTGCATGTCATTTTTCTTTAGGGCGTAGATCATTAATCTCAAATCTACTATGATACCTACAAATCCTGACCTGAAATATCTTTTACAAGACAAGTTCTATTTCAAGGGCATTGAATATCTTTGCAAATAATTACGGGATGAATATTTGAACATTGGAACTGTCTATTTGTATCTTAGTGCGTCAATAAAATATAGCTTTATCCTGCAAATACGAAGATGTTGATAGAATGAAAGAAATACGAAATTTTTGCATTATAGCCCATATCGACCATGGGAAAAGTACTCTGGCCGACCGCATGTTAGAAATGACCCATACTGTTTTTGGCAAAGACCTGTTGGAGCAAACCCTCGACAGCATGGACCTGGAACGTGAGCGTGGCATTACAATCAAAAGCCACGCTATCCAAATGGATTACAAGCATGGCGATAATCAGATTTATAAACTAAACCTGATCGACACCCCGGGACATGTGGACTTTTCGTACGAAGTCTCACGTTCCATAGCTGCCTGCGAAGGAGCATTGCTCATAGTAGATGCCACACAGGGAATACAAGCGCAAACCATTTCGAACCTTTATCAGGCCATCGACCACAACCTGGAAGTAATCCCCATTCTAAATAAGATGGATTTGCCCAATGCCATGCCCGATGAAGTAAAAGATCAGATCATCGAGCTTATTGGCTGCGACCCCGGAGACATTATTGAAGCATCGGGCAAAACAGGGATGGGCCTTCAAGAAATATTTGATGCCATAATCGATCGCATCCCACCGCCTGTTGGAGATATTGAAGCTCCCCTGGAAGCTTTGATTTTCGACTCAGTATTTAATTCGTTCCGGGGCATAATTGCCTACTTCCGGATAATGAACGGGACAATGCGCAAGGGCGACCTGGTGAAATTTGTGAACACCCGCAAAGAATACAATGCTGATGAAATTGGAGTTCTCAAGTTAAAACAGTTCCCAAAAGATGAATTGAGGGCTGGTGATGTTGGTTACATTATTTCGGGCATAAAAGTATCGAACGATGTGAAAGTGGGCGATACCATTACCCATGTAAAACGGCCTTGCGCAAAAGCCATCGAGGGATTCGAAAATGTGAAGCCAATGGTGTATGCAGGGATTTACCCTATCGATGCCGATGATTACGAAGAGTTGCGGGCATCAATGGAGAAACTCCAATTAAACGATGCTTCCCTTACCTACGAACCTGAATCGTCGGCAGCTTTGGGTTTTGGCTTTCGTTGCGGATTCCTGGGCTTGTTGCACATGGAAATTGTCCAGGAGCGCCTCGACCGGGAATTCGACATGGATGTGATCACTACCGTCCCGAACGTATCCTATTTGGTTTATACCAAAAAGGGGGAGAAGTCGGAAGTGCACAACCCATCGGGACTGCCAAAGGAAACCACCATCGACCATATCGAAGAACCCTATATCCATGCCCAGATAATTTCGAAATCGGATTATGTCGGCCAAATCATGAAATTGTGCATCGACCGCCGTGGACTGTTGAAGAACCAGGTATATCTCACCAGCGACCGGGTCGAGGTCGCTTTTGAAATGCCCCTTGGCGAAATCGTGTTCGATTTTTACGACAAGTTAAAAAGCATCTCAAAGGGATATGCTTCTTTTGATTATCATATCATCGGGTTCAGGCCTGCCAAACTGGTCAAGCTCGACATCCTCTTAAATGGCGAACCTGTCGATGCCCTTTCAACCCTGATCCATTTCGACAATGCTTACGATTTTGGCAAAAGGATGTGCTCTAAATTGAAGGAATTGATCCCACGCCAGCAATTCGACATTGCTATACAGGCGGCCATTGGTGCCAAAATTATTTCGCGCGAAACAGTAAAAGCCGTCCGGAAAGATGTGACCGCCAAATGTTATGGTGGCGATATTACCCGAAAGCGCAAACTCCTCGAAAAGCAGAAAAAAGGGAAAAAACGCATGCGCCAGGTCGGAAATGTGGAGGTGCCACAGTCGGCATTTTTGGCGGTGTTGAAGCTGGATTAATTTGGAATGATAATCTGCTGAAGTAACAACAAAAGTTACTTTGGGCTCAAATCACTTTGAACAACAGGACAATTTAATAATTCTATCGTATCTTGCGTACGAAATTCAATGATTATGCGAACGAACGAAATAATACAAGAAATCCAAAGATTACCATTGCGAAAAAGGTTTTATGTGGTTGAAAAAACAATTCAGTCAATTCGAAAGCATGAAGATGCGAATCAAATGGAAATTGCTGCCGAATCACTTTTATTTGACTACAGCACAGATAAAGAATTAACTGTATTTACAAATCTTGATTTTGAAGATTTTTATGAAACTGTCTTGCTTCGCAAAAACTTGTCTTCAATACATCCCTCTTTTTGAATATTGAATATCACTAATAATCCTTCGGCTCCTCTGTTTTCACCCTTTTCTCCCAAACCGGAAGAAACAAGCCTTTCCCGTCTTTCATCACCTCATCCTGCCAGGCTTTTGGGTAGCCTGCATTTTCGGGCCGGCCTCTTTCATTTTTGATGTAACCATCATTGTATTTCGAGATGAGAGAGGCACTCAAATCAGTCCACTCCTTAAACACATATTCCATTTGGTTGAAAGAATATTTTGAAAGCAATTCAATGGCCTGTTGCTTGTCCTTTTTATGGATGGCCAATGCTGCCTGTTCCACAGAATCCTGCTTTGCAAAAAAACGTTCTTCTACCCGTGCCTGCTCTTTCTGCACATCTTTTACCATATAGCAATACTTGACATTGGTATAATTCGACACCAGGTTGAACACCCAAAAAACCGACTCCATCGAAAAATCGGTTAGATTTCCGATGTGGTATGACGAAGGAACACTATCTGCACACACATACACCGGGGCGTAACAGGTAAAGTAACTATCGTCGACACCATACCAGACAAGACCGCCTATTTCATCAGGCAAATGGTTACGGGATTGGGTCACGATGGAAAAGCCCGTGTTATAGGTCGAGATGCAACGTTCCCAGGTGGCTTCTTTGCCTTCGTAATCCCACACGAGTGGCCGCCAACGGTTGGGGTTGCCGAAAGGCCCGGCTGCGATTCCTTGGGTCTGGTCGAATTCGGTGCCCTCGTAATGGTCGCGGATAAGGCTCATCACATCGCTTGCCAGTAGCTTTTTATCGGGTTTGATGAAAAGGGGATAGCGTTCGGCCCCTTGCACTCCCCGGTGATAATCGGGAGAGAATGTTTGGGAAGGTGCTGCCCTACGGAAAATGCTCCATACCCGCGACTCACAATAACGAAGGCTGGCAGGGGTAGCCGGATCGTACACATCGTTAAAGCGGAATGGGCCATCGGTTGCATCATTGTAATAGCCCCTTTCAGTAGCAAAGGAAATAACATTAGGCGAGTAAATACAGTTTTCAAAATCATTCAAGGGGAACTCCCCGATGCGCGAACGGTTGGCATGGGCACACAAATAACCATCAGGAATTTTTACGGCCACCCAAACAGCACCTGTCCTGCCCGGCCCCATGCCGATCATTTCGAGCAGCCAGGCTTCGTTTTTATCAGCAATCGAAAAGGATTCCCCGGTGCTGGAATAACCGTATTCGGCCACCAGGTCTGTCATCACCTGGATGGCTTCACGGGCCGTTTTCGATCGTTGCAAGGCTATTTTCATCAGTGTCCAATAATGCAAAAAGGCTTTGGTGTCCTGCAACTCTTCACGCCCTGAAAAAGTGGTTTCGCCCATAGCCACCTGGAATTCGTTCATGTTGTGATAGCCCAGCACCCGATAGGTATGGGCAACCTGTGCAATTTTCCCCAACACTTCGCCCCGGTAACTATAGATAGTCAGCGAATCGCCTGGCTGGTGATCCTGGGCCGGAGTTATATTCAAATGGGGATGAAACTCACCATCGCAAGTATAGGCAATCATGTTGGAGTTATTGCCCGATGCCCCTTTGGTTACAATTATATTGGTACAAGCCAAACTACTTGTGGTTATTAGGAGAAGTACAGCCAATAGTGAAAAGAGTGTTTTTTGCGTCATATCCGTAAAATTTCAATATTCAAAAGAAACAAATTTTTGCAGATGGTGATATTAAATGATAGATGAAAGTTTTACTATCTTTGTGTAAAAGAAAAAGAATATGAGAACACTAAGCATTTCGATTTCCGATATTGAATACGATCAATTTGGCCTGAGTGGTGATAAGTTGCCATTTTCTGAGTTTGTTGACATAGTAAACAAGGAGATAACAAAACAAGCAATGAATAAGTGTATTCAGTTAGCCGAGAAATATAATCTATCGCGAATGACCATGGAAGAGATAACCGGTGAGGTTAAAGCAGTAAGGAATGCAAAGAATAATCGTTGACACAAATGTTATTGTTTCCTCTTTAATTCAGAGAAGCTACCCCAATTTAATTGTATTTAACATTGTAGTAGAAGGATTGGCAAGAATTTGTCTTTCGGACGAATTGATGGAGGAGTATTTGGAGGTATTGAACAGGCCTAAATTTGATAAGTACCCTGATTTTAAAAATAAGGCTGAATTTGTATTAGCTCAAATTGAAAGCAATGCTATATTTCATCCCCACCGAAAAAATTGAAATCATTTTGGATGTTGACGACAATAAGTTACTTGATCTGGCCATTGAATCAAAAGCTGATTACTTGATTACCGGAAACTCAAATGATTTTACAATGAGTGAATTCAAGGGGACCAAAATTGTTAATCCAAAAGACTATTGGGAAAAATACAGATTTGAATAGTTTTCATATTACCACACGGAATAATCGTTCAGAAAAGTAGGCAATCATGTTGAGTAATTGCCCGATGCCATGCTGTTCGAAATTTGCCTCGCCAATCCAGATGCGACACATAATGAAGAGTTTCTCATAATACTACATGAAGACATTCCAAATCCTTTACCTCAATACATGATAAACCTTATCCAAGAAAACTGGGATTTGGAAACGGCCCGAACAATCTTTGAACGGGATATGGCATCGGCTGCCTATAAAATGGATTACAATATGAATTTGCTCTTAACCAACGAAAAGTTGAAGGGCGAACCGGATATTCATTTGCTTCGGAATTACTATGGCCAGCGTGATAACTTAAGCTACCGCTATTGGATTGCCGACAGTTACATCGAAGAAGCGAAATTTGATTCTTCGGTATTTGTATTGGACCAGATACCCGTTGACTTTACATTGGATGATGTGCTATTGGATGAATACGATAATTATTATATTTACCATGATTTGCGACAGGCATTGAACGACAGTAACAAAACCATATTAGACTTGGATACTATAGAGATTGCCCTATTGGAACAAATAGCCAATGAAAATACAGGCCTTGCCAGCATAAAGTCAAGGAACATTCTTTGTTTTGCATATGGAATGTGTGTGGAATATCCGGGTAACCCTTCTGATACAACCCAGCATAAATCAACAAAGATTTCAATCTCACCTGAGCAGATATTGAATAGAGCCTACACCAGTTTAGAAGTGTCTCCCAATCCTGCAACTTATTATACAGAATTTAGCTGGGAAATATTAAATCTTGAAGGTGAACCAAGGATAGAAATTTACGACCTTTCTGGAAAGATTAAGGCTTCACATTGTATAACAGAACCCAAAGGGAAATGGGCGTTCGATACCCGAAATTTGCTACCTGGCACTTATCCTTATTCCCTTTCAACGGAGAATTCCAAATTGGCCGATGGCAAATTGACAATTCTGAAATAATATTATAATAGCTCCTACCCATGTGGGTAGGAGCAAAACTCAGGATAAAATGAAAACATATCTAAAATATTTATACGTAGCACTATTTGGGGTTTGTATAATTTATGAATCTTTCAGTCAGCCATTTTCTCTTGATGAAACATTCCAATCTTCATATATATTTAGGAATTATTATGATAACAATGAAGTTGGTGCAATAAACAAAGTTATTGAATTAGAAGATGGTTCCCTCCGTCTATCTGGTGGTTTTTTTGATCCATTCAATCCTAATCGAGGTGCAAGTATTTTGAAGCTTTCATCTATCGGTGGATATGATCCCTCGTTTTTTTTTCCTGGATATGGAGGAAGTATAAAAACCTTTCGTTATCAGGATTATCTTTATCTGATTGGACAAAGTGGTACAACCAATCGTTTAGACATTCAAACTGGTGCACTAGACTCAGTTTTTTGGTACAATAAAAATTCCAGTAATTGGGACGGTACAATAAATAATATGTTTTTATTTCCCAATGGTGATTTTTTATTGAGTGGATGGGTTACGTATCATTATGGGTTGCCCGATGCTATAGGCAGTGCCATTGCCAGAATTGATAAAGATGGCTTCTATGATACAACTTTTCATCACGATGCCGATGGCCCCATTGGTGAGTTTTTAAAATACGATACAAACCGGGTATTAATCACGGGCACTTTCGAAGCATACGATTTTGTACCCAGATACAGGGCTGCACGGATTTTCAACGATGGGAGTATAGATACATCCTTTCATAGTATATATACAGGGGGAAGTAGCCTCAGACCCTTATATATCCAACCTGATGGAAAAATTATAATGGGGGGTGCTTTTTATATACAAGGCTTCGATAAGATTATTGCCATTGCTCGGCTTCATCCGGATGGTAGCCTGGATTCTACCTTTAACAATTTCAATAATGTACAAAGCGAGTTAGGCTTATTGCAAAACATCACCGCCTGGGAACTTGAATACTATGTTAATACATGTTGTCCTACACCTAATAATAAATATTTATTTGGTGGGGGTTTTAGGTATTGCCAGGGCAAGTACCGCGGCCGAATTGTTTTAACAAATTACAATGGTTTTTTGGACACAACAGTGTTCACCGGATCAGGGATAGATTCGGCTCTGGGGTATCCTAGTGATTATGGATATGGAATAGCCACCATTATTCCTGCCCAAAACGAAAAGTATTATGTTGCAGGTAGGTTTTCTGGCCTCAATGGGCAAATGGTGGAGCCCATTATCCGCCTAAACCCGCATGATCATGTAGGTATTGAGGAACAAACAGAAGAACATGGATTGATGATTTGTCCTAACCCAGCAAGGGATAAAATTAATATTAAGTCTAATAGAAACATTGAAGAGATCGAAATCTATAATTTGGAAGGGCAATTGCTTCAAATTACAAAACCTAATAAAATAGAGGAGAGTATTGATGTGTCGACTTTGCCGCCGGGTTATTACTTTATCCGCGCTACTGGCAGGGATGAAGTGTTTGTACGGAAGTTTGTGGTGGTGAGATAATAAACCTGAAAGCGTCCGAGGGACTTGTCAGCGTTTACAAAATAAATACCTAATAAATAATTTTATAGAATAATAATCTAATCAAGAGAGAACCATGAAAAAGCTATTTACAATTATCACGCTTGTCTTAATCACAGTAAATTCTTACAGCCAGGCTTATCATCCTTTAATCCGCACCAATACTTTTTGGGACGAGGTTACAAATGACCCTCTGACCCCAAGTTATATTTCAGGTGCAAAAAGGTACTTTTTTCAAGGTGATACTACTATTGATAATTTGGATTATAAGATTTTACGCTACTACACTTTTATTTCTGGTGTCCCCAATGTATTTTATTATCCCATTGCTGCGGATACCAGTTCTTCAAATATTGAAGCATTTATGCGAGAAGACACAACCGAGCGAAGAGTTTACAGGCGATACAATAATCAAAACGAAGAGCTACTGTACGACTTCAGTTTGAACGCTGGCGATACTGTTGTTGATTCAAACATATCGGGTTTCTATATCATTGATTCAATTGGTGATTTTGAATTACTTAATGGAGAAAAAAGAAAAATTTTCTATCTTGAAAACACATGGCAATATTATATCGAAGGCATAGGGGGTTCTTCAGGTTTTATGGGCTTTCTAATATTTACATTTAAAGGTGGAAGCTATGAATTGATTTGTGTCAAAGATGACAACGAACCGGTTTATGGCACATATTGTTATTATTTTCTGCAAGATAAAAAAGTATCCAGCGGGCAAGGTTTTCAAATAGCACCCAATCCGGCAAACAATAAGCTCAACATACTATCGGATCACGACATTGAAGAAATTTCAATCTTCAATGTCAGGGGTGAAGTTATACTAATACTCAGCAGTAATAACATTCAGGAAACGATTGATGTGTCAGTTTTGCCGCCTGGTTATTATTTTATTCGGGCTATTGTCAAAGATGAAGTATTTGTAAGGAAGTTTGTGGTGGTGAGATAATAAACCTGACAGCGTCCGCAGGATCCCGAAATGATCGGGACTGGCTCTGTCAGCGTTTACGGCCAGGGTGCGATAACTTCGACGCTGTCATGTCCTGCGGACGATGACAGGTCTTGCAGACGATGACAGGTCTTGCAGACGATGACAGGTCTTGCGGAAGTTGCCAGGTCAGATCTTTATCTTCTTTTTCAAAGCCTCAATAATCTTCTCCGAGTGGACTCTACGTCCCTCTTTGCTCAGATGGTAGGGAGGCTGGTAGAAGTCATTGTCATCTAATTTTGAATCATCGGTATTTAGGAGGTAGTGGTCCCCAAAATTATTTTGCATGTAGCGGTCGAAAATCTGGAGAGCCGGCTTTTGGGTCTCCCAATAGTACATCTTTACGGGTGGGCTGATAATGTAATAGTCGAAAGCCCCCAATTCATCTTTTATCAAAGCGGCATAATCAGGTGAGGGTTCTCCTATCGTGACTGAATCTTGCAGGGATGCTTTGTTTTCCCGTTCGAGATGGGTAATGATATCCCCATACTCGTTGAAACCATCGAGGCGGAAAATGGGGTGATGGTTCACTTCGTTGGGGGCAAAGGTGTACAAGAAGTTTGATAGCACTACTTTCGACCAAATAATGAGGGTGTTTAAGCGATTTGAGTTAAACCACAATTGTTTGTACAAAGGCTTTCCGAGAAAGTAGTCGGCATAGATCCGGGGTTCGGTACAAAAATGGGGATCTTCGACAAAAGGGAATTCGTAACCGATCACCAAAATATCTCGGCCAGGGGTCAGAACTTCTTTCAGGGATATGATGCTGTAATCGGCACCCAGCCCCCCATGTACGGAGGTGTTGTAGACTTGAGTGCCCAGGCTGTCGGCAATCATTTCCGAATCGATCCCGAAGGTAATGCCCGATCCCCCGATAAAGACAATCCGTTTGGCAGTATCCGCTTTCGTTTCCCGCAGGTGGTTCAATTTTTCGATGTGCTTATAATAGTAGTTCGACCGCATCATATTGGAAAGAGGGAAATACGACATGATCAACAGGACAGCACCTGCCAACAAACCAAAAACCAGTAATTTTTTTGTAAGCTTCTTCATTAAAATTGAAAATAAATAAACTGTTGCTCTGCTTCCACCGAAAAGGCATTGAGTACAGCGAAAAATAATATCAAATACACCGCATACCTGGCCCAACGATGCTTAAACACGGAAAATATGTTCCGTTCATCTTTTCTGAAAAAGAAATCGAGTACCAACATAGCCACCATGTAAATCAGAGGCTGGAGCCTGGCCGTTGGGATAAGCGGGCCGGTAAACATATAATAAAAATAGTCGAAAGCAGCCTCCATGCTTTGCGCCCTGAAAAACACAAGCGAGAAGCTGACCAAGGTAAACGTGAGAATCATCTTTAGGATATCGACAAAGCGGAACGTGACATCCTGCTGTGCCCCCGAAATAGACACCACTTTTCGTTGATATACCAGCGGGATATACAACAGCCCATGAATGCCGCCCCACACCACAAAATGCCAGCCTGCCCCATGCCAAAGCCCTGAAATTAGAAAGGTGAGAAAGATAGCCAGGCAAATTCCAAAACGGCCCCAATAGCGAAACCGGATGGCCATGGGCAGATATACATAATCGTTGAGCCAACTGGTGAGCGAGATGTGCCAGCGTTTCCAGTACTCCGAAATGTTGCGCGTAAAATAGGGGAACTTAAAGTTCGACATCAACTCAACACCAAAAAGCTTGGCGGTGCCGATGGCAATGTCGGAGTAGCCGCTAAAGTCAGTGTAAATCTGGATGGCAAAATAAAAACTGCCAAGCAACAATACAGTGCCCTGGAATTGTTCAGGGTCGCCAAATATGGTTTGGGTATAAATCGAAAGGGTGTCGGCAATGACTACTTTTTTGAAAAACCCCCACAATATCAATCGCAGCCCTTCGACAGCTTGCTGGTAATCGAATTTTTTTAACTCCGAAATCTGGGGCAGCAGTCTGCCGGCCCTTTCGATAGGCCCTGCCACCAACTGTGGAAAAAAGGCCACATAAGCCGCAAAGTCTAAGAGGCTCCCCGATGGCTTCAACTTCCCGTTGTAAATGTCGAGGGTGTACGACATCGACTGAAAGGTGTAGAACGATATACCAAGGGGCAGGATAATCTGCAGGGTATTCACATCCATTTCCACACCCAACAAAAGCCAGGCATCGCGCCACGATTCAATAAAAAAATTGAAGTATTTGAAGAATCCCAGTATGCCCAAATTAGTCGCAACCGACATCCACATAAAAACCTTTTTGCGCAATGCCTTGTCGCTCGAATGAATATAGCGTCCGGCCACAAAGTCGATTACTGTACTGACAATAATGAGCGATAAAAAACGCCAATCCCACCATGCGTAAAAAAAGTAGCTCGCCACCAAAATCACGATATTTTGATACACGGCCTTTTGGGGGATCAGCAGCCAGTACAGCACAAACGCCAGAGGCAGGAAGACAAAAAATTCGACCGAATTGAACAGCATCGTTTACTTCGCTAAGGAGTTAACTATATCGCCAATAGTTTGCCAGCCCTGAATTTCGCGAGCTTTAAAGCGTACCTTGAATTTCTTCTCGATCTCAACCACCAACATGATGTGGGTAATGGAATCCCAGCCCTCCACATCGTTGGCACTCGAATCGAAAGCCAGGCTAATTGAATCTTTGTTCAGCACCGACCGAAAGATCGTTTCTATATCTTTTAATATGTTTTCCTTGTCCATTGTATCTTTTGTTTCGTTGTTTGTTTTATTGTATTAGGCACATAGAATATACTCTGATAGAGTGTGTTTAAAAGTAAAAAAGGAGGCAGGTTCGGAGGATTTCCCCCAGTCTATCCCGATGCAGTCGGGACTGGCGGGGGTTAGGGGGTGGAATTAAATGCAGGAACTCCCCCCTCTTTTTCTCCCCCCAGGGGGAGTCAGTGCTCTGTAACAACCTTTCGTATAAATAAAATATGATTTTTTTTATCAACATCATAGTTTGTTTATTCTTTTTATTCCCTAAGGGATTCTTCTTTTGCTTTGATCGAAGTTTCAAGTGGAACAAAATCGTCCAACTCCAACAACCACTTTCCATTTTCTTCCATAAAGCCCATTTTTTTGTAATGATCAACCACAGGCATGTTTTTTTTTGAAGGGATATATTCGCCAATCAATTGACGACAATCCATTTTTTTGGCTTCCGCGACAATTTGGTTGAGCAGGAATTTTTCAAGACCCCGGTTGGCCACGCGGCAACTCATCACCCAGCTATCGATAAAGAGGCTGTCCGCTCCCTGTTTTTCGAGGATCACAAAACTGATGAGGCCATAATCGCCAAAACTGTCTTCGAGATAAGCTACTAGATGAAGATGTTCTGAAGAATTCATAATCCGTTCAATATCGGATGCCGTATACCGGACAGTTCGTAGATTGAACTGGTTAGACCGTTGGCTTAATTGTGATACCCGTTGCACATCGAAGGGGGTGAATTTTCGCACCAGGCTTTTCATCTCCAATTTATCCAAAAAGGCGGTGACATCGGTAAACTGATTGCTGAACATGCGCCGTTTCGATTCCTCCTGGTATTGCTTGGTACGGGCCGCATCGTTGCCTGAATAGGAGACCGTTTCGAACATATTCAGCGAAATCAAAAATTGGAGATATTCGGCAGGGTCGTCGGGCAAATCGGGCACCATTATTTCCGGGATGGTGGTTGATACTATTTCCCGTTCAACAGGGTTATCGTCGATAAATACCATGGAATCGAAGCCAATGTTAAGGATTTCTTTTATCTCTCTGATATTGTCCGCTTTGTTATTCCAATTGGCAATGAAGACTGCAAAATCGTCCAGGCGCAGCACCATCTCGGGATGCTTCCGGAAAGCGTCCTTTGCCGTGACCTCTTCATTTTTGCTGCACACAGCCAGGATTATCCCACGCCGCATCAAGGCCTTGACCCATTTTTGAAAATCGGTGAAAGCCTTGCCAATACCCAGCGACCCGATCTCAATCCCTTCCATTCCATCGTCGCCAATAATGCCGCCCCATAGGGTGTTGTCGAGATCGAGGATGAGGCATTTCTTGAATTTGCCCAAAAGGGTTTGTATGATTTTCACAACCTGATTGACAATTACAACCGTGAAATCAAGACTGTAAACCAAATCGGCATTGATATAAAGCGAAGGCGACCAGGCAGCCGCTTGCCCTTGCTGCACAAGCAAATCCTGCACATCAACAATAAAAAGATTGGCTTTCCTTTCGGCTAGGTCCATCAGGCCCACATTCAGCCTTCGTGCCTGGTTGAGAAATGAAAGCCTAGTACTTGACGAAAAATTTCCGAACACATTGTCGTTCAATTCTTCGATGTTGCAAAACAATATTTTGCTTGAAAGGCGCGATCCAATGATTTCGGTAAGTTCCTCTACTTTGTTAAGAAACTCTCCGGCAAAGTTCGATTTTTGATCTTCGCCCAACTCATAAAACTTCGACCTTAATTTCCTGGAAGAATAACAAACCAGGATTGAATCGGGCGAAAAGGTGTATATTTCGGAGGCAGGGTTTATGATCTCATTTTCGATCTGGTCGTATCCGGCCTCATAAACCGACAACTCAATGCCATTGATAAGGCCCGAAGCTTCAAGGGCTTTCACCAAAAACTGAGTGGCAAAGTTGCCCAACACGGCCAGCTTGTACCGATGATCGGTCGCGCTGCCCTTTATCTCGCTTGCCTTTTGTAGTAATTCATTAAATGTCATAAACTGCAATTTTCAATGCTCCTACTGATTACGAAAGGATCGAATGAATGTTTTAAAAATCTACCAGTGATTTTGTTGTCAATCAAAAAAAATGGTGAGATCAGAAAAATAAGGCATAAAAGTAGACATATTTTCATTGCAATTTTGTCGCCGCCTACGGGGCTCTTTATTCGACCGTGGTTATTATTCGACCATGCTCTGCTCCTACCGCAGCTAATAAAATTCCGTAGGGATGACAGTTTGGTAGAGATTTGTATCCGTAGATGTGTTAAGTGCCTGTAGATACGACAGGTATGAATGTAAAAATTTTGAATAGGATATTCCTGATATACTGGTTGCAATATTCTAAACCCCGGCATATTTTGACAATACTTGAAATGATAGTGAATCTTGTTGTACACCCAATAATTCCTATTCTAATTTTTTTAGGATTTTTTGGGCATTGTCGGAATAGTCGCCATTCTCGACTACAATTTCTTTCAGCAGCCTTTTGCTCTGGCCAATCATTGCAGACAATTCTTCCTCATTCCCTTTTGTTTTTTGGATTTTACCGGCCTCGTTCAAGTAGGCCAGGGCAAGGTACCATTTGGCATGACCAAAACGGTAAAAGAGGCTTTCTTTCTGCTCCAACAATTGGTTAAAAAGCGCAATGGCTTCCTCGATTTGCCCTGTCCCCAACTGGCTGATGCCATAGTAAAAAAGGATTGTATCGTTGTTCTCTTTGTAAGTAACTAATTTTTGGAAGGCTATATTGGCGTTTTCATAGTTTTTCAGGTCGTATTGATACATTGCGGTATTTACAAGCGATTGCTCTGAACTCGCACTGTTTCCACCCTTTACGGTAAGTAAATTGGTGTAGGCCTCGAAATTTTGGGAGTAAAGATTTGAATAGTTGTTTTTTGCCGAAAAAGAATACCAGGCCAGAATTGCAATGGAGGCTATCCCAACAAAAATGGCGGCATATTTCAAAAATGTAGGGAGAATAAAATTCCTCGATTCCCCGATTTCAGTATTATGGATTTCCAGCAAATTTTTTTTAAGCTCGATTTGCCCGGCTATCCTGATTGCATCGAGGCCATTTTTGGCTTTCAGCACCATCTCCGATAATTGTTCGTCTACTGCTACCAACTGCTCGAAATGTCCAAGTTCCTTGCCGACCAACTTACCTTCGAGATAGGCTTCGATATATTCTGTGTTTTTAAAATCTTTCATAATACAACTGGTTTAGATGCTTTTTCAACCCGGGCCGTTCGGCAATAATCTCATCCAATCTATCTTTGCACCTGTAGCGTTTGTTTTTTGCCACCTGCTCCGATTTAAACCCCATCTTTGTCATAATCTCTTTCATCGAAAGCCTGTTATAATAATAATCAATCAGCACTTGTTTACATTTTTCATCTATCAGATCCAGTGTCTTCCAAACAAGCTCCATCAATTCAGAATTATCCCTATATCCTTCATCTTTTTCATGCCTAAGTTCTTTTGTCGAATCCTCAATGTGATCAGTTTTAAATCTTCTTGTTTGCCTGATCTCGACTGACCACTTGTTTGAAATTGTCGAGTGTAGCCACGTACTGATCTTTGCATCGCCCCGGTATTTGTCGTTTCTGACCGACTCGTAAAAAGCAATAATTGATTCCTGATATATGTCTGCAGTTTCATTTTCTGTCCCACCTCTGCGTTTTATAATGTTCAAGGCCAGCGAGTAATGTCGTTTATACAATATCCTCAGGGCCTTGTTTATCCTTGATTCATCGTCCGAACGAAGATCATCAAGAATTCTGTCCTCACTGAAAATTTCTTTCAACATTCAATTTTCGTATTGATTTGTATAAATTCGACCATAAAGGTAACCACAAATCTAAAGTATTTTTTCTTTTGATTGAATTTTTACCCGAAAGGCTGATTCTACCTGAAATTCATTTTGATCTAAATACAGGTGTTATTGAGTTAGTGAACGATCAAACCCATGAAATGTGATATTCCTAGTTTTGAATATTCAATGGTGGCTATGAATGAGAACCACAAATTTCGGGAAGGTGTCAAAGACAAGGAGATCTTATCTTTTTTTCAATTTATTCGTTTCTCAAAGCCTCGGTTATTTTCATTTTTTTGATCTGAAAAATGGAGATCCCCACAATCCAGATGGTACCGTGAACGATAATGGTTGCTATTACAACAATCAGAAACCAGGTTGAAATGCCCAGATTTCTATTGAGCAACCCGGGCAACACAGCAAGCAACGCGGAAATAAGCCCCGACAAACTACCAATCAACAAGAGATAAAAATACTCGAGGACAAGGATATTAAGTATTTGGATTTTGTTAAAACCTGAAACCACATACACAGCTATTTCCTGGCGCCGTTCGTAAATGCTTCGTGCCAGGACAATGGACAGTCCCACCGTGCCAAGCAATAAGCCCAGTGCACCCAGTATCAGGAATATGCTCAGGTAGGTGTTTTCGACCGATTTGAATTCGGCCAGTTTCTCCACTGCCGGAACCATTTCCCACCCCAGGTCGCGAAAGGCAAGCTGGAATTCTTCCTCAATTTGCTGTTGATGCTCAGGCTTTCCTTCTATTAGGAAAAAATTGGAACCACTCGATGAAGGGAAATTTTCTAAAAAATGGTTTTCCGAAATCAACACATTGCCCTGAAAAATTGATCCGGCCAATCCGCCAATTAATTTCAAATAAAGATTTTCACCAGCTTCATTTTGATATATCAGAGTATCACCCACTTTTTTGCCCAAGCCCCACTGGATCACAGTTTGATCGGCAATGGCAGGAATCAACTCTTCTAAATTTTTATCCAAGGAAAGCCAAGGGTGCTCCACATCCAGATCGTCTGTTTTTGCCACAAAACTGAACCGGCCATCTAATTTTTGGGGATCAAACCCCAGGATTTGAGGATTCGATATCCGGTTCAAATTGAGGCAACTGGCATCGTCGCCTGCATGTTTACGGAACTGGCACACCTGAAACTCTGTTTCAAACCCAAACTCTTTTCGGACAGAGGCATCGTTCAGGTTCTTTAAAACCGGGAGGGTCGATTCGGCCATCAAAAGGAAACCTCCTGTGCCACTCGATTTTTCGTTGGCACCCGAGTACAAATCCTGCCGGTTTGCTCCTGTTGTGATCACTAGAAAACTTCCTATGCTCAACAGGATAATCACCATCAGGCTTCGCCGTCTGTTTCTGACCAGATTCCGCCAGGCAAGCTTGTTTGTATTCAGTCTAGGGTTATGTTTCTGGGCTATCCCCCAAAAAATAATATCAGTGAGCAGGAGGGCGGCAACCAACAAAATGCCCCCAGCTGCAAAAAACATCACCGGGTTCAGGCCACTTTCATTTGTAATTTGAAGAAAGAGGAGTACAGCAAGCCCCAGGATCATCACCGAAAAACCGATCCATTTCATCCTTTTTCTTTTTTGGATCGCGACCTTTGCCTGCTTCTTCTGCAACTGGGTAATGTTTCGTTTCAATAATCGGGTTACAGAAATCAAAAGGGTGAGAAGAGAGATCAGTAGACTAGCCAAAAATCCAATGGCAAGGGTATTGAATTGTATGGATGTTTCCAGCACATCGGTTCGAACAATATCCTGCCAGACCCGCGACAGGGCCATAAATACCAAATTGTTGTAAACAATGGCAAGGAGTAATCCTACCAAAGTTCCAAGCAAAGCTACAAGAAATCCTTCAGCCAAAATTATTTTTCGAATCATTCCAGAAGAAAAACCCAAAGCTGAGAAATGCCCAATTTGGATTGAACGGTGTTCCAAATTAAACAAAAAAAGTATGGAGACTAGCAAAAGGGCCGAAACGATAATGAAGAAACTTAGCCCGATGAACAATTGGCTGAAATCGGTTCCGTTTTGGGCAGCCGACAAAGCTTCCAGTTTAACAGCCGTTATCTTAAATCCGGCCATTTCAGGATGGATAGAATTTGTTATTTGACTCCCGATAGATTGGGCGGATTCGCCTTGTGCAGGGATCAATATTGATGTATAGGTCCCAAATCGGTTTTTCCATAGCCCGGTAGCCATGTCCACATTCACAAAGGCTTTGGGTGTGCCACCATAGTCGTACCAGTATTTTTCGTCTATCTCACGAATGGCTTTCAGATCTATGGGGATGCCCGTTTCCCATTCGCTGCATTTTTCAGTATCCGACAAACCCGGAATGTCGGGCATCAAGACTTCATCCCCTTTTTGATTTTCAATGGGGATGATTTCCTTCACTACAAAACTTCGGGCATGTTCTTCCAACTTGCGTAAAAGGCCAATGGTGAAATATTTTAGCGACAGGGTATCGCCAACTTTCGCCTTGATATCTTCCGCCAGCCACGAATTAATCACTATTTCATTTTCTGCCAGGTGATTGCCGTCGAAAGTTGAAACAAAAGAATAGGGCGAGATATTTCCATGATGTTCGATTGAATTGGCAAAATAAGTTAAAACGGCTTGACTCTTAGGAATGGCTCGTTCAATTGTTGATGTAAGCTGGTCTTTCAGAAAAACTTTCTCAGAACCAAGTAACCAATTTTCCTTGTTTGGATGAAGTTTTAAACTCAAACCTATATCCTTTAAGCTCATTGCTTTTTTAAGGGCTGAATCAATTTCAGTTTTGCTTTTTTCAGAATTGATCAGGATGATATTTGCCCGACCGTCCAATTCCATCAAGTCATTCAACCAATCGATGGAAACAAATACATTAAATGGTGCCGTTTGGGAATTCTGCAAGCCAAATCTTCCGAGATGTTCTTTGTCGGCTATTTTTGAAATCTTTACCCGGCGGGAAACAAACTGCTCCTCATCGGTCACAAAAGGTGTGTTTTTGGGCATAAGGCCAGCTTTTTCTATTTTGATCAGAATAGAATTTCCCACTTCAAGATTTAAACGCAAAGCCAGGTTTCGGCTTACAATTGCTTCCCCTTCCGGGATTGAATCATAATAATCCGATCCGGTGGTTCTTTTGAAATTCTGATCAACTCCCCAAAACAGAACTTTGTTTAGGCGTAGATCGCCACCGGAAGAGGCCACACTTCCTTCCAGTTTTAATACCGGGCTGGTGGCAATATCTTCGTTTTCACCTAAGCGGGAAGCCAATTGTTGGGTAAAATAAGAATCGCCTGCCGTAATGGTATGGCTGGATGCCCCCAAACGATATTGAGCCGATTGCTCCAGGCTGTGACGCACCGAATCGCCCACGATCAAAGCCCCGGTAATCACGGCTGTGCAGATGGCCACAGCAAGGGAAACATAGAGGTTTCGCTTCCAGTAAAAACGAAAACTGCTATTTATCAATTTGAATA
Source organism: Bacteroidales bacterium (assembly GCA_021740905.1). Lineage (GTDB taxonomy): Bacteria > Bacteroidota > Bacteroidia > Bacteroidales > M50B96 > JAIOYV01. Next base: position 32,100 of record JAIOYV010000026.1, read on the forward strand.
AATTCATGTTGGAAAGCTTTCGAGTTTGCCGTTTTTCAATTCGAAAATTTTGTCCATTTTTTTGGCGATGGACATGGAATGGGTCACTACAATGAGGCTGGTGTTTTCCGATTTGTTCAACTCTAACAGCAAACCTGCCAATTGACCGGCATTATCTTCGTCGAGCGACCCGGTTGGCTCGTCGGCCAGAAGCAATGCTGGTTTGTTGATGAGGGCACGCACCAAAGCCGTGCGTTGACATTCACCAATGGAAAGTTCGCCGGGCTTTTGATACCTCAAATCCCAAATCCCTAATTGTCGGAGTAGTTCTTCCCCTCTTTTTTCAGCCTGTGTCATCTTCGATTTATTGGGCAAGACTGGGATCAACACATTCTCCCACAAACTGCACTGGGGCAACAAAAAATGTTGCTGAAATACAAAGCCAATATCCTGGTTCCTGAATTGGAGGGTTTCTGTTTTTGACATCGAATCAAGGTTTTTTCCATCAAAGATAATTTCGCCGGAATCGGGCTGATCGAGTTTTCCAATTAGGTTTAAGATCGTAGTTTTTCCCGAACCGGATGAGCCTACTATGGCGATGGCATCACCTTTCTCCACTGAAAGATTTAATCCCGAAAGTATTTGGCGTTGCACCTTGCCGGTTGCATTGTGGTAAGATTTGGATATGTTGTTTAATTGTAGGAGCATGACTGAATCATTATATTAGTTTTTCAATGGTAATAATTTTCAAACTATCGGCAAAATATCTATGGATTTGCCGATAGTCTGATTCGAGGAATTATAAGATCAGTTGCCGTTTTTTTGCCCAACCTGCAATATACTATACACTTCGACCAAATCGCCTGCTAATTTATGGATATTGAAATCTACTTCAATAGATTTTCGGGCATTGGTGCTAAGAGCCGATAATTGTTCCTTATCCTGAATCAAAACTTGTAATGTTTTTGATAATTCTTCCGGAGTATTTTGCTGGTAAATAATTCCACCCTGCGATTTTTTCACAATCTCGGGGAATGCTCCCAGGTTGGGCTGAACTATTGGTATACCCGCAGCCATTGCCTCAGTGAGGTATATTCCAAATGCCTCCCCTTTTCTTACAGGTACTGAAATAACCGATACTTTTTCGAGGTATTCCATCCTTGCTTCCCCTTCAAATTCATCATAAAAAACTACCTTGTCCCGAAGTCCGTTTGTCTTAATTCTTCGATGGATGCTTTTCAGGAATTTCTTGTCGGCACCGGTCGAGCCTCCTGTTAAATGCAACTGTACATCTTCGAATCCAGGTTTTTTCTTCAAATCGATAAATGCATCTACCAGAATATCCATTCCGTTCGAGTGGCACATTCGCGAAATATAACCAATGTTCCGGGGTTTGTCTATGACATTCACAAAATGATATTCTTCGGGGTCAACACCCAGGTGGATGGTGTGGATTTTCTCCTTGGGCAAATTCATTCTATCAATAGATACCCCGGCGTAATAGTCGCTTACTGAAACAAAAGCATCCACATCATCGGCTTTTTGTGCCATCAATGCCCATACTTCATCGCGGAACTTGGGTTCCATAACATCTACCCAAACATCTTCGTCCTGGAGAGAGCAAACGATGGGGACTTTGAGTTTTTCCTTCAGTTTATGGGCTAGGCCCAGTAAGAGGGCATTCGAAATATGGATAATGTCGGGCTTGCAGTGTTCGGCAATCCAGTCCACCATTTTGTCCAGTTCATGACTCTGTTTGCCATCTTCGCCCAGGAGCATGGAAATGGTCATGTCTTCCAGCCCGGTCGCCTCGGTCGATGCCGAAAAATGGGCAGCCATTTTCAACATGGGCTTGCTGTTGAGCAGGCGGTCGAACCAATCAGGGGCATTCCTGAAAATGGAAAATTGCTGTTTCAGGTACACACTGATGGCGCCGTAAAAAACGGGCACCTGGTTCAGGTCGTGTTCGTCGGCAAAGAGGGGCAGGTACATAGGGATTTTCACCACCTTGTGGCCCAGCTTCTGCATGGCCTCGTAAAATTTGCTGTCGCGCAAACAATTGCCACAATAAAAACTGCCCCCCGAACCGGGAATTATTTGAATGATGTTCATGATATTTTATGGTTTCAAAAAGGAACAAGTTTACAAAAAGTTGAGGTGTTTAAAAATAAATAGGGAGGATTTGATTGGTTCTACTCCAGACAATACACGTTCCCATCCATGGCACCCAAATAAATTCTATTTGGAGCAATGGCCGGATTTGAAAATACCGGGCTGCCCAATTCAAATTCATGGATTAATTTGCCATCCTTTATATTTAAAACTTGGATATATCCACGCATATTTACAACCAATACTGCACTTTTATTAACCAAAGGTGAAGCATCAATTTTAAATCCGGTGTTGTGTTTCCAAATTAATTCGCCCGTATTTTTGTTCAGGCAATACACAAATTTGTCGCGGTTGGTGTTAATCAGAAAATCCTGGTACACGGCAGGGGATCCGATAAATGGCAAATTGAAATCGGGGTTGTCGAATTTCCAGGTTTCTTTTTTTTCGTTAAGGTCGATGGCATAGAAAAATCCGTCGTAATCGCCAACATAAGCCATGCCTGCCTCACAAAGCGGGGAGCCGGCAATGTAGGTGGCAATGTCGTATTTCGAATCGAGGGTGCCGGTTTCTATATCCACCGAATGAAGAAATCCATCGCACCCACCGAACACAGCTTTTCCATCGGAAATTGCCACAGCCCCATTCAGGTAATTATCAAGTTCATATTTCCAGACAGCCTTGCCTGTTCGGGCATCAATGCAATGCAAATAGAAATCGTAGCTGCCCACCAGGATATAGCTTTTATCCCCTTTTTCCCACCAATTGGCTGTGGCCATCACCTGGTTGTCGCAGGTATATGTCCAGATCTTGCGACCATCCTTTAAATCCAGACAATAAAGAATACCTGATAAATCGCCCACGTAAACCTTCCCATGATGCACAATGGGCGAAGCTTCAAAGGCATTTTCCGATTTGAATTTCCAAAGCAATTTTCCGTTTGTATCCAGGCAATAGACAATGCCGTCGGTGGAACTTACCACAACTTTTTCTTTGGTCACCACCGGTGATGACTTAATTTCCCCTTCCGTTTTGAAAGACCATTTGATATCAGGATTTTCTGGGAAATCGTAGGTTGTAAATCCGGAAAGTTTTTGGTCGGCACGTGGGTAGGGCCAGTCGGTCTGAGCATTTAAAATGATAGGAAGGGAAATTATAAAAAAAAGAAGCAGTAGACTATTTCCTAACTGGTTGGACTTCAAAATTGCAATCAATTCGATTAAGGATTTTGGCAACTTTTTTTCTTCGTGCAACTTTGTGTATCCTTTGTGGTTCTTTGTGTTATAGCTTACAACTAGAAAATTATACCACAAAGTATCACAAAGAAGACACGAAGGTTCACAAAGATTTTCCGATAGGTTGAAATCTCTTTTTTCAGAATGAGAATCTTTAATGAGTTTGGATATTTTAGAATATTTAAAATACATATTATACTATTTTTATTTCTTTCATCGCCATTGCCCCGGTCGGGCAAGCCCTGACAACTTCCTCTGCAATTTTTTCCAATCCCCGGTCCATGCCTTCGTTAAAGGGGACGGCAATCTGAACATCGAAGCCCCGCCCAATAAAAGTGAGTCCTAGTTTTTCTTTGTGTTTTTCGGTAAGGCGTACACAGATGCTGCATTTGATGCACTTTTCGGGTTCGTAAATGATCAAACTATGCTGGTCGATTTTTCGTATGGTTTTTCGCTCGCCGTATTTGTATTTCTTCTGATCGGCCTGGTATTCGTCGGAATAATCCCTCAATTTGCAAGAGTCCAGTTTTCGGCAATCGCAGTGCAGGCAGCGAGTGGCTTCCTGGATGATTTCTGCTTTAGTGAAGCCCTTAGAAATCCCATTTGCAGGTTCTGATCGTTTATCCGAAATGGCTTCTTTCAGGTACTCCGAAAATTCTGTCTCCATCAATTTTCCAAAGCGGGAATTGAAACGTTGCCTGGGACCTTTTACTTCCTTATTGGTCAAGAATTGAAAAACACTTTCTGCCACATCCTTTCCCTGCCCCAGCGAACGGATCGCCATTTTTGATGGGCGGAAAGCATTGCCCACCACAAAAACTTTCGGGATGTTACTTTGATAAGAATTACGGTCAACCACAATCCCTTTTTCAGAAGTTTCGATTCCCAAACCTTCAAGCAATTTTAGATTTTCCCCAATAGCCAACACAACAACATCAAATTCCTTTTGAAGATGAAGAAATTTCTCTTGGTCAATTTTTTCACTCAGCCGAAACTCTACTCCTGATTCTTCTATCAAATTAATTTCCCCGTCGAGCACTTCATGTGGAAGTTTCTCTTTAGGGATGGCTGTCCGCAACATTCCTCCGGCCAATTCATTTTCATCGAAAAGGGTGCAGGCAACCCCTTTGTCACGGATATAAAAAGCTGCCGAAAGCCCTGCCGGGCCAGCCCCGATAACAGCGACCCGTTTATCAGAAACAAGTTCTTTTTTGCTGATTTCAATTTTGCCAAAATCTCCCGAAAACCGTTTCAACAAACAAATAGAAACCGCACCATCGATAGGCTTCCTGCGGCAAACGGCTTCACAGGGGGCTGGGCAAATCCTTCCTAAAACCGATGGCAGGACAATATCTTTTCGTACAAGATGCAGGGCTTCACCTATCTTCCCTTCTGCCAACAAACGGTTCATCGCAGGAATGTCCATGTGGGCAGGACAGGCAATTTTGCAGGGTGCTTCACATTCCCCCACATGGTCGGACAAAAGCAATTCAAGCGACTTCCTCCGTGCCTCCTGTATTTCCTCATCATCGGTGACGATATCCATTCCCTCGGTAGGCTTTACCGAACAACTTGGGATCAGCTTCCCGTTTTGCCTGTCCTTCATCAAACAAATCATGCAGGACGTAAAATGGGGCATGCCTTCGTAAAAGCACATCGCCGGGATATCAATTCCGTTTACCCTTGCCACCTGCAAAAGGCTTTGGCCCGGTTTGGCGGTTGTGGTTTTATTATTTAGTTTGAAGTGGATCATAGAATTTCTCCAGTCATAAAATAAAGAGGAGTTGAATGGTATTTGTTTATCTAGGGCCAATAAATCTGTCTCCATTAAAATGGATCATGTGTTCGGGAAACTCCACTATCCAAACTTCTGTATCCCAAGCAATATTATTGGTATGCCTTTTAAATTCTGAGAAAGTGGGGAAAGCTGAAACATAAATCTTTCCTGCGTTGCAATTCACCAAAAATTCTTCAAGCTCCATGATCCTCTTTGATGACATCGGACCATGTGAGGTTACGGCTTCGATCAAGTAAAGCCAGTTTTTTGTATCGTCGTATAAAACTACATCTGGAAGCTTACTGTGTTCTGTAATTGGGATTCCAATACTTTCAAGTTTCTCTTTTTCAATGTGTAAATCTTTGTTTTCGGTATCCCCAAGATATAGTAAGATCGACGATTGTGCAAACCGGGAGGCAAATTCTTCTATAACAGCTGCCTGGACTTCATTATGCTTGCCAGGAGAAAGTTGCAGGATTTTACCATTAGGCAATTTTATTGGTACACGCGACATTTCTCTATCCATACTGTATTTTTCTTTAAGCCCACCTATTTGATCTATAAATTTCCTGATTGTTTTTTCCCATTTTCTCGAACCATAAGTCTTAATGGTTTCCAATGCTAGTTCGGATATGGCATAATGGGCGCGAGGACTATTTACAGGCAAATCAGGTATTTCAGGATTATAATCAACAATGCCGGCTTGTACAAACTGGTGCAAAACCTGTCGGCGAAATGTTTCCCTTGTATTTGGGGCATATTTTTTTTTGTAATTTTCAGAAATAAAGGCCATGATTCCTTTAGAAACCCCATGACTTTGTTTGAAGGCATCCGACCATTTATCTTTCTCTTTTATATTGCATAAGGCAAGTAAAGTATATCCGGAAATTTCGTTCCTTTGGGCATCAGGCAATCCCAACTCTTGCAAAATTATTTGCGCTTCTTCTATTTTTGACATAGGGTTTTTCTAATAAAACGTCATTTGTAATTGCATCAATAATTCCTTTTTGAAGCGGCAGAGAATTTTTAATTCTTTCTCCAATAATTAAAATTTTTTCCATTGGGGGCATTTTAATTTGTTTCAACTCTAAAGCCCCAACTTGGGTGTTTCCATTAAATGTTCTGAAATAAGTGTCGAAAAGGCGGCTACTAAACAAAGCGGAAATTCCCCATATTTCATTTTCAGAAAGCTCTCCATTAGGACGATAGATATAATTCAAATGGTTTTCAATTCCTATCCTTTCGCTTTGTGTACTTGATGCAAAATATGGGGAACAAACAAGCCTGCTTTTATCATCTTTTGAGCTAAACCTACGGATAAGGATATAGTCCTTATTTACTAACAATACTTTTTTAGATTCTTCCGAATCAACTATAAAGCTCGCCTTTTGCCCTTTTTTTAAAGGAAACGTGAATTCCATTTCCTGAATGTTATGAAGCCATAGAAGGGGGACGGTTTTATTTTCTATTTTGTTTTCAGGGACAAAAAAATGAGTACACCTAAAAGCAACTACTGGGCCTGTTGAAATTTGAATATTATAATCGTTCAATGAATTTTTCCATCTTCCGAAAATAGTAATCGTTTCTGCTTCTTTTGAATTTGAGGGAATGAATAATATTTTTTCTTTTGAATCTAGGTCAACTAATTCATCTGTAGAAAAAAATGAAATATGGGAGCTATCTATGTCTTTTTCACTTTCAGAAACGGAAATCTTTATTGTTGAATTTAATTCTTTCGTGGCTCGCGTGATAATGTTTTCCTGAAGGACATTGTCATTTTTAAACGTCTTATTTCGAGATTCAAAAATATGAATATCAGAAATGCTTACGTCCTTAAAAAAAGATTTTCTAAATGCCGTAAAATAATTTCCTGCTGCAAAGCTTCTTGGAGTAATAAAAATCATTTCACCGCCTGGCTTTAAAAGCTTTGCCGAAAGCCCCATGAAAATAGAATAAATATTAGGTTGACCATAGACCAATTCAGTTGCGATTTGAGCCCGAATGTCGGATTTGGCGATCTTGAAATAAGGTGGGTTCGATATTATATAATCATGCTTCTCAAGTTCTTTAGTTTTAAATAATGTATTCTTTGAGAAAGCTTCTTGATTAAATAAAACAAAATCGTCAATTTCAATTTCATACCTTAATGAAATGCCCTTTTTTGCAAGCCACTTTTGCAAAAAATCAGCTACTTTTCTGGTTTCATTAACTATATCCTGATCTATCTCAAAAAGTCGTAATTCTATTTCATTGACTTGGCTTTTATTAACAAGGCTTTCAATTAAAGCACAACTTAAAATGGCTGTGCCACAGCCTGGATCAAGAATTGATATTGTATTCGATTTGGGTTTAGCTAAATTTCCCATGAAGTCTGCAATCAACTTTGATGTAAAGAATTGCCCGTTGTTCTTTTTATGTTTGTCAGTGGTAGAATTTGCATAATTATACTGAACCAACTCAGCAAATTCTGATGGTAATATATTTGGTATTTCATTATTGATCATCCTACAAAATTAAACAATCTTTGATGTGGGGCAAAAATTAACTTTTTTCGACCTCTATTACCCCCCCCATTCGTAAACCAGCTTACACAAATCGCATTTGATACATCCTTGTTTAGTCCTTCTCCACTATCAAATTAAACAGCTCATCCGAAGATATTTTTGCCGATTGGTCGGTGCCGGCCAGAAGCTTGTCGGCCAGGTCGCGTTTGTCGTGGTGCATCTTTACAATTTTTTCCTCAATGGTGTTTTCGGCTATTAGGCGGTAAATCGTTACCGGCCGGGTTTGCCCGATGCGGTGCGCCCGGTCCGATGCCTGGTCTTCCACAGCCGGGTTCCACCATGGGTCCATGTGGATCACGTAATCGGCAGCCGTTAGGTTTAGCCCAACACCACCAGCTTTTAAGCTGATAAGGAACAGCTCGCTTTCTCCATTCTGAAACTTTTCTATTTCCTGCTCGCGCTTTTTGGCCGGAGTGGATCCGTCGAGATACTGATACCGTATTTTTTTCCGGTCTAACATTTCGCGGATGATGGCCAGGTGTTTTGTAAACTGCGAAAAGACCAGAGCCTGGTGGCGTGCATCAATAAGGTCGTCGACCAGGTTTTCGAGGGCTTCGAGTTTTGAGCTGGGTATGTTGCAATCGGGGGCAACCAGTCGTGGGTTGCAGCTCATCTGACGTAGTTTGGTTATCTCGGCCAGAATTTGAATGTGCTTTGACCCACCATCGCCTTCAAGACCATTGATCTGGGCGATGGCATTTTCTCGCAACACCTCGTACATGGCCCTTTCTTCGTCAGATAATGAAATGTGCAGGTTTATCTCGGTTTTCTCGGGCAAATCGTCCAACACATCGTTTTTGTTCCGGCGAAGGATGAAAGGGGAGATGTAACGGTTCAATGCGCTTTTGCTTTGCCGTGCCAGTTCTCCGTTGTTGCCTTGCCCATATTTTTTTGCGAATTGTTCGAACGACCCCAACATGCCCGGGTTCATAAAATGAAACAAGCTCCACAGATCGCCAATATGGTTTTGGATGGGCGTACCGGTGGTCAGTATTTTAAATTCCGCAGAGAGTTTCATCACGGCTTTGGCACGTATGCTTTTTGCATTTTTGATGGCATGGGCCTCGTCCAGCACCACTGTGTTCCATTCGCGCTGGGCAAGCAAATCGGGGTTCGACTGGATGATGCCGTAGCTGACTATCAGCACATCGAAGTTGCCCAGTTCTTTGAGGTCGCTTTCGCGGTTTTGATTTTTCAGGGCTTTGGGGACAAGTGTGGGGGAAAACCTCTCGATTTCTTTTTTCCAGTTGTGGCAAACCGACGAGGGCGCAATCACCAGGCTTGGGCCTTTAGTGGCATATTTCAGCATAATGCCAAGGGCTTGGAGGGTTTTTCCCAGTCCCATGTCGTCGGCCAGGCAGCAACCCACGCCCCATTGGTGCATCCGGTCGAGCCATAAAATACCTTCTTCCTGGTAAGGGCGCAACACGGCCTGCAAGTTGCCGGGCAAGGCAGGCGTGTATTCTTTCATTTTGGACAGGTTGTCCAGGTGCTTTTTCCAGGCTTTGTCCGTAATCACCTGTCCCATATCTAACAAGGCACTTTCAACGGTAGAGGCACCAAGCGGGTGTACTTCTAATTTTCCGCCCTTTGAATGGGCAACAGCATCCAGCGTATTCAATCGTTTCAGAAGGTCTTTTTGAATGGACAGGAAGGTCTTGTCGTCGAGTTGGATATATTGCAAGGTACCCCCCTCCGATTTTTCGAGCAACTGTTGCACCGACAATTTTATTTTGCTGTCGACATCCACATCACCTTCCAACTCGAACCAATTCTTTGCCTTTTTTATGTTGATCCGAAGGTCGGCATACGACACCACTTTGGCCACGCGCAACCGCTCGCCCTGAGGCCAAATCACCGAAATATCGGGGGCTTTTTCTTTTAGTTCGGAAAGGAAATCGAGTATGTCGTAGTCGTTGTCGAGAAACATTTGGGCCGATGTCGATTTCATTTCCTGCAACCACGCAACCTTATTTGCCAGTTCGAGCAACAGTTCTTTTTCTTTTTCTTTATTACGCTTGATGTTTAACTTTTTCCCACCTGAAGTTTCTATTAAAATTTCATTGGAGCCAATGCCGGGGACCAGGCGTGGTTCTTCGTTTTTTACCAACTCTATCAGCAACTGGACATGAAGCTGGGTATTTACCGGGGTTAGTTGAAGGACGGGGATATTCTCACTTTTTTTGGTGGGTGCCGAAGACTTCACAAAATTTCCTGTTACAGGCAATACCTGGCTTAAGTTTTCTATAACGGGCCTGGCCCTTTCCAATCCCTGCTTTGGGATTTTCAAAATGCTTGTCCCTGCTTCTTTCAACACATTGTATACCTGTATGGCTTTGCTGTCCCATTTATAATAGATGTAGCGGGTATTTGTTTCTTTCTGCACATTCGATTCGGGCGATTCGGGGCTTAGTTTAATGGTTGCCCCTTCTGGGCTCCTGTCGATTTGCACCTGTGCCTGCTGTATCCTGATCTCAAGGGGCAAAGGGGGCTGTCCGGTTGTGTAAACATGGGGATGTTCTGCCAGAACTTCCATGAGTGTACCCCAATTTCTAACTGTAATATCATAGTAATAGTGATAATCCTTCGTAAGGCAATTGATTACCTTAATGTCGTCGGGTGTGGCAAAGTCGGGCGTCTTTTTGAATAAAGTTGAGAGGGAACGGTTTTTCCCCTTCGACCAGCCCGATTTATTCATGCTTTGCTCCACTGGCTGAAGGCTGTACGAATTTAATGGGTCAACCTGCCAGATCAACCGTTGTTTCTTTTCGATGGTTCCTTTCTGCGAAGTGGCTGGTTTTTGTAAAGTCCCCTCCAGCACAATCAATAGTTTTTCCCAGGGCTCTTCGGCTTTGAATATTTCGGCCAAAGGGACCGTAGCAAATTTTTCTTTTAGCTCGCTCAGCCTCTTCTCATGAAACCCTGTCGATTCATTTCTGTTTTTTAGGCCCGATGCCCTGAATTCCATTTCCTCTTTTTCCGAAATACCCGCAGGAATATCCTTGTCCAATTCATGGCCTATCCATTTCATTACAGCCGTATAGAAATGAGTGCGATAGTTACTTTTATACGCATTGCCGATGCTATATCTATCGGTTTGTTTTTTGCCAAGTTTATGGTTGATGTATAAAATTACAATCTGTGCAAAACTCTTGAACGGATTTTCATTTCTGTCAAAATCGGGAAGGATCGACACTGTTTTCCTTGCAAAAGTCGCTGCATTTGCCAGATCTTTTCCATCGCCTGTAGATATAAGAACAAGGGCATAGAGCAATCCAAAAACCCCGGGAAGTTCTTTCCGGGTATGCCCCACTTTTTCCTGATAAGAAAGCAAGTAGTCAGTGCCCACTAAAAAGGCTTTGTCAGGATTCCCTTTTAACAATTCTAAAAAGAACAGGGAACTCTTTTCAATATCAAACCTTTCAGCAATAGTAGCCACAAGCTGCCATGGAAGCACCAATTGGGCACACGACAGGTAATTTATTATTGCCACCTTGTCGGGCTTCGTTTTACTGTCAGTCAAAACATCGGCCCAACTTTCATAGAAACGATCAGGTAAATAGTAGGGTACTTTGTACAGGAATTCCGATTTCTGATCTTTGGGAAAGGTAGGCAGCAAAGGAATGATATATTCAAGATTTCCAATACTAAGCAAAGTATCCAAAATCCGCTTATGAGAATTTTCGTAGTAATACAAATGGGAGTGGAAAAGCTCCTTATTCATAATGGTAGAATCGCCCGACAAAATCGCCAACCGGGCCTTTGTCCTTTCCTCTCCCCATCGGTAATTTTCGTTGATAACCTGATAGGCGGTTTTAATAATGGATTGGTTTGTTTTTGATGATTGAAGTATTTTTGAGGTAATAGCTGGTTCTAAAATGCATCCCTCGTAGTGGTCAACAATAAGATTTAGCTTTTTAAATTCATTAATAATTGAGTGAACCGTATTACTTTTCACATTTTGGTAGTGGGGTAAGGCAGGAATGACTTTTCCGGCCATTATCTTAAGCGTAGTTATGCTACGGGGGACATTCATAAAAGCCAACACCTTTAGGGTGATGCGCTCTATGTCGTTCAACTCAAAATCGACAATATCATCAGGAAATGATTCTATGTCAGGAAAATTAAAAAGAGTATTCGCCATAATCTATTTTTTTCTACAAATGTAGAAGGATATTGGTGTTGGTCAATAGGGGAGGGTTTCATAGTTTTCAATAGATTTAAACAACCAATGGTAGAAATCCAGCCCTTGATCTGCTGCTATTGGGCAGTATTATAGTTTTTAATTTTTGAAAATAGAAGTCCAGCAAAAAGCTAGTCCTGTCAATGTTTGCGACAGGGGACTGTCTCCCCAGGGGGGAGAATCAGAGGGGGGAATTCAGGAGGTGCTAAAGAAAACCGACCCTTGTTAATTCTCTGTGCTGTTCTCCGGCTATCTCACAGTTATATCGTGTGGTTCAATTGCATCGAAGAAAGCTTTATTTCCGATCCAACCAAATACATGGTTTCGGCTTCATCAAGAACATTGATTTCAAACTTCATCAGGCTGGTATTTATTTTCTTTTTATTTCATCCCACGACCTAAAAGAAGCTTTTCCTGTCTTAATCCTTTCCAATCGTTGGGCTAAAATTTTTTGGTGTTCTTCAGGGATACCTATCTCATACTGCTCTTTGGCAATGTCATCCCACAGTAGATGAACAAGCTCAAACTTATCGTTTCGCGAAAGATTATGAATTATTTCCAGTTGTAGTTTTTTCATTTGAAACATTTTATACAAAAGTACAAAATTTTATTGCACAGGTGCCACTCATGCTGCACGATTGAATTGTACTGCAGAAAAAGGAATATTTTAGTTTACGCTTTAATATTGAGTCCACTCCGAAAAGTCGATTTTAGCCACGAAGGCACAAAGCCACGAAGAATTCACGAAGTTTAAGACACTAATAGTAAATTATTTGTGAATCTTAGAGCCTTAGTGTCTTTGTGGCAGATTTTTGTTTAAGGACTTTTCGGAGTGGACTCAATATTTGAAATGCAACTGAATATAGTTACATTCGCATGATGACGAAAAAGATATGCTGATATGAGGTTTTTGGAATATAATGGATACACAGGGACAATCGAATATAGCCACGAAGATGGTTTGCTTTTTGGCAAAGTGCTTGGAATAAACGGGCTTATTTCGTACGAAGGCGATACCGGCAAGGCCCTTGAGGATGATTTCAAAACGGCAATCGATGATTATCTTTCGACTTGCAAAGAAAATGACATGCAACCCGAAAAACCCTTTAAAGGAAGCTTTAATGTGAGGATCCCGACCGATTTGCACCGAAAAGCTGCATTGTTGGCCTTAGAGGAAAAAGTATCGCTAAATGTGATTGTTGCAGATTCAATCCGTTCGAGGGTCGAGAAATATCCGGGAGTATGAATTTGATTGAAGAAAAAGAAAAAGTAGAGACCCGGGTCCGTCGGGGAACTACATCAAGTCGCGTACCCTTACTTTGAAGCAAAAGCCACCATTTTTCGTGTGTGGACGCGAAATTAATATTTGTCAATAGTTCAAACAATGTATAATTTTGTAGAAAACATGGTTGAATGAAATATCAAAGATATGAATACTCGGCTGATGAGGACTTACATATTTATGAATTTATCAGTGTCGGAAATAAAGGACGAATAAGAAAAGTTGTAGAATATTCAGAAATGAATCTCGAAAACTTCTATAATCTTGCCTTTGGCGATATTGATGAAAATACAGGAGAAATCAATGATGAAGTTATTACGAATAATGGGGATAGTTTGAAAGTATTATCAACTGTAGCTTCAACTGTTTATGCCTTCGTTGAAAAGCATCCATACGCTTGGATATTTGCAACAGGCAGCAATGAAGTCAGGACTCGTTTATACAGAATGGGCATAACTAATAACTTAGTAGAGATTCAATCTGATTTTCATGTGTTTGGTATGTTACCTGATGAAACCTTTGAAGAATTTATAGTTGGGGAAGATTACATTGGGTTTTTAATAAAAAGAAAAATAAAAAGTTATGGAAATTCAAGAACTTAACGAAGCGAAAATTCCATTGGTTAAGATTAACAAGAAGCTGAACCGGTTTAAAGGAAAAGTAATATTCAAAGAAAAACTGGACAGAGCTAATAAACTGCTGGAAAGGGCTGTGCTGCCAAAACTGGCAAAGGATTAGCCATTGGTCTTATATGAAAAACACTTCGCTTAGATTTAGGCGCATGTGTGTTATAAATTCCAAATAAACAGACAATTAAGAAAAATAATAAAATCTGTTAGAAAATACCTGCAATTTTTTAAAGCAAAAGGAGGAATCGATATTATCTTTGTATTATGTTCATAAACATAATTGTAATTAATGTCTATTTGAGCATAGGCATTACCCTGTTTTCAATCGGAGGAGTAACACTTTTTTCAAGGTTAAAACAGAGGAACAGTAAAGGCGCTCACAAGAAAACAAAATTCTTGCACAAGTCAAGCGATGGTAGCCTGACAATTTTTGAACAACAATTGATCGTAAGATCGTGACTACTGCAAAAGAATAATTTATGAATCGGAAAAGGAAGAATCGGATTCTTAAATCATTCTTGTATGTGATGAAAAAGCCCTGGCAGAGGCTGGGGCATATTTCCTTTTAAAAACATTTAAAAATAAATAATATGACTACAGAAGAAATTGAATTATTAGATGATGTTTTAACCCTTCAGGTTGCAGGTGATTGGGACAACAGTTTTTCAGAGAAGGATTTAGGAGGTATAATTTGCGGTATTATTGGAGAGCAAAAATTTCATGAAATAAAATATAAAGTTCCAGAATTCCTTTTAGAAATCATAAATACACGTGAAGGGAGAATCGAAATTGTGGAGATTCTAACTCAAAGCCGGGAAACTAAATACAAGGTTAATGAAAGAACAGAACAGTTTCTTAGAAATGGAGGTTTCAAAAGACAACATAAGGAAGCATACGAGGAATTTCTTGAGCAAAAAGAACGGAATGAATTACAAATGAAAAAACTGCGAATAGATGTTAAATGGTCTGAATTTTTGCTGAAAACTAAGTGGTTGCCGCATATTTTATCTCTCTTGGCAATTCTTATTGCCCTTGGCACACTAGGCTATAATATCTATGCAAATCATAAAAGTAAAAAGGATGAAGTATCCCAACAGGAAAATATAAAGTTCATCATTCCTAAGAAAATGGAGTTCCATACTAGTGATAAAACAAATTAAATCCTCAAATTATATGAAAGACATTACCTTAAATGTGGTTGATTCAAAAATGAACATCACTGAAAATATTGTTCTTAGAGAAGTATTTAATACTGATGGTCATGGGACAGAATACCAAGTATATATTCGAAGATTCAAGGAAACACCAGAATACCAAGTTGGTGCGATTGATAAATTGACTGGAGATTTTTATATAACACCGGCCGTTAAGGAAAATAGTAGGATTAGCAAAGAATCTTTTAGTACAATTGCGGAATGGATAAATAGAAACCTTTAGATAACATTAAGAATTAATTATGAAAGGAAGAAACTTACTTAGAATCATTGCAATTGCAACTATTTCGATTTTGTTTTCATGTATGAATGAAAAGAAGGCTAAAGAACCAGAGGGGATTGGATTGTATACTTTTAATATACTAAAAAACCTAAATAGGATATCAGAGGCTGAATTCCCCGGCTACCGCACGATTTCATCGTGTGGTTTATAAGTATAGAAGCCACACGATGAAATCGTGCGGCAGCGGGAGGACTGCAAGTCTGTGCTTATTTGCTAGTATTTCAAAGTGCTTAATTAGCTACCATTTATTAATCCATTATTTCATTAATTTTATTAATCTTTTCTTCAATATTATCAGACTTGCGATAGTATTTCCATTCAATGACATGGCCCCTCTCCATCAATTCACTTTTTATTCTCTTTTTTGAGTTTCCATCAATAATAAATTTCCATAAATGGCCATCCATTTCAGGTTGATCCTCTAAAGGGGTCAGAATATTCTTTGATTCTTGTATTAAAAACCTTCCATATTGTCTTGCTCTTCTGTGTTCAGAAATATATTCATCTTCTTTGTCAGGTTGATAAAAGGGTTGATTTATCAAGTAAGTACTTGTTACCTCTAATGGATGAATAGAATAAATGATTTCAATGTTATCATTGTGTATAAAATTATTTTTTGGACAAAGATATATCCAAAACTGACCATCCATTCCGAAGTACTTTTCGTTCTCAACAGCAAAAAGTAAAGCCGTTTCCCAACACAAAGTCCAATCCATAAGCCTTGTTTTCAAGCCTAAATGCTGACCTTGAATTAAGTAAAACCACTCTTTCTGATAAGTTCCTTTATGTTGATTTACATATGGCTCCTGAATAAATTCTATTTCTTTGTTTTTTATGGCATTAACAAATTTTTCAGCAAGCATTTTTTCTCTTTTGAGAATTTCATTTAGAGGATGTTTGTATCTCGAAATTCCTGGAGTTAACTTATATTCAAAAAGACTTTGACCTCTGTAAACTTCAGTGTAACTTTGTCTTGCATTTAGTCCGAGTTTTTCTTGCAAATTGCTAATTACTGGCAACAAATCTTTTATGGATTTAACTATCATGCTAATCGTCAATTATGGATGTTTGTTAATCGTCTAAAGATAATCTAAAATATTACCCCCGGCCACCGCACGATTGTATCAAGTGGTTTAAGCTTAGTTGTTTTTAGCCACACGATGAAATTGTGCGGCAGCAGGAGAGCAATCCCTGCCAATATTTCAACGAGCGAGAGTTTCGCTTTGACCGAAGCCTTCGCTACCTACTCAACCACCACCGCCCCTTCAGGGCAAACCTGACTGCACGAGTCGCATTTAATGCACTTTTCAATATCGATCACCCAGGCTGCCGCACGATTGCATCGTGTGGCTTTTAGGATATTTCATTTATGAGTTCGTTTAATCCACATCCCCCGATCCCGCACAATTGCATCTCGTGGTTGGAAACCTCCTCAACCACCACCGCCCCTTCCGGGCAAACCTGCATGCACGAGTCGCATTTGATGCACTTTTCGGTGTCGATGATGTGTTTTTCGTGGGGTGTGAAAGCAATGGCATCCACCGGGCATTTTTGGGCGCAAAGGGTACAGCCGATACAATTGACGTTTATCGAATAAGTGATAAGGGCCTGGGATAGATAGTGCAAATCGGTTCGCTTTTTTTTGACTTGCAGATTTTAGGTTGTATCGTGTTGTTCTTGACCAGTGAAGGCTTAGCCCGAAGCGAAACTCATGATTGGTTTCTCATCCCTACTTACAAATTTCTTATCTTTGTAGACAAAACAAAAGAGATGGCAACCTATACTATCACAATAAAAGACCGGACAAATAAGACAAAATACTTGTTGGGGCTTATTAAAGAACTCGCTAAGACCGAGAAAAAATACATCACTGTTGATCATGCCCCAAATGATGAAACTATTGAAGCCTTAGAGGATTCAAAGACCGGAAGGGTTATTAAATCAGAGAGTAAAAAGGATTTCTTTTCAAAATTGAATACCTAATGTACACCTGCAATTTTACCGGCAGGTTTAAGAAGGATTATAAGCGGTCCGTAAAAAGGGGCTGGAACATGAAGCTTTTTGAGGACGTATATGATTTGCTGGAAGATTGTGGCGAAATTCCGGCAGATTACAAGCCACATCCGCTTTCGGGCAAGTGGGATGGTTTTATGGATGCACATATCCAACCCGATTGGGTTTTGATTTACAAAGTGGACAAACAGAAAAATGAAATTGATTTTGTAAGAATGGGTACACATTCCGATTTGTTTTAAAAGGTTCCTGATTCCCATACCTTGGCGTGGTTTTACAATCCCTACCAATATTTCAACGAGCGAAAGTTTCGCTTTGAGCGAAGCCTTCGCTAATTATTCAACCACCACCGCTCCTTCCGGGCACACCTGCCTGCACGAATCGCATTTGATGCACTTTTCGGTGTCGATGATGTGTTTTTCGTGGGGGGTGAAAGCAATGGCATCCATCGGGCATTTTTGGGCGCAAAGGGTACAGCCGATGCAATTGTCGTTGATTGAATAGGTGATGAGGGCCTGGCATTTCCCGCTGGGGCAATGGCCGTTGATGTGGGCTTCATATTCATCGCGGAAATATTGGAGGGTGGAAAGCACCGGGTTGGGGGCCGTTTTTCCCAATCCGCAAAGGCTGCCTTTTTTTACCCAGCCGGAGAGTTCTTCCAGTTCGGTAAGGTCGGAGGGTAAGCCCTGTCCTTCGCAAATCCGGGTTAGGATTTCGAGCATACGTTTGGTGCCCACCCGGCAAAAGGTACATTTTCCACAGCTTTCGCTTTGCGTAAAGGACAAAA
Source organism: Bacteroidales bacterium (assembly GCA_021740905.1). Classification (GTDB taxonomy): domain Bacteria; phylum Bacteroidota; class Bacteroidia; order Bacteroidales; family M50B96; genus JAIOYV01. The sequence continues at coordinate 50,155 of JAIOYV010000026.1, forward strand.
AATACCGGGCAATGTCCACCATGCAATCGCTTTCGTCCAACACCACCAGGCCTCCCGATCCCATCATGGCCCCTGCCTCCTGCAGCGACTGGTAGTCAATTTGCATATCGCCCAGCCAGTGCGGCACACAGCCTCCCGACGGGCCTCCAATCTGCACGGCTTTAAACTGCTTGTCGTTGGCCACCCCGCCGCCAATTTCGTTCACAATTTCGTTTATGGTCATACCCATTGGAACTTCGATTAGGCCACCTCGCATTACTTTCCCGGCTAAGGAGAAAACTTTGGTGCCTTTGCTGTTTTCGGTCCCGATGGCAAAAAACTTTTCAGCCCCGTGGCTCAGGATGTACGAAATCTGGGCAAAGGTTTCGGTGTTGTTCACCAGGGTTGGTTTACCCCACAAACCATGTTCGGCAGGGTAGGGTGGTCGGATGCGCGGAAATCCCCGCCGGCCTTCGATGGAGGCAATCAGGGCGGTTTCTTCGCCGCACACAAAAGCCCCGGCACCCTGCACAATTTCAATATCGAAACTAAAACCCGATTTTAAAATATTCTTCCCGAGGTAGCCCCGTTCGCGACAGATTTCCAATGCTTTTTGCACGCGCTGAACAGCCAGTGGATACTCAGCCCGGATATAAAAAATGGCCTTGTGCGCCCCGACCGCTTTGGCCGCGATCAGGATCCCTTCGATGATCCGGTAGGGGTACGATTCGAGCAACATGCGGTCCATGAAAGCCCCGGGATCGCCTTCATCGCCGTTGCAGATAATATATTTTTCATCGGCCTCCAATCCGGCCACCAACTCCCATTTTGCAGCCGTTGAAAACCCGGCGCCACCGCGGCCACGAAGTCCTGATTTTCGGATCTCGTCAATAATTTCTTTGGATGATAATTTCAAAGCCCGGCGCATGGCTTTTAGCCCCGACCGGAATTTATATTCATCAATGTCGGTGGGGTTTATCACGCCCCGGAACTCGGTGGCAATGGGGATCTGATTATTCAGAAAAGAAGAAACATGTTTTTCACGCACATCCAGGAGGTAACGTTCGATGCCCTCTTCTTCATCTCCATATTGAAGTTTCTGAAAGCTGTTTGTGAGCGAACGTTTGAGTTTCCCGAAAGGGGTATTCGCTTGAAAATGCTTTTGGACAATGGCCGAAATTTCTTCCGGTTTCACTTTCGCATAAAGGATAGGCTCCTGGTTTTCCACTTCAATCTCTACTAAAGGGACCTGGTGGCACATACCAACGCAACCAACGTGTTTCAAGCTTACATCCAGTTTGTTTTCCATGAGACTGGTTTCGATTTCTTGTCGGATGTCATCGCTGCCACTGGCTACACAGCACGAACCCAGCCCAATCCGGATTTCACCTTTGATGGCTTGCCCGTTGGCTTTTCGATAGGGGTGGCTGTCTTTTTTGTCCTTCTGAATTTCGTAATCGGCAAAAATTTTGGAGATTTGTTCTGTTGCCACATGTCCATACGTAATGTGGTTGATTTGCACCACAGGGGCCAATGTGCAACAGCCGAGGCAGCTTACTTTTTCAAGGGTGTAATTGCCCGAGGCATCGGTATCTTCGCCTTCTTTCAATTTCATCTCCCTTCGGAAGGCATCGTAAATCAAGCTTGCCCCTTTTACATGGCAGGCCGTGCCCACACAGATTTTCACCCTGTGCTCGCCCACAGGTTTCAATCTAAATTGTGAATAGAAACTGGCTATACCCAGAATTTCGGAAGGGGTAATTTCGGTGCGTTCGCAAACTTCACGTAAAAGTTCTTCGGGGAGATAGTTGAATTTATTCTGGATAGCTTGCAGGATGGGGATAAGATCAGATTTTGATTTTCCTTGTTCCTCTATGATAGATGATATGTTGTAAGTATGTTTCATCTTTAACTACTGAAACTTAACAAGAAACCTTAATTTTGAAGTCGATTGCCTTTGTACTTCCTTCGTATGTACGTTGAGTAACTTTGTGGTAAAGTAACTTTTTGTACCACAAAGTGACACAAAGAAGGCACAAAGTTGCACAAAGTAGTTCTTTATCAATAAGCCATATTTCATTTTCTTACCATTTATTTCTCCCCAATACAATACAAACTCCTATTTGTTCGAATAAATATACGACCATCCGAAAAGGCGGGTGTGGTGGTGGTTTCCTCACCAATTTCGGGTTGACCTATCAAATTAAATTCTTTCGAGACCTCCATGATGTACATGATGCCCTGCATGTCGAGGGTGTAGACTTTCCCGTCGGCAATCATGGGCGACCCATAAAAACCGTTAGGCGATTCGTACTCCCAATATTTTTCGCCCGATTTGGCATCGTAGCAGGCAAACACACCAAAGGAAGTAGCGATAAACAACAGGCCCTTGCTCACTGCCGGGCTGGACACTTCGGGCAGGTATTCATTGTCGCTCCAAAGGATAGTATAATTGTCGGCAGAGTTGATGGCCACCAGTTTTGCGTATTCGTTGGCAGCATAAATTATCCCATCGGCAAAAGCAGGCGATGGCCCTACTTCGCCCGACATGCACTTGACCGCCCAAAGTTCTTTGCCATCTTCCAGATTGTAACCAGCCACAATGGGATTGGCCGATAAAATCAATTGATACGACCCATCAATCTTGGCCAATATAGGGGATGCCCATGATATTTTTGATTCCCGTGTTTTTTGCCAGATTACATCACCAGTAAACACATTAAGGGTAATGATCTTGCCGCCTTTGTTGGTGTCGTATTGCACAAATAGTTTTTCTTTCCAGGAAATCAACGAAGAAGAATGACCGTAATGATTGTCGGGGACACCCAGGTTTTTAGCCCATATTTGGTTGCCTTCCATGTCGGTGCAGATTATATCGCCATTGCCAAAAATGCCGTACACCCGTTGACCATCTGTTGTGAGGCTGGGGGCAGAAAGGCCTGTATCATCGGTGGTTTTTGGGATTTTGCCGGGCGATCCGGGCACGTTTTTAACTTCGTGCTGCCACAAAAGCGAACCATCCTTTTTGTTGAAACAATAGACACTACGGGTACTTGAATTGCCCCCGGCAACTAAGATTTTTTCATCCCATATAACAGGTGAATTATAACCGGGCAATGGGATGTCTGCTTTCCATAGAATATTTTTTCCGCTTGGGCCATCCCAGTCGGTGGGAATATTTTTGGCAAACGTAGTTCCCTGTCCAAGAGGCCCGCGAAAGCTGTTGTGTTGTTTTTGGATTTCGGGAAGGGTAGGGAAAGAGGGGCTACTTTCAGGAACTGTCTTATCCTCCTTCTTGGATTCTTCGGCAGGCAGTATCAATTCTTTTGCAGCAATCGAATTTTTTGGGACAGAATCAGGAACTTCATCCTTTTCATTTTCCAATTGGGGTTTTTCCTCCCTAATTTCTATGACCTCAATGCCTGGGTCTTCCGGTATTTCAGATGTAGTTGCCATTTGGTGGTTTTCGAACAATTCAAAATAATTTTCCGATTTGAAACCTGCAAAAATGGCCATCAGCAAAATGACAACAGAAACGCCGAGAAGCCATTTATGGGATAAAATCCTTTCTCCTATTTCATTTTGAGAAGTGGCTTCGGGCCGGTCTATTTTTCCGATCAACGAAAAATAAAGGCGCAACGAAAGGACAAATAGGATGGAGGCTATAATCAGCAAATAGCTTCCGGTTTTAATTTGCCATCGAGAACTAAAGTATGCCTTTCGGGCCAGTAGGTCGAGGCTACGGATTTCTTGTTGGAGATCTTGGTTCCCGGGATCATTCGCAAATTGCTCGACCAGCGATTTCATGGCTGTGCTTTCGAGTGGGTCGGTCTGGCTGATTTGCCAATAATTCAGCAAAAGGAGAACTGCCACAAACAATGCAAAAATACCCGAAAAAAGGGCAGTATTCCCTGAAAGTTTTATTTTGTCCGGCTTTGTCATAACAATTCACCTTTCATTTTTGGTGTCATGCAAAGCTAACAATTTGGGAGCATAAGTGTATTGCGAAGAATAAAAATGCCACAGATTCACAGATTATGTACGACAAATTTTCCTCAGCAAAATTTTTATCATCGAATTAAACGAATTAAACGAATTCAAACTGCCTTTGGCAGCTAATAATTCCCCGCAATAAATTGCGTGGTCGGCTATGTAAGTGATTTTATAGAAATAACACCAGCAAAAATGTCTTTAAAAAATCAGTGAATCTGTGGCATTTATTTTTTTGAGGATTTCAAATCAAAAAGATTACCCATTCTTAAAAACCTCCTCCAGGTCGATCTGGAAATCATCCAAAACCTTCATCGTTACGTATCTTTCATCTTCATCTATTTGGCGGGGTTGGTATTTGCCGTTTTCATCAAGATCGAAAACCATGACCGCTTTTTCGTTGGGAAATACAATCCAATATTCGCGCACCTCATTTTCTTCGTATAAGGCATATTTTATTCTGATGTCCTTTTGAAGGGTTGATTTCGATGCCACTTCAATGATGCAATCTGGAGAGCCGGAACAACCTCTTTCATCAAGTTTTGATTCGTCGCAAATAATCGAAATGTCGGGCTGGACAACAGTCAGGATATCTTTGTCTTTTGTTGATTTTATCTTGTCGTGCAAACGCACATCAAAGGGGGCTTGAAAAACCTGACATTTACTGTTTTTCAATTTAGCATACAAAATACCTGATATATGCCACACGATTCGTTGATGAATAACCCGCGGTGCTGGCGACATCTTTGAAATCCTGCCCCTGATAAGTTCGACCTTTTCGTCGAATTTCCATTTCAAGTAATCGGCATAAGTATATGTCTTCTCAAAATTCAGTGTAGAAATGTCTGTAACCATGTATTTTCCTTTTCATACAAAAATACAATACTTTCCTCTCCAAATCAAAAGCAAGTTGTTTGTGCTAACATGAAATTCTCGATATGAGCACCTCTACCTCATTAAATTAAGGGTGCCTTTTATTACGTTGATACTGTCGTCGTAGAAATCGACTTTTACCATATACACATACGTGTCGATGGGTTGGGGCATTCCTTTGTACATGCCATCCCAGCCCTGGGTAATATCATCGGTGTAGAAAACCATTTCGCCCCAGCGGTTGAATATCCTAAATTCGAGGATTTTCCGGATACCCCAGCCTTTTGCAAATACTACATCGTTGTTGCCATCGCCATTGGGGGTAAATAGGTCGGGCACGTCCACATTAAATTTCCAATCGACCGTAATATCTAATGTATCGGTGTTGACAAAACAGATTCTGCCATCGGCCGAGGCGGTCATTGTTACCACATAAGTGGTGTCAACCAAAGGTTGAAAGCCTGGATTGTAGTCGTTGGGGTTTTGGAGATTGTAGTTGGGGCTCCACACATATTCAACATTCCAAAGTGGGTCGCCGTTTACGGTGAGGATATCACCAACAATTATAGTGGTATCCCCGAGGGTGTAAAAAGGATTAGCTTGCACAAATATCCTGACCTCTTCTTCGTTTTCGCAGGTTTTTTCATCGGTTACATGTAGGGTGTAGTCGATGGTATATCCGGGCTTCGACATGGGGTTTGGGATATTTGTTTCGCTTAGGAAAGTGCCTGGAGACCATTGATAAGTAATCCCCCCGGCAGCATCCAACTGCACACTGTCGCCTGGGCAAATTTCGTAATAGGTATCGGTAATTATGGTAGGCGCGGGATACACCCAAATGGTTTTTACGACTTCAACTTCACAATCGTATTGAGAATTTTGCACCATGTGTAAAACTTCGTACGTGCCTGGCGAATTAAAAGTATGGGTTTCGTTTCTGTTGTGGCTTACAATGCCATCGCCGAAATCCCAATACCATGAATTTGCCCCCAACGACTGATCGATTAAATCGACTGTGATTGAGTAACAATCTTCGTAATCTTCATCATCTGGACCACGCAGGAAATTGGCCCTTACATCGTAAATGTCGAGGATGTGGGAATCGGTCCATGGACATTCGCCATTCCAATAATACAGGATTGCTTCGAGGGAATTGGCTTCCGAAGCAATGTTGTATTGATGGAGGTTTTGGTTTTCGGTGCCGAAAGGGGTGCCGTCGCCAAAATCGACAAAGAAACCCTCCACATCGACTTGGTTTTTAACGGACAACAAAATTTCTTCGCCCAGGCAAATCTCATCATCGCTCACTTCAAGGTCGGCACTGGCATTATACACAGTCAACCAAGTTGTATCGGTATGAAATTGTGGGCATGCTCCGGTGTTAATCGTCAAGCTTATCGGGTAAACACCGGTTTCGGTATAGGTATGGATAGGCGTGGGGGCAGTCGAAATCATTCCATCGCCAAAATACCAAACAGGTGTGAAGTAAAACTCCATAGATGAGGCTACCATCTTCTCAACAACAACCGGGGCACATTGATCATCATAATAAAGACTATCAATTTCACAAGCTGGGTCCTCCACCAGGATGAAATTGTGGGTTAAAAGAGAATCCTTGCACCCGGCATCATCAAGGACTAGTTCTACATGGTACAATCCACCCTGGGGGTACAGATAGGAGGGAGAGGTTTCGTTGGATGTAATGCCATTACCAAATCTCCAGGTAAATTGAGGGTTCGAGCTAAAATAAACCGATTCGTTATTGAAATAAACAGTGTCGCCTATGCAAACAATTTTAGCAATAGCCGAAAAGGCAGGAATTGGTGTTGAGGCCACTACCTCAAATTCGGTAGTCCCTGTACAACCCAACGTGTCGGTAACCGTAAGGCTTGCCTGATAGCTACTATCGGAAACATAGTTGATTATATTGGTAGGGTTTTGTAGCATGGAACTATCGCCCTGGCCAAAAGACCACAACCAGCTCACAAGGGTAGTATCGGCCGGGGTTAAGTCGACAAAAGTGCACGCTACGGGTGTGCAACCCGAAGGAGGGGTTACTTGAGGTACAGGGATGGGCTGAAATATTTTAACCCGGTGGCGGATCGTATCGTCACATTCATGGAAATCTTTGATGACCAATTGCACAAAGTACTCGCCGGGCTCGTCGAACAAATAGGTAACCGGGCCAAAAGTAGCGAGGTCGGGCGTATTATAAAAAGGAGTGTTAAATATGGCCCCATCGTCGAAGTTCCATTGGAAATAATACCCGGCCACACCGGCGTAACCAAAGGGATTCATGTTTTGCGAAAGGCCGGGATCGAAGGTAATGGGGGCACCTAAACAGGTAGTGGAAGAGTCCATCGTAAATTCGGCTATGGCAACATCATCGATAATGACCATCCGATCGGTAAAAGAACAGCCTGTATTGCTGTTGAAAAGATGGATATAGGCAAAGGTATCGACGTTCATCCCATACGTAAGGTCTATATTGAGATTTGTCGAATCGAAAGTGCCATCGCCGAAATCCCAATAAAAACTGGTATAATCTACAAAACCCAGAACTATATCGCTATCGGGGGTATATTTGAACAGGTCGGGACATTCGAAAAGAGCCTGGCCAAATCCTATTGGCCCTTCAACATAAAACAGGTGCTCGGTAAAAGTATCCGAATAGCAAAGATTGTGGACCGAATTGAACTGAAAATCGAACCAACCCGTGTCAAGGGGGTTCACATATAAAGTATCGCCATCAAAATAGTGGAACGAGCCATAGTTGAAGAATACTTCATAACTGGTTATAACTAATGGGGGTTGCGAAAGGTTTAAAATGACAGCCGAATCGGATGCACAGATGGTATCGTCGGACAATAGCAAAAAATTGGGGAATGTTTCCTGCCCAATTTGGATGGGAAAAAAATCGGTAACAGTACAGCCATAATCGGTAACTATGGTAATTTCGGCGTTGAATACCCCGACATAGTTATACAGCTCGGGGGGTGGCTCGTAGCCCGAAAAGGTGGTCCCATTGCCCAGATCCCAATAGTACGAAAGGATGGTATCGTAGGGCGAGCCATACGAGCAATTATTAAAAAAGCTGATGGTCTTTGGCACACAACCCCCTATAGGCCCGGGCATAAAGTCGGCTGTTGGCAAGTAAACCACTATGCTATCGTAGGCCGAATCCTTGCACCCAAAAGGGGTTGTTACTTCAAGAAAAACATCGTATATCTCATGAAGAAATGCATCAAGTATAGGTGTGCTTAAAATGGTATCAACTGGATTTTGGACAAGGAAAGTGTCGGCCCAAAGTGCTGGTGGATAATATAGGCTGGGGTCTGCCGGAGAGACAGTCCAAAGCCACGATTCAACACCATTGGAATTGTTGGTTATTGTTGAGTCGATAAGGTGTACGGCAGTGTGCAACGAACACACATGCCAGGGTTCGGGTCCCATGTCGGCAAAAACCGATTCAACAAAAATAGAACGGGCGTACGTATCAGGACAATCGCCATATAGGCTGGCATTTAAGGTGATATTGTAGTGCCCTCCCACATCGTAGAACCATTGGGGAGAAAACAGGGAAGAACTTCCGTTACCGAAACTCCAGGTTTGCTGGCTTGTCCCAATAGAGTAATTGGTTATATGAAACGTATCGCCCCTGCACACTGTGTCGGGCATATTAAAAACGGCAGTCACTTCGCTAATCTCAACGGTCTTGGTAGATGGATTCCCGGTACAACCGTTTTGGTCGGTCACATTTAGAGTGACCGTATAGTTTTGGAAACCTGTATATGTATGCGCAGGGTTCGTTGCTGTTGAAATGGGCGAACCATCGCCAAAATCCCATTCATACGATAACATCCCTGTGCCTTGAGAACCGTTTGTGAATTGCACATTTGCCGGGACAGTGCAAAATTTTAAAGTATCAGCATAAAATGATACGGTGGGAAGCGGGGAGGCATGTATGAAATTTGGGATGGTCTTATCGTTTTTGCAGCCATTGGCATCCGTCACCACAAGGGTAACTGTAAAATCCCCTGCACTACCATTTGGATGGCTTGGATTGGTCCCGGTTGTGTTGTTATCTCCCCAGCCATCGCCAAAATCCCATTGCCAGTGCACAATGGGTGCGCCCGACGAAGTCGAATAATCGATAAATTCGGTGGTAAAATTACCCGCACAACCACTGGTTGTTCCACTAACTGCCCCGAAGTTGGGGTTCGGCAAAGGAAATACCTCCACGGTGATGGAAGCCGTTTGGGGAATTCCATTGGTGGTTGCCGTGAGGTTTACAGTATACGACCCGCCCGAAATGTAAGTGGCACTTGCCGTATCCTGGCTCGATACATTCCCATTTCCAAAGGACCAGTAATAGGTGTCGGCTGTCATTGGGGAAGGTTTGAATTTAACAATCAAAGGGGCGCAACCATTGGTTGGCTGGGCAATGATGCTAAGCGATTTTTGAGCATGAAGGGCAATAGGCAACATAATACATGTCGCCAGAACGAAAAGAATATTTTGTGTTAATTTGGCTCTAAGGGGCATAGGGCATTTTGTTTAAGGGTTTAATTGTTCAGCATATTATTTATCGTAAACTACTTGGCATCTAATCAAAAACCGGGAATCATTTTAATGTTTCTTACAAAAATACGAATAAATTTTTTACCAATAAACATTACAACAAAGAACGCTATCAGTTTCCTCTCTATATTCGGAAAGTCGTGGCATTTGGTCTAAACCAGGATAAAAGAATTGATGGCATTGCTGTCTTTTTTTTTCTGTATAAATTAGCATAACCCGACTTTGTGAACGCGGAGAGGAATCTCTTTTACCAATCTGTTGCATTTTCGATAAAAATCGCCGCTAAAACACTATTTTTGTTCATTGGAAACTAGAGTATTGAAGTACAGGTCAAAACATACAGGTATCAGGCTGTCGGCAAGTTTATTGATTATGCTGATTATTTTTGGTTTTGTATCCTGCAATCCTGCCCGGCACCTCGAAGATGGGAAATACCTTCTCCGCTCTAATAAAATCAAAATAGAAGGAAAGAAACACATCCTCGATATCGATGAGCTTGAAAATTACATAAAACAAAAACCGAATACCCGGATAATGGGTGTTTTCCCATTCCATTTACGCACGTATAATTTTTTGGCACATGGCAAAGAACGCAAATGGAAGAATAAGCTGAAAAAAGTGGTTGGGGAAGAGCCTGTGGTATATGACGAATTTTTAACCAAAAAGTCGACCCGGCAACTGGAATTGTATGCCCACAGTAAAGGCTATTACAATGCCGAAATACACGATACGGTAAGGTTAAGCAGGAAAAAGGCCTGGGTGAAATATACCATTGTCCCCAACGAACCCTATCGGATAAGGCAGATCAATTTCTTGACCAGCGATTCGGTAATAGGAAGTTTTGTATTGCAGGATACTGCCGATAATACGGTTTTGCACCCGGGTGGCATTCTCGATTACGATGCCCTTGTACAGGAACGGGACAGGATTACGAAAATGATCAGGAACAGAGGCTACTATGCTTTTTCGAAAGATTTTATCGATTATGAAGTGGACAGTAGCTTGCGATCAAAGCTGGCCGATGTGAAACTTCGGATCAAGCTTTTCCCAAAGCATGATCAATACAGGAAAATAATTCTCAACCAACATTCAAAATATAAGATCAGGAATGTGAACATGTACCTGAACATGAAGCGTCAACCGACCAAAATCGACAGCTTGCAGGTATTTGCCTCGCCTGATACATTGACCTTTAACAATACTCATTTTTATTACCACGATAAAATGGTCCTTAAGCCCGATGTTTTGTTTGCGAAGATAGATTTCAGGCAAGGGCAATATTTCTCAGAAGTGACCATTGATAAAACCTATCGGCAATTATCCGGTTTGCAGCAATTTAAACTCATCAACATAAAATTTGAGGAACTGCCCGATAGCCTTTCGTCTGATTCTGCCCGTCTTCTCGACTGCCACATACAGCTTACCACAATGGTTTCACAAGGTTACCAAGTGGAACTGGAGGGGACCAACTCGTCGAATCACTGGGGCGTAGGGGGAAACCTGTTATACTACGACAAAAATCTGTTTGGGGGTGCCGAAATTTTTAATGTAAAATTTAGTGGGGCACTCGAAGTTCAACGTGAATTTGTAAGTGCTTCAACTGACAATTTCCTGCCAAATACTTTCGAGTACGGTGTCGAAACAAACATGACCATCCCGAAATTCTGGATTCCTTTTAAAGCAGGCAGGATGCTCCGCAAGTATCAACCAAAAACAGCAGTGTCGTTTAGCTACAGTCACCAGAAACGCACGAACTATACCCGGAAAATAATCAATGCAGGTTATGGCTACCAGTGGAACTCGAGCCAGTTCAAGAAACACCGCTTCAATCCAATCGAGCTGAACATCATTAACCTTACCGATACTTCGGCTGAATTTAGCCAGTATTTCGATACCCTGTACCTGAAACACAGCTACGAGTCCCAGTTTATTTCGGTCAGTAGCTACACCTTCGAGCTAAGCACCCAGGATTTGAAGCGTCAGTTCAGTGATTTTATTTTCCTGCGGTCGCGCACCGAATTGGCTGGCAATATCATTTCGGGCCTGAATGGATTGTTGGGGGTAAATAAAACACCTGATGGCTATTACGAACTTTTCAATACGCGTTTTGCCCAATATGTACGGGGCGATATCGACCTGAGGTATTACCAGCACCTGAACGAACATTCGCTGTTGGTTTACCGTGGATTTTTTGGCATCGGCATCCCTTATGGGAACAATCATGTGTTGCCTTTTGTGAAGAAATATTTTTCGGGCGGAGCCAATGGTATACGGGCCTGGCAGATTCGCTCGTTGGGCCCCGGTTCATTTGTGGATGATTCCAGTTTTCCCGACCTGGCCGCCGATATGAAAATTGAGGCAAACCTGGAGTACCGATTCGATGTGGCTTGGAAACTAAAGGGGGCGTTTTTTATCGATGCCGGCAATATATGGGCCATCAACCGATACGACGAAAGACCAGGTTCGCTGTTTGCCTTCCAATCATTTTATAAAGAAATGGCCATAGGAACAGGTTTGGGTGCCCGCTTCGATTTCGACTTTCTCCTTTTCCGCATCGACCTTGGGATTAAAGTCCGCGACCCGGAGCTGCCAGAGGGTTCGCGCATGATTTGGGGAAACCGTAAACTTGGCGTTGGCGACTATTCGTGGAATTTTGGGATTGGGTATCCTTTTTAGAGCCACCACCATAAATTGTGGTAATAGCTCAACAAGGAGGAAAGCCACCACCATAAATTGAGGTGATAGCTCAACCAAAAAGTTGGATTAGTTCGATAAAAATTGATAATTTTACGAAGGGCTTTTCGAGGATGATGGATAAGTGATCGTCAAATAAAAATCCCTCACAAACTAAAAAAAAAAAGCTATGAAGAGTATTTATCAGATTAAAATTTCTTTGATAGGATCGAAGCCTCCAATTTGGCGGGAAGTATTGGTCCCGTCCAACATCCTCATGCCCGATTTGCATGATGTGATCCAAATTACAATGGGTTGGAGCAATTCGCACATGCACCAGTTTGTAAAGGACAGACAGTTCTTTGGTCCTCCTCTCGATGACGATGACTGGGGCAGCGACACTATAGATTACAACAAGTATAAGCTGGATTTATTTTTAAAGAAGGAGAAGGACAAGCTGGTTTATGAATATGATTTTGGGGATAGCTGGAGACATGATATTGTGCTGCAAAAAATCCTCCCTTATGATGCCAAACAGCCTCTCCCATTTTGCATCAAAGGAAAAAACAATTGCCCGCCCGAAGATTGTGGCGGTGTATGGGGATATGCAGATATGTTGGAGATTTTGAAAGACCCAAAACACGAAGAATATGATGACTATCTCGATTGGCTTGGGGAGGATTTCGATCCTGAGTATTTTGATGTAGACGAGGTCAATGATCACTTGAGTTGAAAGAGTTGAGGAGTTCTGAGTTAAACGGGTTCTGAGTTGTTGGATGTAGATTTGAAATTAAATTCGTGGTCTTTTCAGTTTCCATTTTTTAACTTTGAACTCTCCGAACTTTCGTAACTTTGCGCCCTGGAAAGGAAATAAACTTATAAAAATTAAATAAAATGGAAAAAGTATTCGATAAGGTGAAAGCCGGAGTAGTAACCGGTGACGATATGCAGGAAGTTTTTCGTATAGCCAAAGCAAATGGTTTTGCCCTTCCGGCAGTAAATGTAATTGGGTCCCATTCGGCCAATGCCGTAATGGAAGCGGCCAAGGCAGTGAATAGCCCGGTAATGGTCCAGGTGTCCAATGGGGGCGCCGTATTTTTTGCCGGAAAAGGCATCAGCAACGAAAACGAAAAAGCAGCCATCCTTGGTGGGATCGCTTTCGCAAAACACGCTCATGTAATGGCCGAAGCTTACGGTATACCGGTAATCCTGCATACCGATCATGCTGCCAAAAAATTGTTGCCATGGATCGATGGTTTGATCACCGCCGGCGAAAAGCATTTTGCAGAATTTGGCAAGCCTTTGTACAGTTCGCACATGCTCGATTTGTCGGAAGAACCTATCGAAGAAAACATTGCGATTTGCAAAGAATACCTGGCCCGTATGGATAAAATCGGGATGACCATCGAAATTGAATTGGGTGTTACTGGTGGTGAAGAAGATGGTGTTGATAATACCGGTGTTGACAATTCCTTGCTTTATACACAGCCTTCGGAAGTGGCCTATGCGTATGAGGAATTGAGCCAGGTGAGCACGCGGTTTACAATTGCTGCCAGCTTTGGGAATGTGCACGGTGTGTACAAGCCGGGCAATGTAAAACTGACTCCGAAAATCCTTAAAAACTCACAGGACTTCATTCAGGAAAAATATAAGACTGGCCCAAACCCGGTGGATTTTGTTTTCCATGGCGGATCTGGATCAAGCCGCGAGGAAATCCGCGAGGCTATTGGTTATGGAGTCATCAAAATGAATATCGATACCGATACCCAATGGGCTTTCTGGGATGGTGTACGCCAGTACGAAAAGAAAAACCACGATTACCTCCAGGGACAAATTGGAAATCCTGAGGGAGACGACAAACCCAACAAGAAAAAGTACGACCCCCGGGTGTGGGTCCGTGAAGGCGAAAAGGCCATGATCGAAAGGCTTAAAATTGCCTTTGAAGATTTGAATTGTATCGACAGAAATTAAGATAGAGAGCCGGGTCCGCCCGGCTTTTTTTATTTCATTCTTAGTGAGATTTTTTAAATTAGTTCCGCAAAATCTAGCCACGAAGGCACAAAGCCACGAAGATTCACGAAGGGTTAAGCTTTTGGGATTATGCTCTTTGTGACACTTTGAGCCTTAGTGCCTTTGTGGCTATTATTTGTTTTTAATGTGTTTTTTCATCCATCCACCGCTTGGCGGGGCAGGCCCAACCCTTCCTTATCCACGTCTGAGGCGGGACAGGCAAGGAAGGGCTTGTCGCTCAAGCAAAAGTATGTGGTAAATTACTACTTCCTTGTCCATGAAAATCCGATTGTCCCCCTTTTTAAAGGGGGCGGAGAAAATAAGCTAAGAAAACGAGAACTTAGTTGGGGATGAAAAAAATCAAAATCAATAGAAAACTACTACCCTTTCCCCTCAGCCATTTTTTCAACTACCCAAATCGAAACGATACCTAAAAGGATCAATCCAACGGCCCACATCACAACAGCATCAAAACTTGGGGGCAAGACCTGTTCGTAGCCAAAGGGCTTTACTTTTTCAAGCACAGTCCCGGAAGGGTTGATATAAGCACCAAATTTATTGATTGACAATAATTCACCGGTATTGTCGAAGGAGTTTTTCCAGGGCCACAATATGCCCAACGAACCCAGGATAAACCCGGTCAACAGACCGATGGTCTGGTCTTTGAATTTTTTAAATATCCACGATAACAAATAGGAAAAAGCGATAAGGCCAAACCCGGCACCTATCACTACTGGTAGAAGGATCATGATTTCCCTTTCGTTCACGGCATTTATCATCACCAATTCGTAATTCCCCATCAAGATGAGGACAAACGAACCTGACAACCCTGGAAGGATCATACTACATGCTGCTACTACCCCGCAAACTATCAGGTAGAGAAAGGAACTGTTCTCGGAGGCTGGTTTCAGAAAAGTAAGTGCCAATGCAAACGCGGTCCCGAGAACAAACATGATGATTGTGCCCAGGGACCATTTCTCGATAGTCTTGCCCACAAAGTAAACCGATGCCAGGATCAACCCAAAAAAGTAGGCCCAGATATAAATAGGGTAATTGGTGAACAAGAACCCAAATAGTTTGGCTAGCGAAATAATACTCACAGCTACTCCGAACAAAACAGCCACTAAAAAGCCCAGGTTGACATGAGCGGCAAACTCCTTAAACTTTCCGCTAAAAATCAACCGGACGGCAGTTAAGTCAAATGCCTTTATGCTGTTGATGAGCCTTTCGAATATCCCAGTAATAAGCGCTATGGTTCCACCCGACACACCGGGGATTACGTTGGCAGCACCCATACCGATTCCTTTAAAAAAAAGTCCTATGGTTTCTTTCATTCTTTGCGAGATTTTATAAAACCCTTTTATTTTGCGGATTTTATTAGATTTTTGAGATCTTGGTTATCTTTTAGTTCTGGATAAAATTCAAACATTTCGATATATGAGGAAGCATCAATTTGAAGTGCCTTTTTAAAATGCGACAAACCCTTGTTTGTGTCCTTTTTTCTGAACCACAAGGCCGATAAGTGGCTATGTAGATCAGGGTCTTCGGGGTTCAATTCAAGAGCCTCTTCCAAATTTGTTATACCTTTCGAATATTGTCCCGATAAGCCATAACAATAAGCCAGGTTGTACCAGGCTTCTGTATCGTAAGGGTCGAGTACTGTAGTTTTCTTAAATGCTTTAATGGACAATGAGTTGTTTTCCATTTTTTGGTGCAATTTCCCCAACATGAAAAAGTATTCGGGGTTGGATTTGTCGTACGAAATTGCACGCTCGAAATAGTTTAGTGCATTCTCCAGACGGTTTTCATCCATTTCAACCAATCCCATGCTATAATGGGCATCGGCGAAGTCAGGCTCCAGGCTCAGGGTTTTTTCGTAGTACGACCTCGATTTGATCCTGTTGTTCAACTTTTCGTAACACTCGCCAATGTAATAGTACACTTGTGCCACATCCGGCTCGGCAAACAAAAACTCGTGGTACACCGTAATCGACTCCTGAAACCGGCCCAGGTTGGCCAGGCTATTCCCCTTGTTGAACAATGCCGACGAAAAATTCGGGTTGATGGCCAGCGCAAAATCGTAAGCTTCTATCGCATTCTCGAAATCGTCGATACGGTTGTAGCAATACCCCAGGTTGAACCATATACTTTCGGCATACGGGTCCATGTCGAGATACTGGTTGTATAACTTGATGCTGCGTTTTACTTTGTTCAGCCTTTCGTACAAATAGGCCAGGTCGTTTATTATGTCGCGGTTGTAAGGGTTAATCTTATAGGCCTCGCGCAAATACCTTTCGGCTTGTTCGGTATGGTTGTTCTGATCGAGCACATGGGCAATGTCGTAAAGTACTTCATCGCGGTGGTCGTATACAAACTGGAGCGCTTTGTTGTACGCTTCGAGGGCTGGTTTTAGCTTTTCCTGATGGACCAATACATTTCCCTTTAGCAGGAATACTTCAAAATTGGCCGGTTCTATTTTCTCCACCTCGTTGAGGATGGTCATGGCTTCGCTTACATTGCCTCGTTCGACAAAAAGCTGTGCCCGCTTTATTTTTATCGCAGTTGAAGTGGGATGCTGTGTACTGGCAAACTCGGTTGCTTTAAAAGCAGATTCGGGCTTGTCCTGCTCGATGTAGAAATCGATAATATTCTCAAAATCTTCTACATCGAAGTAAAAATTCTTTTGTTTACGGAGCATGTCTTCAAAACGGAAAACTGCTTCCTGCATCTCTTCATTAAAAAAATTGCCTTGTTCTTCCTTCATAAGCAGAAAAAAGTTTTGTCAAAAATACGCATATTTTCAAAGCTTGTTTGTGAATAGTTGATAATTATTGATAAGTTCTCGCATCAGTTCTTGCGCGGACAGGATCGAAAGACTTCTCGCAAAGGCATAAAGATTCAAAGAAAACGAGTTCCTGCATTAGTACTTGATTGAATAGGTTAAAAGGAGTATAGCACAAAATTCTCTTTTGAAAAAATGATTTAAGTTACTTCCCCATTTCGGTTTCATGTTGAAGGACCAAGATTTGTCAACAGATTTCTACCTGTGGTACCTATGACAATATTTTGTAAGTTGCTGAAAATGTGGGCGTAGGGAACAAACACGGATTTCTCCCTACGATACCAATGACAACTTTTTGTAAGGCGTTGAAATAATGGGCATAATAATTTGATAAAGATTCTTCACTTCGTTACCAATGACATCTTTTTGTAAGACGCTGTATGTTAATAGGTATGCAAATTTGATTTCAGAATGATGATTAACGATTTTTGATTTTTGATCTGGTGGTTCATGCCACACATCTTATATCTAAAATCGTTAATCATCAATCCTAAATCCTTTCTTTTGTCATCTCTCTTTGTGCCCAAATTTTTTTGGGTTGTGGCTCGGAATGACAGGGCTCGTGCATGGGATAGGTGAAAAGGGGGCGGGCAAAGCTCGCCCCCTTTTCGCCCCCATAAATACTGATCTGTTATTTCGACAGATCCACGTACCCGCCTCTACCTCACAAAGAATTTCAGGCTCTCGAAATCCTGTCTATTCCATGCCCGGAAGAAATAGATGTCTGGAGGAAGGTTCAATGCTTCAACAGATATTGGGAACCCGGTTGGATTCTTCTTTGAGAGAATGATCTGACCATACAAGTTGCTTAATTCGAAATTCTGAAAATCGCTTTGATAGAGTTCTCGCAGGTTAATAGCTCGATTCAAAGGGTCGTAATAAAAACCGGGCTTTTCTTGGATTTCGGAAACACTTTCCACACTTGTAGTAATCCAGTTGTAGCTTTCAGAAAAATAAGAACAGCCTCCCTGGATAATATGCTCCAACTGGTACAGCCCCATCTGGTTTGGGTGTATGCTTTTTCCGGTACCGTTGGGGATAGGAATCCCATTCAAATGCCATTGATAAGCAGGGGCCTCACCTTTTGAGTATAAACTATCGTTTTGCAAAAAAAGCGGTGGCCGGACAACTTTTCGTATCAATGCAATTGCATGGGGCTGGAAACCCGCCAGACTCGATAGCGAATGAACACCGGTTGGAAATTCGAAAATCTGGTAGCTGCTATTGCCAGGGTCTACCACATTCAACATCGAATCTAAAAAATAGGGTTGTGTGATTGGGATAACCGGATCGAGGCTTCCGTGAAAGGCATTTATCTGTGGAAGAAAACCCGCAAAGTATCCCGGCGACCAGGTCAATATTCGCTTCCGGGCCTCTTGTGCAGTTATTATACCGTTGCAAAAAGCCTCCATGGCATCATTAATAACAATGTTGTTGACAAAGTACTGTGGCGATACGCCGTTCAATACCGCATATTTTGCATCCTGTATCAGGATGGGGTCGAAAAAGTTTGTGGCAGCAAAAAAAATGTTCATCGCCTTTATCCTTGGATCCCTAATCCCAACTTTATAAGCCACGTTTCCTCCCCGGCTAAAACCGATGGCAGTTATGCGAGTAGTATCGATTAGGGTGAAATTTTCAATGGCACCATTCAAAAAAGTGATGGCATCGTCAGCATCCCTATCCATTTCGGTTGATGTGCCCTGCGAGAAATAGGAGGCATTTGAATCGATCAGCAAAGGCTCGCTACGGAAGGATGGGGCAACCACAATCATGCTATCCCGGATTAGGCTTGTTGGGAAAAAGTTGTCGAGAAAATCAATTTTTTGAATCGTAAGACCATTCAGGCTACCGTGCAGATAAAGCAATACTGGTAAAGGGCACGCCAGCAAATTGGTATCGGCAGGCATGCGCACCAGGCCATAATGGATATAACCCTCAATGATGTGTGAGGCCACAATGATCCGGCTATTTTGGATCACCGTATCTTTTACCACCTGCCAGTTGTAAACGGTATGGTCCCGGTTTTGCCATTCCTGCAACACATTGGATATTTCCTGTTGAACAGGTGTTTGCCCCATCGTGTCGAGGTTGCATTGGGCAAACCCGCTTTGGTAGACCCACAAAACTGCAAGGAAGAATATAAAAAAGGATTTTTTTTTCACGCTCAAATTCTATTTAATAATCCTGAAAAACAGTACTGATTTCGAATTCTGTTTCAATAGGAAGAACAGGCTGGGGAGGGAAATGTTTAGGATGAATGAATTCGCTTGTGTTCACTAAAAAAATTAAGTCTCAAAGAAATGCCTTTCCAGGGCATTACTCATTACGCTTGATCGACTAAGAAGGAAATACCGATCATTATTTGAAATGCGCCTTTTGTTTGCTTCTCTCCTAAAGCCGCTTCAAACCTACCTGCCGGACAGTCAGGTATGTGTAGGCATAAACTCCCGAGGAAAAATCGGGACAGGCTATTGTAACAAGCAAAATGTCTTTCAGCACATTTTGAAGTACAATTGGTATTACATTGCTATGTCTACTTTGTACAAGCAAGCCAACCCTAATTCCAGCGACTGTTATTCGTTGTTTCCAATGTTTTAGAGCACTTAGCGAAGCGGTCTCACGACCGAAGGGAGTAACATATCGCCGTATACAGCCTGTCCCGAACTTGGTTCGGGATACGTGTGGTCCCGACCTATCGGTACGGGATAAGTGGTGAGAGGCGCATCCCGGCTATTTTAGCCGGGGCCGTCTACTCGATTGTGGGTAGTGGTTTTTCCTTCATTCGGTTTTTTAACTTTAACTCCGCTCTTCGAAGGGCAAGATAGTTCCCTTTTCAAGATAGTCCTTTAACCCCTTTAAAAGCATTGCCCAGCAAAATGAAGCTATTCGATAATGCGCGTTAAATTCTGGCCAATCAAGATGAGTGAAACGCAGATAGGTTTTTCCATTTTCTATATTCATTTCAAAACCCAATCGCGTTCCATCCCAGTCCAAGTCTGATTTGGTCATCTTTACAGAAAATGTTTGATTTAGGACAATCTCATTTACTTTTCCGAACCAATCATATTCCGGTGTAAAGTAAAAATTATACTTAGCTCCAATTTCGGGTTTCCCTGTGCATTTTAAAGGCCACCAATTAACTAAATGTTTAGGTTGGGTAACTGCTGCAAAAACCTTTTCTATTGATGCGTCAATCGTCAAATCGTGATATATGCCAAAGTTCTTATCCTGCATTTTCATAAGCCGTTTTTATCCATTCAATTACTCCTTTGTCAATGTCGTTTATATCTGTTAGATTGATTTTATGAGAACACATTGAGTTTGGTTTTTCCGCTATTAATTTACCATGAGGTTCTTGTCCTTTCAGGTTGATGCCAATTTCAAAACGTGTTTTTGTCGCAGGGTTTAAAATTGCAAATTGTTTTTTTCGTCTTAAACTCACATAGGTATTTTTAGGTGCGACTTCTACGTCTTTTCCAAATTTCAGAACTTCCGATAACAGCTTATCGTAAAGCGGTTTGAAATGTTCTTTGTTTTGATACTGCCTTTCAATTAACTCGTCTTTATTTTCGATTGACCCTGCATCTGCTTTTCTTGATTTCATAGCCACCATATTGGCAAATCCGTGTGTAAAAGAATGTTGTTCTTTTAAAAACTTTAAAATCTCACCGTGTTTTTCAAAGTGTTGTTTTTTAACAATTTCAATCCACTGTTCAAGGGTTTTGCCTGTGTTTTTAAACAAGTTGTCTATCATTGTTTGTTCTGCGTTTTCCATGCACTAAATTTTACGATTGTTCCAAATATTTCTTTAGTTTGTTCATTGTCATTTCATTTCCCTGAATAAAGAATTTAAGCAGGTCTCGCCATTGTTGTTCGTTTTTATAGCCAATTCCATAAATGGTCAATTTGGTTTGGTTTTCGTTTAATTTCTCAAATTCAACAATACTATATAAGTTCTTTTCTTCTCCTACCATAAACTCAGGAAAATTTTCGTTCAATTCTGCTTGCATTGTAATTTGTTGGTAAGGAATATAATTGAGAATGTGAGTTACCATTGTTCCTTTGTCACCAATCGTAGCAGTTGAGTCGTAATGCGACTTAATCGTTCCATTAATTTTGAAGTCCATTTCAACTACTGGAGTTACCCATTTCTTCCATTCTTCAGGTTCGGTGTAAGATTTCCAAACTTTGTCAACAGAGGTGTTGATTATTATGGATTGAGTAAGTGTTAATTCGCCAGATGGAAGTGTATCTATTTGACTTGATGCGGTTTGTTTTTCAACGACTGGTTGCCATATATATGTTCTGTTTTTTACCCACTTATCCTTTTTATCAAAATTGAAAGAAGTGGTTTTATGGTGCAAGAAGTTTGTAATACTTTCGTGTTTTGTTTTAAAAGCTTGACCATTCAAAGTATGAAAGATGAGTATTGATTGAACTATGCTGTCATTTATCAAAATCATATCGCCAATTCCATACGTCCCATCAGTGCCAATCTGCAAAGTTTTCCCCTTGTTTTCTACACCATCCCAATACAAACGGAATTGCCAAATGTTTACGTTTTCTTTTCCTTCAATAATCCCATAAAGTTTTCCTACAATGCTTGTATTGCCTAAACCATACTTCCATTCAAGTCCGTATTTTTCAAAGGGTTCTGAGGTGCTTTTGTATTCAGTATTGCTTGTTGTCCAGGTTCCTGTTCCGTTTGTCAAATAGTTCCACTCCTTTTTAAGCCATTCAGGTATTTCTTGTGCCTGACAATTGAAATATGCTGAAATGATGAGAATGATTGTGATTATTTTTTTCATTTTCCTTTGTTATAATAGGTTTCGTCTTTTACAATAAATCCATTTTGAAATGTAAAAACGCAGCAAATTGGTAAAATCCACTTATAATCACCTTGCTCTGTTTTGGCAGTTCCCGATGATATGAATTGGACAACTACTTTGTCATCTACACCAAAAATGGAAGTAATTTCGTCTTTAATATCAGGAGACATTTCTTCCATTTTCCGATACTTTCCAATTTTTTCGATTCTGCTTTTTACAATAGGAGTATCGCCGTAAGATGGGTCTAAATATTGGCAGGTATCTGAAAAGAAATTTGCTTGTTCCTCCCAATTGTGAGCATTAAATGCAGCAAATGATTTTTTTGCGATATCAATGTTATTTTCCACATTATCCATTTTAGAATTGTTTACACATGAACATTGAATAAAAATTAGGACAGATAGAAATAAAAATGTTTGTTTCATAGCACATAACTTTTTAATTTTATCTCCATAATCCAATAATAAGCCCCATAAGTGCAAAGCTAATTATTACATATCCACCATGAATCAACATATATTTGGTTGACTTATGTTCAAACTGTCCAATAATAAAAATAGCCATTGCCACCCATCCAAAGCCTGCTAAAAATCCTGCAGTAGCCCCCCATATTGCTGTAGTACTACTGTCATTCAGAAACATGGCTAAATTAAAAGCCATTACAAAGGAGAAGACGAATGTTAGTCCAAAAATTTTAGCCATATTTCCCTTCTTCAAATCGTCATCAGAAAATTTATTTTCTTTCATCCAAAGGTTGCCAAATAGGACAGGGGAATACCAAAGACCACCAATAAGGAAGTTAGAAAGTGCTGCAGCAATGATTGCTAACCAATTTAAAGTTGAAACATCCATAATTTGAAATTATTTAAAATGCCAACAAAGTTACTTTCTATTGTACTAATAGTATTGTAAAAAATTAACCTCTTTTATCAAGTGGAAAAAAATTAGGAATGCTTTCGTTGTACCCATTCTTAATGTATTTGGAAGGGTTAAATCCGCAAAACTCCTGAAAATCTTTAATGAAATGAGATTGGTCGGCATATCCAGTTTCATATACAATTTCTGTCCAAATTATTTCTTCTTTTTGATTGATAATTTCAAGCAATTTGTTAAACCTGAAAATCCTGTGAAAAGATTTGGGTGATAGTCCACCATACTTTTTAAATTGAGAAATTAAATGTTTTTGGGTTTTGGGGTATTCTTTTAACAACTCTTGGTGCTTTGAGAATGAGCTGTTTTGAAGTTTAGTCAAAACATCAATTATATCTTGTGGTGCAGATTGATTCTCATCAAGCAATTTCAAGAACCAATTTTCAACTAATTTGAATTTGTCAATTGTTTTTGATTTTTTGGTTATATCATCACGGAGTTTTAGAATCGATTCCCCAAAATAATTTTCCGCTGGCTTTACAGTTTCATTTAGTTCACTAATTGGAACTTTAAATAAGGGATAAGCTCCCATTGGTTTTAGTTGTACGATTAACATTTCAGAATGTTGATGAGCGGAAATGTTAAGATATTTTTGGTGCATTCCCGAAACCCAAGCCTTTGAAAAAACGTCATTCGGTTTTAGGTCATTGTCAAATGTGTTTCTTTGGAAGTTGTCCAATTCAAAAAGAATGAAAATATTGCCAGTCGGAACAACCCGTTCGATACTATGGTCAGGTAAATAGTCTTTATGATAAAAAATGCTTTCTACATATTTACTTAAAGAAGATTGTATGTTATGTGTTTTAAATTCCATTTTTATTTGAGTTTTTCACAATTACCCACAACGTTTCTCGTATAAGTTGTCGTGCCGCCTTTCCAATCAAACAGCACTAAACCTACGCCAAAAATACCAAAATTACAAATAGCACAAAACTGTCAAAAAAAGCGAGGAGGCATGCAGTTTATATGGTGTGTGTGCCCCACATGGGCTTACAGTGCACACCCGTTGAAAGCTAGGAATAAATTATTCCTTTGGGTGTACGACAAATATCCCATTTCAAACATCAGAAAATACTTTTTTCATCGAATTGATCGAATTTCACCTGCCATTGGCAGGTAATAATTCCCCGTATAAATGACGGGGCAAGTTGTGTAATTCGATGATGAAATTTTGTTGAGGGAAATTTGTCGTACACCCATTCCTTTCAGTTATGAGAGAAATTCGAAAAATACATTTTTATTTACCAACAGCAAACAGGTGTCCGCGCTCATATATCCAAAGGGTGTAAATCTCCCGAAACAAGTTCGGGACAAGCTCAGGGGAGGTCTTGGATTAGGTTTGGTGCTTCGGCAAGCTCAGTAGAGCTATTCTATACACCAAGAATTGAAGCGAAGCGGAAATCGCGAATGTAAAAAATAAATATCTATGAGCAACCAGCAGAGGCCATAGTAGGTGATATGTAGTATTAACAGCATGGATAGATTGGCAGCTTATGCGCGAATAAGTGGGCGGCTATCCCAACAAAAGAGGCTATCACTGAAGGGCTGAACGTAGCACCGTTCCAAATAATATTGACTGGAGGTACAAATGTTCGAGTTTGCTAGCCACCAATAGAACGGAACAAGGTATTACTGGTGTAAAGAGCGGTATTGCTGATGTGCTACGAACC
>JAIOYV010000027.1 GCA_021740905.1 Bacteroidales bacterium
GGTTAACGCTCTGTGTTGCAATATTTAAAGTCATTGTGATGAAGGCAAAAGAATGAGGTGTAAAGGGATGTATTTTGAGGATAAAAAATTCCGTAAAATTGTGAACGTTCAATTTTTGTTGATGAAAATGTTTTGAAAAATCGAAGAAAGCGATAAATTTGATTTCTAAAACAGAAATAATTTCAATCCCTAATCAAAGAATTTGTTTTGGTCGGGAATAAAAGACAAATTACCCTATCTGTTGAATTTGCTTAGCTACTCTCTCGAGCAACCAGATGGGGGTTGATGTAGCACCACAAACACCAACTTGCTCGCTATTGGAAATCCAGGCAGGATTTAATTCTTCGGCACTTGAAATATAATAGGAATGTTTATTTGCCGCCAGACAGATACCAAAAAGCATTTTTCCATTGGAGCTTTTCTTGCCACCAACAAAAATCAACACATCCTTTTTCTTTGCAAATTCAATAAGTTTCGATTCCCTGCCCGACACAGCACCACAGATAGATTGGGTTACTTTTATTCCCTTTTGGTTGATATTTCTGAGATGTAATTCATCGGCAAGTCCCTTGAATTTTCTAGTATCCATGGTGGTTTGGGCATACAGTGAGATGGATTTTGAAAAGTCGATCACAGTTAAGTCCGAAATATTTTCCACCACAATAGCTTTGTTTTCGGTCTGTCCAACAAGACTTATTACTTCGGGATGGGTCGATTTTCCGAATATTACTACCTGTTTGTCGCTTGTAGGTTCCTGATACGATTTCTTTATTTTTTTCTGAAGATTTAGCACAATGGGGCAGGTCGCATCGATAAGCTCAATATTGTTCTCTCTGGCATACTGGTAGGTTGAAGGAGGTTCGCCATGAGCCCGTAAAAGGACTTTGCAGTTTTTTAAATTCCTGAATTGCTGACTGTCGATGGTGATAAGCCCAAGGGCTTCGAGCCGGGCAATTTCCTGTCCATTGTGTACGATGTCGCCCAGGCAGTATAGTTTTTCGCCCGATCGGAGAATATCTTCAGCTTTGTCGACCGCATTCCTGACCCCAAAACAAAAACCTGAACTGCCTTCTATTTCAACTTTCATTTTTTTCGAATCTGTTTTTTTCATTGTTATGATAACAACCGACGGCTTCCAGGCTTCTGGGCTTGAAATTAGAAATTGGAAATTTGGAGTTTCCTGAAACCCAACCTGGATGTGGAGCCAGCGTCTTTGTGACATTAAGTTACAAAGACACTATGTAAAACTGTACCCAAATTTTTCAGACAATATTTTCAACACCCATTCCAATTGTTCTTGCCTGTTCATTTTTGAATTGTCGAGCACTATAGCATCGGTTGCTTTGCGTAAGGGGCTTTCTTCGCGGTTTTGGTCAATCATGTCGCGTTTCTGAATATTTGTGCTGACATCTTTCAACAATACCTCTTTGCCCATGGCTTTGATTTCGTCGTATCGTCTTTTAGCTCTCACCTCTTCCGAGGCTGTCATAAAAATCTTCAACTCAGCATTGGGGAATACAACCGTGCCAATATCGCGGCCATCCATCACGATTCGCTTATCGAGGCCCATTTTGCGTTGTTGGTCTACCATGCACTCCCTGACTATTTTCACTTTGCTGATAATACTTACATGGTCGGAAACTTCAATATCGCGGATTTCATCTTCCACATTATTATTATTCAAATAGGTTTCCTGTTTGTTCTTTTTGGCATTGTACCTGAAATCAATCGATACCTTGTTTAATAGGTTTAGTAATCGCTCTTCGTCAATCTGTACTCCTTCAATAAGGTCATGATTGATGGCAAGGAGGGTAACAGCCCGGTACATAGCCCCGCTGTCGATGTATTTATAATTAAGCTTTTGTGCCACTTCTTTGGCCAGGGTGCTTTTACCACACGACGAAAAACCATCAATGGCAATTATTATATCCCTATCGAATTTATTCATACAAAAATCAAGTTAGATGTTTACTCCCTCAAAAAACATATACATGTACCTCCCAATCATGAGATAAAGCAAAAGACCAAGTATATCGTTCACGGTAGTAATAAAAGGTCCGGTTGCAAGGGCCGGGTCTACTTTAAAGCGGTTAAGGGTAAGTGGTATCAGGGTCCCAAACACCGATGCGAATATGATTACGGTAAAAAGCGAAATGCTTACCGTAATGGTAAGGGCTGTGGTGTCGCTCATAAAAATATTGTAGATCAGCAGGATCGATGAGCATATAAAGCCATTCATGAAACCAACGCTAAGCTCTTTGAGTAACTTCCGGGCTGTACTTTCGATACCCAGTGAATTATTCGCCAAACTTTGTACTATAATGGAAGAAGATTGGATTCCCACATTACCACCCATTGCCGCAATAAGCGGGATAAAGAATGCCATTTCGGGGTAAATAGCCAGGTCGGACTCATATTGGCTTATTACTTGTGCTCCCAGGATCCCTCCCAATAAGCCGATCAACAACCATGGCAAACGGGCTTTTGTAAGCTGGAATATTTTGTCTGACGATTCTACATCAGAAGTAATACCAGAAATAAGCTGGTAGTCCTTTTCGGCTTCCTCGCGCATTACATCCACCACATCGTCGATGGTGATCCGCCCTAACAAACGGCCAATATTATCGACTACCGGCAAGGTAACCAGGTTGTATTTCTCCATTATCACCGCAACTTCTTCGGCGGGTGTTTCCGTACGGACCGAAATCACATCCGATTTCGAAAGGGTTTTTACCACTTGTTTGTCATCACTCAAAATAAGGTCTTTCAACGAAATAAACCCAATCAGGTAGTTGTCCTTATTGACCACATACACGTAGTACAATTCGTCGATATCCTCAGCCTGCCTACGGATTTCCTGCACCGATTTGCTTACATCCCAGTCTTCATGAACAGCTACATATTCTTTGCCCATTAATCCGCCGGCAGTGTCCTCATCGTAATTCAGGAGGTCCGCAATATCGCCGACATGCTCAATATCTTCGATGTGGGAAAGGATTTCTTCCTGTTTCTCTTCCGGTAGATCACCAATAATATCAGCAGCATCGTCGGAGTCCATTTCATTGATGTACTCCTTGGCGATTATTTCAGATGGTGTTGCTAACAAAAAACGTTCACGTACATCCTCTTCCAATTCGATAAGCACATCGGCTGATTTTTCGCCATCAAGAAGCATGTATAGGAATTTTGCTTCATCAGTGTTCAGCTCGTCAAATATTTCAGCAATATCGGCAGGGTGAAGTTCACTGATGAGGGCCATTGAACCTTGTTCATCCTTGGCCTCGATCAAATCTTCGATTTGATTAATAAATTCCCTGGTCAGTTTAAAATTCTTCTCCATTGCTGTTTATTTGTTAATGTTTTGGCTAAAGACCCAAGGCATTGCACGATGCCTAATTTTCGATATGCTTGCTTTTAAGTTCCTCTATCATGCAAGTTAAGGATTCAAAATCGCTAACACTAAGCTGTTCGGGGCGTTTACCAAAAACCTCCTGATGAACGGGCAAATTTACTAAAATACTTTTTAAAGAATTGCGCAGTGTTTTTCTGCGTTGGCCAAAAGCTTGTTTTACTACCGTGAAGAAAAATCGTTCGTTGCAGGCCAACTCCTGTTTCTGATTTCGAGTGAGTTTTAATACTGCCGATTTGACTTTAGGGGGAGGGGTGAAAACCGTTTCGCTTACCGTAAAGCAGTATTCAATTTGGTAGAATGTCTGGAGTAACACACTCATTATGCCGTAGGTTTTGTTTCCATGAATGGAGGCAATGCGCTCGGCTACCTCTTTCTGGAACATCCCTACAACCTCAGGGACCAGATTCCTGTTGTCGAGGACTTTAAAAAGGATTTGAGTGGAAATATTATAAGGGAAGTTCCCGATTATTGCAAATGGCCCCGTGAAAATTGTAGTAAGGTCGATCTTCAGGAAATTGCCTATGATAAGATTTTCATTTTTTAATTGAGGGAAAGTGGCAAGAAGGTATTCTACCGATTCGGTGTCTATTTCGATTTGCTTGAAATTCAAACCTTCTTTTTGAAGGAGAAATTGTGTTAGTACACCTGTGCCTGGCCCAATTTCCAATACATTCGGATTCTCCGTTTCCGACAGCAGTTCAACTATTTTTTGTGCAATGTTTTTGTCGTTGAGGAAATGCTGCCCCAATGATTTTTTGGCCCTTACCATATAATACTTATTTAGATGGCGAAAATAGGTACAATCCTACGGAAAAGAAAATGGAGTATCGGAGTGTTGGAGTATTGGATATGCATTTGCAAAGTACCATACAATACTCCAACACTCCAATACTCCAACACTCCGATGCCACTAAGTTGCTGAGGACAAATCGGAATAGTAAATATCTAATTTCAACCTAAATTATAAGGACTTGATTTTGTTTAGGCTTTTGGTAACACCAAATAACTCAACCGATTTTTTATTGTAGGCCATGGCGGCTTCTTCGGGCGTATCGAAGGTCCCCAAATTGATACCCTTTCGGTGCAGGTAGATAATGGCCATATACTTTTTGCCACTTTTTACCACTCCCCGATAGCCTGTGCGGTTCTCGGTTTTTTTGGTGTTTCTTACCACATTCGACAGGGTGGACCATTCAAGGTTTCTTACCCTGTAGTCCAGTTTGTTCCCGTTTATAAACCGTACCCAAAACCTTTTCTCGGTGTCGGGCTTTACAAGGAACCGTTCTGCAATGAGTTTTTGCAGATAAATGGTTTCGACTTTGTAGCTGTTGTCGCGCTGCCGCCAATGCTTTTGAAAAAACACATACCCATTCGAGTGAAGCCTGAGATTTTTAAGGAATTCAATCTCAATAAGGTACGTGTTGTTGCAGAGATAATCGTATGTTTTGTCATCGACTACCGCTGTCTTTTTTGAGTTCTTTAGTGTTAATTTGTAAAGCATGTCTGTGTTGTCTGATTAAACTTTTCCCTCGTTTCATAGTTCAAAATCCAATCGATATTCAGAATCCCGTTAAGCAAGGCCGAACCCCATATTCAAACCTATTGCCAGGCAAACTAAATTTTGCTCATACTTTTTACTTTGCTTTTGATATTGTTTTGACCCTCTTTTACGACGATCGAAAAAAATAGTTCTGTATTTTGTTAGGTTTTTTTGCAAAAAAGTATAAAGGTCATATAATGAGTAGTATATGACCGCTTTTTGAGTGGTGAATTTGAGCGTATCCTGCATAATGTTCAGGTGTAGACTAATAATCGTTGTTAAGAAAACGTCAAATCCAGAGGTTCACTATGTTTTAAACATTGTTAATTGGGAGCATAGCCAAGTCCGCTTTCCATTTGATGTTCAATTTTTAATATTGAATAAAAATAGCTAATTTTAGAAGCATTAAAATCTGAAATAATGAAAATATCTACATTGTTCCTTTCTGTTTTTTTCCTTCTCTCGATAAGCCTATCGGCACAAGTGCCCCAAATAAAATGGTGGTACGATGTGCACGATTCATCGTTCGGGAATTCGGCGATGGCCGATATAGATTTCGATGGCAAGCTCGAAATTGTGTTTAGTTGTTACCGTTCCGACAGCACTATTTATGCTATTAATGCCGAAGATGGCAGTCTCCTTTGGAAATACAATACGGGCGGATGCAACGATGTGGCACCTATTATCTACGATGTTGATATGGACGATACGCTGGAAGTGATCCTTCCCTCGTCGTGTGTGCCCAAAACCTTTTGCTTCGATGGCCCCACCGGCCAAGTGGAATGGGTAACAACATTACATGGCAGTGACTCCCCGCCTTCGATTGCTGACATCGACTTTGATGGGAAACCTGAGATCCTGCATGGGAACTTCTCGGGGTGGGTAACATGCCTTAATGGAGAAGATGGTAGCATTGCCTGGGATATTCAGGTCGATCAGAATTGCTGGATACAAACCGCGCCCGCTATCCTCGACATCGATAACGACAATCAACTGGAATTTATAGTTGCCAACTGGAGTTTCGGGACCAACCACAAAATCTTTTGCTACCATGCACATAACCATGCTTTAATGTGGACATCCGATTTACCAGATGATGTTATGTACCATGGAGCCGCTTTTGCCGATATCGACGGGGATGGTTTTATGGAATTGGCCATTGGCACTTACGACGGTACACTCCTGGTTCTTAATGCCGAAGATGGCAGCCTGAAATGGGATTATGCAGTTTCAAACCCCCTGTATGCCGGGGGTGCTGTTTCCATTGCCGACTTAAACAATGACCAGCACTATGAAATTGTTTATTTTGATTACTACCACCTGGAAGTATTGGATTCTCAGGGGAGCTTGTTTTGGGAGTATACTATTCCATCGTATGGCCAATCGTTTCGGGGAGCGGCCATATCGGATGTGAACAATGACGATACCCTCGATGTGGTTTTTGGAACCAGTAAAGGTGATGTGATTGCATTAAGTGGAAGCTCGGGCGATGAACTCTGGCTGATCGATTTGGCCGCCCACCACGACAGTGCCGAATTTGACATCGACCACGCCCCACTGATTGGTGATTTCGACCAGGATGGTTACATGGATGTTTTTATTGTAGGAGGAAGGACAATTTATCCCGACACCCTGGAAACGAATTATGGCCGGGCTTATGCCATTTCTACCGAAAGCCCCGGTGGCCCAAACTGGCCCATGTTCAGGCACGACATCCGGCGAAGTGGCACAGTTCCTATTGTGGATACCAGCACTATTAGTATAAGCTCGCAGAAAGCTCAGGATTATTTTCTCGAAGTGTATCCCAATCCGGCCAGCCATTGGTTCAATATCGAATTCAAGCTTAAAAAGAATACATATATCAAGATTCAGCTATCTGATGTGTCGGGCAAGATCATCCAAATCCTAAGTGAGGGGGTTGAATTGGCCGGGAGCCATTATCAAAAAATCAATTTCGGGATTGATAAAGAATTGAATTTTCCACCCGGAATTTATTTTCTGACTTTTCTGACTGATAGGGAATCGATTTCAAAAAAAATAATTGTTTTAGAATAGGGTTAAAAAATATGACTATTCCCTGATTTGGAATATTTGAGCAATAGAATTTTGGCACCATGTATACATTCAAATTATGTTCAAAGAAAAAATAGATTTCATTAATATGATAGGTTGCTACAGGTCACTGCCTTCCCTCGGGGGGAGAATAAGAGGGGGGAGTTCATGCTATTTATTCCACGCCCTAAGCCTCGCCAGTCCCGACCGCATCGGTATAGACTGGTGGAAATCCTCCAAATTTACTTTCTTTATTTCCTTTGAACAAATTCAATCTGAATATAAGTTATGTGCCTAATTCAATAAGATAATAAGCTATGAAACCATTGAACTTACTGATCCTTTTTGTTTTTCTTTTCTCAGCCTGTTCCCAGCCTGAAAACCCTTATCAGGAAGCCGAGGATTATATCCTGAAGTTAAAAAACGAAAGTGAAACAGTCGGGCTGTCGGTGAGTGTTTCCCGAAAAGGGGAATTGATCTACTCCAAAGCTTTTGGCTACGAAAGCCTTGAGCACGATGTCAAGGCTGATCCTGCAAAAACCCGCTACCGGGTGGCCAGTATCTCGAAAGCATTGACTTCCGCAGCACTCGGAATTCTAATGGAGCAGGGCAAAATTAATGTTGACCTGCCAGTTCAAGATTATGTACCTTATTTCCCGGTGAAAGAATTTCCCATCACTACCCGGCAAGTAGCCGGACACATTGCCGGGATCCGCCATTATAAGGATGAAGAATTTTTGATGGCAAAGCGCTTCAACTCGGTGAAGGAGGGCCTTGGAGTTTTTATGTACGACTCATTGGTTTTCGAGCCAGGCACGCAATACATGTACAGCAGCTATGGCTTCAATCTGCTCAGTGCAATCATCGAGGGGGCATCGGGACTGGAATTCCTTCCCTACATGAAAGAGCATGTTTTTGCACCCCTCGGCATGACATTGACTGTGCCCGATTACCACGATTCGATCATTTCGCACCGCAGCGATTTTTATTCCATGGACACGGGAAAGGTTGTCCATGCCCCGTATGTGGACAATAGCTACAAATGGGCGGGTGGAGGTTTCCTTTCAACCACCGAAGACCTAGTTAGGTTTGGCAATGGCATGTTGTACAACAAGCTGTTTAGTGAGGATATCAAGAAACAACTCACCACCTCACAAAAAACCAACGATGGCAAACCCACCGGCTATGGCATGGGATGGGCCGACAAAGTATCGCCTGCCGGGAAAAAATATTACGGCCACCGGGGTGGGGCAATTGGCGGTTGCGGCAACCTGATAGTTTACCCCACCGAAGAACTTGTGCTGGCCTTTTATACCAATGACACCGAAGCCAAAGTTGGCGATGAAATACACCAGTTGGCTGAACTGTTTTTAAAGGTTTTACAGAAGGAGTGAGAAATTTGCTCAATATATGGAAATCACATTTCTTAGAGTGAGAATACAGAGCGCAGCTAAAGCTGCAAATGAAAATTAGAACGCGGATGACGTGGATTTTATAGATTTTTTAAACCTGCTAAATGCGCAGATCTTCAAGCCTTTTAAATACAATATATGCATGTATGGAATGGACAATCACAAACAAGGCCACCGCTGAGAAATAGACTGCCGAAAAATAGGAGATTTTTACAAACTGTGTTTGTCCAAACAATCCAATGCCAACAAACCAAAGCAGGGTAGTATAGGCCGGAGCCATAAAACCTGCCATGCTTTTACTCCATCTACTTTCCCTAAAATAAATCTGTATTATCCACGATGCAAAGTAGATGCTAATGCCCAAAAGATAAATCCATAGCCCGACTCTTTGCTGTTCTGTTTCTAAAGAAAGCGACATGAACAAGGGCAGCGCAAAAACAAAAATACGCAAACCATTCTCTGTCCAGCCAATTATCGGTGGTATGTTTTTCCAAAAAATCTCTCTGGAAAAGGCTTGTGGTAGTCGCTTGATGAAAATGATGTTCCATAGAAAAATTGGAATGAGGAGAAGAAAACCGTTTAGGTAGGAGGTCATGTTTGTTGGTTTGTATCTTTCATAGTTAACGTGTTGTAGATGGTCAGTTGCGTTGTTTTTCGCTATTGGCTATTCCATCATGTTGATGCGTTTTTCTATGCAGGTAAAGGATTAATTTTTACCTGTCCTCCGATAGCTTTTAATACTTTCATTATTGTCTCAAACTGGGGTTTCGCTCCATCCGATAAAGCTTTGTATAAACTTGGTCTACTTAGTCCAGTTTCTTCAGCAATCTTTGTCATTCCGATTGATTTTGCAATATGTCCAATTGCTGTAATAAGGTCTGAATTATCTCCCTCCTCCAAAACTGCATTGAGATATTCTGCAATCATTTTATTATCATCTAAATAATCTGCGATATCAAATTTTGAAGTTTCCATAGTGTCCGTCACTTTCAATTCGTTGAATTCGAAACAAAATCTTTGCTTTGGCCCTTAAATCTTTTAATTTTCTCAACCATTTATCAAATTCAACTGTTTTCTCAATAAAGTACATTTATCCGTGTATTCATTCGGATACAAATTTATGTAATCTTTTTTAATCTCGAAAGGCTTTTATTGGTACTTTGAGACCGTACTTCAAATGGGCTATAACTTAAAAATAGCAAATATTTTGATGGGAGCTAACAAATCAAATACCTTCCCTGCATCCATTTTCCCACTACAGATTCTTGGGCAGAGCAAAAACCAAAACACGTAAACCATTCTCTGTCCAGCCAATTATCGGTGGTATGTCTTTCCAAAAAATCTCTCTGGAAAAGGCTTTGGGCAGTTGCTTGATGAAAATGATGTTCCATAGAAAAATTGGACTTAGGAGAAGAAAACCGTTTAGGAGGTCATGTTTGTTGGTTGTGTCTTTCATAGTTAACGCTTTGTGGATGGCCAGTTGCGGTGTTTTTCGCAATTGGCTATGCTGCTTTGTTGAGGAGGTTTATTCTAAAATATCCTCAATCATTTCTACATCTAAAATATTATTAAATTCATCATCAGACAATCTTCTTATTCTTATTGGATATCTGTTTCGCACAACGGTCATTAGGCTATCTTCCAATTCATTGTATTCTGTTTGATAGTTCATGATGGAATAATTTTCCCTTTCCGTATAAACAATGGAATACATTAAATCATATACATCAACATACGTTTGAAAAGTTGAGCTGCTTTCTATGTAAATGTTCCAAATCTTCTTTTTATTGATGTTTATTTCTTTACGAAAATCGTTTTTAAATGATTCTTTATCTATTAAGCTATCATTTAAATATATACTATCATTTTTATAAACATAGGTATTCCATTTTGATGGAGGTGGTAAAGTTATTTGAGGTCTATATATGGTAGGAATGAGAGGAATTATCGAATCATATTTAAATTTAAAGAGTAAATCTTCTCGATATGGAATAAATTGTTGAATTCCTCTCAATTCATTTTTCTTATTCGTATTTGAGACTACTACGAATATTCGATTAAGTTGATATCCGCTTAATATAGCAAAGAATGAATCGATGGTCGAAACTCTTATATCCTTGTCAATAAATAATTGAGATCTACAAAAAAATAAATTTTCATCATACTGTAGCGAAAAGTCATTCAAATCTATTTCTTCCCCATTGCACCAAAAATTGATTTTATCACCATTAATTTCGTTTAGATAAAAAAAGTAATATTCAGTGGTATCATCCAAATTAATTAATTGACCATCAGCAATAGGTAATTCAACTCTTGCATTTGATTGATAATTCAATAAATCAGAATAATCAGATTTTTTTGATTGACAGCTTATCAATAAACAAATTAAAAATAGGATGAAGGTCGATCTTCTCATAGTTCTCTACAACATTTAATATTATCTACCTATTTCGCATATAGGTACTATTTTGGCTATTTTTCCATAATACACTTGCCTTTATTTCGCAGATCTGAAATATTTGCCTTCTGTCTTTAGCCATGTTAATTATCTGGGTATAACTAAGGTTGTCACCTTGTCGTTTTTTCTTTTCTTCAAAAATAATAAATATTTAATACCGGACTTGAAGTTAGAGTAAATTCCTTACATCCACTTCCTCTCGCGCGATTCCACCACATACAGCAAATAATTGTAAAGCTCGAAGGCAATGTCGGAGTTTATGTAAGGCATGGTGAGCACCTTTCCCCCGGCGG
This sequence comes from Bacteroidales bacterium, assembly GCA_021740905.1. Classification (GTDB taxonomy): domain Bacteria; phylum Bacteroidota; class Bacteroidia; order Bacteroidales; family M50B96; genus JAIOYV01. The sequence goes on from JAIOYV010000027.1 coordinate 11,168, forward strand.
TGTAAATTTTTAAGGTGGCCAGGTTACGGCGGCGTTGAAAAATGGTCTGTTTGTATTTCAGGCTTTGGACTTTGAAATTGAACATGCGCGAAAAAGTTTGCCCTACCGAGCCTGATGAGTTTTCGATCAACTCCGGACTGATCCTGAAATAGCGTTTTCTGAAGGCCAGATAAGCGATGCCTATGCTTAGGACAAACCAAACGGAGGCCACCACAATCACCTGCCAGTGCATCCAGCCAAAAATGAGGGCAATGGCTGTGGGCAAAAGTCCAAATGCAGCCCAAAGCCGCAACGCATAGTTTCTATGACTGTGGTGGGTACTCCAGCCTTGCTCTGTTGTAGTTGGGAATATCTCAGCTTGTACTGTTTGCAGGTGCTTGCTGCTGCAACCCGGAATGTCTATGGCCTGCTTTTTATTTTCTATCGAGCTGGTGGCCTGCGATAAATTCAGGGTGACAAAATCCATTAGTTTTCGGATGGGATTGGTGCGCCAGCTTACTACCTGTATTTTTGCGAAGGGGATGCTCACCGACTTTTTGTTCAACAGACCTGATTGTAAGTGAAATTTATTGCCCTCGCGCGAAAATTTCAAATCATAATAGCGGAGAAAAATCAGCACCATTGAAAATGCCAGGCCAATAAGGAGGATCAGGAAAATCAGCATAAAATACACGAAAGCATCGGAGCCAAACAGGAAATTCTTCGCCTGCTCGGCAGTGTCCTCATAAGTAGCCGTGAAATAATCCTTTAATTGGTCGATAATCCCGCTCACAAAGGCCAGGATAAACAGGCTGCTTTTTATATGGTTTTCACTGATCCCCACTTTTATTAAATCTCCAAATCCTAGTTTGAGGATCACCTTCTTTTCGTCCCAGGTTTCCTCGCTCGTGGTTTGACCGGCTTCTTCCAATTTGTTTGTGTTGAGCAAATCGCTTAGGGCATCGGCGGTGGCCTTGTCGAGGGCGACAATCTTTAGTTCTTTGGTGGCCGAACCGGCGGTGTCGATTTCCACACTCACTACTTTAAGCCATTGTTGAAAAAGGTTTTGCTTGCTGTTGATGGTTTGGATACGATCCAATGGGATGCTTAGGTTCACTCTTTTCAGGTAGCCTTTCGATAGCTTAAACTCGTCGTTTTCCACATAAAAATAAAACCTTAGATAGGTGAAAATGGCGTGGGCAATCATGATCAAAACGATGACGGCAACCGCAATTAAGGCATACATCCTGACTTTTTCGGAGAAGGATTCATTCTTAAAAAAGTAGATCAGCAAAATTGGCCAGGCTGCCCTGACAATTTTCTGTGTTGCCATCACAAAATATAAAACAACCCCTTTGGGCGATTGTCGGCGGGGTGTCGAGAAATCGAACTTACTCATGGCTGGCGACGGTTTTACTGAGAAAATCCTTGATCCGGGCAGCTTCATTGGGGCTTAACCCGTGGATGGACAAATCGCTGGTGCTTCCCCCGGCGGTGTAAATTTTTAGCCTGGTAATTTTCAGCAAACGGGCCAGAAAACTTTGCCTTACTTCGCTGTGCTGGATTCGATTAAAGGGAATGCTTGTAATCTTGCGGATAATCAAGCCGGTGCGGAAAATTATATCGTGTTGGCGCAGGGAATAGCCTTTCAATGGAAATGCTTTAATGATCAGAAATAACCTTAGAATATATAGCACCGTCAGTCCAGAGTAAAAACCCAGGATTGATATAAAAGGAAGACTTTCTTCCTGTATGGTATGAAAACCTAAAAACAAGCCCGCCAGGAAAAGAACAAAGATGGTCCATTGAATCATCACCAAGTATTTATAATTATTCAGCAAGGGCAAATATTCCACTTCTTCAAGTTTAGGAAGTTTGTTGGTGTCGATTTGTTGATTTTCGAAAAGCATAGTCTAATTTTATAAAGAACAGATGAGACGGTAAAGTAAGGTCAAAATTACATAAATATTTGGAGGGAATGATCTATGCGGGGTTGTGGGTTCTAATTCGTGCCACCGAAAAAGAACTGGTTGGAGTAGGGTAGGAGTATGGGGCATAATGGCTGAGTGACATCACATTGTACTGGTAGAATCGCACAGCTTGCACCACTACTGTTGCTGGCTGAGGAGTAATTGTTTTTTCCCATACAACGTTTTTGCTTTATGATTTGTCTGCCACCTATAAATTTCATTACCCTTTAAATATCACAACTATGAAGACTATCTTAAAAAGTACCCTGACGTTTTTCGTTGCTGCATTTTTCATTGTAGCTACCGCGAGTTTTGTTAATGCCCAACCTGGCTCAATCACTGCCCCTTCCGGCACTTCCATGAACCCCTCCGGTTATGTGGACACCACCCTTGCCGACGACCCTGTGTTTATTTTTTGTACGCCCGATACAAGTGGTAATACTTTATTGGGATCACTCCTTGTGGACGGAGGTACTGCCAGTTGTCACTTTCTATGGATGGTTTATAATCCTACAATAAATATTTTCCAGAATTATGGTATCATTCAAACGGGTGCTTCCTCATCAATAAATAATCTGCAATCTGGATTTTACCAGGTAAAGATTACGCAAAACCCTGGAATGCCCAGTCAGACTTTATTTTACCGACGGGCACATGTGTTTGTAAACGAAACCGAAGTTGATTTCAATGCAATCTCACCAGGTTGCCAAGCCTTTACGCTAACCGGGGCAATGCTGGATGCAGGTAGTAATTTTGTAATCAACGATCCACCCCCTTCTATAGTATCACACACCATTACCAACGAAGTTACTGGTGCGTGGTCGTGCTTTCCAATTCCCTGGGATACGGCCTGGGGATCGCAAGATTATAACCTTAACCCAAATCCGGTTATTGACCCGCCTCCGTTGCAAAGCACAACTTTTTGCTTAACAGCAATCGATCATTTGTACGACACATCAGGAGTAGAAATTTCAACAGGCTCATACCCCCAATACCTTGCTTGCGAACCTCAGGTTTGTCATTTTTTTGAAACCTTGCCAACTGATGGTTCAATTGTATATTATCCTGACACAATTTGTCAGGATTCTCCTCCAGTGCAATTAATTCCATTATATTATAGTGGGAGCTGGAATTCTAGTTTAGGCTTTTGGCCAAATGGACCAATTACTTCAAACGGTTGGTTTCACCCAAGCCTTGCTCCATTGGGAAATATCAATATATCTTACAGTTTTGGTGGTATTTGTACGGATTCTGATACAGTTATGATTACTGTTGTAGATCCTCCAGTTGTATCGAATGTTCAAGAGTTTTTTAATTCAACGAATACACACTTTCAGGTGCAATTGACTATTACTGGTGGATCCGCTGCAACATACCAAGTGTTAAACTGTATAAATGGCTCAATTGCATTAGGAAATTTTGTCGATTCAATTTGGATAAGCGACTCCTTGCCTTTCCCTTCTTCTTATTGCTTTATAGTGAGTGATGCAAGTGTTTGTAGTCCAATTTACATACAAGGAAGCACATTTAGCAATTGTACTTCATCAGCAGGAATTATGCCTTCGACACCCCAAGAAGTCTGTGCCAACGATCAAACCAATGTACAGGTCATGAATGGTCCTTTGGGCAATCCAACATACACACTTGATGCAAACGACGGTTTTGAATACTTTCTTCATGATAATGATTTTGCCTTTCTGGGAAATATTTATGACCATAATACAACAGGTATTTTCCAGTTCCTTCCCTCAATGGCGTATGGACAAACCTATTACATCTCTCAAGTAGTTGGGAACAATATTGGAACTTCATTGAACAATATAGTAGATTTAAGCGATACCTGCCTAAGTGTATCAGTTGGCACACCCGTAATTTGGACCGAGCAGCCAAGTCCAAATGCAGGTCCGGACGATTCAGTTTGTGGACTGACTATTCAACTAAATGCAGATTCAGCGAATCAGGGTATTGGATTTTGGAGTTGCCTAACTTATTATGGTGTTATTTACACACCACATTCTTTCGATGCTCAAGCTACTGTTACTGTACCCTATTTCGATACTAACCAATTCGGCGATTTAATAAACACTGATTATATTTTTCGTTGGACAATTGAAAATGGGCCCTGTCAGGTATATGATGAGGTGACCATTACTTTTATGCCGATTCACGATGCTACCATTATTTCATACCCTACTATAATTTGTAAAAATTCTCCGCCTGTTCAACTCATTCCTTTAAATTCAGGAGGTGTTTGGTCAGGAAGTCTTACATGGCCTCCGGGTCCAGTAACTTCGACTGGATTGTTTTACCCAAGCCAGGCTTGGTTAGGGAATAATACTGTTACCTATAGCTTTTCAGGTGTTTGTCCCGATTCAGAAACTATAATAATTAATGTGGTGGATGCTCCACAGGTGTGGAATATTCAACACATTTGTGATATTACCAATTACACTCAATATCAGGTAAGCTTTACAATAGTAGGGGGCAATCCTGGTGCATATCTATTTTTGAATTCTGCAGACAGCCTACCTTTCTCGGGTAACCTAAATGGAACAACATGGACAAGCGATTGGCTTCCAAATCCATCTTCTTACAGTTTCTTTGTAACTGATAATAACAATTGCAACCCAACTTTTCTTTCAAGTTATTACACCTGCGACCCAGCCACTCAAGCAGGGAATATGCCAACAACCATACAAGAACTTTGTGAGTATGAACAGGTCAATGTTCAGGTTTTAAATGATCCTTTTGGAAATCCATCTTATATCCTCGATCCAAACGATTGCTTTGAGTATTATCTTCACGACAATCAATTCGGAAATTTAGGAAATGTTGTGTCTCACAACACAACAGGTATTTTTCAGTTTGGGGTGACAATGGTTTATGGGCAAACATATTATGTTTCGAATGTAGTGGGAAATAATATTGGCACCTCCGCTAATCCGCTTGTCGATATAAGTCATCCTATAACAAGTGTTTCACCAGGGACTCCGGTAATCTGGTATCAATTCCCCACTGCTAGCGCCGGTCAAAAAGATTCTATTTGTGGACTTACTTTTCAATTGGATGCCGATACGGCGACTGTAGGCATGGGATCATGGACAGTTTTATCCGCTACCGGGGCTATCTTTAATCCAAATTTTAACGATCCACAAGCTATTGTAACCATACCCTACTTTGACACCAACCAATATGGCTGTTTGATGAACACAAACCATGTTTTCCGATGGACAGTCACAAACGGGCCTTGCGAGACATTTGATGATGTTACGATTACCTTTAAACCAATACCGGAAGCTTTTGCCGGAAACGATTTTACAATATGCGGATTGTCTGCTGAAACTTCAGCTCAATGGAGCAATTTATGTGGCCCGATAGGATCGAGCACAGGGGAATGGTTTGGCCCTGGTGTAGCGATTGATTATTCATCCCCTTTAACATATGTAAACATGTTTGCTCCGGGAATTACTAACTGGATATGGCGTGAGTCGAACGGTGAGTGTGTGGATGAAGACACTGTCTCAATCACTTTCCTTGAGCAACCTATGGTTGATGCCAACTATAACGACTCGGTATGTGGAAATTCATACAACCTAAATGCGATCTCTACTATGGGTATAGGCTGGTGGGAAGGACCATTTGGCAGTGTGTTTAGTAACCCAACCTTGCCTCAAAGTGCAGTCCAGATCAACTTCTATAGTTTGAGTGAAGTTGAAGCCACCTTTACCTGGAACGAACAAAACTCAATATGTACAGCTTCCGATTCTGTAAGCATTGTATTTTCAAAAATCCCTACTGCCAATGCTGGGCTCGACGACTGGACCTGTGGAACTCAATATAATTTGAATGCTGATATACTTGGGTCGGAGTATGCAGAAGGAACATGGTCGTCTGGTATTCCCGGCACTAATTTCCCCGACTATCACGATCCAAATACTTCCGCTGTGATTCCCAACACCGGCTCTTTCCCCGGGCAACCCATATCAGGAATTTTTGGAGACTCATCCCATGTTCAAGTACCTATAATATGGAGTATGGACAATAATCATTGTGTCGATGTGGATATTGTACAAATTACCTACTATCAGATCCCGAATGCCCATGCAGGGCCCGACAGCATTATTTGTGGAACTGTGTATGAAATGAAAGCTATTATAACCATCGGGGCATCAACCGGGAAATGGACGGTTGTAAATGGGCCAACCCTTTCTGCTTCCTGGACCGATGATACCGATCCGAATGCGATAGTTCAGGTGCCTTCTTATGGTGAATATACTTTTAAATGGAGAGAGAAGAATCTTTATAACCAGACTTGTGCAACTGAAGATTTGCTGGTGATACACTTTAGCGGCATTGCAGCAATAGCAAATAGTAGCCCTTCCAATAATTTGTCGGTACCTAATGGCGAGATTGATTTGCTGGTTACGGGTGGCCTTTCGCCCTATAGTTTCGTGTGGAGCAATGGAGCAACTACTGAAGATATTTTTAATCTTGATGTCGGATTATATACTGTTTCGGTTACGGATGCTTACGGATGCGCAAGCGTGGATAGTTTTGAGGTCACTTTCAATATTGTGCCTACAAGTCCCTCATGGACATACATTAATACAGGTAATTCACACTCCATATCGATTCAGGATACTGTACCGGTAACTATTGATGGAGTTCAAATTTCAGTAGGCGATTACCTGGGTGTATTTTACGATTCGCTTGGCACACTTGCCTGTGCGGGGTATGTAGAGTGGACAGGACAAACGACAACTTTAACTGCCTGGGGCAATAATGCTCAAACCCCACAACCCGATGGTTTTGTCTTTAATGAAATATTCAAGTGGAAAATATGGAGGGCCAATAATGGCGATATTTTCGACGTAACAGCCACTTATATTCAGCCGCCTGCCGTGCCCAACAATGGTCATTATATCAACAATGGTTTAAGTGGTCTTTTATGGCTAGGGGCCAACTCTGTGGAGTTCCAATATGTGAACCTGCCTCAAGGTTGGAGCTTCTTTTCTACCTATATCGATCCTTTCGACGCGAATATAGGAAGCTTATGTGCTCCTTTCTCATCAGATGTAATTATTGCCAAGGATGGCGACGGAAATACCTACTGGCCTCAGTGGGGCATAAACAGCATTGGGGATATTCTTATTGGCGATGGCTACCAGATAAAACTTTCTTCGGCACAAACTATGACAGTGTCTGGTTTAGCCGTGGTACCTGAAATTACTCCTATTCTCATCAATCAGGGTTGGAGTTTTCTGGGCTACCTTCGCAAAAGTTCGGCACCAATCGCAAGCATATTAAGCCCTATTGAATGGGACGTGAACATTGTGAAAAACGGAAACGGACAAATCTACTGGCACCTTTGGAACATCAACCAAATAGGAAACATGATGCCAGGGCAGGGTTATCAGATAAATATGATTTCGCAGCAAACCTTAACCTACCCGTCGAATTCCTCGACATTTACAAAATCGGATTTACAAGCAAGGCAGCCGGTTCATTTCCCGAAGGCTAAAAATACAGGCAACAGCATGACCCTTGGTATTCCAACTTCTGATTTAAAGCTGGGAAGTGAGATTGCCACATTCAACCAAAGCGGTTTGCTGATTGGTTCGGCAGTTGTGGAGGGGGATTTTGCCGCCATCACCCTTTGGGGAGACGATGAAACCACTCCTGAAATTGATGGCTTGCTCAATGATGAAGAATTTATTTTGAAGATTTGGGATGGAGAAGAGTCGATACTTAAGATTGTGTCGTGGAAGGAAGGAGAAGGGAATTACGCGATCAACAATATTTCGATTGCTGATGAGATTGTTCATTCACCTATTGTCGATAATCAATCATACATTCTTTATCAGAACAGTCCCAATCCTTATGCCAACGAAACCAATATTTCATTCTATCTCCCAAGAGATTGTAGGGTTGAAATGGAAATTTATAATCTGTTGGGGAAACAGGTGGCTGAACTGATTTCAGAAGAAATGACCCAAGGCAAACACGGGATCACCTTCAACAGTAAAAAATTACCTGTCGGCACCTATTATTATCGTTTGAAAACCGGGGAGTTTGAACAAACAAGGAAAATGGTGTTGATCAAATAATACTAATCCTGAGTAGCAGAGTTCATAAAAGGGGCTGATGGAAACAGGAAAATAGTTGTTCTATTTGGTTGCATTAAAAAATTGCTATCTCCCTCCAAAGACGCTGTCATGTCCTGCGGACGATGACAGGTCTTTGCGTAGGAAACCTGACATCGTAGGAAACCTGACATCGTCCGAAGGACATGTCAGCGTTTCCTCCCATTTTCATAAACGGCCCTCCCAGTTAGTAGCCCACCTACCCAAAAGCTTCGGTGGGTAAAAGGTCTGGGAAACTGGAGACTGAATACTGCAAATTGCCTACTGAGAACGTCCGACTGAAAACCGGCCTACTTCAAGCTCACCAGTTTTTCGATCTTTTCTACCTTAAAGCCTTGTTCGGTGGCAATACGGAGCCGGTAAAAATAAACCGATCGGCCTATCTTGTTGCCAAAATTGTCGAGGCCATCCCAAAAAACAGGATCGCTGAGGCCCGATTCACACAGCATAACACTTTCGAGCCTCCTCACCAATTTTCCCGAAACGGTATAGATATCGATGCTCACATCGAGTTGAAGTCCGGCCAGGTTATGTTCGAAATAAAAGGAGGTTGACTGGGTGAAGGGATTGGGGTAATTGAACACGTGTGTAATCTCGGGCACTACGAGGCTGCTTACCTCGAAATCGATTTGGGCTTCTGTTGGGTTGTTGGCAATATCCCAGGCTTTCACCATAATATTATGTATGCCTTCAGCGAGCGGGCCAATTTCATAGTTCACTTTCCCTTCCCGGAAATTGTCAAGTTCTGCCTCGTAATAATCGTTCAGGTTTATGGGCGACCCTTTCTGTCCATCGATCCAGGCCGTAAGGTTGCGGCCAATGGCGTGCCCCGTGGTATTAATCCCGCTCGAATCGGTCAATAAGATAAGCAAGGTGGACATTGGGCCTACCTTGTCGCCGGGGGAATAGTTTTCATCATTTAGAAAAATCCTGACCTGCGGACCAGTCTTGTCGTTCAACTCTGCTTGCCGGTTGCCCGTGATGAGGAAATCGGAATACCGGCCACCGGCATCTTTCGCAGAACTGTTTTCGGACTTGGCATAAAAACTCATTTTTCCCATGCCCACTGCTTTGCTGATGTCGGCAGGCAACAGAAATTCCATCGCCCATTGCCCGTTTACGACACTCACCTTTCCTTTAAAAATTATATTCTCGAACTGTTCGAAGGTCGTCACCAAACTTTCGTTCTCGCCCATCGTTTGAATGGAGTTTTTCTGATCGTAAATCCGTGCTTCAAGTTCGCCATTAAAATCATCTAAAAAAGCCCCTTCGTTCGATTCGATCTGGCCGCTTACGTGCAATTTAGAAAAAGAATAAAAAGTGTCGGTCAGGTTTTCGATGCCGTGCTCGTTTATGGTGGTTAGGCGGATTTGGTTGGAAGGCATGGCCAGCATCAAGGCAGGGTCTCCAAGCAGGGAGAAATTGCGTTTGTTGATTCCTTGCCCTGCAGCCACTTTGGTATTCCGCATTACATCGCCCAGTCGGTTGCCTTCATCCGATTGCTCAAAAATATATTTATAGAAATTCTGGTTCAGGATAAAATTTGGGGTTGAATAAACCAGGCGGGTTGTGGTAAACAACGCCACTCCGCCACCATAGGGGTTCAGCAATATCAATTCGCCAGCCGAAGTGCGCCGGTTGTCGTCGAAGCGGCTAAACTCGCATGTGGCGGTCATAAACACGTTCAATTTTTCGGCATTGTCCCACGACAAGATATCGCCAACGGTGACAACATTGTCGCTGCCCAAGCCCAGTTCGCTGCCATGCCCGGTGTAATTGACAATCAAAGCCCCCTTATCGACAGAGCGGTTTATGTCTTCTTTGGCCAGCCTGTTTGGTTTATTGGCCTCGTAAGGATAAGCATCAAAATAAACCTTTTTTATGTTGAATTGTGGATAAGTTGTTTCGACATACGCCGTAAGGGTTTCTGCCTGATCGAGGTGGAGGTTGCCATTCCCATTGTCGGCTACAAAAAGGAGGTCTTGCATCCACCCACTTGGGTCGCGCTTGTTTTGGTAATCCTTAATTTTGCCCAACACAATTTCTGCTTCGGCCACGCTCGAAACCGGAAGCCGACCTATCCCGATATCGAGAAACCCGCTGGCTTCCCCTTCGTTGTAATCGAGCAAACCATAAAAATCATCCGAGATAAAAGATTCGGTAGGTAGCAATGAATTCGCCGACTGAAAAGCTGGTAGGAGTTTTTGACGATCGAAAAACCCGGGGCGCATATCGTACGAGCCATCACCATATAATAATAGGTAGCGTATTTTCAGCGAATCGGGATAGGAAAAATATTGATGCCTGACAAAATTCCGAATGGCCGACACATCGGGCATCCCCGACGAAAATTCGTTGTAAATCAGTTGAGGGGTAACTACACAAACCGATAAACCCTCCTCGCGATGCAGTGCTGCCAGTTCTTCTGCCTGAGCATGGTATTCCTTAGCCGATAGGATGAGTAGGTCGCATGGACCGGTCGTGTGCAAATCCTGGTTCACTACGGCTTCAATAAATTCGGGACTTTTGATCGTCTGGCTTTCGGGCTTAAAAACTACAAATTGCCGGAGCGAATCGGTGGTTACAACAAATTCGAGGCTTTCGCCATTAATAGTATGGTTTATTTCTTTTACATTTTGATGATCGGTAATATCCCACAAGCTGTAGCCAGCCGAAGCATTTTCGATATGGAAATGGGTAATTGCCCCGGCACCTATTGATTTCGCATCGCGGAAGAAAAACTGATCCGTTCCAATTTTTAATGTCCGTCGAACCTGAAGTTGGATAAAGTCGACCCAAGCTTCGGAGTAACTGTCCTGTTTGTTGTAGGTCAATACCACTTTAATAGAGTCCCCTTCAGGATAAAACTCTGTGTTGAAAGTTTGCTTGCTTGCAAAATAATCGGTCGATGAATAAGTGACCGGCACATGGAGCAATTTACCCAGGCCAATCTGATCGTTTATATCAAGCTGGATAAAATTATCCAGATAAGTAGCAGAAGAGCGAGCTGCCGTGGCTATACGGATGTGGGCTTTTTCACCGGGGATAATACTATCGGCATAAAAATCGAAATGATAAGTAGTTTGGATATCGAAATGTTCACCATACCAAGCCATGCCCGAACGGATTAAGTTAAGCGAATCTTTTTCATGGACAAAATAATCATCATACGTATACGCATGTTGATTTTCGGAGAGAGTGGCAATTGCCTCCATCGCTATCCTTTTGCCAGGCCCATTGCTATCGCTCACAAAATAGTAGGACTTATCTGAAAAACTATGGGGAACATGATCAAAGAGATTGCTGCTGCTGTTGAATTTCCAATAATCCGGTCCTTTACCGTAGAAATAAAAAGCATTACCATGCACCCAAACTGCTATTTCCTGCAAATCATCGGGTACGGCCTGGTTGTTCATGTAGGGCAATTGCCCTGTGGCGTTCCCATAAAACCTGCACTTTTCCGGTGAACTAAATCCGATGTTTTTCAACGCATCGAAACTGACTTTATAAATCCCATCCTCAGATACAGCAATCCGGAACCATTGCCCGGATGCCAGGACAGAACTTTTTGGGGCGAAGTATTCATTTTTTATGCGGTGTTTTTTACTGAATGACAACTGAATTTGAAAAGAATCAACTTTTTCGATCCGGCCCAATTGCCGGTTTTTGAAAAAGGGAAAAAATTGAATCGACGCAAAAAGTTCATCCCTGGCCCTAAAAATGTCAACTTTTACTTGTGGAAGGCCAACCATGTTTTTGAAAACAGTGTGCCCCGATTGCTGAAAAACGGAACTTTTCAGTATTTGAATTTCGGACTCCACACTGTATGAATATTCTGGAGAAAGGGCTAAAAGTATGTTTTCTTCATAAACAGGAAAAGGAAAAAACGTTGAATTATACGACTGTTGATCGAAAAACAGGCTTATTTCACCATTGTCGCTGCTGTTATTTTCCAATAATTCATGCCATGTAATTGCCTTTTGCACGTTCATTTCCTGTGCAAAAACGCAATTTGAAATCATTATAAATAAGAAAAGGAATCTTCGTAAAAACACTTTAGCCGCTTAAATTACCAGTAATCAAATAGAAACACGAAAGTAAAAAAAAAAGTACTTGAGTTGAAGAAAGAATACGAATTTCAAAAATCAAGTACTTGGGAAATTGGTTTTTTAGTTATTATTGTAGGGTTGTTTCTTATAAAATTTGTTAATTAATTCAATATAAATATGTATAATTGCAGATTGTCAAACGGTTTTAAAAGACAGTCAAACTATTTAGTTGAAATGGTAAAAAATAAAATAATTTTCTCCATCATCCTATTCCTGTCGCTTTTGGAAATAAGCCAGGCTCAGGATCCTCAGTTTTCGCAGTTTTACGCAAACCGCCTATACCTGAACCCGGCCTTTGCAGGCGCTGATATTTGCCCGAAGCTTACCATGAATTATAGGAATCAGTGGCCAGCCTTGGGCAAAACCTTCGTAACTTACACGGCATCGGTCGATGGCTATGTGGACGCATTGCAAGGTGGCGTTGGTCTAAACCTTATGAGTGATAAGCAGGGCGATGGTGCACTTAGCACAACTGCTATAGATGCAATGTATGCCTACACCTTAAAGGTAACCAATACATTTAACATTACCGGTGGTTTTCAGGCTTCGTACATAAACCGAAAATTGAATTGGGAGGGATTGGTTTTTCCTGATATGATCGATGAGTTGTATGGTATTATTTATCGTACCAACGAACATGTCCCGGAAAATACCTCGAAACATTATTTTGACTTTTCGGCAGGGGCGCTTGGCTTTAGCAAAAATTACTATTTTGGTTTTGCCGTTCATCATTTGGCACAGCCCGAAGAATCTTATTTCAGCAGTAGCGATGCTATATTGCCGCGCAAATACACTATTCATGGGGGGGCCAAAATCCCACTCACACACAGAAAATATAAGCGCGGGGAGTTATCCATTTCTCCAAATATTATGTACCAGCGCCAGCAGAATTTCGAGCAATTAAATTATGGGCTATACGTTTCGCGACATGCCGTGACCTTCGGGGTTTGGATGCGCCAAAATTTCGATTTTCACTACGATTCATTTATTATGTTGATTGGTTTTGTTCAGGAAGATCTGAAAATATCGTACAGCTACGACCTTACTGTTTCAAAAATGGCCAAAGAAACACTGGGTGGACACGAAGTAACCTTGTCGTACCAGTTCCCTTGCCGCCAGAAGCGGAGGAAGTGGAGCGCAATAAGTTGTCCTAATTTCTAGTTAGATTAAAGAATTAACAGCAAAATATATAATTATGAAGATCAAGTCAAATCTTATTCTTTCGGTTTCGTTAATGGCTTTGATGGTTTTGTTTTCCTGTAAAGGCAAGCAATCTGCCACTACAGGCTGGAACTATGACGACCCTAAAAACGGGGGATTTGAATACGGTAATTTCGTAGCTCAACAAACCGGGCCTGGCCTGGTTTTGATCGAAGGAGGTACATTTTCGATGGGCCGTGTAGAACAGGATGTAATGTACGAATGGAACAACCTTCCAAGACGTGTTACTGTACCTTCGTTTTACATGGATCAATTCGAAGTACGAAATGTGGATTACCGAGAATATCTATATTGGATCAAAAGGGTATATATCGATTATCCCGAAGTTCACGAAAAAGCACTTCCAGATTCATTGGTTTGGAGAAGGAGGCTTGGGTACAACGATCCGTATGTGGATAATTATTTCCGTCATCCTGCATACCGCGAATATCCTGTAGTTGGGGTGAGCTGGGTACAAGCCAACGATTTTTGTAAGTGGAGGACCGACCGTGTTAACGAAGATATTCTTGTCCGCTATGGGATCCTCCGTATGAACCCGCAACAATTGGCCGAAGATAATTTCGATACTGAAGCATACCTTGCCGGTCAATACGAAGGGCTTGTAAAACAAGACCTTCAGGATCTTGATCCTAATTTCGATACACGAAAAGTACGGATGGAAGATGGTATTTTCCTTCCAAAGTACAGGCTCCCCACAGAAGCCGAATGGGAATATGCTGCACTTGCACTGGTTGGCAATACGGTTGACGAACGTGTTTATGAACGAAAACTATATCCCTGGAATGGACATTATGTAAGAAACGCCAGTCAAAAAGACAGAGGTGAGATGATGGCCAACTATGTCCGTGCACATGGCGATTACATGGGTGTTGCCAATTCGTTGAACGATGCCGCTGCTATTTGCAACAGGGTTGACTCTTACTGGCCCAATGAATATGGTTTGTATTGCATGGCTGGTAACGTAAACGAATGGGTTATGGATGTGTACAGGGCAGGTTCGAGCCTCGATTTTGATGAATTCAGGCCATTCCGTGGAAACATCTTCCAAAAGAGGGTAATTGATGAGGAAGGTTATACCGCAGAAAAAGACTCGCTTGGACGGATCCAATGGGTAGATGTAACCGAAGAAGATTGCCTTGACAGGACAAACTACAATAAAGCTGACAATAGGAACTATTTGGATGGCGACTTTGCATCAAGCTTGCAAGAGAATACATCAAAGTATATAGATGCCACGGAAGCGGTTACTCATAACACCAATAAAATGTACCGTACACCCCGCAACAAGACCAAAGAAGCCGATCCACGCGACCAAGCTGCCCGCTCGTTTGTAAGCGACAGGTCACGTGTTTACAAAGGAGGATCGTGGGAAGACAGGACTTATTGGTTGGTGCCAGGCACCAGAAGATTTTTGGATGAAACAAAAGCCCAACGCGACTTAGGTTTCCGTTGTGCCATGGACCGCGTAGGTACACCTTATTAATGGTATTCGTTGGAAAAAAATTGAAGGCTGCTTTTAAGCGGCCTTTTTTATTTGGGGCGGTGAATTTTGTTATTTTTCTTGAATCATGTACTTCATCCATTTTTATTCATTCATTCATCTATAATCAATAATCATTTATAAATGTCATGTCGATTGAACAACTTTACGAGCACTATCTGGCAAACCCTATAATTTCGACCGATACCCGCTCAATCGAAAAGGGTTCGATTTTTTTTGCCCTTAAGGGGGAGCGTTTTAATGGAAATCTATATGCCAATCAAGCTCTTGATAATGGGGCATCTTATGTTGTTGTTGATGAATTAGGGGCTTCGGATCACATAAATGCCATTTATGTCGAAGATTGCCTTATCTGCCTGCAGCAACTTGCAAATTATCACCGGAAGCAACTGAAAATCCCAGTGCTTGCCATTACAGGCACTAATGGCAAAACAACCAGTAAAGAATTGATTACTTCGGTATTGTCGAAAAAATTTTCGGTTTGTGCCACAAAAGGGAATCTTAATAACCATATTGGCGTTCCCCTTACCCTGCTTTCAATAACAAATGAAAACGAATTTGCAGTAGTTGAAATGGGAGCCAACCACTTAGGAGAAATAGGGGCTTTGTGCGAGATTGCAAACCCTGATTATGGTCTCATTACGAATATCGGCAAAGCCCATCTTGAAGGTTTTGGATCGTTCGAGGGGGTAATTTCAGCAAAGGGTGAATTATACGAGCACATCATTAAAAATAAGGGAAAGCTTTTTCGCAATAGCAACAACCCCATCTTGCACAAATTGGCCAATGGATACCCTGCCATGCTTTATGGGGAAGACACTAAATCGGAAGTTTTCGGACAAATAACAAGTGCCGGGCCTTTTCTCGAAATGGAATTTTTCGATGCCAACGAAGATATCCTTCAGCCTTATAGCATTTCAACCCAATTGGCAGGGGAATACAATTTCGAAAATGTAATGGCAGCCATCCGGATAGGCATTCATTTCGGTGTGGGTAAAAACCAAATTGTTGAAGCGATCGAAAATTATCAACCTAAAAACAACAGATCACAAATATTAAAAACAAGTACTAATACCCTGGTGGTGGATGCCTATAATGCAAACCCTTCAAGCATGATGTCGGCCATTGGGAATTTTCAGAAAATGAAAGCTGAAAATAAAACGTTGATACTTGGTGACATGCTTGAGTTAGGTTCCTTTTCCGCCGAAGAGCATAGTAAGCTTTTACAAAGTATCAAAAATTTTCAATGGGACAGAGTATTGCTTGTTGGCCCTGAATTTACAAAGGCAGCGAAAGGTTTAGCTTTACCTTGTTTCAGCAATGTGGATGAATTGTCGAAATTCCTTGAAAAGAAAGGCATTTTCAATTCAACAATCCTTATTAAAGGCTCACGTGGGATACGACTGGAAAAAGTTATTGGGATTTTGTAGAGGGAATGGAGTATTGGAGGCAGATATGCAAAAGACTGTGAAAACAGGATCTTCTATTGAAATTTTCTAAGGTAGATTTTACAATGGAGTCCCCCGTACGATGAAACTTTAGTGGATGGATGATGGAGTGAAATTAATTTTCTTCCCACCACTCTAACATTCTATCACACTATCAAATTTTGTCCAAATGCGATTAGGATGAAAAAAAGGAGTGGTATTCGTAATGCTTCTACCTACTTATTTATCAGGTTTATTTCGCCAAATAGCACATCTTTATATGACTTTCCTATTGGAATTATTTTGGAGCCTGATGCTGTTTTTACAATGATGGAATTGTCTTCAATCATGTTGATTTTTCTTACATTTATAATATACGACCTGTGGACACGGGAAAATATTTTCTTAGGCAAATTGTTAAGGATAGCCCCCATGGTAAAATGGATGGTGAACTTTTCGTTGAACGTGTTGACGACGACATAGTTTTCCATGGCCTCGACCCACAGGATATCGCTGTATTTTAAACGGACCAGCGAAGAGTTTTTCTTAATGAATATTTCATCGTCCTTGACATTATCAGTTACCACGACCTCTTCTTTTTGGGACCGGACACGTGCTCGTTCGGCTGATGAAAAGAAACGCCCGTAGCTTACCGGTTTTAACAGGTAATCGGTAACATCGTACTCATACGACTCAAGAGCATATTTTTCCCGCGATGAAACAATAATTACCTGTGGAGCATTCTGTAGGCTGCGTAGAAAATCAATCCCGCTCATTTCAGGCATTTCGATATCAAGGAAGATAAGATCGATTTCCGCATCATTTTTAATACCATTGATTGCGTCAACCGCATTTGGGTATGAATTTACAAGGTTCAGAAAATCAGTTCTGTCGATAAACTCTTTTAAAACCTTTCTGGATAATGTATCGTCGTCAATAACTATGCAGTTCATGGATTCAGATTTTTACGAAAATTAAATATTACTATAATGGGTCGAAAAAAATACATACTTCAATTTTCAAATATAACTAACAATTTTTAGAACACCATTGCTTACGGAACAAATTAAGATTGGTTTTACAATTGTTTAAATAAAGTACGATCAGCGTAAAAATTTCGGGAAATCTCTCAACCAGCCTATTTGCTTTATTGCCCAAAAACCAGTTAGTATAGCCTCAGCAGCATCATCGGTAAGCGAAGTGGCTTTGTTTGCACCACAATGTTCAATTACCTGTTTTGCGATCTGAATTGCATGTTGTTTCGCCATGTTTCCATCGCGCTGCTCGCGGTCGAACAACAAATCCCTACGCCAATCTCCTGCATGAATCTGCTTACAGGCAATGGAAATTCGCCCAGCTTCCTTTTCCCATATTTTGTGCAACAGTCCACCTCCTTCCATTACAATCATGCTTAAATTGGGTATTTCATATAATATACTGTTCACCGCTCGTGCAAGGCGGTTTTTGTTCCCGTAGTTTTGCGAGCGGTACCACTCTAGTTTACAATCCTTGGTAAACAAGGCCAATCCGGTCTTTACGCCCAGATCGATGGCAAGAAGTCGTTCTATAATCATTTCAGTGGCTAAATTACTATTTTCGTAGCAAAACCGATAGAAGGTAAACAAGAAATATCCCTTAAAAATATCTTTGTTCAAAATCCCCCTATCATTCCATCATTCTATTACTCACTTATTCAACCACTCAAATACTCAATTACTCACCCACTCCAGGCCTTTTATTTAAAAGCTTTTTGAAATTTCCTATTTTGATCGTATTTTCGCCATTCAATTAAAGAAGGGGTTAACATACCACAAGGCTTTATATACAAGGTTTTTACATGAATAAGATAAACATTATCATAGTTGATGACCATCCTATTGTTAGTGATGGAATTGAGGCACTGCTTCACAGCACCGAGGATATTCATGTGATTTCGAAGGTTCATGACATCAATCAATTGTTTTTTGATCTGCGCCGCTACCATGCCCGCATAGTGCTGGTGAATGTATACGAAGCCAACGATTTGGATATTGAGCGTATATTATCTATTCGTAAGAAACATTCGGAAGTCAAAATCCTGATTCTTTCGATGAGCAATGAGGAGAATTTTATCCTTAAAACCTTAAAAGCCGGGGCTAAAGGATACTTGTCGAAAGATACTTACCGAAACCAGTTGATCGAAGCTATTTACACCCTTCGCAACGGCTACGAGTATTATAGCAAGTCTATCTCCACAGTAATCCTGCGTAGCTATATCAACAATAACATCGATCAGCAAGTGAAGAAGGAGCTTGATCTGAAATGCCTGACCAACAGGGAACGGGAGGTCTTAAAACTTTTTGCCGATGGATATGGAAATCAAAAAATTGCCGACGATTTGTTTATTAGTGTCCGCACTGTGGAAACCCACAAAACCAACATCATGCAAAAACTCCAACTTAAAACTACAGTCGACCTGGTTAAGTTTGCCATCCGAAATAATATTATCGAAATATAGTTGGCAGTTTAACTTCCCCAGCCTGCAGTTTCCAATTACCAGCCATCAGTCCAAAGTCAGTTTTCTGTCTACCCAAACCCGAACCCGAAACCAGTCTCCAGTTTGCTATTGAAATTGAATGGTTCGTGAAAAAAGACAGTATCATCTTAAATTAGTCCTTACCTGCATAATCATTTGCCCTTTTTTTGATACTTTATTTTCATCAATTGTCAATCATCAATAATAATTTGAATTGCCTACATTTGCCTGCCAAAACAGAGAAGCATGAAAACTGGGAAATTCTGGGTGTACACCGCTATTGTTACCTCGATGGTATTCTGGAGCATGTCCTTTGTTTGGTACAAAGAAATTTATCAATACCTAAAACCAATTACTACTATTTTTCTCAGGTTGGTTATTTCATCTTCTATTTTGCTGCTTGCCACTTTCCTCATGGGGCGATTACAAAAGATCGAAAAAGCCGACATCAAATTAATCCTGATACTGGCTTTCTTTGAACCCCTTCTTTATTTTTTGGGAGAAAGTTTTGGAATGATGTATGTCTCACCTACATTGGGTTCGGTAATCATTTCGACCATTCCTTTGTTTGTTCCCATTGCTGCCCTTTATTTTTTCAAAGAACGATTGACATGGCTTAATTTGTCCGGCATTCTTCTTTCAACCATAGGGGTTTGCCTTGTTCTGTTTGACAGTAATTTCCAGATTACGGCTTCATTCACAGGGGTCATGCTACTTTTCCTTGCAGTTGTATCAGCGGTTTTCTACAGCATTATTTTGATGAAGGCTTCGACTAAATACAACACGCTTACCATTATTACCTATCAGAATACCATTGGCGTGTTTTATTTTATGCCTTTGTTTTTCATTTTCGAGTACGATCATTTTAAAACAGTTGAGTTTACAATGAATGTACTGACCCCTCTTTTTGAGATGGCCGTATTTGCCTCTTCGATTGCCTTTTTGTTTTTCACCTATGGGATGAGGCAGATAGGCATTTCGAAGGCTAATATATTTGCCAATCTAATTCCAGTATTTACAGCCATTTTTGCATTTTGGCTTTATGGCGAAGAACTGTATTTTCAGAAAGTAATAGGAATTCTTGTGGTAATAGGAGGCTTATTTTTGTCACAATTCCGTAGGCGTCCGAAAAAACCCATACCTGTGCGAAATGAGTAAACTGGAATATAATATTGAAAGGCTAAAAACCATGGCCTCCAAAGCAGAGCCAGGTAGTAAAATCATATTTGCCAAATTGAAAAAGCAAAAGGCAAAAGGCCTCGATCTGATTATGCAGGAATTGCACCATGAGGTTTTCAACGAAACCGATTGCCTGGCATGTGCCAATTGCTGCCGAAGCCTGGGTCCACGCATTACCGACAAAGATATAGACAGGGTATCCAGTTCGCTGAAAATGAAAGGGGCCGATTTTATTCAGCAATATTTACGCATTGATGAGGACAAGGACTATGTGTTCAAAACGATGCCATGCCCCTTCCTGGCAGCCGATAATTATTGCCTCATATACGCTGTCCGGCCAAAGGCATGTAGGGAATATCCCCACACCGACCGCAAAAAATTTCATCAGCTTTTCAACCTAACACTAGCAAATGCCTATACCTGTCCTGCTGTTTATGAGATTATTGAGCGGTTAAAGAAGCGGGTTTAAAAAAAATGTTTCTGAAGTAAATATTTTCAGGAAATTAATCCGCACCAAATTATTTTTGTATTATCTTTGCAGCCGTTAAACATGGTGATTGTAGCTCAGTTGGTTAGAGCGCTGGATTGTGGTTCCAGAGGTCGTGGGTTCGACCCCCATCATTCACCCGAGAGGCTCCGAGAAATCGGAGCTTTTTTTATTTTATAGCCTAGTTGTAAATGTGCCAGTGGGTTGGAGCGTCCCGACCAGGGTCGGGAAGGTCGTGGGTTCGACCCCCATCATTCACCCGAGAGGCTCCGAGAAATCGGAGCTTTTTTTATTTGTAGATCCCAATTATAAAATTTACCAGTTTGTTAGAGCGAACCGACTGGGGGCGGGAAGGTTGTGGGCTCGACCTTCATTGTTCAATCGATAGACTCCACGAAACCAATTTCAAGTTTCTAATTTCAATTCTTATTTATACCATTCAGCGTACATGATATAGGAATTGGCAATCCGGTTTATTTCACCTTCCAACAATTCGGGGCTAATGCTCTTTATCTTTTTGGCAGGCACCCCGGCATACACACTGCCCGATTCGACCACAGTGCCTTTGGTTACCAGGGCGCCAGCGGCTATTATCGAATTGCTCTCAACCACCACATCATCGAGAAGAATTGCACCAATGCCAATTAATACATTGTCGTGTATGGTACTGCCATGTATCACAGCATTGTGGGCAATCGAAACATTATTCCCAATATTGGTAGGTGCCTTTTTATAAGTGGTGTGGATAGTTACATTGTCCTGTATGTTGACATTATCACCAATCCTTATATAGTGTACATCGCCACGGACCACGGCATTGAACCAGATGCTGCAATTCTTTCCCATTGCTACATCGCCGATAACTGTGGCATTATCTGCCAAAAAACAGTTTTCTCCAAATTGCGGAGTTTTACCCAGGAGTTCTTTTATTAAGGCCATATCACTATCAATTATATTAATGTAAAACCTCTGTGTGTTTTGAAGGTTCAAAAGTAAAAAAATTAAATCCTGAAATGACAATATCAAACATTAAGTGAAAGTTTCAGAATAAGTTCACCAAAAATGACACAGGAGTTTTTTCCTTTGTTGAATTAAAATTTTCAAGCATTGCCTTTATTCCTTGCATTTTGACTTCTCATTACGAAAAACTTATGAATTAATCGGCCTAGCTTTGTGCCAAAATCTTAATGAAAAGAAAGGTGAAAAGACCAAGTCAGATTGGGGAAGTTATTTTGAATCTTTCACTAAGGCAAGCCTTATGGACCGTATTTCTGTTAGACAATTCACGTTTACACACAGCTTTATCAGGCTTGGTAAGGTATGCAAACTTATTACACTTGATCCCGTATGTGCATCTAATATTCATTCAATATTATTTTGAAATGAGCATTTGATTAATATAGAATTAATATAAATAGACATGGCATGAATTAAGGAGCTGATTCAATGATTTTAACATTGGTGAAAAAAAAGATAATGTTTGATAAATTTTTCAGGATAATAGGGCTATGCTATGCTTAAAGTATTTAATTTTGCCCGCTTTAATAATACTTTAAAGTGGAGTTCACAATAAAGAGAATGTATATTAGAAATTTCAATTTAATTCTACGAATCCGATAGAAATAAAACAATTATGGCCAAAGAAGCAAAAATTATCGAGCTTGATAAAGTTGTAATCCGGTTCTCCGGCGACTCCGGTGATGGGATGCAATTAACAGGCACTCTATTTTCCGACACATCTGCATTGATTGGGAACGATCTTGCTACGTTTCCTGATTACCCTGCCGAGATACGGGCCCCTCAGGGAACGGTAGGTGGCGTTTCTGGTTTTCAGGTACATCTGGGACATTCAAAAGTAAACACACCTGGCGATTATGCCGATGTACTGGTTGCCATGAACCCTGCCGCTCTGAAGGCTTCGTCGAAATGGACGAAAAGAGGTGGGACTATCATTGTGGATATTGATAGTTTCACTGAAAAAAACCTATTAAAAGCAGGGTACAAGACCCAAGATCCTATTACTGAGGACAAACTTGGAGACTTCAATATTATCGAGGCGCCCATCTCATTATTGACAAAAGAATGTTTGAAAGAGTTCGGATTGGATGCCAAGAGTGTCCTCCGAAGTAAAAATATGTTTGCCCTGGGCATGGTTTATTGGTTATTTAACAGGCCAATGGATCACACTTTGGCATTTTTTGAAAAGAAATTTAAGAAAATCCAGGTTGTAGTAGATGCCAATAAAGCTGTACTAAAAGCCGGATATAATTATGCTGAAACAATCGAGGCTTTAACACCTTCCTATCTGATTAAGCCAGCTGAGATTGCAAAGGGAACATACCGCTCCATCAACGGAAATACAGCAGCAGCATGGGGGTTGATTGCAGCTGCCGAGAAAGCTAATCTTCCGCTCTTCCTTGGCTCTTACCCTATTACTCCCGCTACCGAAATTTTACAGGAATTGGCCGCTCGCAAAGATTTGGGTGTAAAAGTATTTCAGGCCGAAGATGAAATCGCAGGTATTTGTACCTCTATCGGGGCAAGTTTTGCAGGTTCGTTGGCAGCCACTTCCACTTCCGGCCCTGGACTTGCTTTAAAATCGGAAGCGATTGGATTAGCCGTAATTACAGAATTGCCATTGGTTGTCATCAATGTGCAACGCGGTGGCCCATCAACTGGTCTTCCTACTAAAACGGAACAATCGGACTTAATGCAGGCATTGTATGGACGAAACGGCGAAAGCCCGGTTTGTGTAATAGCCTCGAGCACTCCTTCCAATTGTTTCTATTACTCATTTATGGCCGCGAAATTTGCCCTTGAGCACATGACCCCGGTTATTTTGTTAACCGATGGTTTCCTGGCCAATGGTTCCGAACCATGGAAAGTACCTTCAATGGCTGATATGCCTGAGATTAAACCACGTCTTGCTAATATTAATAATAAAGAGTACCAACCCTATTTGCGCGACGATGAAACCCTTGTAAGGGAATGGGCAAAACCAGGTATTGCCGGATTGGAACACCGTATTGGTGGCCTCGAAAAAATGAACATTACCGGTACCGTTTCTTATGTACCCGAAAACCATGAGGTAATGAGCAACATCCGGGAAGAAAAAATAAAACGGATCGAAAATTATATCCCACTACTTGAAACCGAAGGTGATGAGTCTGGTGAAGTACTTGTTGTTGGATGGGGTGGCACTTACGGCCATTTAATCAGCACCGTAGAACTTATGCGTGCGGAAGGCAAATCGGTTAGCCTGGCACATTTCAACTACATAAACCCATTGCCTAAAAATACGGCAGAGGTGTTTAGTAAATTCAAAAAGATTGTGGTTTGTGAAATCAACCTGGGGCAATTTGCCAGTTACTTGCGCATGAAACACCAGAGTTTTCATTATCATCAAATCAATAAGGTACAAGGCTTACCCTTTACAGTTCAGGAATTGAAAGAAAAAATCGAAAAAATATTGGAGGCATAATCATGGAAGTACAAGAATTACAACTTACCGCAAAAGATTTTAAAAGCGATCAGGAAGTACGCTGGTGTCCGGGTTGTGGCGACCATGCCGTGTTGAATGCCGTTCAGAAAGCCATGGCCGAATTGGGCATTGCACGCGAGCAGTTTGCCGTAATTTCAGGGATTGGCTGTTCGTCGAGGTTTCCTTATTACATGAATACGTATGCATTTCACAGCATACATGGCCGTGCTGGTGCTATTGCTTCGGGGGTGAAAACTGCCAACCCTTCGCTTTGTGTGTGGCAGATCACAGGTGACGGCGATGCCCTTGCTATTGGTGGAAACCATTTCATCCATGAGATCAGGAGAAATATCGATCTCAACCTGATCCTCTTCAACAATGAGATTTATGGTTTGACCAAAGGACAATATTCACCTACAACCAAGGAAGGAAAGATAACCAAATCTTCACCCTTCGGAACCGTTGAGTCACCCTTTAAACCAGGCCAATTGGTGATCGGATCGTCGGGGAAGTTTTTTGCCCGGACCCTGGATACCAATATCAAGCATACCACCCAGATTATGATTGAAGCCGCCACATTTAGAGGTACTTCGGTTGTCGAGGTGTTGCAGAATTGTGTGATCTATGCCGATAAAATTCATGCTGAGATAACCGACAAGCAATTTAAGAATGAGCGTCAATTGTTTCTCGAACATGGAAAACCGATGATATTTGGCGACAACAACGACAAAGGGATTATTTTGCGTGGTATGCACCTCGAAGTAGTAGAAATTGGGAAAGATGGAGTTACCGAAGCAGACTTGCTTGTGCACGATGCCAAATCGGAAAACCCTTTCATTCAGATGATGCTGGTAAATATGGGCTTGCCCAATTTCCCGGTTGCTTTTGGTGTAATCAGGGCTGTTGAGTCAGCTACTTATGACCAAAAAGTAGAGAGGCAGATTCGCGACGTTCAGGCCACAACAAAAATAAAGTGCATGGATGATTTACTTCGAAGTGGATCGACCTGGGAGGTTTAACAAATGGACTAATCATTAATTTCATATATATAGATTGAAAGAGCTTCGAATTTTCGGGGCTTTTTTTTTGCTCAATAAATGGGTCGTTGGCATTCTACAGTGTTCAACCTATCTGCTTTATTTATTAGTTCGATAAGCTTTTGAAGTGGTGCCTGGTGTTGATTCTGGAAGCTCGGAGACTGTCAAATTTTCTTTTAGGTTGTCAGCATGTCACCAATTTTTCATTGGCATTTATTTTGAAAAATGTGGTGTCGAAATTAATTATATGTCTAACTAAAAAATGGAGGATTAAATCATGACACTTGCAAGATTTCAAAACCAGCTCCCGTCGTTGTTCGACCGTTTTTTTGAAGGCGATTTATTCGACTGGTCGAACAGGCATTTCTCGAACACCAACACTACTTTGCCTGCCGTAAATATAAAGGAAAGTAGCGATGTGTTTGAAGTTGAAATGGCCGCTCCCGGGTTGACGAAAAAAGATTTTCGCATCGATCTGCACAACGACACATTGACGATCTCTTCGGAGAAAGAAAACAAAAGTGAATCGAAGGAAGATGGAGGCTTTACCCGTCGTGAGTTTAGCTATCAGTCGTTCAACCGTTCGTTCAACCTGCCCAATATTGTCGACAGCGACAAGATAAAGGCCAAGTACGACAACGGCATCCTGACGGTTCTCATCCCCAAACGGGAAGAAGCCAAACCCAAACCGGCAAAACAGATTGCCATTGCATAATGGAAATTGCCCCGATTATTTCGGGGCTTTTTCATTTCATCAAAAAATATTATACCCAAAAATTAGGGATATCGACCGGTAATCGCTGAAATAATGGACGTAACTGGTAATTATATCGCGGCTTGTGCCATACCGTAATTCGCAGCTATATTTATTCTTGTAGCAATATCCAGCACCAAAAATTTCGTTGTATGAAGTTCGGATCTCGATTCCACCAACACCAATTTTAGAATCGAAAGGAATATCAATAAAAACAATACCTCCCGATAAAAATATTTTTGAATTGAAATTTAAATACATGCTGTGCTTGATCCCTATTTGCAACTCGATGGAATTATAATGAATACTGTTTGAATTATAATGATTGGGTTTTTCCGCTTGGTAAGATTGATAGGTCGGTTCGATAAAAATTGCCCATTTGTTTTTATTGAATGGAAATATAAACTCAGCCTCAAACCCAATACTAAAATTCAATTTACTGCCATAATCTACATTTTGAGCCTGGTTATATGAATTTCCAATAGACAGGGTTGCCCGTTTCAATCCAGGTCTTAGGTATAGGTTGAAAGCATCCCTTTTCTGTTTTTCTTCAAAGTTTATAAAATCGGAGTGCACACAGGTATTGTACTTTTCAAAAACCCTGATCAAAGCATCATTTTTATATTTGGTATTTTTAATCTCCTCGCGAGTGATGCATGAACATTTCAAATCGCTGTAAAGCTGCGATTTGTAGCTATTGTTTGAGGCAACCTCATGATAAGGTGTCAGATACTGTTTGTGTACAAGTTGGGCCACTTCAGAATTATTTACACTATAGAAATAGCGGATTTCCTTACCTGCCGAAAATAAACTTGCGCTACCCTCAATAATCACTTTTAAAAACAAGGTTTCTTCCGTAAAGATCGGTTCTTTCTCCTCGGTCATCTGGGAGATGGATTCGCTCGATTGTTCTATTTCAACAGTAAAACGCCGGTACTTCAAACCGGAAACCCCAAATTCTTTGATCTCGTTAACATCTGCAACTTTAGCTTCGGAAGATCCTGTCAGTTGGTATTCAATTTCATTTGGAGGTGTTTTCCAATCATGATTTTTGATGAGACATTCTGTTTTCTTATCGTTGTTGTCGATAAAATACCCCTTCTCAAAAATCACTTGCCCCATAGTATCAATCGAAAGGATCAAAAGTAAAATCAAAAGATATATGACCTTTGAGCTATTTTGCGATTTTCTTTGCACTTCAATCATAGTGTTTTCGAATGAAGTTTTGTTCGTATCTTTTGTGAGAGACCTATTTTAAAGTTTCGCATGAGCCAAATGCTTTTTTAATTTATCACCACTTTTTTACATTCCACTTTCCCTTTCGACTGAATTTTTAGAATAAAGATGCCTGATCCAAGTTTGCTCACATCCAATTCCATCCTGTTTAGGTTTTGGAATTTTGATGACAATACTTGCTGGCCTGTTAGGTTGAACATGTCGATGAGGATTTCACCTGGAAGGTCCTTTTCTGTGGAAATGGTGATTTTATCATAGGCTGGATTTGGATATAAAACATATATAGCCGCGAGAGGAGGAAATTCATCCACTGAAATTTCATCGTCGGTTGACATTCTAATTATACATCCATAAGTTCCTGCCAGATAACAAGTCTTTGAATTAGGAAAGACTATGGAATTAAAGTCATTGGCTGAAGTAGAATATGTTAATGTATACAAACTCCAACTATCACCTCCATCTGCTGTTTTAAGTATAGTTTTATTTTCACCAGCGACATAAGCTACATTGTAACTATTAAGACTTATATCCAATAACTTTTCCGTATTTTCATTTTCCAACAAAATCCAATTTTCGCCGCCATCAATGGTTTTAATTATTGTTCCACCATAGCCAACAGCAAAACCATATAGCTCATCTAAAAATCGAACCGAACATAATTGTTGTCCTACTCCTGTTGGTAGATCGTACCAGGTCATCCCCCCATCAACAGATTTTAAAAAAATGCCGTATCCGCCTACAACAACAGCTATATTTGAGTCTATTAATTGAATTGATAGTAAATCCTGTGTTGTACCACTATTTAATACAGCCCACGTTGTGCCACCATCCGTAGATTTAACAATAACTCCATCATCACCTACAGCGAATCCTATACTATTATCAATAAAATCAACAGATCGTAAGATTTTGTTTGTTGATGAGGGTAGAGTAATCCAGGTATTACCTCCATTAATTGTCCTCCGAGCAGCACCTGATTCTCCAACAATATAACCTGTTTGTAAGTCAACAAAATGAACAGAATAATAATCATTATGACTTCCACTATTCAATTCAAACCAACTTTCCTCTTGATAATCATATTTTAATAGCGTTCCAAAATGACCTACAGCAAATCCAGTTGAGTCATTTAGAAAACAAACTGATTCTAAATGTTGAGTCACCCCCTTTGATATTTTCATCCATGTGTTCCCACCATCCCCGGATTTAAGAATTACACCTGCATTTCCAATCGCATAAACATTATTCAAATTATCAATTGAGACTGCCCATAGATGATGAGATGTACCACTATTCACATTTGTCCAATTCTGACCAGAATTAGAAGTTTTAAATATTTTGCCATTAGATCCTACACCAAATCCAATATATTCATTTTTAAAACAAATTGCCAATATAGGGTCGGTTGTTCCAAGCGAAATATCTATCCAATTATTCCCAGCATCGACTGTTTTCAGAATTCTTCCATTATATCCTGCGATATATCCCAGGGAATCATTTATAAAATAGACTGAAGTAAACCCATCGGAAACACCACTTGAAAGGGGGAACCAACTATTGCCTGAATTCGTGGACTTTAATACTATTCCACCACTTCCAACGATGTATGCATCATTATTGGGTGTAAAACAAATTGAATTTAATTCTTCATTTGTTCCACTGGATATTAGACTCCACCAATTCCCCCCATTTACAGTTTTTATTATATACCCCATTGGTCCTATTGCAACTCCTGTAATAGAATTCAGAAAATAAAAATCATTAATATTATCATAAATGTATGGCACTGTAGATGAAATCGTCCAATTCTGTCCCCCATCTGTTGTAATTGAAATACTATTCCCGCCTGATGCGAATCCAATATTTGAATCAATAAACTGAATCGAACTCAAATTTATAAATGAGATGTTATATGTTGAATTCCATGTAATTCCTTCATCATTTGTCTTTAGTATTGTGCCGAGTTCTCCTGCAATATAGCCAGTGCCATCATCTAAAAAAGTCATTGAAGTCAGGTTATTCCCTTGTGGCAAAGGATTCTGCCATTCCCACTGCGAAGAAGCAAATATCGGAACCAGTAGGAAACAAATCAGAAAGGATAGATTTTTCATAGCTGCTAGAATAAGGTTTGTTTTGTATGATTTCAAAAAGCTGCATAAAAGTAAATCTTTTTATCTGTTTAGAAAAAGATAATTGCAAAATTGCCTTTCCTTCAGCGGGGGCTTCGCTTTGAGCGAAACCCTCGCTTGCTATTGGGTTCTGTCCCAGTCACCGGGTGAATTATTTGTAAATGAACTATAAAGATTAAAACATCCTGACTTTTTATTAAAAACTCACCCGGTGACTTGTATGTACGCAGAGTCGGAGTGCGACTTTAAGTCGCACCCCTACTATCACAACAACCATAAATTTTCGTAATTTCGTGCTATGAAAAACAAACCCGTATTCAATAAGCGCATATTTTGGGATGTCGATTTCGATAAGCTCGACTACGATGCCAAAGCCAACTTTGTGATCGAACGGGTCTTCGAGCGCGGCGATGTGGACGACATCCGCCAATGCCGCCGATACTATGGCGACGAAAAAGTGACCCAAGCACTTTTGCACGCAAAGTTTTTACCCCTACATACCATTCATTTTGCCAGTGCCATAATTGATAAACCAATAGAACAATTCCGATGCTATATACTTCGACAGTTGAACCCGTCACTTTTTCCTTATTAAAGAGGTTGATGGAATTGCCTTCCCTGATGAATTTTTCTTTGGTTGGGGGAACGGCTTTGTCGCTTCGATATGGTCACCGCAGTTCTATTGACTTAGATTTATTCTTCCATGAGAAATTCACACACGAAACAATAATTTCGGAATTGGAAAATGAATTTGGAGATGATTTTGATTATAAAAAGCTGCACACCCATTTCGGAATATTCTGTTTCTTAAAGAATGTAAAGGTTGATTTAGTTTATTTCCCACATCTGCCGATTGAAACTTTTTATATTGAAGAAAAGATTAGGTTTTATAGTAAAGCTGATATTGCCGCCATGAAAATACAGGCCATTTTGGGTAGGGCAAAGAAGAAGGTTTTCTGGGACTTACATGAATTGCTTCAACATTTTTCGCTTCAGCAATTAATGGATTGGCATAAACAGAAGTATCCCAATCAAATGTTGGCCATAAGTATTCCACATGCCATTACCTATTTTGCCGATGCCGATGAAAGTGAGGCACCGGTTAGTTTCAAAGGACAAACCTGGGAGAAGATAAAAAAAGACCTTTCGAAAATTGTGAGTGATTATCTGCGGTAATGCAACTCTCAGTTGAGCCACCACCATGATTTATCATGGTGGATTACCGGGATACAGTATCGACAATCAAGATTACATCCACACCCATGATCAAACACATCACAGCAAAAAGCATCCTCTCGCCCCTCAAAAACGGCCCCGATCCCTGGTTCGGCATATCCTACAACATGAACCTGTACCGGGGCTGCCAGCACCAGTGCATCTACTGCGATTCGCGAAGCGAGTGCTACCAAATCGAAAACTTTGCCGACATCATGATAAAAGAAAATGCCATTCAATTGCTGACCAAACAGCTTCGTGGCAAACGAAAAAAAGGCACCATTGGCACCGGCAGCATGAACGACCCCTACATGCCCATCGAAGCCAGGACCTGCCTAACACAACAAGCCTTGAAAACCATCCTGCATTTCCGGTTTCCTCTCCACATCCTTACCAAAAGTGACCTGGTGCTGCGCGATGAGAAGTTGATAAAAGAAATCGGTAGGATATATTCGGCGGTTTCGTTTACCATCACTACTGCCGATGATCAGCTTTCAAAAATTATTGAGCCGGGTGCACCTGAATCATCCAGACGGTTTAGGGCCATCAGGGAACTTTCGCTGCAAGGAATTTACACTGGTATTTTGCTGATGCCCGTTCTCCCCTTCATCACCGATCATAAAGAAAACATCGAGGCAGTAGTGCGAAAAGGAAAAGAGGCCGGGGCAAAATACATTGTGACCGCCATGGGCATGACCAACCGCACCGGTCAACGCGAGTATTATTTCAATAAGCTGGACAAGCACTTCCCGGGTATCAAACAAAAATACATCGACCGGTTTGGTGATGATTATAATTGCCCACTAGAATATCACAAGGAACTATATTCCCATTTCAAGAGATTATGTGCAGAAAATGACATGCCTGTGAAGATGAAGTTTTTCGAAGATGTCCGGAATGAGCAGATGAAGTTGTTTTAATAAAGTTTATCAATCACTGTTGATATGAACTTCATATTGCTCTGAAAGAGCTATATCTCAATAACCGCGGGCGAAACCCGTGGAATAAAATCGACAAGCATACCTGCCCCGATAGGGGTAGTACTTTCGTTTTATGGAAAAAAACTGTCATCAACCTCAATACCATGCTCTACTAGTAAACTTTTTAATTCCTCCTCGAATGTCACATTTTTATGATGCTCCTGTTGTTTTTTGATATAATTGACAATCGTGTCCTTATCCCTCCAGGCATAGGTTAATGCGGCATATCCTTCTGCCCAACCCTGGAATTTGGGAAATTTTCCAGATTGCTTTAACCAGTTGGACGAGGATGTTTTCATATCCCTCATATAATTAGCCAGGGCTAAATTCGGATGTAAATCGCTCAAAAGGTGCAGATGATCTTCCATGCTATTAATCCGGTAAAGAAACCAGCTTTTGGTTTTGATATATCCCATTATATAGGCATATAGTTCCCTGACGTGTTCGGGGTTTAGAGTTTTCCGGCTATCTTTAGTACGGAAAATTAGTGATACAAAATCTGGCGGTAGCTTGACATAATCTTCTTTTTTATATTCAACCCCTATCGGGGCTGGATCAACAGTTTGTTTGCTTTCCACGGGCTTTCGCCCGCGGTTATTGATATTTTGCTACTTCGTAGCTGAAGCATTTTTGCAATCACCTGAAACTAATATCATTGATCACCTTTTCCCCAACCTTCTCGTTCAGGGCCTGGATCAATCCTTCCCTTAATAAATGAAGCTCGTTTTTGATTACTGATGATCGGAGTTGAACTACGAGCACACCTTTCCGTATTTCAATCGAAGTAGTAGACCTGGCAATCATAGTCCCAACAATTTCTTCCCACGAATTGACCAGCCTCACCTCGAGGATTTTTGTATCAATCCCCAGATCCTTGGTGTAGCTCCTGATAACATCCGATAAAGCTTCGGTTTTTTTATGCCGCATGATTTCCTTTTTTGCAAAAGTAAGTAGAATAAGGCAGGGTTGGGAAATCTTTTCAAAGAGAAAATCAAAAATCAAAAATCGTTGATCTTCATTCTGAAATTAAATATTGTAGATTTGTAGAGAAAACAAATCAAAAGAATGTTTGGGCCAACTCTTTTTGCCGATGTAATACTGCCTCTTCCTCTCGAAGGGAGCTTTACTTTTGCCTTGCCCCAGGAGATGGAAGGTTCGGCAGAAGTAGGCAAACGGGTCATTGTGCAATTTGGCAGGAAGAAGATTTACACCGGCATAATCAAAGAAATCCATTCAACCAAACCCGAAGGCTATGAGGTAAAGGAGGTATTCGAGATTATCGACGACAAGCCCATTGTAAACCACTTTCAGTTGCTTTTGTGGCAATGGATGGCTGATTATTATATGTGTACCCCTGGCGAGGTTTACCGGGCTGCCCTACCAACCGGATTAAAACTTGAATCGGAGACCAATGTGCTTTTGCAAAATGATTTGCCGGACGATATTGAGCTATCTGAAAAGGAAGAAACAATTATCGCCTTCCTGAAAAGTGAGGCCCAGCTCAGTATTAGCCGGGTAAACGAAATTCTTGGGTTGAAAAATGCCATTCCTTATGTAAAGTCCCTGATTGAAAAACGGGCAGTTGTAATCGAAGAAAAACTGGATGATGGCTTCAAGGCAAAAACCGAAAGCTTCGTTAGACTTGCTCCCGATTATCAACAAGAAGAAAAGCTGACCGAAGTTTTAGATAAACTTACCCGAGCCCATAAACAACATGATCTATTAATGACTTTCCTCTGTTTATCTGAATCTTATTCAGAAGAAGATAAAAAAAAGATTAGCCGCAAACAATTGTTGAAAGAGGCTGCAACAAACCATGGCACTCTAAACAGCCTGGTAAAAAAGGGCATCCTTGAAATTAATGAAGAGGAAGTGAGCCGCCTTCATTTTAATTCAACAGAAAAAAAAGAACTGAAACCTTTGTCTGAAATCCAACAGGACGTGTATGCCAACTTAAAGGCCGGGTTTCAGGAAAAAGATGTGGCTTTGTTGCACGGGGTCACGTCGAGCGGGAAAACCGAAATCTACATCCACCTGATTGCCGACTACCTGAAACAAGGCAAACAGGTACTTTATCTCTTGCCCGAAATTGCCTTGACAGCACAAATCATCAACCGGCTCAAAACTGTTTTTGGCGATAAAGCAGGGATTTATCACTCGCGCTATTCCGATGCCGAACGGGTGGAGACCTGGTACAATATCCTAAACACAGATGCAGAAAATTCCTATCAGTTAATTCTTGGGGCACGCAGCGCGCTGTTCCTTCCTTTTTCCAATCTGGGGCTTATTATTGTTGATGAAGAGCACGAGACCAGCTACAAACAGCAATCGCCTGCTCCGCGCTACCATGCCCGCGATAGTGCCATTGTGCTGGCCAACATGCATGGCGCAAAAACACTGTTGGGGACAGCCACCCCTTCTCTCGAAAGTTACTATAATGCGAAATATGGACGCTATCATTTTGTCGAACTTTTTTCGCGTTACCTCGACATCCAGATGCCTGAGGTTGAAATTGCGGACATAAAAACAGCCAGACGCAAAAAACTGATGAAATCAATCTTTTCGCCCCAGCTCCTGGCATCGGTAGAACATTCGCTGACCCAGGGCGAGCAGGTGATCCTGTTTCAAAACCGGCGTGGGTTTTCGCCTTACCTCGAATGTAATTCCTGCGGATGGGTTCCCCGTTGCACACAATGCGATGTTAGCCTTACCTACCACAAGTTTACCAATTACCTGGTGTGCCATTATTGTGGACATTCCCAAAGCATACCCCGTGCTTGTCCTGATTGCAAGGATGAAAAGATTTCGACCCGGGGCTTTGGTACTGAAAAAGTAGAGGATGAAATTGCCATCTTCTTTCCACAGGCACGAATTCAACGCATGGATCTTGATTCGACCCGCAGCAAGAATTCGTACACGAAAATAATCACTGATTTTGAAGCTGGCGATGTTGATATTTTGGTGGGCACACAAATGGTGTCGAAGGGTTTAGATTTCGACAATGTAAGCCTGGTGGGGATTTTGAATGCCGACAGCATGATGAACTTCCCTGATTTCCGGGCCTTCGAGCGCAGTTTCCAGATGATGGCCCAGGTGAGCGGAAGGGCAGGTCGTAAAAACAGGCAGGGAAAAGTGATCATCCAGGTGTCAGATCCGGAGCATCCAATTATCAAGGATGTGAAAGAGAATAATTTTGAGGCCATGTACAACCATCAGCTCGCCGAGCGGCATCTCTTTCATTACCCTCCATTCGTGCGGCTTGTTATGTTGTCGGTCCGCCACCGTGATGTAGAGCAGGTAAACAAAACCGCCGATGCCCTGGCCATAAAACTTCGGACTGTTTTTGGCCTGTTTCTCTTGGGCCCTGAGTTTCCTATTATAAAGCGGGTACAAAACCGCTACCACAAAAACATCCTAATCAAAATAAAAAAGGACAAGGATGCCTCCGGGAAGCGTGAGTTTATTCGGCAAAGCTGCAAGGACATACTTTTAAATCCTTACCATCGCTCTGCACAGATTGTAATTGATGTAGATCCGATGTAGGCAGTTCATTGCGGTAGTCACCAGTCACCAGTCGTCAGTTCTCAGTCCAGTCTCAGTTCATCAATCCCCAATATATCAAATTTTCAACATTAAATTCTATATTCCTTGTTTATTATTCGTGTATTTTGTAATTAACTCAATACGCATATCTTTAAATAAGTGATGCACCTGATTCATCCTGTCGATGCTGATTTGGGTGAGATATTGTTTTGCTTTCTTCGGATTTTTGGCCATTAAATCTTGTGCTTTTTTATCCACTTCGGACTGTTCGTCGAAGAAACTTTTTTCCAGGGGATCACGTTTGGCGCGAAGACTGGTTACTGCATCTTGCCAGCGCAGGTACAGCAGGTTATCGACAAAATCGACACACCAACGAATTGAATTATCGTCGAAAGTTTCTTTGTCGTAACGCTTGTAACAATCAGCCACATCAGTTACTCCGGCATACACGGGCACATAAGCCGAGGTGTAGGCATTATCGACATAAAACCAATAAATACCACCCACCTCATCGGGCAACCACGAGCGTAACTGGGCAATCATGCCGTATTCGCCACGGGCACGAGCCACATTCCTGCGACTGTTTATATTCATCACTTTTCGCATTTCGACAGTTGGGAAGGGGGTGGCGATAGGGCTTTTTACCATTTTACCATCCTTGCCGGGGTAGTACCAGACGGGGGCATTTTCTTTGTCATACAAAGTGCCGGTAAAGGTAGACCGTTGAAAAGCCATGATGTCCTGCACCGAAATATTTTTCTCGGGTTTCACTGAAAAGGGATAGATCGAAATTGGTTCTACATACTGAATATACTGACCATCTCCTTCAAAAGGATCTTCGGTGTTTCGTGGTGGCCAGTTTGTGTAGTTGGGGGCAAACTGCGAGTAAAACAACCAGAAACGGCTGGTGGCCCATTCACGTGGGATGGGGGCATAGACTTCCTGCCAGATGAAGGGCTTGCTTCCTGCAGGGTCGTACCAGCCCCGGTCTATGGCTTCCTGCATATAATTCGACGATGCCCTGAAATTAGCCTTATCTTCGAGGTTGATTTCTTTGATGATGCTCCAGTTGGGAATGATCAGTGCCTGGTCGTCACCCACTCGCTGGGCAGCCCAAATTGCTCCCGGCTTGCCACTTTCTGGCGACCAGCTGTTGCCCACGCTAAATACTTCGAGAACCCAGATTTCATTTTTGTCACCAATCACTAAGTCTTCCGATTCGCCAACACAAGAAGGCAGAAAACCATATTTTTCGAGTAAGCCGGTGATTAGGTTCAGGGCATCGATGGCAGTGCTGCAACGTTGCAGGGCAAAAGCCTGTACCTGTTCAATAGTCATGATTTGCTTGCAGATGGCACGGTCTACTTTCAACTCTTCGCGCTGGCTGGTAGTGCTTTCGCCAATAGCTAACTGGTGCTCATTCATTTGCGGGTAAGCCGTTTGAAAATAACTGAACGTTTCGGAAGCCTGTGGAAGGTATCCCAGGATTTCGCCATAATCGCCCAAAGGCCGCCCCAGTTCAGTCATGCCCCAATGGATGGCAGCTTTATCGCCCGTTTTGAATTTCTGACCGGGAACTACATGCAGGCGACAATCCGGCCCGGCATCGGTGTGCGAAACGATCACCGAACCATCGGCAGAAGCTTTTTTACCAACCGCAATGATGGTGCACGAATAGGAGGGGAGGCTAAAGGATACAAGTAACAAGGCAATGATGAGCAAACGAATATTCATATTCTTTATATTTTGATAAAAATTTATTTGTAAGCCCGTAAAAATAGAATTTTATACTGAATTGATACGAGTGAAAACCTGTCAGCGTCTGCAAGACCTGACAGCGTTTAGGTCACCCAACTTTGAATGACGCTGTCATGTCCTTCGGACGATGACAGGTCAAACTTCGGACGATGACAGGTCAAACTCTTTATTTGTTTTGCTGATAAAGCCCAGCACTTCATCGCGGCCCATTGTTGAAGTGGCGGAGGTAATAAATATTTCGGGCAAATCATCCCAGGATTCGAGCATTATAGTTTTGTAATTGGCAAGATTCCGTTCAAGTTCGGTGGGTTTCAATTTGTCAGCTTTTGTAAATACCATTACAAAAGGGATTCCATTGTTTCCTAAAAAATCCATGAATTCGAGGTCGGCTTTTTGGGGTTCGAGCCTGCTATCGAGCAACACGAAAAGACAAAAAAGTTGTTCGCGTTTTTTTAGGTAGTTGGTAATAATCTGGCTGAAACCGGCACGCAATTTTTTCGATACCTTGGCATAGCCATATCCGGGCAAGTCGACCAGGAACCAGGCATCGTTTATCAAAAAATGATTGATTAGTTGTGTTTTTCCAGGAGTGCCGGAAGTCTTGGCCAGTTTGCTGTGATTGGTCAGCATGTTTATCAACGATGATTTCCCCACATTGGACCGCCCAATAAAAGCGTATTCTGGAATATCCCTTTGGGGGCACTTAGCCACCAGTGAGTTGCTCATTAAAAATTCAGCCGTTTTAATAATCATGCTTCTGGATTTTGTTCGGCCACAAAACTAAGCAAATGGTTGATGGGGACAAAAAGTTGAAAAGTTGAATGGTTGAATTGTTGAAAACGTTTATCTTTTGTATTTTTATATTTGCCATAGCAAGCTATATTGTAGTGCCGATTACTATTTGAAAGGTAAGCTTTATGATAAAAAGAATTAGTTGGATTCAAGAAAATTACAAAAAATAAAGATATGTTCCGAAAATATAGTTCGATAGAAAACACCTTCCAAAACGAGTTTGTCGAGAAAATAAAGTCGGGAGGGTTTGGTAATCTTGAGTATGTTGTTCAGGAAAAAGCACATGGTGCAAATATGAGTTTCTGGACTACCGATGGAGTAAACTTTACTGCCACGAAACGAACTGAGGTAATAAAACCGGATGAAAAATTCTACAACTACCAACTGGTTTACGATAAGAACCTGGCCCGGCTACAATCGCTTTGGGACGAACTGAAATCGGCCAATCCCGAAATGGTGCAGCTTACCGTTTTTGGCGAACTTATAGGTGGCGATTATTCACATCCCGATGTTCCCAAAGACCGTGCAGCCATAAAGGTGCAGAAAGGGATATTCTATTGCCCCTCGAACGAATTTTACGCATTCGACATTTTACTCGACAACCATGCCTACATGGATACCGATCAGATCGAGGCCTATCTAGCAAGGCATCAATTCCTTCACGCAAAAACCCTTTTCAGGGGAAGTCTCGTCGAATGCCTGAACTATCCAAACGATATTCAGTCAGGCATATACCAGCAGTTAGGTCTGCCTCAAATCGAGCCTAATGTAGTTGAGGGAGTCGTGATCCGTCCGGTTGAGCCTTCATTTTTAGGAGGTGGGGCCAGGGTGATGCTAAAAAACAAAAACGAAAAGTGGGCCGAAAAAGCCAGGGTACGAAAACGCGAAATCAAAAATAATAAATTGACCGATGATATAAAACAGTTGCAGGCGGCAATAATGGATTATGTAACTGAAAACCGGTTGAATAATGTTATCAGCAAGATTGGCGAAATAACCCCCAAAGATATGGGAAAAGTGCTTGGATTGTTTGCCGCCGATGTAGTTGAAGATTTTATGAAAGACTACGGGCGGGCCATGGATACACTGGAGAACAAGGAGCAAAAGTTGGTCACAAAATCGATTACAAAGAAATCGGTAGAGCTGGTGAAAAAGAGGATGTAGACGACATTCTGAAATCCTATTTTGAGTTGGTGGCATTGTTGATAGGAGTGAAGCCCCAAAGCTTAAAATCCTTCAAATTTTAGTATGTAGATAATTCGCCTTAATTTTACCCCCTTGAAAAATTTATATGTATGCCACGACCAATTCGAAGTAGGAAAATGAATTTGCCCCCTGCCATGCTGGGCTTCAAACCTTTTGGTACACCCCTTCGTGACCTGGAGGCTGTTGAATTACTGTTTGAGGAATTCGAAGCTATCCGGCTAGCCGATTACGAGGACCTTAATCAGGAGGAGGCAGCTGTTAAGATGGGTATTTCGCGGCCTACCTTCACCCGCATTTACGATAAGGCACGAAAGACTATTGCTAAAGCCTTGGCCGAAAGTAAAGTAATTGCGATTTCGGGTGGTCATGTAAAATTCGACAAAGACTGGTTCAAATGCCGAAAATGCGACGAAACTTTCATCAGCCGCCCTACCGAAAAACATAGCTGTGGGCATTGCGATTCAGACGACACAATAAAAATTGGTGACAAGACAGAGGAGAAAGGTAGCAATGCATTCCTCGGAAGCAAACCTTGCTATTGTCCCGATTGTGGGGTCGAAGTTGATCATAAGCAAGGTGTCCCGTGTTGCTCTTTGAAATGTCCTTATTGTGGTACTCTTTTGAATGGTAGGTAGCGAAGTACTTAGCAGGCAGTTCTCAGTCGGCAGTATTCAGTCGTCAGTCATCAGTTCTCAGCCGGTTCTACAAAGCTTACCCGTTGTAGGTAAGTTGCAGGTTGTTATATTGCATCCCGATGATGGGTTAAAAAACATCCAATATTGAATATCGAATGAAAAAAGTTAAAAATTGTGAATTCCTAAAATTCTCATTCAAGATTGGATA
Source organism: Bacteroidales bacterium (assembly GCA_021740905.1). Taxonomy (GTDB): domain Bacteria; phylum Bacteroidota; class Bacteroidia; order Bacteroidales; family M50B96; genus JAIOYV01. The sequence goes on from JAIOYV010000027.1 coordinate 50,673, forward strand.
TTGAATGTTGGATGTGGGATGTTTGGGATGCTGCCTATTGCGTACTGGAGACTAAAGACTGATATTAAGACCCATTGGCCGACAATACGGTCTTCACGGTTTTAATAAACAGCATAAAATCTAGCTTTGGCGACCAGCTGTCGATATATTGCAAATCAAGTTTCATCCACTGGTTGAAAGGGATATTGTTGCGGTTGGGCATTATTTGCCAAATACAGGTAATCCCAGGTTTCATCGATAGTCTTCGCAATTGCCACCTCTCGTATTTTTCAACCTCATCAGGGATGGGTGGGCGCGGACCTACCAGCGACATATCGCCTTTTAGGATGTTGTATAGTTGAGGAAGTTCATCAAGTCCTGTTCTCCGAAGAAATCTTCCAATACGTGTAATTCTAGGGTCGTCTTTAATTTTGAACGCAGGGCCATCCACTTCATTCATCTCTTCGAGCTCGTTCCTCATTTGCTCGGCATGCGCCACCATTGTCCGGAATTTGTACAAATAAAACTTCCGTCCACGTAAGCCTACACGCATTTGCCTAAACAACACAGGGCCATGCGAGGTATATTTTATCAGGATGGCAATTACGACCATCACCGGGGTAAAAATTAATAGTGTAAGGAAAGCAAATACATAATCGGTAAGCCACTTCAGTTGCAAGGCAATGTAATCGGTTGGGGTGTTTGAGAATGAAAAGAAAGGGATTTCGTCGAAATAGGTAAGCTTCGATTTTGTCCCGGTAATATTCCATAAATGCGACTGCATACGGAAACTAACACCAATTTCTTCGCAGGAATAAATCAACGATTGAATTTCCGTCTGATTGATTTCGTTCATGCAATACACTACCTCATCTACCACATCAAATTCGATAAGACTCCTTACACTGGCCTTTGAAGTAATTATTTTGGCACGTTTGCCATATTTTTCACGGATCCTTGGCGAATCAGACAAAATCATAATAATCCTGTAGCCCCACTCTGGATGGCTGAGTATTTTATCGATGAAAGGAATTGAAGTGTCGTCTGCTAATATGAGGATGTTGCGTTTGTTTTGTCCTTTTGCCCGGTAGTACTTCGATACAATAAAAGTCAATATTTTGGTTGAATAAAGAAGAACCAGGTTGATTGCCGCAAAAAGCACAATGACAATCCTTGAAATAATGTTTAGGCGCAGAATAAAGATAAAGAAAATAACAACGGCAAATCCAATTATCACCACTTTAAACAATTGTACAAAAATTTGGGCATAAGAGCGTGTGCGGGGGATGCCAAGCAAATTGACCGAACGTAGCAAAAATAGCCATGTTGGGACAATAAGCAGTACTACCGTAATGTATTCGCTTGAATACCTAAGGTTTATATCGAAATAATTCAACCTTATGAAGTAGGCGAGTAAAAACGACAGTAAGGTAACTGATACATCAATTACGCTTATGAAAAAATTTCCTATTTTCTTTTTTTCCGAGACCATTGTTTAATTTTTAAAAATTAATCCGCTCCATAGGTCTTTGGCAAGTTAAGTATTGTCATCTAAATGTGTGTTCAAGTCTTGTTGTCAAAATTTTATCTAAAAGTAATGCATCAAATTGATTCTAAAAATCTTTTTACATGAATCATACGTAAAAATCCATTAAAGTTACAATTGATTTGACCAAGCTAAAAACGCCCCTTTTTGTTCACCCTGAATTAGAATATAGATGAATAATTATCTGCAACATCTTTTTTATCAATTGAGAGCATTAGGTTGTACACCTTCGCTGGCGGCTTATTTTTTTCTTGTGAAGAATATTTCTATCTTGTAGCAGCTTTAACTAAAACAAAACGATTATGAACAATTACTATATCGCATGGTGGAATGTCGAAAATTTGTTCGACATACAGAACGCACTCGACCGTCCGGCCTGGTTGCAAAGCAAGCTTAATTCCGAATTGAATGGATGGACCCAATCTGTTTTGGAGACCAAAATTCAACAGTTGGGCAAGGTGATAAGATTTATGAACAACAATCATGGCCCGGACATTCTAGGCCTATGTGAGGTGGAGAACTTACATGTGATTGAGCTTCTGGTGGGTGAATTGGCTAGTCTGGGCCGAAATTATCAAATAGCCCACCACGACACTCCCGATGGACGGGGCATCGATGTGGCTTTCATCTACGATTCCTATAAATTTTCTTCCGATGGACATTTTAGCTATACAGTTCTAAAGCGGTCTGCTACGCGAGATATTTTTCAGGTGAATTTCAAGACAGTCAGCCAAAAGGATTTGATTGTGATTGGCAATCATTGGCCAGCCAGGAGTGCCGGAACTTATGAATCGGAGCCGTACCGCATTATCGCAGCAGAAACCCTTAGCTACTGGATCGAGCGCATCCTCGAAATAAAAGGCTCGAACACAGCCATTGTGGTGATGGGCGACTTCAACGATGAGGCCTTTAATCGCTCGATGACCGATTATGCTCTTTCGACAAATCAGCCCGTGAAAGTAAAAAATTCCCAAACGCCCAGACTTCTAAACCTAAGTTGGAAATATTTTAACAAAGGCCAGGGTAGTTTTTATTATGATAATTTTGCCTATTGCTTCGATCAAATTTTAGTGTCGAAGGGGATCGTGAAAGGGAATTATGGATTTTCCCTTCCCACCAATGCCGCGGGTGGTTATATATCGCAAATAGTTTTTTACCCCGATATGGTTTCGGGCGGAAGCTATCCCGACCCAATAAAGTTTGGCCGCCCTAGTGAATCGTATAACCCAAATGGTTTTAGCGATCATTACCCGGTGGCTTTCCTGTTGCAGGAGAGTTAATAAAAAATGAATAGGTCCCATTTCAATAATAATTCTTTATTTCGGGCATCATAAATTTGAAATCGAAACAACTATGTTTAAACGAATAGACCTGTTTGCCCTACTTTTCGGAGCCATTTTCCTGAGTTTTCAGCTGATCCCCACCAAGACTCCTCCGGCAGAAAATCCCCGCCACGACAGACTCGACGTATATTTTCAGAAAGCCCTGGCCGATTGGGAAGTGCCCGGAATGGCCATTGGCATTGTAAAAAACGATACCCTCATTTTTGCCAAAGGCTATGGTGTCCGTGAAATTGGAAAACCCGAAAAAGTGGATGCCAACTCTATGTTTGCCATAGCTTCAAACACGAAGTCCTTTACTTCGGCAGCTATTGCCATTTTGGTTGAAGAAGGTAAACTTTCGTGGGATGACAAGGTGATCAAATACTTGCCCTACTTTGAGTTGTACGACCCCTGGGTGACGGCCAACATGACCATCCGCGATTTGCTCTGCCATCGAAGCGGCCTGGAAACATTTAGTGGCGATTTGGTTTGGTACGGCACAACGTACTCGCGAGAAGAAGTTGTGAAACGGGCTAAATACCTCGAACCTGCCTATCCGTTCCGTACTCACTTTGGCTACCAGAATATTATGTTCATAGCCGCCGGCGAAATTGTTTCAAAAGTTTCGGGGATGACCTGGGATGAATTTCTCAAAGAACGATTTTTTTCTCCTTTAGAAATGAACCGGACCACCACCACCATAAACGATTTTGCCAGGTTGGGCAATGTGGCCATGCCCCATACCTCCGATCAGGGCAAGACTATTTCTATACCCTATATGAACTGGGATAACATCGGTGGGGCAGGGGCAATTAACTCCTGCGTAAACGATGTGTCGAAATGGCTCATGCTTCAATTGAATAAGGGGACATTTAATGGGAAGGAAATCTTCAACAAGGAATCTTCGCATGAGATGTGGACACCTCATACCATTCAGGATGTGAGCTTGGGGGCCGAGCGGGTTTGGCCATCTACTCATTTTAAATCGTATGGGCTGGGCTGGTCGCTGTTCGATTATCATGGACGAAAGATTGTTGGTCATGGCGGGGGATACGATGGAGTGCTCAGTTATACTTGCATGGTGCCCGAAGAAAACCTGGGTTTTGTGATCCTGACCAACAAAAACAGCACTTTGTATTATAGCCTGATCTATAAAATACTCGACACTTTTTTGAGCGATGACAAAACCGATTGGAGTGGAAAATTCCTGGCCCGCACCAAAACCATGGAAAAAATGGGAGAAGAAGAAAAGCTGAAAAAGGAAGAAGCCAGGATTAAAAAGACAAAGCCCTCGCTTGATCTGATTGACTACACCGGAACCTACACCAGCGAATTGTATGGCGATGTGGAAGTAAAACTCGAAAACAAAAAACTGATGTTATATTTTATCCCCACCCCCGATTTTGTGGGCGTACTCGGACTTTGGCATTTCGATACATTTTCGATCAAACTAAAAAATACCCCTTCGCTACCTGAGGGCACGGCCCAGTTTATTTTGAATGAAAAGGGGAAAGCCCACGAATTACGCATCGACATCCCCAACCCTGATTTTTATTTTACGGAGCTGAAGTTGTTTAAGAAAGAGTAAAAGGGAAATTGAAAATTGGAAATTTGGAAGACCTACTTAGGTGGAAGATTTACAAGGAGAAGCAATACGGAGTAATTAATGCGAATCAAGGGTTGAATGTATTAAGTAATATTTTACGTAAAGCCCTGAAAGGGATTAATTTGAATAACCGTGGGCGAAGCCCACGGTAGTAGGGCATAGCAAATCCCAGCCCCGAAGTGGGCTGAATTAGTTTTTCGGTTCAACCACTTCGTGGCTGGAGTAGAAGGCCTTCATTTTCCGTGGGCGTAAGCCCACGGTTATTGAGATTTAGTCACTTCGTGACAATTGCACTTCAACCCTTGATTCATATTGATACTTGATTCTTTTTTTTTTTATTCAACATTCAACTTCTAAAATTCAACATTAGATTTCATTTTATTCAACATACAAAATCCAGCATCCAGCATTCCCCTTTTTGAACCTCCCCCTAACTTACGTGTATCATCCTTCAAATTATTTATTCATCTCAAAAACCCTGAACATGAAAAAACTATTTGAAAGAACTAAATTATTGACCCTTTGGATATTTAAATCTTTTCAAGCTTTCTCAATCTTGCTGATATTTGTACTTTTCGTTTCGGCAAGTCAGGTCCAGGCGCAAAAACCCGAACCGGTCTATTCCATTGTTAAGCAGGTGAAACCTTACGAATGGTATGTAAAACAAGCCGGATTGTGGAAAAAGGAAATCCAGAAAGACTCGGCCAATGCCCCTGCCTGGTACAATTACTACATCGCCAACCGCATGGCCAACCTCACCGGAAAGCCCGACAAGTGGGATAGCGAAAAAGATAAAGTATTGCAGGACATGGCCGGGATTATCGAAAGCATGGGCAAAGCCATCCCCGAAAGTTTCGAATACAACCATGTAAAATTTTGGAACGGTGGAAATAATATAGAACTGTTCCCCTATCTCGAAAAGGCTTATGCTATCGACCCCAGCCGGCCCGAAACCTACGATGATTTCATTACCCATTACGAAATAAGCCGGGAAAAAAAGATGAAGGAACAGTTTTGCAAAATGTGGTACAACAGCGGCGATGTGTCGCCCGGCATATTGAACATGAACTACAACGTATTGATGTCGATGGATGAAAATGCGATCCTCTTTACAGCAGGCGACAACGACACCTATCCTGTGTGGATATTGCAAAATGTGAAAAATATCCGCAAAGATGTGGTGGTGCTCAATACCAGTTTGATTTTTATTGAAGGATACCGAAAAGCCATTTTCAGCGAATTAAACATACCTGCTTTCGAAAAAGAGGTTTCTGATTTTGTGACCAAGGAAATCAAAAAAAACGGCAACTACCAGGCAGCTTACGATGCATATCAAAAAGCCCTCGTGAAACATATTGTGGACAACTCAGGGAAACGCCCTGTGTATTTTGCGGTTACAGTCCGTAAAAATATCTATGCCGATTTCGAAGACAAATTATACCTCGAAGGACTTGCTTTCAAATACAGCGAAACGGGTTACGACAACCTCGCAATCCTGCGCCGGAATGTGGAAAAAAGATTTATGATGGATTACCTTCAGATCGACTTTGCCAACGACATGAGCCTTTCTGTGGTCGACCATACCAATTTTAATTACATTTTACCGTTCCTAAATCTTTACGATCATTACGTGCTGGCAGACGAAAGCGAAAAGGCAGAATGGATTAAGTCTTTGGCGATGAAAGTAGGCGAGCGTGCCGGGCAGGAAGAAAAAATAAAAGCACAGTTTGTGGAATAGAACATAGATGAGGCAAACAGAAAACCTGAAACAACAAAGCGATGAGGAGTTGATGAAACTTCTCGTTATTGGCAGCAAAGGAGCTTTCACTGAAGTATATGAGCGCTATCATTCCAGGATGCTCAATTACTTCTTCAGGATGCTTTATCGCGACGAGGAAAAAGCAAGGGATTTCACCCACGACCTGTTTATGAAAATCATCGAAAAACCAGGCCTGTTCAACAGCGAAAGAAAGTTTTCGACCTGGATTTATGCGGTGGCTTCGAATATGTGCAAGAACGAATACCGCAGCCGGGCAGTCAGGGAAAATGGTGTAGGCCCGATTGGCTGGCACACCCAGGAAATCGAAAATGAAACGATGCACCATCAGCTCGACCTCGAAAAATTTAAGGCGAGGTTGAAGGATGAAATGGACCAACTGAACCCGCAGCAAAAAGAAGCTTTTGTGATGCGCTTTCAGGATGAAATGCCCATAAAAGAAATCGCGGAGGTGATGGAGTGTTCCGAAGGAACCATAAAATCAAGACTGTTTTACTCTTTGAAAAAGATGTCGGAAAAATTAAAAGAATTCAATCCAAATAGATAAAGAAATGGAAACCAATAGTTTTAGCCACGAATTGGAAGTTTTGCTTAGAACGAAGGCATATTCTGAATTAAATTCGCATGAAAGCAAGATAGTGGAGAAACAAATTCCTGTTGAGGAATATGATCGTTTTAAAATGATATTGTTGTCGTCTGATGATATTTTTAAGGAGGATAAACTTAAATCGAATGAAAGCGAAAAGGATAGCCTGCTCCAGGCTTATGAAAACAAACATTTTGCTGGCAGTGGACTCCGAACTATTATGATTGGTCGGTTTTCCTTGCCTTTTTATAAAGTGTCAATTGCTGCCGCTGTACTGTTGGGCGCATTTTTTCTTATGGGTTGGAAGGCCAGTCTCGAAATGCAAAACCAGGCCGTGATCTACCTCACCGACACCATCTACAAACAAGTGTTGGTGCCGGAGAGGATCTGGCTGGCTGATTCATCGACCCGGGCCGGCTATTTTAAAAACGATACGGGTGAAACCAGTAAAGTGAGACAGGCTGTCGATAAACTTCACATCCCAAAACCGAACACCGAAGCCGACAACTCAGGGGTTGATTACGAAACTGCCCGCCGCCTGGGCATTGCCCCCGACATCAACTTCGCCGACCGCCGCCGGAACCCAAACCGTGGCAAAAGCCTCCGCGAAGACAGTGTGCTGAGCAAGTTTATGGTGAGTGTTAATTGAGAGCGTGTTTCGTGTTTCGAGTCTCGGGTTTTGTGTTGTTATTCAAAAGGGCTATTGCACGGAGGATAGATTGACTAAAATATATATTCCACTCCTACAGTTGCATGAGGAATGAAATGCTCTAACGCCATCAGAAAAAAATCATAAGAGCCAAAGCCAATGCCCCCAAACAGTTCAAAATTTCCAGGAAGTTGGTAGTTCGCACCAACCGCCATTGTATTTTCAACGATTATTTTTGTTCGGTTTGTGACGAATGGTGGCCCCAGTTGGTATTCTTTATATTCCACCTGCACAAAGGAAAAGTTTGTTTGCAAAAACAAGTTTATATTCTTCCACGAGGAGTTGAAAATATAGCGGTAGCCAATTCCCAGGCTAAGACAATTCTTCTTATACACTTCAATCGGATCGCCGGGCGGATTTTCTAAAAGCAAGGTATATTCGGGACCTAACCACAGATTGTGATTTCTTTTTGAAAGGCTTATCCCAGGGGAAGTATGGCGGAGAGGATAATTAAATTGTTGGCTTAGTATTATTCCAATGTGCCATTTATCCTTTGAATTATACAAGGGCAAAGGATTTTTCGGGGGAATTTGATTTTTAATATCCTTACTTACCCACGTATAATCCACTACCTCCATTAGGGGTACAAAGTCGTGCTTTTCAGTCCTTTTCTTTTTGTAGGTGTAGAAAATATTCTGATCGTTGATGAGGGAAATTTTACAAGTTATAGTATCGCCGGACTTTAACAGGATTTGATCAATAAACCCCTGCCCGTTGACCAGTGTCGAAACTACGATCAGCAAAAGTGCTATGCTTGCGGTTTTATTCATTCAACTGGGGGTATTGTCCTGTGTCATTTTGTAGATTCATTATTTTCATTCAAAAATAGCGAATTTACGCCTCTCAATAAAAACGATTTTTAATTATCTTTGAAATAAATATATAATGTCGTGAAGCTATTGGACAGAATTACGTTTGATCAAATTGATACCACACGATTTTATAGTATTGAAAATTAAGTATTTTTACCAAATAAAAACATAATATTATTATGAACAGACTTTTACTAATCCTATCAATTTTTATCCTCGCAGCTTGTACGCAAACCCAAAAGAAAAGCGAAAAGAACACAGAAACCCAAACAGCAACTCAAACGAATGCCAAGTCGGAAGAAGCACCTGGCGAGTATGGTGTTTTTGATAGCGACCGGCATTTGTGCCCCGACTTTGACAAGGCGGACTTTGAGAGCCTCACAGGTTGGGATTTTTGCTGGGCCATTTTACAACCCATCAACCGGGCAAAAACGGCAGAGCACGAACGCAAGCTTGTAACCCGCTTTTCGCCAGGTCAGAAGGCCTTGTATTTTTTCTGGAACTTTGATGCGAAAGTGTCCAATACCGGGTTTGTCCAGTTCTATTGCAATAACAACAGGCATTACCTGCCGGCCACCATCAAAGGTTTGGAATTAGTCGGTGACAAAGAAATGCTTGCCTTGGTTGATAAAGTTGAAAAAGAGTATTTGGCAAATGAGGCAGCTTTTTTAAATCAACTTAAAACAGGCGATTGCGAGCCTCTAATTAAAGAGCTTACACAGTTTCAGGAGTTTGACAAGGAATTTTACAAGATTCACGACAACTCAATTGCCCTGATAGAAAAATACATCCGTGCCCATCCCGATGAATTTGTGAAATTGAAGTAATTACCGATCTAATTTGGCACTTCGCAAATATAAAAAGGCAAAGCCGTAGTTTTTATTCCTATACCTTTGCGGCGGAAATTAATATTGGAATTAATACTATAAAACTATGTCTTTCTCTTCTTTAGGTTTGTCTGAGGGTTTATTAAAAGCCCTGGAGGATCAACATTATATCCAAGCTTATCCGATTCAGAAGGAGGCCATCCCAGCTATTTTAAAAGGGAGGGATGTGCTGGGCATTGCAAAAACAGGCTCTGGCAAAACAGCCAGCTATGTATTGCCTATCCTGATGAAATTGCAAGTGATCAAGCCTTCAAAAAACAGGCATGTGAATGTGTTGGTTTTGGCCCCTACCCGCGAATTGGCTGTGCAAATTCATGGTGTGTTCCAGCTTTTTGGTTCGGGGCTTGTCGAGCCAATTAAATCATTGGCCGTGTTTGGAGGTGTTTCGATAAATCCTCAAATGATAGCTTTGCAAAATGTGAATGTGTTGGTCGCCACACCGGGCAGGTTGTTGGAATTGGCCGAATCGAATGCAGTTAATTTATCGGAAGTAGAAACCCTGGTGTTGGACGAGGCCGATAAAATGCTCAATCTTGGGTTTAAAGATGAGATGGACAGCCTGTTTGCCCTCTTACCAAAAAAGCGACAAAATTTGTTGTTCTCTGCTACTTTGAGCGAGGATGTCATGCTTATCCATCAAATCCTGTTGCACGATCCTTTGGTGATAAAAATTGAACCGGATGTGGATCAGCTTGAACTGATCAATCAAGTGGCATATTTTGTTTCAGAAAAAAACAAAGGCCCATTGCTCCGGCAACTAATCAAAAGCAAGGACATGAAGCAGGTTTTGATTTTTGTTTCATCCATAAAAAGGGCCGACAACGTGGCCAATAAACTCCGCAACAATGGCATCGAAGCAATGGCCATCCATAGCAAAACGAGCCAGGGCCAAAGGACCAATCTGTTAACTAAATTCAAATATGGAAAGTTGCGTGTATTGGTAGCTACCGATTTGCTGTCGCGAGGAATCGACATCGAATTTCTGCCTTGTGTGATCAACTACGAATTGCCCCGTTCGCCCAAAGATTATCTTCACCGCATTGGCCGGACAGGACGTGCAGAATCTCCTGGCGATGCCATTTCACTTATAACCCCTGTTGACGAGCACCATTTCAATATTATCCAAAAAAAGATGGGCAAGCAGATAACCCGGATCGATGGGGATAGTGTAGAGCTTGTTGAGGGAGATGTTTAGATATTTGGGATTGTTAAAATCAGGCTATTTCCAGCTTTTGTTCGTTCTGGATAATTATTTTTGGATTCGGATTGGGCCGTGGGACCGGCAGGTTTTGTTCCTTCAATAAGTCAATGTGTTCCTTCATGCCCCATTTTGCTTTATACAAACAATCTTCAACAGAATGGCCAACCCCGGAAAAACCTTCCAGGTCTGGCGAATAGAACCCAAAAAAATCAGGTTCCTCTGTGGCTTCAATAATCAGTGTGTAGCTAAAGTTTATCATAGTTGTAATCCTCCAATTTTTATTTTATCCCGGCTGCTTTTAAAATACTCAAACAGGTTCCGGTTGGTACTTCCTTCGAACCATGATAATCAACTCTGATTAAATTAACATGGCCGGTTTTTGCATAGTATCGAATAGAACCTTTCTCTTTTAATATTCTAAAATCATTCTTTTCCAATAATTTTACAAGTTCACTAAATTTCATAAAGCCGCAATTTCAAAGCAAAGATAATAAATTATAAGGCAAATTTGCTTTACCCCCCGCTGGCGCCGATTTGCAATCGGTGCCTCCTGCAAGTCTTTCAGGCCAATATTTGTTTTGAGTAATACGATGACCATTTCTTTGGTTCTTTATTCCTACTTTTGTTTGATGAAAAAATCGATTGGTGGTCAGGATGTATAATTACGAGAAAGGCACGGATTGTAAATCCGCACGGGCACTGGGGAAAGAATTATGTTGAATCAAATGGTCATAATAAGGATCATCTTCATACTGAAAGATTTAAAGTAAATAATTAAATATCAATATAATGAGGAAAGCATTTTCTTTATTTTGTTTCTGTTTGTTACTATGCTCTTTTACCAATAATGATGTAGGAAATGATAAAGATTATGAGAATCCTATCTTTCTAATAAAAGATGTTGAGGCAAAAAATGAAACTGAAAAAAGTTCAGTTAGTTGGAATCAAGAAATTGATAATTCAGCATTGAATAACCAATCAGATTCTATTGTGATTATTGATAGTATTATAAAAAAAGATTCTATCTGGATATTAATTGATGAATACATTGATAGTATGCAGAAAGTTCTGGGATATTCAATTAATATTGATCTACCATTAGGAGCTGAAGAGTTATTGAATCACATTTTTCCTAAAGAAGGCTTTATAATAAACAAAAACAACAATTCTTTAGATCAGCCGCATTTAAAAGATTTTTTTGCAATTTGGAATTATTATTTAGACTTGGTTGAGATTAGTGATTATAATTTTATAGCCTCAATGCCCTTATTTGAATTTAGCAATTTTATTTCTTTAGAAAATGATACAATTCCATTTTCTATGAATGATAATTTCTTTGAAGCATATTCAGAAATATTTTTGGAGGATAATCAAAACTTTAATTTAGAGTTTTGGTATCGACTTCCAAATTTTAAAAAATATCTGGCTTTTTACATTGCCGAAAATGGTTTATCTGACACCAGAGATTATTCACCGTTTCCTACTGATTTTGACTATTGGTGGAGAGGTTCGGAGCATAACTGTTATGGGGCGATCATTTTTGTTGACACTCTGGAATCTAATGCAATTTTTTTACCTGCTTTTTCTTATGAATTAATAGATAATCTTATTTCATTTCAGTTTTTCTATATTACAAAAAATAAAGAAATCCTGATTTATGAAGGGGAATCAATACGACTAAAAAATCCTGAAACGGATGAATACATTGACAAGTTCAAAGTTTCTCTTAATGAAACTCACATAATTACAGTAAATAAAAATAACGAGATTGTAATTGACAACCTTATTGAAAATGATGAGTACTAATAATCAATAATATTATGCCTAAATGCCTGCACTTTTGCCAGTTCTGGCATCCTGATGAATTTGTAAACCTGAAATGACAAGGAACATGAAGAATATTTTTGTACTCCTGATATCAACCCTTTCAATCTTCTACCCCACACAGGTGGAAGCCACGCTTCTTTCCGATAAAGCCGAAATCTATTTGCTTACCTGCGCTCCTGGCCCTGATCTTTATTCAGCTTTTGGACATACGGCACTTTGGGTTACTGATAAGGATTTGAAAACCGATTACGTTTACAATTATGGCGTGTTCGATTTCGACACCCCCAATTTCTATTCAAAATTTACACTGGGAAAACTGATGTATAAGGTAGACCGCGAAGCATTCAACCGTTTTATGCGGACCTATTTGTACGAGAAACGCTCGGTGTACAGGCAAAAACTAATCCTATCGAAAGATGAAAAACAGGAGCTCTTCGATTTGCTTGAAGCGAACTACCAACCAGAAAACCGCTACTACCTCTACGATTTTCTATATATCAATTGCTCTACAAAAATTATTGAGAAGATTGAGGAAAGCATCAACGACCCTAAGCGATTTTCTCACCTTTCCAACGAATCAGGTCTCACCTTTCGTCAATACCTCCACAAATACCTCAGCTCTTCACCCTGGGTTGAATTTGGCATTGACCTGGCTTTGGGTCACCCCGCTGACAAGCAAACCACTCTGCGCGAAAGCATGTTCCTGCCCGATAACCTGATGATGAACATCAACAGCAAAGACCATCAAATTACTAGTTCACCTGAAATTATCTATGAGGGCGATTCCTTTGATTTTCCGGTAGGATGGTTGACCCCATTTAATGTGTTGCTTTTTGTTTCCCTTCTTTTTTTATTGATCCCCTTTGTTTGGAAGAATAAAAAAATTGTAAAATTTGTTGATGGACTTGTGTTTGGGATTACCGGGTTCTTTGGGCTTGTCTTGCTTTTTCTCTGGTTTGGCACCGACCACCAAAGCATGAAAACCAACCTAAACGTACTTTGGGCTATGCCATTCAATTTGATTTTTCTGTTCCGAAGCAAATTCAGCAAAATGAGTTTCTTCAAATTTTATTGGTTGGGATACACCTTATTGCTAATCATAATTTTAATAAGCTGGAGATTTTTCCCACAGGAATTTCACATTGCACTATTCCCATTTATTGCCTTGCTTGCTGTGAGGTCATGGGTGAATTTTAGGGTAGAATCGCTCAATGGATAATGTTTTGATCAAAAGAAAAAGTGTCAGGGTAAGTCTGATTTATCCCGAAACTTTTTGCAATTACCAGAATAAAGTATCAAGTATCAAGTATCGAGTATCAAGTATCCAGAATCAAGCGACCAGCGACCAGCAACCAGCAACCAGCAACCAGCATCCAGCAACCCTTCTACAACAACCCAAAATCTTTCATGTCTTTTTCAACCGTATCAAGGAATTTATTGGCTGCCGTTCTTTTTAAAAACAAGAAGCTTGCGAATGGGATCAACAGCTTGTCTAAAAACCATTTTTGGGTTTCGGAACTCGACATAATCGCGCCCACTCTTTGTTTGATTCCCTTTTTGTATTTTGATATGTCCTCCTTCGATCTTTTGGGCCAGTCGCCTGCCTTGAAATCGGGAAGATATGCTTTTTCCTTTTGAGCCGTGAACAATGGAATGATCTGAAGATAGGTCCCTTTCGCATCCTTTGTTTCGAAAGTTTTGAAGTCCGTAATGTTTTTATATCCTTCAACTATAACCGGATTGTTCGCCTCTTTCGGAACCACAAATTGGTGCCGAAGGAATTGTTCGCAATTGGCCCTGCCAAGGAAGTAGTCGTGGACACGGAAATCCTTGTTGATAAACCCACCAAATCCGCTCAGGAATCCACAGGCTACGGCATGAGCACCTTCTTTCGATTCTTTGTCGGTATTTTTTGGAAAGGAGCGTTTGGGAGAAATCATAAAATGGCTCGAACTATCCTCTTTAAATGCTTTGATCACACCATCGGGTTTGGTGCGTGCCTGGCTTAACATAGCCCCAAGTACTTTTCCAGCTATTTTAAATATACCATCATCCTTTACAAATGGCGTCAATTCACTTGGAAAGGGATCGATCATCAACACGGTACCCCGAAAGTCTTTGAAATCGTCGCTATATGGTTTCCCCTTAAAGCCAGGTAAATTCTGAATTACCTCTTCTACATAGTCGAAAGGCTCGTTGTTTATCATACCGCCATCAACCATTAAATCTTCTCGTTCGGCCTCCTGTTTAATTTTGGGTTTCTTGTCGCCAATGCACAACCACGGATTGTCAAGTATATATTCCGTTTTGCGTTTAATAAATCTGGCCTTCAATCCGATAGGAAAAGCACCGGTGGCAATGGCTGTTTGCCTCGCCAGGTCGGTGTTTATCCCTTTATTGAAATTAAGGGGCATCCATCCGGGATGCTCTTTTTTGTTATAAGTCCCATCATTGAGAATAAAACAGGCATAGTCGTTATGGCGTTTCACGATGTACTCGTTCGATTCTTCAGCGTCGGAGCGGAATCCCAGGTCGTATTCAAAGCCCTCAAGATTCGATAGTGTTACAAATACTTTTAGGTTCTCCGAAATATAAGGGCGGGAAACAGGAGTACCGCCACTTGTTTGAACTGCCCGGTTCGATATTTCATCAATAAAAGCTGTGTTGAATACCGATTTCACAGGCCCTTTTGCCAAATCTTTTTTGTCCAATAATTTACTGAACATGTCGCCGCCTGTTAGGTATACCCAGCTATCGTAAAAGGTGTTGCCGGTTAGGTCATTTTCTTTTTCAGGGCGTGAAATAACTGGTTTAATTGGGTCTTGCAAGGCAGCAGCAGTAATAATGCCTGTCATCCCCCCAGCAGAAGATCCACCAATTACAGGAATTTCGACGCGATGCTGGGGTGTATTGGGCGCATCCTCCCGTTTCCGGCGTTCCCATTCCTCCAGTGCTTCGATTAGATAATCCATCACCCCGGCAGTGTATGCCCCTGCCGACACAGCCCCAGCCAATGTCAGGCCTACATAAATCGTATTTTCTTTCATAGTTTTCGTTTTAGGTTTCTTCCTTTCTTAAAAGTAAAATTAAGAATTTTTTTTATAACAAAGAGCAAAGGGTGTAATTTGGATGCTATTTAGAAAGGAGAGTTGTAAGTCAGATCCGGGGTAGTGGAAAAAAAACTATTCGCTGTGTATTTGAAAAAAAAAATTATACTTTTACAGGGCAAACTAAACAAGAAAGGTTAACTACAAAGGATGAAGAAAATAAACCTAATCGGTATTATCCCTTATTTGCTTGCTGTCATTCTGAGTACTATAGTTATTTATTTACTCCCCCCTATTTTTGAGGAATATAAACTAGAGCTCACCCAAACGGATGAAGTTGAAAAAAAAGGAGGTTATCAACTTTACGATGACCTCGATGGTGATGGTCACAGCGAAAGAATTACTGCCTATTCGAATATCAGCAACAAAGCCGCCATCAAAGTTTCATCGAACTCAGGAAATGTAATTACACAATGGAATATTAATGGTGTCCGACCATCCTATATTAACTGTTTTGATGTGTATGACATAGATCAGAATGGTTTCAAAGAGATTTATATCGCCACCGTCCGGAACGATTCGGTTTTCCTGAATTATTTTGAGCCACTAAAAGAAAATGGAATAGAAGTAAAGGATTTTTTTATTGATGAATTACAACCTAAGCAAACATTGAGCGACTGCAATTTTTCATTCTATTTTTCACCTGATTTTACCGGTGACAATATTTCGGAGATATTCTTAAACATATATGTTGGGTTTGGCCTACAACCACGTGCTTTATATCATATTGACCACACTACAAAAAAAAATACCAGAACACCCTATTCCGGTTTTATTCAGGGAATCAATCAAATAATAGAGCTTGACAACGGGGAAGTCATTGTGTGTATGTCAACAGGAGCACCCGAAAACTACCCGAAAGAGGACACCATAACATATCATGACCGTAGTTCCTGGCTTGTATGCTACGATGCAAGACTAAATTATTTATTCCCACCAATTGAAGGACCTGGAGCTCCTTCTGGCTTTTACTCAAAACTAAAAAAGAGCATACAAACCGATTCCTTATTCATATTTGCAGATCATCGGTGTACATCCGCAAATAATACATCACAGAACTTTTATAAAGTAGGCCTTGATGGAAGAATTAAAGAGGAGAAAAATATGAGGCTTCGTAGTTCTGATGATTTCTATAATACCCTTGAAAATGGAACAGCGAATCTAAATAACAAAATAATTTTCAGGAAAAACGACACCGTTTATTCTTTTGATGAGAATTTTGAGATAATTGATAGCACCTCAATAAAATCGATTGAAGGGCTTTTATCAAATAATCATTTTGACCTTGAAAATGATGGAGACGAAGAAAATATCCTAATTACTAAAGGGCAGGATGGTTTTCAATTAATTGTTGCCAATAAGTATCTCAAAGAATTGCAAAGGCTCAATGTTCATTCCGACTCCCATATTAGACATTCCGTTTTGCTTACTTCCTTAAAATTGAACGGGAAAAGCCGGAGACCCGAATTGGCCATCCAAGTGGATAAAGACATAAATTATTTCGAGTTTTTCAAAAACCAGTACTATCCTCTCCGAGGGTTTATCTATTTGGGGATCTTTCTCTTGTTCGTGCTGTTTATTTTGGTTATCCAAAAGGTACAGAATACGCAAATCAAAAAAAGAAAAAAACTTGAAGACCAAATTTTGGAGTTACAATTTCTAAGTATGAAATCCCAAATGGATCCCCATTTTATCTTCAATGTGATGAACTCCATAAGCACAGCCATTTTGAAAGAAGAAAAATCCGAAGCCCACTGGATGTTCATAAAAATGACTGACTTGTTCAGAAACCAAATTACACGGGCAAAAGCAATCACCACGAGCCTAAAAGATGAAGTCGAATTTTGCCGCAACTTGTTCGAGATAGAACAATTCCGCTTTAGAGACAGATTTGAATTCAACTTTGAGATAAGCGATGAAATTGATTTATCACAGCCCATCCCCAAGATGCTTATCCAGCTTTTTGCAGAGAATGCCATTAAACATGGGATAAAACCGGCAGACCATCATTGTTCATTAACGATCAAAATTAATCAAAGCGGCAAAGGGATTATCATTGAAATTGAAGATGATGGCATTGGCCGTGCAGCTGCACATAAAAAACACACTGAGGGTACGGGCAAGGGCACTCAACTTGTCGACGAAATGATATATATTTACGGTAAACTAGGATTTGGAAAAATTGGCTATCACATTATAGACAAATATAATGACCAGAATAAAGCTATCGGAACCCTTGTTGAGATAAATGCGGAACAAAGCAAAACACGAAAATGACAGAAGAAAAAACACATGCCATAATTGTGGACGATGAAGCCGATGCAAGGGAATCGCTTGAAATCCTCCTTCAGGACATTCCAAAGATTGAAATTATCGGACAATTCGAATCGGTTGACAAAGCCATTGATTTTATAAGCTCCCACCCAACCCAGCTTGTTTTCCTCGATATCGACATGCCAGGCAAGAATGGCTTTGTACTGATTGAAGAACTGAAAGACCTGCACATGCATCCTGCCATAATTTTCATTACAGCGCACGCACAACATGCAATCGAAGCCATCGAAGAAGCTGCCTTTGGGTATTTGCTGAAGCCTATCGACCCGGTCAAGTTGCGGAAGGTAATTAACCGATATATCTGTGAAAGAAGCCAAGCCATCAAACTACCCAGCTATAAAAAGCTGAAATTTAATACACGTGCAGGTTTCATACTAATAAATCCACTCGAAATTGTATATTGTCAAGCAGAAGGGAATTACACGAAAATAGTATTGACAAATGAAAAATCACACATTATCCCGCAACAGATAGGATCAATTGAATCAATATTGAAAAGCGAATTTCTATACCGTGTCGGCAGGTCTTATATAATAAATCTAAATTGCTTAATTTCAGTCGATAGAAAAAAGCGAATTTGCATTTTAGACGTTAAAGGAAAGGAGATGGTGATAAAAATTCCCAAATCCAATCTTATTGAGCTGGAAAGAAATCTGTAGATTATTTCATTGAGAAGAAATACAGGCATATAACATAAAGTGATTTCCGGATATTCTTGAATGGTCGTTTTATACAATAAACTATATGTTTCAATCAATTATCTTACTCTTTCCTACAATATATAACGAATTTATTTTTTGTATTGAATAATGGATTAGTTTTGTTCAAGAAATCAAACTTAACACGTCATGAAGGAAACGCCTTTGTTTATAATACAGAATTCATCATTTTCAACAAGGTATTTAAAATCACCTAAAAATTCACTATTTTTAAAATCTTTCGATTATGTATAAGGTAAGATTAATAGTTCAGGTCAATGATGAATTTCCTAGATTTATGAACAATGTATTACACGCTGCCAATAATTGCAATGTAACTAGTACAGTAATACCAACAGATGATAGCAAATTTGTCATTGAAGCCCAGGGACACGACAAGCAAATAAATAGTTTTGTTGACTGGTGCAATGATAATCCTTATGGAGGGAAACTAACCGAATACACTATAGTATCTTATAAAAAACAAAACTAGTAGTAAGAATTCATCTTTTATAAAAAGCAAGTTATGTATACTATCCCTAAAAAGAAGCATGTTAATATCCATATTTTTGGTCAGGTTTATAAGGTAGGATTCAGGTTTCTTTCAATGTCCAAGGCCTATGAAGAGAGAATATCTGGTTTTGTACGCAATGAATCAGATGGTTCCTTATATATTGAAGCAGAAGGAGAAATATCTTGTATTGATCGTTTTATCAGATGGTGCAAACAGGGACCTCCCGGTTCAAAAGTAGAGGAGATTCTTATTGATGAAGGAGAATTAGTCCATTACAATTCTTTTGATATGCAGTAAGGTCTTTGAGAATTTGACATTAGAATCAAAATTTAAGTTTTTCATAGTAGGCAGAAATCTACTTTCTGTTCCCCCGACAATTTCTGTCGGGGGATTTTTGTTTTTGTAGAATGAGGATACAACTTCTCTTACTTTCCTAATCCACAATTATATACTGTTGCCTCGTTGTTTAAAAGGATGTATTCAAAATTTAAGTTTTGTGTAGAGTTGTACTTTAGTGCCTTCATAGAATGAATGGCGGGGCTGGTGGTAGCAAAGTTTTATGATTTGATTGGGCCGGCTAGACGAGTTTGAGGTTTTATAAAATAGAATTCAACCAAAAATATTTGTACATTTTGCTTAGTTTTGAGACCCAATAAAAAATCGAATATGAGGCGAGCAATCGAATGGCTACAGAAAGTATATCAGGAAATGATTGAGAAATCCTTTATTTTCATTCTGATAATATTAGCAATCAATCTTATTACTAAAATCCTTTACCTTGACAGTGAGTCGATGTGGCTGGACGAAGCCTCCACAATTAATTGGTCGATGTTCTCCTTTTCACATATTTTAAAGGCCTCGCTACAAGACCCGAATGGACCTGTGTTTCAAATATTGCTGAAGGTCTGGATAGGTTTTTTTGGCATCTCTGAATTTGCAGCCCGTTTGTTGCCTGCCATTTTTGGAAGCCTCGTAATATGGCCCTTGTATTTGCTAGCCAGGGACTTGTTCAACAAACAGGTAGCCTTTGTGGCTATTTTGTTGTGCACTGTATCGAACGAGCTTATTTTCTGGTCGCACGAAGTGAGGAGTTATACTTTGGTGGTTTTCCTCGCGGTGTGGTCGTTCTACTTTTTCTTTCGGATTATCAAAAACGGTAAAAAGATTGATGTAATCTGGTACTGGCTTATTTCCAGCATCCTTGTATTTACACACCTGACCGCTACCATGGTTATCGTGGTCCAGTTTTTTGCCTCTTTAATGTTTCTGAAAAGCAAATTTAAGCATGTTCTTTTTTCTTATGCAGGGATGGCGCTGACCACTATTGGCTTTGGAATTTGGATTCTCAACAATAACTGGATAGGCGGCGGAGAAACGGTGTGGGCCCCTGTACCCAACTTTCAATCCATTATAAGGCTTTTGGCTGCCTATCTCAACTCAACAAAAGTTATGTATTTCGCAGCCATAAGCTTGATTGTTTTTATCCTTGCAATCTCTTTGTTCAAAGTGCAGTTCTCGAAAGGCAAGGGGCTGGTAACAGCACTTTTGTGGGGATTGTTGCCAATCGTGATAACCTATTTTGGTTCGATCTATTACAACCCCCGGTTCTTGACAAAATACATGCTGTATGTAGTGCCTGGCTTGTATTTGAGCTTGTCTGTGGTTGCGGTTTATTTATTTCAAAAGAAAAGCCTGTCGCTTATATTTTCTCTCATTATAATTCTGTTGATGTCGTATTCCGTAAACCTGAACCCGGAAAAAAGCGAGAAATGGCGACAAGCAGTTTCCTATTACAACAAATATAAAGACCCTAACACCATTGCTTTTCTTTGTGCACCCTATCAATCGTTGACATTTTCATACTATTACAATATTGATATTTTCAAGGATTATAAAAATATTGAAGAGCGACTTTTAAAAGAGGGGATGTACCTTCTTTGCCCTTTGGATGATATGAATGAAGTTATTGCGAATGATACCCTTGCCACGCGGATGATACTTGTATTGAGCCACGATGGGATGTACGACCCCAACGACGGAGCTTTAAAATACTTTAAAGAAACCTATTTTATGATGAACTCTGTAACCAATCTGCATGGCATCAGGATATTTGTTTTCGACCTAACCGAAGCCCCCCACGAAACCGAACCCGATTTTATTACTGACTCCACAGCCATTCAGGAAAAAACATACAACGATATCTTTGTAAAGCAGCTAAAAGATTTCGATAAAACTCCCTTTACAAGCTTTAAAATTTCATGTATTTTAGAAACCCCCGAGCAGTTGGAGGGTCATTTGGTATTTTCGACCAGGGGGAAAAATTCGAGAAACTTATGGGACGGCTTCGATTTAAAACAGGTAATGCCCAATGAGTCTTATATATATGAAAGAACGTTCTTTATCCCCGACAATTTTGCCGATGGCAGCGACATTGCCATTTATATTTGGCAACCAGGCAAGAAGAAGGAATTTGTTGTGAGAGATATAAAAGTATGGGTTGATTGATGAGTGAAAACACCATCAAAATAATACAGCCAATTTGGGATTCAACATCAATCCAATAAATAAAACCAACAGGTTCCTCACTGCTTTACCAAAGAAAGTGTTTTGTAACGGGTTGTATGGAAGGAGGTATGGAAATTTGATTTCAGAACAAGGATCAACGATTTTTGATTTGCGATCTGGTGGCTCGTTCCCAACTTCATAAATCATAAATCGTTAATCTTCAATCCTTAATCCTTTCTTTTTGTCATCTCCCTTTGTGCCCAACTTTATTGGGTTGTGCCTACCAATGACAGTGTTTTGTAAGGGGCTGGTTGATAGTATTATTGGGAATCACTAATGAAAAACAATAGTTGAACCCTTTCCGGGTTCTATCATCGTATTGTCCAGTAACCATGCACTGCGTACATGGCTATTCATGTT
>JAIOYV010000028.1 GCA_021740905.1 Bacteroidales bacterium
ACCCTTTTACTGTTAGCCCGGAGTCCTCCTGCAATTGGATAAGCTCTCGATATTTTTCTTCTTTCCGCATTTCCATTTTTGCTGCGAAAGATAGACCGGCTCAGGGGTGCTGACAATATGTACCAGGCCGATTGCTTACAGTAAATGAGTTTTTTAAACTCCTTTTGTTTGATGCACTTATTGGAAATAATGACCGACATTTTTATAATTGGGGAATTGTCCATAGTATTCTAAACAAAAGGCCACCTGTTTTCAGTCCTTTTTATGACACTGCCAGAGGGCTTTTTTGGAACGACCATGAACCCAAAGTAAAAAACATAGTTGCAAACAAAACTGGTTTGCCTGTGTTCATAGAAAGGTATTGTAATAGAAGTAATCCAAAAATTGGATGGGAGGAAAAAAAGAACATAAATCATTTTGAACTGATTCAATTAATTGGTAGTTCATCTCTTAGTGGATTTAACAAAAATGAAATATCTAGTTATTGTACTCAGGACAAGTTAATTGCCATACTTAAAATGATTGATACTGAGTTTTATGAACTCATGAGCTATGAAAGAAGGTTTTTGATAAAAGAATGTTTAAGATTTCGATTTAAGACAATAAATCAGATACTTGACGACAATTGTGATTAAAATGACATAACTTTGCACCATGCTAAAGAGGATGAAAAAAGCTATATGGAAGGTTGAAGGGATGGAATATAAGGACAGCCCAGTTGACCAGGTAGCAGAATTTCAGTTGCATTACAACGATATTCTGATTGGTACACTTACGTACTCAAAGGGATTATGGGCCTACAAGTATTCCGATGAGTTTAAGAACCACACTCTAAGGCCAATAATTGATTTTCCTGATAAATACAAGGTTTATAAATCACCTCAGCTTTGGCCTTTTTTCGCAACCCGGATACCCGTAATCAATCAGCCTTATCACCATAAGAAAATAGAAAAAGCCAATGCACAGATAGATGATTCGGTGGCACTTTTAAGGATATTTGGAAGGAATACTATCACAAATCCATATAGGTTGATGCCCGTATAAAACACTATTATTTCCTTCAATTTTAATACTTTACCATTTTAAAGTCCCAAACTGGTGCGAATTTGCAATTCGTGCCATTTATCCTTTCTATTTTTCTCCTGTCAGAGTGCTCAAAGCCGGTGTCCATCTTTATCGTATTTCCAATCTATTCCTCAAAGCTTGGTCGGATTTGAAATCCAGACCCTGTTTGCAAATTTGTTTTAAGGCACCGATTGCAAATCGCTAGGGGATCAGCTAATTATCATCAATCATAATATTTGTCCAATTCCATGTTGGATATTCTAATTCAGAATTTATAAAAGTCTTTTCAATTTCTGAATGACATTTGGCGATGTTTAATTTTAAAGTCTTTACATCTAAAGAAGTCATTTTAAAAGTAATATTTTTGGTAAATGGCAATTTTGTTGAGTTTTCATAGACTTTAATAAGAATGGTATATTTTCCTACTTTCCAATTAAAACCATTTTGAAATAAATCCTTTAACTCGTTGAAACTCTTTGATGCATGCAAATCTTCTAATGGCTTATTTGCTTGGCTTAAATTAATAGCATCTTCGATTGTATTTTGCATAAGTTTCTTGTGTTCTGTTTGAAAGGTCTTTTGCTGAAATCCAATTTTTTTCTCAGATAATTCATCCTTTAAAATATTTATTGCTATAGCAGATTGATTTTTGCGTGTTGGTAAACTTCCTGCCGAGTCAGGTAAATCAACAACATGTAAAGTTTCTTCAAACCACTTCCATTTAAATTTCTGTGTGTCATTATTTTCATGTGTTAATTCAATTTCTATTTTTTCAATTAGTGCTTTTCTTTTTTCTGCAACTAGAGCAATGCTTGTATTAATAATGGGGCCATAGGTTGTATATCCTATTTCAAGTTGATTTTCTGGAATTATTTTTAAATTAGGTTTTGTCATTTGGTTTTTAATAAAAATAATCAACTGAGGCAGCCATGCCATTGCACCTAATATTGCAAGAATTTTAAACATTGTTTCCATGTGTTATGAATTTAATTCTACTTCCTCTCAATTATCAGCAAATGATTTTCATAGTCAACTGTAATTTTTCCTAATTTTTTAAAGGCACTTCCTCCAAGTAAACAACTTCCACCCTGCCCTTCAAGAACAGTAGCTACAACATTCTTTAATTCGACTCCGCCAAATTCAATTTTCCTTAAATAGAAATTAAGTCCTGCAACTGAAGAACCATCTGCAATTGTATATCTCCCTCTATCGATAATATCCTCATATTTAATTACTCCACCTTTATAAAAAGTCCAAAAAATGTCATTTGAAACTGTTGTATTATCTGCACCTGTATCAACAGTAAAATCAAATTCCATTATACCATTTAGTTTTACTTTTATTATTTCTGAATTACCTACTGGTCTTAAAGGAATCTTAATTGTCCGATTATCAGCTAGAATCTTCTCAATCTTCGCAATTTGCTGTTTTGGGTAGTTGGCTTCCGGTTTTAGTTCTAAGGCATAGCGATAATAATACTGGGCATCGGTGTACATTTCCTGACTGAAATACTGGTCGGCAAGGTTGATGTTATTCTGGTATTCGCGGTCGATTCTTAGCTTTTCAACGAGGTTGTCAATGTCTTTAATCTTTTGTGAAACAAGGGCATCGGATTTTATTCGTAGAGCATCACCGTATTTTTGCTTTGCCAATTCATAATTTCCGGTTTTAAAGGCAGCCTCGGCTTGCGAGCATAATTCGGAGAATTCGTTGTCCTTTTTCTGTTGCTTGAGAATGACCTCTATTTCTTCGACCTGATTTTTTGGGTAGCTTTCGGCTGGGCGTTGATTGATGGCATTTCTGTACTTAATATTGGCAAGCTCGTACTTGTGCGCATAAAACAAGCTGTCCGCATCCGAAATGGTGTTTCTGTACAAATCATCTTTCCTCTTTTGCTCGGCAATCTCCTTCTCTTTGGCCGTGTTGATGTCGCGTATAATCTTCTCCGTTTCATTCAGCCGGATTTGAGCCACCTCGTCATTGGCTTTGTGTTTGAGGGCTTCCTGATAGGATGATTGTGCCTGGGCGTACGATTCATCCGCGAAATAGCTGTTGCCCCTGTCCATTGCAATATGGTAGGGTGTCCGGTTGTCAATATGTTTTGCCGGGCTAAATGCTTTGTAGGATGTATTGGCCAATTGATAATAGTAATGGCTTTGCTCAGGGACCGGGTTTGCCTGCACTTTCTTACCCTTTCTGAAAATACCATAAATATCGGCTAACCATATACTTGCTCCCAATCCGGCGCAGGATTGCGACAGCCTGAGTTGGTTTTGGTAATCTTTGTAAAAATCGTTCCGGGTCGGAATGTCCATTTCCTTTTTGTAATCGGAAAAGGAGGTGTTGGCCTTGCTGTTCAGGTAAATGGATGAAGCCACCAGGCTGTATGCAGCCACACCATAAAGCCAATAGTTTTTACCGTTCCTCAACTTATAATCGCCACTGCCGGGAAATAGCAGGGACTTTGTAATATGCTTGCCCGTAGGCACATCCAGTTCAGGTTTCCAGGTCATTTCAAACCGGATTTCTTCGTTTAGGATGATGTTGTCCTTTTCAATGTCCCATATTATTTGTTTGCCCGGCCCACCATAGACCACCGACAAATTTACATCGCCCGTAAGGGTATTGGCCTTTATTTCCTGGCCATTTATTCGCAAAGGCTTGATGGAAACAAAAAACTTTGCCACATTTTTTGATTGGAGGATGTCGTAGTGAATGGTGATTACTTTCCCGTCGAATGTATAATCAAAATTTTCGATGGTAGCTTTCGATTGGGAAAAGAGGACAATGTGGATTGCCAACAGAAGCAGGATGGTAGTTAATTTTCTCATCATCTTAGTTTGCAGTGAATGATTTTACAAGCCCGTATTTTACATATTGACCATTACTTGCATACGCCCGGTAATAGTAGATTTCACCACTTTCCAAATCGGGCAAAGTAGTGTAGAAAATGCCTGTCTGTGAAGCAGTGCCGATGGAGATCCTGTTTGCGTTGTAATCGGGAAATGCGGTTGTAACCGACCAGCAATGGCCATGCTCCACAATCGGATTAATGCCGATACTGACAATTGTGCCTTGTAAAGTAGCCGTCTGATTGGCATTGAGTGTAAGTGTATCGGTTGAGATTAGTAAGTCCGGTATAAAAACAGGCTGGCTGTTCCCGTACAAATAATTGTTATCGCTTGTACGGCAGTAAGTTCGTACCCAATATTGGGTTTGCAAAGAAAGCCCTGAAATGGTATTTGTAAATGAGGTATCGCACCAACAATAGTCGTAGGAAATATGCAGGTTGTCGATGGTAGGAAATTCATTATCAGCCCAACATTGGCCAAAATCATAAATCCTTAACGAACCCAGGTTCTCAATCGAGCCATTTACCTGTACTGTGCTTTCGTCTATAATTTCCGGTATTCCTGTAACCAGATGAATAGCGGTATCAGAGGTCATAAAAGAAACCTCGTTCCCATATTTCATCAATGAGCCATCCATTGCAAAACTACGGATGAAGTATTCCTTGTTGGCATCAAGCCAATCGAGTTCAACTGAAAAATCACCAATCTGATTTCTAAAATAGAGATTATAATCCCAACCATTCATAATTGTTGGTTCGGGTTTATCGTTTATCACAAAACCATGCTTCACTTCCGATGCCTCACCCATGTCAACAAGCACACCCTGTGCAATATAGGTTGAGCCATCCTGTGTTGGGGCAAGCGTTTGCACTTCAAGGATTCTTTCTTTTTGGCAGGATGCAGTGGCTATAACAACTAAAAAGAAAATAAAAAACTTTAATAATGAATTGCCCATGATTCTATCCTTCTATTTGCAGTGCATGTAATATATCTTCTGCTCATTTTCAATGTTATATTTATATGTAGGATTTGCTAAATAGAAAACTGTATTGTTGTGCTTTAATGCATAACTATTTGAATAGAACCCATAAGCGTATTCTGATGAAAGAGGGATCATAGTAAAATAAGTATCATTTGTTGTGTCATATTTGTAATTATATCTACCTTGTGTTGCTGAGCCTTGCACATATATATATTGTCCATGTACAAAAGAAAACATATTCTCATCTGGAACAGGTAGTGGTGTTTTGACAGACCAAGTATCTGTAATGATATTGTATTCCTGTGTATAATCTAAATCACCTCCGACATTTACTGTACCATTTCCTCCAATGCAATATATCTTGTCATTTATTAATTTAATTTCAAATTCTTTGGTTGGAAAAGGCATTGCCGCTTTAGTTGTCCATGTATTTGTTTGAGGGTTGTACTCTTGAACATTTGGTGCCCAAAGTGTTCCAATTTTCCCCCCAACATAATACAATTTTTCATTATGTACTATCACTTTGGCATCTGATCTGGCAGTAGTTGATGATATGGGTGTCCAAGAATTTAATAATGGATCATATTTATAAAAACTCGATCCTGAAGTGGGAAATGAAAAAATGTATAAGGAATTTGCGATAATATTATTAGCCATAGAATAGTTTGGAAGGATGTTTTTCGAAGTCCAATTATCTGCAACTGGATCATATTCATACATGCTGCTTGAGCTTATATAATATATTTTTCCTTGAAATGCTATGAATGTGCCATAAGTTGAATACATTGGAATTGGGGTCTTCTGAGTGGTTACATTGGTCGTTGGATTTATTTCTATAGTGTACGGTGTCTGTGGAGATCCACCTACCAAATAAAAACAATAAAATAGTCCATTTTGTTCGACAAATCCTCCAATACCGGCACCAACTGGGCTATAATATGCAAATGTTGACCAAGCATTATCTTCTGTAATGAAATAATCCCCAGAGTAAGCAAATCCCGAAGGTGGATTAGGATCAAGGCTATTTATACAAGTACCTGGCGGCATAATATCAGCAAGAGATAACACGATAGAGTTTCCATTTGAAATTGACAATGTGTCGTTTGATGTAGATAAGGTTTGAAATTCGTTGGTGCTGTCATTATCATTATCAGCAATGTCAAATATAGTCCCAGTACCATCCGAAATATCAATGGTTCTTTGCGTTCCATTTGCAGAACTCATAAGGTTTTGGTTATCGGAATCGGTGAAGTTGCCCCCATTTTGGGTAAGGGTCACTGTGTTGCCTGTTTTACTTATGTTCTGTAATTCGTTGGTCGGGTCCGGGTCAAGGTCTACTGCTCCTGCCAATGTAATAGCATTTCCATCGGTAATGCTAAGTTGGTTTCCATTTAGTACAAGCTGTTGGTTGTCGCTGTCCGTAACACTGCCACCATTTTGGTCAAGCGTAATAGTATTCCCTACTTTCGATATTGTTTGCAATTCATTTGCTGGGTCATGGTCGGCATCATCAATATCGTCTGTGAAATTTCCACCACTCTGGGAAAGTGTAACCTGATTTCCTACCTTAGAAATAGTTTGTAGTTCATTTGCAGGGTCATTGTCATTATCGGCCACTGAAAAACTTCCCCCATTGTTTGAGAGTGTCACATCTAAGCCGGTTTGAGAAACTGTTTGTATTTCATTTAATGGGTCGTGGTCATCATCGGGTGTTAATTGAACGGAGTTTCCATTTGAAATTGAAAGAGTAGTCCCGTTTAGGTCTAAGGTTTGGCTGTCTGTGTTGTCCAGGTATGGCGCAAGGTCAATCGGGTTGGGATTGGGATTTCCGGTAATCTCCAGCGAATTTCCGGTAAGCTGCAAATCCTGGATTTCGTTTGTTGCGCTTGTATCCATGTCGTTGAGGCTCCTGCCCGCCTCTTTTGAATAAAAAGAAAGAGGCACTGTCATGAGTTGCGAGGTTCCCATAAACTGAAAATTACTGCCCCCGTTCAGGTCTAATTCAATCTTTACAAAGAAAACAGAAGTGCTCCAGTCAATTGTAGTAAAATTGCCCGAAACCTGCTGGCCGCCACCAATGTTGAGGTTAGCAACGCCAAAAGGATTGGTTGCCAATTGCTGTGTTTCGGTATAGAGGTTCGCACCGTTGGGATCGTCGGCAAGAATACTGATACGAAAGGACACAATTTTATCGGCCTGGACATCTCCGGCATAGTCCCGTACCACAGCCTGGTATTTTATGGTATTGGGAACCTGCCCAACGGCAGCAAAGGATAACACTACGAACAGAAATAGGAAAATCTTTTTCATGGTTTCTTATTTGATTTTTTGAACTTTAAACACTTGATGATTCTTCTTCTTCACCTCAAAAACACGGATAAGGTAAAAGCCCGCCGCGAAATTTTGAAAGTCAATCCGCACCGAAATACTTTCCTGCCAATCCTCTTTTATAAGCAGCTTTCCGGTGGGGTCATACACCTGAACTGTCATTTCTTCTCCCGGCTTTAAGTCCGGGTTTTCAATAGTCAGGAAATCGTTGAAAGGATTCGGGTAGGCTTTGAAGAGGGTTTTCTCCGGGAGCTTTTCCACGCGGATGTTCCCTTCCTCGCTCCCCTGTCGGAATCCCTGGGTAAGAAAGGCATTGCCGTTGGTGTAGGTTTCAATTATGGATTCACCCATTGTAAAATCCAGCGAACCGTTAATTTGTGCAAAATAATCGCCCCCCGAAGAATACACTTGCTGAGATAGGAT
Organism: Bacteroidales bacterium; assembly: GCA_021740905.1. Lineage (GTDB taxonomy): Bacteria > Bacteroidota > Bacteroidia > Bacteroidales > M50B96 > JAIOYV01. Next base: position 7,651 of record JAIOYV010000028.1, read on the forward strand.
TTGAGCAATAGAAGAAACACTGGTTACTATCAAAAGCATTAAAAGGATAAAAGGCTTCATACGCATGGTGTGTTTTAACAGTCTAAAGATAGAAATTAATTTAATGCGAATAGATAAATCGCGGAACGCCACTTTTTTTTTAATAATGATTGTTCATATCCCAATCAATTAATCTTCTAAACTAAACCGATCGTTGTTATCTTATGGAAATATGGGTCTAAATCGCTACTAAAGTAAACCTTGATTTACCGCTTCACAAATTTCACCTTCCGGTCTCCATTAACCACAGTCATATACATTCCCGGTTTTAATGTACTTACATTAAGCATAAGAGATGAGGACTCTGGTTTTTCATCCATTGCCAAACGCCCGGTAATATCGTAAATGCGAATACTTGAAATAATCTCATCGGAGCTAAAGTATAAATTGTCGGAAGCTGGTATTGGATAGACTTTAAGATTATTCCCGGCATACATAGTCGTTTCAATGCTTAGGACTCCTTGCAACCAGCTCGATCCAAAATGGTTGTCAAGTTCGGGCGATATCAACATAAGGTACTCGTCGGCTTGCGAGATAAGCGGCCAGGGTGCTGCAGGCCGATAGGAAACATGGTCGACAATAATGCCATTGCTATCGGCCAAAAGAATCATTTCCCCTTCGTTGGCCAATTGTCCTGATGTCCATTGGAAAATTTGACCGGGTTGCGAAAGAAACAAATTCATATCGCGGACAAGCATGATTTTTTCTGAGGGTTCGATTAAAGTCCCATCAGAAAAAACAAAATTGATCGCATTGGAAACCGTGTATCCACTGAGGTCGATGGTATCTTGCCCCGGATTCAATAGTTTAATGAATTCTTTATTGGCATTGATGGGATGAAAATATTGAATGTCGGAGATTAAAACTTTTGCTGTAGATGTAAAACTGTGGTCGAGGGTTCCCAGGTTCTGGCCATCGAGTGCGGCAAGCAATGCCCCGGATGTTGGTTTCAATTGAAAATTATAATCGGTAGGATTTACAAATTCGGGGTTCTCCCAAACATTGCTTATTCCATCCAGGGTATCGGTGTCGTAAATATTGTTTTCGGCTATTCCTGTCGATGCAGGATCAACAAACAGGGGCGTACCACTGGAGTTCGACAAGATCGAATTGGAAATGGAGACCGTCCCCCCTCCCATTCCGGGATTTTTCTCAAACGCAGCCACTGCCGTAACATTGGAGTAAAACGTGAGGTGATCCATTTCAGCTTCGCCCAGGTCTTTGGCGCCAACCCCCATATTGCAATCAACAATGGTCGTATTCTTCACCAAAGCATTGGATTTTTGCCCGATAGAGATGCCCTTGTCAAAGCAATCGTTGATCAAACAATTCTCAATCAAAATATTCTCGCATCCTTCACCCAGGTCGATGCCATCGTTGTTGAATCCCAGAAATCCCTGGATGGAAGAATTTCGGATCACTCCATCCGTTACTTCATCGTAATCAATGGCATCGGTGTCAGGCATATCATTCCCGGTAAATGTACAATCGCTGATGTAGCCATTGCCGTACTTGATATTTATGAGATCGCCCGTCACATCAGAATGAAGGGTGCTATTCGTAAGTGTAATGTCGGAATACTCAGCAAATATTGGGTTGCTGAAATTAGAGGTCAGGATGAGATGGTCGATGACTACCACGCTGTACCAGGCCGAAATAGCTGCATTATTATGGATTGGATGCGGCCCCTTGCTCCCATCCTTTAGCTCAAGATAATTTAGATGGCTGGTATCGGTGGCATTATCGAAAGTCAGATTGCCCCACGATTCTGCCCCATAATCCTGATTCGCTTTAAAAAGAACTCTTTGTGATTGGGTTCCGTTCACCTTCAAATCGCCCTGAATGATTAAGCGGGCATTCTCGGGAAACCAAATTTCAACCCCCGGATCAATGGATAACGAAACCCCTGAATCGACTTTTATATCGCCGCTTGCAAGGTAGGGAGAGCAACCCATGGTGAGTGTTGTGTCTGCCTTGATTTCACTAGGCAGGATGCACTGTCCGGTAGGTGCAAAACGAGCTATATATCCTGCATTTCCAGTGAGGGTAATGGGTAAAGTTTGATTGGTTGAGGCAATCGCTGTGGTTGGTGTTTGCACCGAAAATGTCATATCGAAACTGATGTCAGAGCTTTGTCCGTTGTACTGATGGATTTCCACCGCAATCACATTCGTGTCATTTAACAGGGGGGCTTCAATCAGAAATTCAACCAGGTTATCCTCCGCATTGCCGGCCACTGCCTCGATAGCCCCGGTCTGATAATCAATAGTCCCGGATGGCATATTGCTTCGGGCTATTTCGGTACCATTTAAGTAGATCACAGCGCCATCATCCCTGCGGATATTAACGATTGCACTTAAAATATCTGGTGTTCCTGAATACAGGAATTGCTTCCTGAAATAGGTGGTAATGTGCTTGTCCTGACTGTTGCTCCCGTACGAAACCACTGTGTTTTCATCCCCATCGCCATATCCCAATTCGGCCTGCCCCTGCGACCAGGAAGAATCATCGAAATTAACGGCCGTCCATGAGGTTCCGAGATTTAAACCACCGTCATTGTATTTCCATGTTTCCTGAAGAGATATTAATACCTGCGATTCGATGGTCGACCAACCTGTAAAATTATAGCCAGGATTAGGAACGGCTGTAAACTCCAATGGCATTTGTTCGAAATAGGGACCGTTCCAGGGCAAGTGAGGGATGATGAACTCGTTGATGCGAATCTGTCCTGCATCGGCAGGATAACAGGCTGCACCCAAATTCGCGAATGTGTTTAAGCCAAAAGTCGATTGGAGATTATTCATCATGAAAGCATGTCTTTCTTCGGCATAGCTTCTCAGATTTTGTACTTCATCTTCCCAGAACTGCACGCTTGCAATACCATTGCCATAACTCGAAGTGGTTCCGCTCCAGCGATTCACATGATAAGGGATTTCAGGTACGATAGGAGTTGCAAATTCATCAATTTTTTCGTTTACCCTATTGGGATGAAAAGTAGTGTAGATATGATCGTTAAAACGTTGGGCAAAGTAAGCTGCATAATCATCATTTTGAAATAGATGCTGCATCCAGATACGCGCATAGTCATACGAGCTTCCACCTTGAGGAGAAGAAAACTGGCTTATCGAGAAGGTACTATTTGTAAATGCCCGATCGAAATCAGCAAAAAGAAATTGCCATTTCCCTCCATCATGAGGTTTCCATAGCACTACATTGTGCCCCCAGCTGGTATTGCCACACCATATTTCACTGATCCAATAATCGGTATAATTTTCAATGTCTAAGATGCTTGCAAGTTGATCGAAATTGGATTGAATACTCAGGTCGGAGTTGAAGAGGCCATCCAATGTAAGAAACTGAGCATTTGTTCCCTCAGCCACAACCCCATCATTTTCAATTAGGTCATACGTGCCACTTTCCAATCCATAATTCTCTTCGATAAAACCTGCATCCACACTGGATCTCAGGTTGTGAATGCCCATATATTCCCCATTAACAAAAACAATACACTGCCTGAATCCCTGGTTCGCAACAGGTGCATTTTCCTGGGTAAGCGATTGCGACAGACCGTCCCTGATTGAGGTATAAGCCCAATCGCTTCCACCTACCCGTAAAACAAACTGATCGAAGGTACTTTGCACCCGGTCATCAAACAAGGGATAATCGAGTTTGCCTTTTCCATATTGACCACGGAATTCAATACCCAGCATTTTTTGAGGTAGTTGCCAACTGTAAAGACCCTTTATTTGCACACCGGCCCGCTCGTTAAAGACAGCCCGGTTGTTCCCGTCGTTTTCGAAAAATTCGATGTTCACAGGGTATTCCCATTCCGGTTTGAAACTCTGCACGTAAATTCCGGAATCAGGATCCCAGAAATAGTCGGGATTGGTGACCAGTGAAACAACCGGAAGTCCCCGGCTCTCAAAATCTTCCCCAATAAAATAAGAATTGGTGATGGCAGGCCCCGGAATAAAACCGTTCTGAAAAACCCTGGCCCTTACAAAGGTTGACTGGTTCAAAGCAATTGCATTTGTATAAATAGGGTCAATTATAGTGGGAACGGTGCCATCCAATGTAAAGTGGATTGTCCCGCCAAGACTTGAAAGTTCGACAGATTGAGGCGAACTATAAAACCCACCCCTCAGCGAAAATGAAGTTTCGTAATAGGTGATACCTGCATAAGGGAAAGAGTTGTTGTTTGAAGCACCGGGCGTAGATTGCGTGAAATAAGCCCAGGTTGTATTTCCATCGGTTTGCCGACCATAACTAATGTCGGTTTCCTGAAGGCCAAATGTGAAGCCATCCACCAGATTAAGATTGGGGTTAAACAATCCTAGCTCCTCCCCTGCACTACTCAATTTGAACGAGGCGTGTATTAAGGTGTCGGTACCATCGGCCCAAATTAGTAGATAACCATTTCCGGGAATGATGGTTCCTGAGGGAATTGCCCATTTGTCGGGATTGTTTAGGTTGTCGGTAATATAAAATCCCGACAGGTCAATAGTGTTTGATGAAATGTTAAACAGCTCAATCCAGTCGGCACTTTCATCGTTATCGGGATCTGTTATGACCGATGAATTGGCAGCCATGAATTCGTTTATCACGATCTGTGATATTGCAAAGGGGTGGAAAAAAAGGATTCCACCAGTTATTATTAAAATTTTATACATCCAATTTGACATAGACAAACATAATAAATATTGTTGGTTAACAATGAGAGGGGGTTCCTGTGTAAAATTTTCTAATTGGAAAGCACCAACTTTCAAGGAGATTTTAGGCATAAAATTTTGGTGGAATTAAAATACTTTCCGTCAACTTTTAACCTCGCAAAATAAATCCCAGAACTCACATTTTCGCCCAACTCATTTTTGCCGTCCCACTCTACTTCTTTGATTGGGATTTTGGAATTCGATATCGGAATTGAACGGATCAATCTACCATCAATAGTATGTATCTCTATGCCTGCCTTTTCACTTCCTTCTAATCCCTGGATACGAATTACTGTGCTTTGAGTAAATGGATTGGGAAAGTTTTGTAAATGAACAGATGGATTTTCAATATTAGATTCAATCCTATAAGGAGATAGGTTTTGATTATTCAGCTTCAGGAAAAAATGCCCAACACCTGCTGTCCCGACAGAAAAACCTGTATAGAAGCCGCCAAATGTAGCCCAACGATAGCCGACACCCGAACTGTCTGCTTTACTTTCTAACCATAATGCAGCATCTACAGCATTTTCGTAATAGAGACTATCATCCATAAGATTAAATAGCTCAAGAAAGAAATCACCCACTCCGGCAGCTCCATGGCATACGGTAATATCATATTTGTATCCACCTGTATTGATGAGCCAGGCTGCACCCAATTTCGCATAATCAAGGTATACAGGGTCCGATGTAATTTGATAGAGTTTCATAAACGGCAAACAAGTCCCTGCCGGTCCGTGACACCAACCCGTGGCATAAGTGGGTGCAATACCTTCAAGTAGCCACCATTTACATCCTCCCGATTCAGGTTCGGCAATATCGATAAGCCACTGGGCAGCACCTTCTGCAAAATCCAGATAAACATTGTCATTTGCATGTTCGAATAGATCGGCAAGAAAATAGGCTATCCCTGCTGTACCATGCGAGAATCCGGTATAGATGGCTGGATTGTTATTTGAGATTTCCCATTTATAGCCACTGCCAACAGGTATAGCCTGATTTACTAAATAGTTTCCCGCAAACCGGGCGTAGGTCAAATACGCAGGATTGCTGGTTATTTCATATATCTTCAATAAAAAAAGACCAATGCCGGCGGAACCACTGATAATATCTTTTGAATAGTCGGTGTAGCCCTGCCGATGTGCCCATTTGCATTGGAAGGGGCTTTCAAACACTGCCACACTCAAAATCCAATCCGCAGCACCTTTCGCATAATATAAATAAAGTGTGTCGCCGAAAGCTTCGTAGAGTTTTAGAAAAGCATCACCAGTTCCGGCTACCCCTGTATAAAGTCCAGCACTAAATATGGAACTCCCTTCCATCATGGGCCATTTGTAGCCAATGGAATCGGGTATTGCCTGTTCCATCAACCACTGCGCTCCACCCTCTGCAAATTGAGAATATTGTACATTCCCAGTTGCCTCGTATAGTTCGGAAAACAAAGTTGCAATTCCTGGAGAGCCATCGTACAGTTCGGTATAATAATTCGTGGTGCCGGTTGAATCCGCCCATTTATATCCATTGCCAACCGGAGTTGCCTCATTTACTAGCAACTCTCCGGCACCTTCGGCAAATTGCAGGAAATTATTAGAAGTCTGGCTTGCAAGTTCCTGGACTTGGCCAAATAATAATACTGTTAATAAAATTGCATTTAGAATTAGGTGTTTGCTTTTCATAGGAATATTCACCCTCCTTTTTAATTACCAATTAAACAAAGGTAAGGATAGCTCAACATAATTCCTAATGAACATTAGGCACAAGCGGCCAATACTCTTTAAATGGAAATTGATGCATTGCATTAATGGGGAAAAGTTCAAATTATGCTATATTCAAAAGTAATATAGGTGTTTGGAGTTTGATTCATCAAAGCGACTCCTATTGCTTGATATACTCATTTTGAAAGCAATCGTAACATTCATCGTACAGGATCAATTTATTATCATCCATTTCTACCGATTGTTTCGATTCGTCTTCGAAGATCATTAAATCGGAGAGTTGAGGTGTCCAAATAGACTGGCCTTTTACAAGATAATAAGATAATTCCTGCTCTAAAACTCCATTGACATACTTTGCAAACATATCCTCAGTAATCTCAATAGTAACCTGATTTCCTGTCGATTCAGGAGTCTCTACCGTACCTGATATCCCACCAGTGGATTTTATCCAGGTCCAAGTACCAAGGAGGTCCGTTGAATTCAAAAAGCTATCTTTCTTTGAGCAAGAGGACAAGGTTCCAATAATCAGTAGGAACAAGAATATTTTTTTCATTTTCAAAATGTTGGGTTAATACTGATCTGCTGGACGCAATAGTTTGATAAAAGGTTGCGGGGAAATCCCAATTTTATGGGTTTACACTAAGTACCCATGTCCAATCCAGGTTTAGTTCATCGTATTTTTGCTTGAGGAAATTGATGTCATTGATTACGCTTTGCCCACAAAGAACAACATCTGTCAATGAAGCTGTGGGGTTTCTTTTGAGACTCTTTCGTATCCAGGCCTCTATATTCTCAATTACTTGGTGCGACATAGGGGCGTCTTCCAGGTCATCCAGGGTTATCGCGTTTACTTCCTCGGAGTATTCGGTATAAGCCTCTTCCTTGTCGGGATAAGCCAGGCTTTCGAATTCTGATAAATTAGCCCAGTTGTTGCTTGCGATTACAACTCCAATTTGAATAAGGTCGTAGTATCCGACTTTGCTGCCGGACATTTATAAGTCGATGATTAATAGAGGCATAAGGCTATTTATTAATGTTTATTTTTTATTGATTATTGATTATTGATTATTGACAATTGTGTATTGATCCTGTTCAAGCCGAGACATTCAAATTGATTCATCGCGCGATTTAGTGCTGAAACAGCTCTAGCCATTGCTGTTATTGGAAGCACATTAGGAGGTATTCCGGTAAGCACCACCCACACCATTACCGGAGCTATTATGGGCGTAGGTTTAACAGAAAGAGTTTCTGCTATCCGGTGGGGAGTGGCTGGCAATATCATATTGGCATTGGTATTTACGATTCCGGGAACCATGCTTTTAAGTGGTGGAGTTTATTGGATTATATCACAGTTCATTAGACAGTAATAAAAGGTCAATGGGATACGCTAAAAAAGTCACAGATTACAAAGAAAGGCAGATTTCAAACTCAATATCTCTTTGGTTTTTGTGACATTCGTAATTCCTAATTGTTGGGTGTTACTTCATAGTATAGTACCGTCTAAATGAAAAGGTAAAATGAAAAAAAATATTACATACATATATTTGCTGATTTTGCTGTTTGTTGGGCTGAATATCGAATCTCAGGCTCAAGAAATAAAGGAAAAACAGAATCAAATTACAGGTCAGACAACCTCAGCTAATAATTGTTATATGACTGGTTATTATGATTTTTTCAATCATGATGCCAATATGAAAACCAGTCAGCAATTGGTTCAACACATTCTCCCCTCATTTCAGAAATTTCCTTTTGGTGTACTTTTTAATGAAAAGGTAGCCGAATTATTTAGAAATAGAAAAATATTAAAGTACATATTGATTGCTAAATTTCAGGTAGTTCGATTCGAAGGCCCTGATATTATACATCCCTTCAACTATTTCTGGTAGTCATGATTTTTTAAGAATCCAAAGCTTTCGGCTTTTCTGTAAATACAGATTAAGCCTTCAATTAGTATGCTTATTATTCAATAAAAAATTAAAAATATGGACTCAAATATGATATTGATCTGGTCAATTATAATTTTGACCACCATTTTACTGGTAGTTTTTATTCAAAATAACAACAAGAAAAAGTTAAAGAAGACAATTTCTGTTTTACAAGACTTTGCCAAGGAATTAAATAGTATGATTTCAAATTACGACCATTGGGACAAAACCCTTATAGGGATAGATAACAAGGGAGTAAACAAACTATTTTTTATAAGGACAACCAGGGATAAAGAATTCAGAGAGGTGATAAACCTTGCAGAAGTTAAGGATTGCCGATTGGCCAAGACAGAGAGGAATGTCCACTATAATAGTAACAATGTTAGTGCTATTGATAGAATAGTGTTGGTGTTTTCTTTTATTGATACCCACAAACCGGATATTGCATTGGAATTTTACAATTCCGATTACGACCAGCTGATCTTAACGGGTGAGTTGCAACTTGCCCAAAAATGGTCAGGCATCGTACAAAGTATTCTTTCAACAAACAAAAACAGGAAAAGCGAAGTTTACAAAGCTAAACTAGAAGCACCTTCTATTATAAAATTATCGAATAGTCCTAAACGTCTGCAAATTGATCCTTCCAAAAGCAAAGCCAAATATATTAAACATGCTATCTAAGAATATGTGATACTCTGTGATAAGGTATAATTTCGTGAAGATGAGGATAGTTTTCTACTGAAATTGCAAAATCAGGAGGGAAGCTTTCCTCTTTCTTTACAATATTATCCGATTCTTAAAAAGAGTTAATTCTGGGTTAAGGAAATCAACAATACTTCTTAGTATTTTCTGAGGGAGAAAATTTATTTGAAGAGAAAAACTTTACTTTTGATAATTCAAATGAAAGATGTTATAGTAAAACGGAGCAAACTTAATCCTCTTAGCCTATCCGGATTAATAATCACACTAGGTATAGTTTATGGTGATATTGGCACGTCACCACTTTATGTAGTAAAAGCTGTATTTGGCAATCTCGGTTTTTACGATAATGGTATTGTACTTGGCATTGCATCCTGTATTTTCTGGACATTAACAATCCAAACTACCCTCAAATACGTAATTATTACATTGCGTGCCAACAACAAAGGCGAAGGTGGTATTTTTGCCTTATATGCACTTATTCGGAAAAGGAATAAATGGGCGTATATTATTGCTATTATAGGTGGTAGCACACTTCTGGCCGATGGGATAATAACACCATCCATAACCGTAACATCAGCCATTGAAGGTTTAAGGATTGTAAACCCCGAAATACCGACCATTCTAATTTCTGTTGGTATACTTACTTTAATGTTTTTTATCCAGCAATTTGGGACCGACTTTGTTGGGCGTGCGTTTGGCCCAATAATGTTAGTTTGGTTTATAACTATTGGCATTTTAGGATTAGCACAGGTTGCCGGCTCCCCTGAAATTATCAAGGCTGTTAATCCCTATTATGCGATAAAACTAATTAGCCATCATCCTTTGGCCTTAGTAATATTAGGGGCTGTATTTCTTGCGACAACAGGAGCTGAGGCACTTTATTCCGATTTGGGTCACTGCGGAATCAGGAATATACGTGTTTCGTGGATATTTGTAAAAACAATGTTAATCCTAAATTATTTTGGACAAAGTGCATGGATGCTACAAAACACAGGTGAGAATACAGAAATCCTAAATCCCTTCTTTGGTATTATGCCCCAATGGTTTGTCGTGCCCGGTATTATTCTGGCTACAATGGCTGCAATAATAGCCAGTCAGGCACTGATAAGCGGTTCGTTTACATTAATTAGTGAGGCCATTTCACTAAACCTATGGCCGAAACTAACAATAAAATATCCTACTGTATTAAAGGGGCAGCTTTATGTCCCTACTATTAACATTTTCTTATGGATAGCAAGTACTTGTGTAATCCTTATATTTAAAGAATCTACAGCGATGGAAGCTGCTTATGGGCTTTCAATAAGTATTACCATGTTAATGACCACCATATTATTAGTACTTTATTTGCATCGCATAAGGGTTCACAAGCTACTTATCTCCATCGTAATTGTTTTGTTCCTATTTATCGAAGGTTTATTCTTTGTTGCTAACCTTCAGAAATTTGCACATGGTGGCTGGTTTGCATTTATTATTGCTGTCTGTTTTTCAATCCTGATGTATGCATGGTATAATGGACGGATAATTAAGAATAGTTTGATGAAATACGTATCAATGAAAGAAATATCAGCCGTGCTTTTAAACATTAAAAAAGACCTCACAATACCCAAATTTGCAACCAACCTGATTTACCTGACCAAGGTTAATAAAGAACATGAAATTGAATCAACTATTGCATACTCTTTATTAGATAAGCAACCTAAAAGGGCTGATATTTACTGGTTTCTGCATATTGAAATACTAGATGAACCATTTACCGCCGATTACGAAATCGTTCATGTGGTACCTGGCGAGATTATTAAAATAAACCTGTTTCTTGGGTTTAAAGTAGAACCTCGAGTGAATTTATTGTTTATGAAAATAAGGGACGATTTATCAAAAGCAAACGAAATCCAGGCTGTTTCATATTATCCTTCTCTGAAAGAAGTTTCTGTTTCAGGAGATTGTCGGTATATTTTAATTGACCGTATTTTAACTGCTGATCATACTTTTAATTTTCGTGAACTATTGATAATGAGCATAAGTGATATTTTTAGGCATATTGCTATTCCTGAGTCTAAATCTTTTCACATTGATTCCAGTAACTTTGTACTTGAGAAAGTTCCATTGGGCAAACCCGATAAGTTAATTTTTAAATTAAAAAGAAGAAAAGGGAAATAGCCACATTTAAACGAAAAATAAACCATACAATTTTGGGTTCCGCAATAGATTTCGATTCGTCTAAATGGTATATTGTTTTCTGTTTTCAAAAAGAGGGATTAGTGCTTAGCTTTTGTTTTTTTCCTTTCTTTTAACAAAGTCTGCTTTTCAACAGTTGGTTTTGCTTTAGGACGATGATAATGTTTTTCACTATCGGGTTTAAAGCTATCTTTAGGGTTTCGCAGAATGGTGACATTTACTGGTTTAATTAAGATTTTTCCCCTTGGGAATCCAGATAGTATAGCCTTTACAATTTTACTAAAAAAACCTCCCAATATCTTTAAATACGAAGGATTCAAAATTTCTTTTCTCATGGTATTTCCTTTTGCAATTGAGACGTATTTATGACCTTAGGTAACCTAAATACAGGACAAAATTTTTATACCTATCTTTATGTCTTGATCTATTGAGCACAGCAAAGCATCAGTGGTGTAAAAAGCCAATATCAAAATGTGCTGTTTGCTTTTCATACATTGTTAAGTATCCTTATGGGGTTAGCCTTACAGCTTATGAGTGTATCGGTTTCTTAGGAAAAACTATTGAAAGAAGGATACTGCCAATTAGCACAAAGAGAATTATATAAAGTGAATAAACCGGCTTAAATCCAATGTGTACTAAAAATTCATGAAACAATAGTTTTAGTCCGACATAAACAAGAAGTATTGAAACCCCGATTTTAAGTAAATAGAATTTCTCCACCACTTCAATAAGCAAAAAGAAAAGTGCCCTCAAACCCAGGATAGCAAAGATATTGGAAAAGAAAACGATATACGGGTCGCGGGTAACCGAGAATATCGCGGGTATAGAATCCAAGGCAAAAACAAGGTCGGTAAACTCAATTATGATCAATACAATCAATAGAGGGGTAATATAGACAATGCCATTCTTTTTAATAAAAAAACTGTCACCTACATATCTGGGAAAAACGCTAAACCGCTTTGAAAGAAACTTGACAACCGGGTGGTTCTGTGGTTCAACCTTTGTTTCAGTGTTACGCTGCATGTACATTTTGATTCCAACATATATTAAGTATAATCCAAATATATACAATAACCATTCGAACCTGTAAATAAGTGCTGCACCAGCAAAAATGAAAATACATCGCATAACAATGGCACCCAATATGCCCCAAAACAAAACCCTTTTATAGTCCGACTTCTTAACTGAAAAGGCTGTAAGTATTGCCATCATTACAAATAGGTTGTCAACCGACAATGATTTTTCAATTAAGTAACCAGACAAAAAGTTAATAGCGCTGTTTTTACGGTATAAATTAAGACTGTTTTCAAAGCTTGTTTCGTCAAGGGCTAGGAATGGCGCATATTTCTGAGCAATAATTCGTAAATCCTCAAAACTTTCAATACCGTGAACAATCTCACCAAAAAACCTTAAGAACACGGCAAAACCGAGAGCAAGAAATATCCAGATACTACTCCAAATAACAGATTCCTTCACTGATACTACGTGCGAGCCTTTGCCAATCACTAATAAATCGAGCAAAAGCACAGCAACTATAAATGTGACAAAAGCAATGAAAAAAATAATTTCGCCTGACATATTTTTTTATTTAAAGGTACAAACCTACCTATTATTTACCTTGCCTGGCACGTGTCATTATAATAAACATTTAGCTTGTGATATGAGCAACACAAGCACCAAATTGCCAATAATTTAAGTCAATAATCAATTGTCAATAATCAATAAGATACAATCTTCTTCATCAATTAATGTATTTTTGCGCCCTATCTTTACTATGTGTTCAAAAGTTTAAGAATTGGAAATTCAGGAATTACTAAAATATTTTTCATCGCATCCCAAAGTAGGAGAACTTATTTCGGGAATAGATAATGATAACAACAGCTTATGCTTAAAAGGACTTTCAGGATCGGCATCCTCGTTTGTCATTTCTTCTGTTTTTCAACAAACGGGCAAAAACTTTTTATTTCTGTTGAATGATAAAGAAGAGGCAGCCTATTGTCACAACGACTTGTGCAACATACTGGACAATGAGGAACAAGCCCTGTTTTTTCCATCCTCGTACAAACGGAAAATCCACCATGAAAGCCTCGACACTGCCTCGATTGTATTGCGCACCGAGGTATTGAACAAGCTTTCAGCAAAAAATAAAAACCGCATACTGATCAGCTACCCCGGAGCCATTACCGAAAAAGTGTTGAGCCGGGAGAAATTGGAAGAAAACACCCTGGCCCTGCATGTTGGTGAGGAGATTGGGATCGAATTTATTTCGGAAATCCTGCATGGCTACCATTTCGAACGCAGCGATTTTGTTTTTGAGCCAGGCCAGTTTTCGATCCGTGGCAGCCTTGTCGATATCTTTTCTTTTTCCAGCGATGTCCCCTACCGGATAGACTTTTTTGGCGATGTGGTGGAAAGTATCCGATCATTCGATATCGAGTCGCAATTGTCCATCACCCATTTCAAGGAAATATCCATCGTGCCTAACATCCAGGACGAGCGGATAAGCCAAAAGCATAACAGCATTTTTGATTTCCTACCCGATGATACTATCCTTATAATTAAGGATCTGCCGTTTATCAAAGACCGGGTCGACCGTTTGGTTTTCGAAGCAAAGCAAAAATTCAATGACGAGAAATACGCCGAAGACGGTGTACCTCCCGAAGAGTTTCTATTGACCGGGGCGCAGATCATCGAAAAGATAAAAGATTTTAAGGTGATTGAAACCGGGCAGCATACCTGGTTCGACAAAGCTACCGAGATACATTTCAACACCACACCCCAACCTGTTTTCAATAAAGATTTCGAGCTGTTGAGCAACGACATGTTCGAGAAATACAGCAATGGCTTTATCAACCTTTTGTTTTCGTCGAGCCAAAAACAGATCGATAGGTTGCAATCCATTTTCAATGAAATTAACCGGGAGGTTGAAGAATTTACTCCAGTTCTAACCTCTATCCATGAGGGTTTCATCGAAAACGACCTGAAACTTTGCTGTTATACCGACCATCAGATATTCGAGCGTTACCATAAGTTTCAGATAAAAAGTAATATCAGTAAGAAAGAATCAATTACTGTTCGCGAACTTACAGGTCTTCACCCAGGCGATTATGTGGTCCATGCCGATCATGGGATTGGCAAATTTGCCAGCCTTACGCGGATCGAAATCAACGGAAAGTATCAGGAAGCCATACGATTGGTTTACAAAAACGACGACATCCTTTTAGTAAGCATCCACAACCTGCACCGCATATCGAAATATAAGGGCAAGGATGGCGATGCCCCAACGGTGCATAAATTGGGCGGCTCTACCTGGCAAAAACTAAAGGCCAAAACCAAGAGCCGGGTAAAAGACATTGCCCGCGAATTGATTTCGCTTTATGCTGCCCGCAAAGCGGAAACCGGGTTTAAGTATTCGCCCGACACCTATTTGCAAACCGAGTTGGAAGCGTCGTTTATATATGAAGATACCCCCGATCAGATAAAATCTACTTTGGCCGTGAAAGCCGATATGGAATCGGCCATGCCCATGGACAGGTTGATTTGTGGTGATGTGGGTTTTGGCAAAACGGAAATCGCCATCCGAGCCGCTTTTAAAGCCGTTACCGATGGCAAACAAGTGGCTGTACTCGTACCAACCACCATCCTGGCCATGCAACACTATTATACCTTTGCCGAACGATTGAAACAGTTTCCTTGTTCTGTCGATTATATCAGCCGGTTGAAAAAGCCAGTCAAGCAAAAAGAAATTTTAAAAAGGCTTACCGATGGGAAATTGGACATAATTATTGGCACCCACAGGCTGGTTGGCAAAGACATTCGCTTTAAGGACCTGGGCCTGTTGATTATAGATGAGGAACAAAAGTTTGGAGTGTCTGTGAAAGACAAACTGAAAGCCCTGAAAGTAAATGTAGATACCCTCACGCTAACTGCCACGCCAATACCCCGCACCATGCAATTCTCGTTGATGGGCGCACGCGATCTGTCCATTATAAAAACGCCCCCGCCTAATCGCTATCCCATTGTGACCGAAGTTTGTGTTTTCGATCAGGAGGTTATTCGCGAAGCCATCGACTATGAAATCCAGCGCAATGGCCAGGTGTTCTTCATCAATAATAAAATACAAAATATATACGACATCGAAGCTTTGATCCATAAGCTCTGCCCTAACGTAAAAACAGTAGTTGGGCATGGACAAATGGATGGCAAAAAGTTGGAAGATACCATGCTGGGATTCATTGAAGGGGACTACGATGTGCTGATCGCCACCACCATTATCGAAAATGGCCTCGACATCCCCAATGCCAATACCATAATTATAAACAATGCCCAGAACTTTGGCTTGAGCGATCTGCACCAATTGCGAGGACGAGTGGGAAGGTCGAACAAAAAGGCGTTTTGCTACCTGCTGGCCCCACCGGTACACACCCTCCCCCCCGAATCGCGGAAAAGGCTGAAAGCCATCGAAGATTTTTCGGAGCTTGGCAGTGGCTTCAACATTGCGTTATCCGATCTGGATATCCGTGGGGCAGGCAATCTTTTAGGTGGCGAGCAAAGCGGGTTTATTGCCGATATTGGCTTTGAAACCTATCATCGTATCCTCGATGAGGCCCTGCTTGAATTGCGCGACACCGAATACAAAGGCCTGTTTGCCGATGAAGCAAAAGACGAGGAAGACAAAGACCTGAAAACGTTTATTACCGATTGCAACATTGAAACGGATATGGAGGTGCTGATACCCGATTTTTACATTGGCAATGTTTCGGAGCGTATCCGCCTGTACCGCGAGCTGGACAACACCAACGACGAACCGGGCTTACAAGATTTCGAGAAACACCTGTTGGACCGTTTTGGGGATTTGCCAAATGAAACCAAGGACTTGTTGAATATTGTTCGCCTTCGCTGGCTGGCCAACAGATTGGGTCTGGTAAAACTAATCCTGAAAAACAAAAAGATGGTCTGCTATTTCAACGATAACAAGGAGGCCTCCTACTATCAATCGGAGGCTTTTAGCAAGGTGCTCAACTACATCCAGTTTGGCCCCAAGAACTGCCGTATGAAAGAAGCCAACAATAAACTCAGCCTTATTTTTGAAAATGTTTCAGGGATTCAAAAAGCGATTGATTTATTGGGAAAAGTAGTGGAGGGGTAGGCTGGTTATGGTGGGTTGGTTCAAGCTGAATGATAAACCATTAATCATCAAGTAATGCAGAGACTTCATCACGCAATTTCGGTAAATGATTTATCACAATACTCCAAATTAGATTGTCTGAGATTTTATCATATCCATGGATTATCCTGTTTCGAGTACCAATGATTTTGTGTGCGTTTGTAAGCTGAAAATCTTTGTCAATATTTCTAATTCGCGTAACTGCTTCCCCTATTATTTCTTAGTTGCGTTCTACTGCCCGTTTTGTTTTTACATCAGCAACATACTCTTCAAATATCCTGGGCTTGTTGGCATAATAGCTTTCTACCTCATTGATAGATTGTAATATATCGAAAAGCAAGGTTTTAATATCATTATCCATACACTAATTTTTTTGATGAATCAATTGATTTTCGAAGAAAGGGATTTTTGATGGCCTTATCTTCAAGAAGGTCAACTTCACGGTCTAACAGATTTTCCAATGAATATTTGAAATCGAAGTAGTTATCGGCGTAATCATAAAGGTCAACATCAACAAAATTTACTACAAAGTCTACATCGCTATCTTTCTTAAATCTTCTTGTTAAAACTGAACCAAATACAAATAGCTTGGCAACCTTATGTTTGGCACATAAAGCCTGGATCATTTCTATATTCCTATCAACAATGCTCATAATTCAAAAATACAACCTTTTTGGATTAATCAAAGAATTTTAATCTGATTATTCTGAATTGTCAAAAAATGCTAAGGAATTATTGAATATTCGACATTCAATTTTTTCGACCGAAACCCCACCCTTCGCTAAAGCTACGGATGGCAGGCGAAACCCGAAACCGTCGACTACCTCGCCTTTCTCCCCCATCGCCTTAGCCGTGAGCCAAATTGCATGATTTGTTTGAGCCATCGAAAATAAATTGCCACACAAAGACCCAGGGACATAAGCCATATAACCCACAAATTTATCCAATAGGTATCCCAATAGGTGCCAAAAGCATATTTTTTGGGTGCATAAAAATGCGACCTGAAAGAACCCTTATCAGGTAGTCGGAAAATTGGGTCGGCTTTCTGGATTAATTCTTGACCGGAACTTATTATTTTGACCGGGTCGATGGTATTTCTCACCATATCCGCAAGAGCTTCATTGTATTGGTCGTTTTTCAACTTTCGGAAAGCCTTTGTGGCTTCGGGTGTGACCTGTAATGAATTGATAAAGCTATCGCGTTTGCTTGAGGCCAGTTTATACAACCTGTCGTAAAAAAACCAAAGGCTTTCAAGGTATTTTCCTGCCTCCGATTTAAAATACGCTTTGTCTTTCATGGACGAACTATGTACAAACCTGAGCCTCGAATTGTTGGTACTTTCTCTTTCCAACTCATTCCTGATCAGGATAAACAGGCTGTCGGATTTCGCCGAAGAACCTTTGGTTTGATCAATCTCAGTAAGCATTGCCATTTTATTTTGCAAGGCAGGTACCCAAAAATTCTTCTTATAATTGGCTTTGCTCATGGCTTTGTCGTAATAAAACAAGCCTTTTTCAAAATCATTATTCAGATATTGATTTACGACCAAAGCCTCGAAGCCCCATCGGGCAACTATCAATTCACCAAACAGCGGCACATTGTCGTGCGATGAAACCGATGGGTTCATCTTATCATATTTTACCAATGCACCTCCCAGGATGATCTGGGGTATAATTAAAAAGGGGATCAGGATATATACGTTGACCGTTGTTTTAAAACTGTCGGAAATCATCAAGCCCGTGAGGATTGCTGAGCACCATGTGGTAAATAATACCAGCCAATGCGAGAATAACATGCCCTGGATTTCGAGCACTGTATTTGCGATGGCAACAAAAGTAAACGACTGTATGGCCGAAAGGATGAAAAGGATGAAAATTTTCGAGCCCAGATAGCTCGACCAACTGAGGTTTAAAAACGACTCCCTCTTAAGGATTGCCCTGTCTTTAATAATTTCTTCGCTGCTAACCGACAAACCCACAAATATGGCCACAATCACAGCCATGAATAAATAAACAGGCAGGTTACTATTCTCGCTAAACATATAATGTTTGCCCCCCGATTCGTCGATAAGGCTATACTTTAAAATGTAAGTGAGCAACAAAGCAAGCAAGGGTGTTTCGAGTAAATTGATGATCAAATATTGTTTGCGCGATATTTTCGATAAAAAATCGCGGGTCACAAAAACCCAAAACTGGCGGAACCATCCAGGTTTGTTTAAGCTGGCTTCCGGCAGTTTTTTGGCTTTCGATGGTTCGGTTTTCTGGTGCTTTTCATGGCTCAGGAAATACTGGTTCCATTCCCACGCCGAAATTTTACGATCTCCGCTTGGTCGGCCAAACTCGTCAATTACGTTGGCTTCCACAATGTCGAATATCTTTTCCGCATTTACATTCCCACAAAGCTTACATTCACTTTCGTTCCAATCGGCCTGAAGAATATGGCTTTTAAAATAGATGAGCGAATCGACCGGGTTGCCGTGATAAATAAGGTATCCTCCTTTGTCTAAGACATATAGGCTGTCGAAAAGTTTAAATATACTTGACGAAGGTTGATGGATCACGGTGATAACCAGTTTTCCTTTGAAAGAAAGCTCCTTTAACAAGTCCATGATGATCTCCGAATCGCGAGACGATAGGCCCGATGTGGGTTCATCGAGGAAAAGGATGTTCGGTTTGCGAATAAGCTCCATCGCAATATTAAGGCGCTTCCGTTGTCCACCACTTATTTTTTTGTCAAGGGGAGAACCAACTTTCATTTGGCTTACTTCTTCCAACCCCAACGACTTTAGTGTTTCGTGGCAGAGATCCGTAATTTCGGTATCGCTCATATCCTTGAAACACAGGCGGGCATTATAATACAGGTTTTGGAAAACCGACAAATCGTCGAACAGGAAATCGTCTTGAGATACATATCCGATAATTCCATAGCTGTCTTTTACCGTTTTGATATCAATATCATTGATGGAGACACTGCCTGTTTCGGGCTTGAAGTTTCCATTCAGGATATTCAGCAAGGTCGATTTGCCAGAGCCACTGGCCCCTATCACCCCTATCAACCTTCCTGTGCGGGCTTCGAAATTCATCGACTGGATGCCAGTTTGGCTTCCTGGGAAATTGTATGAAATATCTTTTGCTTTCAACACAATTTCATCCGCAGATTTATCTGTCCTAAAGGCATTGATAATTTCGCTGTAATAAATCGGTGCAATTTTGCTATCGCGAATGGTATTTCCAGGCGTTAAGATCGTGCAAGCGTCTTTGCGGATTACCTGCCCGTTAAGGTACAATTCGTTTTTGCCCACATACCGGAATATATAAAGGTTCACGCTTACGATCTGCAACATTTTTATGGTGCCATCAAGGCCTTCCCAAAGCTGCTGTAGGGCGAAAACATCTTCCTTAAAAGTTTCCCCGGTAATAAACAGCATTTCGCTATGGCCATGAATTTTATCGAAATCGCTTACCACGAAATCTTGTAGGCTCATACTGACTTTTTCCGATAAGTAAAACGTATCGGCAACCATTTTTATGTACTCATTTTCTTGTTGCGAAATAATGGGACCGTCTGCTTTTACAAATTCCCAAAGGCTGATCAACAAAACAACTTTCTGCCCATGAGTGAGTTCCTTGTTGATATGGTTACAAATCTTACACACCCTCACCGAATTTCGCGATATGACCTTTTCTTTGGATTGGCTTCCACCATATTTTGCGATGGCCTGGTGGTAGAATTCGTCGTACAGTTGCAGGTATTCCTTGGCTATCTGGTTGTTGAGTTTTTGCTTCAGAAATAAATGAACAATCATCCTGCGCTCTGATTCATTACTTTCCGGCTTTGCTATCAGAGCAAACAATTGCATTAGCGAACGTAGGATATTGCTACTCAATTTGGTCTATAATCTTAGATAAAATCCGTTTGTCAATTCTTTATACGCTTGCGAATAATTATGTCGTTTTTCCTCTTCAATAACCAAAGTATCCGTTTTTGTTTTCAAATTGGAAAAACCTATTTCAAGCAATGCTCTTATTACGCCTTTCGTTGGATTGGGTTTCACCAAAAGTTGCCGTGTGCAGAAAAGTCCACAAGCGGTCGATAAATCTAAAACTTCAGGAACAGCCTCAAACGGGACAATGAGTGAAAGTTTTCCTTGTGGTTTCAAAATTGAAACTGAACCTCGGATAATTTCGCCAAAGGACAGACTGGAATCGTGGCGGGCCATTGTTCTTTTAAAGTCAGGAGCATGAAGCGAGTTTTTAAAGTAGGGTGGATTGGAAACGATATGATCGAATTTCATTTTTCCTTCCGAAGCTAATTCCTGGAAAGAAATCAGGTGGGCAGAAAGTCGATCGGGCCACGGCGATCTTTCAAAGTTCTCTACAGCTTGAGAAACTGAATCAGGGTCGATATCGATAGCATGGATGGTTGCAGTCGGGAATCGTTGGGCCATCATCAGCGCAATCAAACCTGTGCCAGTGCCCACATCAAGTAAAGAAGAAGTGCACGAAGCATCGGCCCAGGCACCCAACAACACTCCATCGGTCCCCACCTTCATGGCCGTCTTATCATGCCACACTGTGAATTGCTTAAACGTAAACCAGGGATTTGCCATGGGGTAAAGGTAGTTCGGAGTTCTGAGTTAAAAAAGTTCGGAGTTGAAAGAGTTTTGAGTTGGAGAGTTGAAAGGTTGAGGAGTTCAGCTCTGCAGCACCAAGGCTTCGTACGCTGACAGGTTTACATTACAAAAACAGCAGTGAACAATCAATCCTCTTATTTGCTATACTACCATAAGCGGAAAGTTTGGTTTGAAACGATGGTGAAAAAACATTATTTTCGCGGCATCATCAAAAGAAAATAATTTAAGACAAAAAGATATGAATTTCGATGTAGTAGTGATCGGTAGTGGCCCGGGCGGGTATGTAACAGCAATCAGGGCTTCACAATTAGGGCTGAAAACCGCATTGGTGGAAAAAGCCGAGTTAGGCGGGATTTGCCTGAACTGGGGATGTATTCCCACCAAATCGTTGTTGAAAAGCGCGCAGGTTTTCGAGTATGCAAAACATGCTGCCGATTATGGCATAAATATAAGTGGCGACATAAGCCCCGATTTTACAAAGATGATTGAACGTAGCCGTGGCGTAGCCGATGGCATGAGCAAAGGGGTTCAGTTTTTATTGAAGAAAAATAAGATTGAAGTGATCCAGGGTTTTGGCAAGCTAGCTGGAAAAGGCAAAGTAGAGGTGACTGCAGATGGTGGTGAAACTTCAATTGTCGAGGCCAAACACATCATCCTTGCAACCGGAGCACGTTCGCGCGAATTGCCCAACCTGCCCATTGATGGCAAAAAAATAATTGGATACCGCAAAGCCATGACCCTCGAAAAACAACCCGAAAGTATGATAGTGGTTGGCTCAGGAGCCATTGGCAGCGAATTCGCCTACTTCTATCAAAGCCTGGGGACACAGGTCACCCTGGTTGAATTCTTGCCAGAGATTGTACCTCTCGAAGACGAAGAAGTTTCGAAAGCCCTCGCCCGATCGTTCAAAAAAATGAAAATGACTGTGATGACCAGCTCCACAGTTGAATCGGTCGACACCTCGGGCGATAAATGCAAGGTGCTTATCAAAACTAAAAAGGGCGAAGAAACTCGCGAATGTGATGTGGTATTGTCAGCTGTAGGGATAACGCCCAACCTCGAAGGCATTGGTATCGAAGAATTGGGCATCGAATTGGAAAAAGGCAAAATAAAGGTCGATGAATATTACCGTACCAACGTAGAAGGCGTGTATGCCATTGGCGACATTGTTCATGGCCCGGCTTTGGCCCACGTAGCATCAGCCGAAGGGATTACCTGCGTAGAAAAAATTTCAGGTCATCACCCCCAACCTATCGACTACAACAATATACCTGGCTGTACCTACACCAACCCTGAAGTAGCATCCGTTGGCATGAGCGAAAAAGCTGCCATTGAAGCCGGGTACGAAATAAAAGTGGGTAAGTTTCCATTTACTGCCTCGGGCAAGGCAAGTGCTGCCGGGGCAAAAGATGGTTTTGTGAAATTGATTTTCGATGCCAAATATGGCGAATTGCTGGGTGGCCATTTAATCGGCGCCAACGTAACCGAAATGGTAGCGGAACTGGTAGTGGCCCGCAAGCTGGAAACTACGGGTATGGAGATGATAAAAGCGATACACCCCCATCCTACCATGTCGGAAGCCATTATGGAGGCGGCAGCGGCAGCTTATGGCGAAGTGATTCATATTTAGAGTTGGGGAGTTCTGAGTTCTAAGTTAGTAAGTGCGGTGTTGAGGAAATTTGAAATTTGGCACTTAGAAGATACACAATTTATAGGGTCTGTTTCATCCACTATTAAATAATAAAGAGGCGCACATCGTGCGTCTCTTTATTATTCCATTATCTCAGAAAATGGGGAATATTAACTTAGAACTCTATTTAACTCAGAACTCTTTTAACTCAGAACTCTTTTCAACTCAGAACCCTTTATTTCTTCTTTCCAGGAAGTGCTTTTCCCCTCTCCTTTTGCATCTTTTCTAAACGTGCCTGGAAATTCGATTTCTTGACAGGTTTCTTTTTGTTGGCTTCCATTTGCTTAATTAATGCCTTTTCGTCAACAAAACGCTTAATCAGGTACATCTGGCCAAAAGTGATCAGGTTAGCTAATAAATAATAATAGCTAAGGCCCGAGGCATACGAATTAAACCAGAACAACATCATCACCGGGAAGAAATACATCATGGTTTTCATGCCTGGCATCTGCGAGTTCATATCGCCCATCTGGTTCTGATTTAGGCGGGTGTAAAAGATGGTTGAAATTGTCATTAATAGGGTGAACAAGCTAATATGGTTTCCATAGTAATCGCTCAATAATGGAATATGGGTTGTCCACGAGAAAATTGAATCGTACGAAGACAAGTCGGTGGCCCATAGGAAGGATTGCTGCCTTAACTCGATGGATGCCGGGAAAAAGCGAAACATGGCAATGAGTATCGGCATTTGCAGTGCCATTGGCAAACAGCCTCCCATCGGGTTGACCCCTGCCTTTTTGTAAAGCTCCATGGTTTTTTGTTGCTTTTCCATGGCTTTATCCTTGGGTATATTTTTGGTCAATTCCTCAACCTGCGGCTTTAGCACACGCATTTTTGCCGACGACATGTACGATTTGTAAGTGAGAGGCAACAGAACAAGCTTTATCAGAATAGTTAAAATAAGGATGATTAAACCATAATTTGAAATAAAGCTACCCAGAAAATTAAATACCGGGATTACAGCAAAACGATTAACCCATCCAAATATACCCCAACCCAATGGAATCATGTTTTCAAGGTCTAAATCAAACTTGTTCAAGCTTGTATAATGGTTTGGCCCAAAATAAAACTGCATGTTAATATTTTCGTTGGCCGAATTGCCATACGGAAGACCTATAGCACTCTGGTAGAATTTAAGGTATTTCGGGTTGTCTTGAACTTTATTTTGATTAAGATCAGCGTTGAGAAAAAAGTTTTCGGCAATTAAAACAGTAGAAAAGAACTGCTGCTTATAGCTTATCCATTTTACTTTTGTGGGAATTGATTCGCTGTCTTCGTCCGAAGTTTCGCTCAGATAATCCACCTCATCCTCAAAATGCTTGAAATAAATACCCGTGTATTGATCCTCAAATTTCTTCCCTTTCTCTTGTCCCGGTACATACAATTGCCATTTCAGATCGAGAAAATTCTGATTGCGGGCCATTATTTCGCCCATGCCAACCATGCGGATATCAAAATCGACCATATAACTTCCAGGGGTTATTGTGTATAGGTATTCGATATAGCTGTGATCGTTTGCAAATAAACGCATCGAGAGCGATTTAGAGCCATTCTCGGCTACAATAATACTATCATCACTTTGTGATGCGAAAAACAAATTGTTGGTTGAAATAGCCAGATTATCGCGTGTGAAAAAGTCGAAACCAAAAACAGTTGAATCCCCATCAAACAGGATAAGCGGAAGCGAGTCGTAGGTTTGGTATTTTTTAAGCTGAGCTGAATAAACCCTCCCCCCTTTATTGGATATTTTCAATCGAAGTAAATCATTTTCGAGATAGGTAAATCCCAGCTCACCGGTGGCTGCTGATGCAAACTTTCCAAATTTCGACTTAACTCTTTCATCTTTCAAATCCTGACTTTCGTCTTCAGGAACCAACTGGTCAGCATTAACTGGCGATTCTGATTTTTGCCTCTCCTGTTCAAGCATCCTTTCCCGCTCCGTCTGTTCACGCACCAACGATATTGAGTCCTGCTTGCGCTTTGCCTCTTGGATTTCCTTTTCGGATGGTTTCATATATAGAGAATAGGCTACCAGGATTATGGCAATCAACACAAAACCGATTATTTGATCTTTCTTCATTCTAATTTATTTTCAAATTTACCAAACGACTATACCTTGAATCAATTACTCCTCTTTTGAAAATATAACAAGGCTCTCGTTCACATTTTTTATATTTATTACCTGAACTTTACTTAAAGTCCAGGGTGGCTTTTACAAAACTGACAAATAAAGGGTGTGGGTTTATTACCGTGCTTTTGTATTCGGGGTGAAACTGTACGCCTACAAACCAAGGGTGCGATGGGATTTCGATAATTTCGACCAGGTCGGTATCTGGATTGACACCAGTGGCAATCATCCCGCTGTTTTCGTACAGGTGCAAATAATCGTTGTTGAACTCGTAGCGGTGCCTGTGCCTTTCGTTGGTCGATGAGGCTCCATAAGCTTTATGGGCTGCCGAACCAGCTTTAAGCTCACAAGGGTACGAGCCAAGCCGCATAGTGCCGCCCTTCTCCGAAACCCCTTTCTGTCCCTCCATCAGGTCGATTACCGGGTTGGGGGTTTTTCGGTTCATTTCTGATGAATCGGCATCTTCGATATTCAGTACATTGCGTCCGAACTCAACAACAGCACATTGCATCCCGAGGCATATCCCCAGGAATGGGATTTTGTTTTCGCGGGCATATTGTACCGATTTTATCTTGCCTTCGATGCCGCGCTCGCCAAATCCGGGGGCCACAAGTATCCCTTTTACATCCTTGAGAAGTTCCATGCCATCGGGTGCTTCCAGATGTTCTGAATGGATCATCTTCATTTCGACCCGGCAATTGTTCATAGCACCGGCATGGATAAACGATTCGGTAATTGATTTATAGGAATCGGCCAACTCGACATATTTTCCGACCAAGGCTATTTTTACCTCATATTTTGGCTTTTTCACCTTTGAAAGAAAATTAAGCCATGGGGCAAGTTTAGGCTCATCATTAGCCGGCAACCCCAATTTTTTCAGAACAATAAGATCCAGTTTCTCTTCTTTCATTTTGATGGGAACCTCGTAAATAGTCGACACATCGATGGATTCGATTACCGAACTGATGTCCACATTGCAAAACAAAGCCACTTTTTTACGAAGGTCCGTGAATAGCGGATAATGGGTGCGCAATACCAAAATATCGGGTTGTACCCCTTCTTCCAAAAGCATCTTCACCGAATGTTGTGTGGGCTTGGTTTTCAATTCGCCCGATGTGGGCAAGTAGGGAACCAAAGTAAGGTGAATGACAAGGCAATTGGAACTTAACTCCCATTTCAACTGACGCACCGCTTCGATATAGGGTAAGGATTCGATATCGCCTACCGTGCCACCAATTTCGGTTATCACCACATCGTATTTATTTTTGGTGCCAAGCAGTTGGATCCTTCGCTTTATTTCGTCGGTGATGTGGGGGATAACCTGGACCGTTTTGCCAAGGTAGTCGCCTTTCCTTTCCTTGTTGATTACAGACTGATAAATCCGCCCGGTGGTCACATTATTGGCTTGAGAAGTGGGTGTGTTTAAAAAGCGCTCATAATGCCCGAGATCAAGGTCCGTTTCGGCCCCGTCTTCGGTCACATAACATTCGCCATGTTCGTATGGGTTTAGCGTTCCCGGATCGATATTGATGTATGGATCCAATTTCTGGATGGTTACTCGATACCCTCTTGCCTGGAGCAATTTGGCAAGTGAGGCAGAGATAATACCTTTCCCCAACGACGAAGTAACCCCGCCTGTAACAAATATGTATCTGGTTGCTAACATACTATTCCTTTTTGGTTCATATCTTAAAACGTTAAACTAAGGCCGACAGACGGCATGAAAGGCAATTGGTTTATTCGCTGGTTGGTCACCCTATCGACATAAAAAATATTTTCGCGGTTGTATACATTAGTGATGCTGATAAGTGTTTGCAATTCTGAATTCTCTCCAACATAGAATAATTTTTTCAAAGTGATGTCCAGCCTGTGGTAATAAGGAAGGCGGGTCTTTTGATCAATATCAGTATATAAAATACCCAGTTGGCCATTGTCGGTGGTATAGTCCGAAGTAATCCCATCGATAAAAGGCAGGCTCTCATAGAAGCCTTGGTTCTGGCGGGTCGGGAATCCCGAGCCTAGGTTCCAACGGGCACTGAGCTCCCAATCGAGGTCTTTGCCCATTACCTGCGAGGCCACCAAGTTGAGGTTATGCCGGCGGTCGAAATGAGGGGCATAATCGTATACCCCGTCGTTTCGGGTCACTTTTCCAAGGGAATAAACAAACCATACGTATGTGCGCTTAAAATCATATTTCAGCAATAAATCGACCCCATACGCATCGCCTTGTTCAATGATAAAATCCTTTTTGAAATAATCGTCCTTTTCGGAATTGGAACGGGTATCATCATAAATCTTGTTGCGGTTCAACACAATCAGCTGGGGATCTTTTTTATAATAGCCTTCAATTTGCAACATCAAATGATGGTTCAGGTCGTATTCGAAGCCCATAATCAGGTGCTGCGATTTTTGCAAGTCCTGGGTAATTTCTGTTCCTTCGAATTCGTCCTGCAAATTATATTTTCCCGATAGGAAACCATAAAACAAATTCACCACATCGCGTTCGGATACTGCACTTACCAGGTTTTGGGTAAACAGGCCACCGGCCAATTTAAGGCGTAGGCGGTCGTTTAGGTTGTATTTTGCGCCCAATCGCGGCTCGGGTGATGCAATTCCAAGTGAGGCATAGTACTGCAACCGGAAACTTGGTTCGAGCAAAAGCCTCCCATTGCTGAATTTATATTTTACATATCCGGCCAACTCGGTGGTACTCTCGGGCTCGTCGCGGCCAATCTTTCGGCCTATCGAGTTATAAAACTCAAACCCGGTGGTGCTTCCCATTGTTTCGATCCCATAATCGAACTCGTTGTTGCCAAGGAAATAAATAAAATCGAGCCCCAGGCGATAGCTGTTTATCATACTGGTACTTGGGTCTTTCGTAATTTCCTGAAAAGTAATATCGTATTGTGAATAGCTAAAGCTAGTTTTAATAAGCACGGGTGACCCACCTGGGACCAAAATAATGTTTCCACCAAATCCAGAAGAATTCCAATGAAGGTCCGACACCTGTTTGTAGTTTACCCTATCGGTAAAATTAAACCCAAATAAATTTATCTTGCTACCATAGTCCGAATTGATCGAAAGCTTGGCATAAAGGTCGGTGAAACTATAAGGCAAACCATTTTCATCAATATAATTATACAGCGATTTAGAGCTTTTGTCGAGGTAAGAGGTTTTCGCTGAAATTATATAGGATGCACTCCCGCTATTTTCCTCTTTGAATTTACTCAATGGGCCTTCGAGCAAAATTTTCGACCCAAAAGTATTGGTTGAAAGTTTACCTGCAAAACGTTTCTTGTTCCCGTCACGAGTGGTGATATCCATTACCGACGAAATGCGGCCACCATATTCCGCACTAAACCCTCCAGTGTGTACGTCGGCATTTCGGATAATATCGGAATCGAAAACCGAAAATAAGCCTATGGAATGAAAGGGGTTGAAAACAACCAAACCATCTAATAATACCTTATTCTGAATGGGCGAACCACCCCTAATGTATAATTGCCCCCCCTGGTCGCCGGTGAAAATAACCCCCGGAAGTATCTGCAGGTATTGGGCCAGGTCGGGTTCTGTGCCTATCGAAGGGATTTTAGTCAATTGTTTGGGAGTAATCTTGATCAAGGAAGTGCGTACCTCTGTTTTCATCTCCTGCCTCTCGGCCGAAACCACAAATTCTTGCAACTGCACAGCTCCACTTTCTAAATACAAATTTTGGTTCACAATCTTGTCGCGCTCAATACTCACTGCCATTTGGATAGTATCGTAACCGATGTAAGTTACCATAAGGGTATAATCGCCCACCGGGATTTTCGACAAGCTGTAAAAACCGTTTACATCGGTTGAAACACCATACGTGGTCCCTTTAAGGTAAACGCTGGTAAAGATGATGGCCTCGCCAGTTTCTTTGTCGTAAACATAGCCTCTGATATTGCCTGTTTGGGAGTGTCCTGTTTGGGCTAAAAGGACAAAGAAAAATGACAGTGGAACAAGAAATTTTCGCATAGTATAGCTTTCATGTTAAAACATAAAAAGGGAAACAGGAAAATACCTGTATCCCAATTTATGAATTCCCGTAAATGAGATTATTCAAATTTATTTATAAGATCGAGTTTTTGTTTCTCTGTCTTTATTTTCAGTTTTGCTTTTTCAATTTTGTTATTCACATCTTTGATAAGAGCTTCGGCATTTTTTGTTTTGGCAAAAAATCCAATGTTGTTTTCCAGCAATATAATGTCGCTTTCGAGATGCCTAATGGTTTCGATAATACGATCTTTTTCAACTCTATATTGATGATTTGGCTTAGTCCCCTGCGAAATATTTTCGAGCCGTTGCTTGTAAACCAAAACTGAACGTTTGTCGTTATCAATCTTTAATTTATCAAATTGCTCGTTCACGGCATCTCGAAATTCTTTCTGGATTTTGTCTTTTAATTTATAAGCCACATGGCCAATTTCAGTCCATTCGTTCTGGAACCCTTTTAGTTGACTTATATTTTCCTCAATGGTATCGTGCTGGACAAAATTCTTCACCTTCGCAATCAACTCCTCCTTAGCCTTTAAATTGCCTTCAAATTCCTGGTCGATGGTAGAGAAATATTTTTCTTTCCTGGCGAAGAATTCGTTGCAGGCTGCGCGGAAACGTTTCCAAATCACATCGGAAAGTTTACGAGGCACAGGGCCGATTTCCTTCCAATCCTTTTGCAATTTGATCAATTCATTGCTTGTTTTTTTCCAATCGGTGCTGTCTTTTAAAGATTCGGCTTGCATGCAAAGCTCTATCTTCATTTGGTAATTGTTATTTTGAACTTCTTTGTGTTCGAAATAAAAATCGCGTTTCTTGGTAAAAAACAAATCACATGCTGCACGGAAACGCTCGAAAATTTTATTGTTTTCCTTTTTGGTAGCAAAACCGATTGTTTTCCACAGTTTCTGCACCTCTATCAGTTCGTCGGAATATTGTTCCCAGTCTTTGTGTTTGTCTGTTTCCAGAGCAGCAAGCTCTTCGGCTTTTTCACAAAGGGCAAGTTTGGCGTTCAGGTTATTGGTTTGTTCTTGCTTTAAATTGTCGAAATAATCCTGGTGTGCTTTGTTTATATAGGTGGTCGACGATTTAAACCTTTCCCAAATATCTTCGCGCTGTTCTTCAGGAACAGGTCCTATATCGCGCCATTGATCGTGCAGTTTCTGTAATTGTTTGAAGGCCTTCACCACCGAAGGTTCCATCATCAATTCTTCTGATTGCTCGCACAATTTCACTTTGAGCTCAAGATTTTTCTTGAGGTCAAGATCTCGTAATTCGCGGTTAATCTTAATGTAGTCGTAGAACTGCTCTATATTATGGTGATAGTTCTCCCACAAATTCCTGACTTCCGCCTGGGGTACAAGACCTATATCACGCCATCTCTTTTGAAGTTCGCGAAAATCGTTAAACGTTTTATTGATAGATTCCTGGCCATTAATCAGCTCCTTGATCTCTTCGATAATCTCATACTTTTTCTTGAGGTTTAATTCCTTTTCGAGTTCAAGCTCCCTATTAAATTCAGCCTTAAGCCTCTTATATTCATTTAATTGATCCTTTAGTTTTTCTTCCAGAGGATCGGCCTCGAATACAAATAGGGCTGGATCGCCACCTTCGGTCATAAAGGTTTTCTTGGCCAGGTCGACGTCGGCTTTATGCTTTTTGTAGAAATTTGATTTTATGCTGTCAACATCATATTTAATATCCTGGACAGGAGCATTTTCAAGTTTGTCGGCTAATAGATTTACCAACTCTTCTTTCGAGAAAACAGAATAATCTATTCTTTGGTCAACTTCCTCTTTATCCTCATCTTCATCATGCTCAAGATAATTATCGATATCATTTTCATCAATTTCATCATCATCGTCATCATTGGCGACGGCAACAGTTTCTGTTTTTTCTACTTTTGCCTCGGTAACAGGCTTTTCATCTTGAATCCCTTTTGTTTCTGAAACAACAACTTCCGGTTCTACTTTCTCTGGCTCAATTTCCAGGATTGCACCCACTTCTTCTTCGACTACTGTTTCTATTTGATTTTCAGATTCTAACAGAGATTCTGAAACAATTTCTTCTTTTTCTGGCTCTGCTGAGGAATCAGACACTTCGGTTGTTTCATCTGCTTTTGCATCTACAACAACATCTTCATCTTCTGCAACCATTTCTATAGTTTCACTTAGATTTGTTTCAACCTGAGTTTCCTGAATTACTTCAGCTGATTTAGGTTCATCTACCACCTCTTCAACAGGGGCAATCTCAATATCCTCAGCCTTTGCCTCTGCTGCGACTTCTTCTTCAAGATTTTCTACTAGCTCCGGTTCAACAATTTCAGTTTCCATGACTGGACTTGCAGAAATTTCTAACTCATCTTCGGCTGATACTTGCACCTCGGCGGCTTCTTCAATTTCATTGCCGCTAGCTACTTGAACAGGAGGTTCGATTCCCGATTCGGTTTCCAACTCTGTCGATGATTGGATTTCGGTCTCCTCAGCCGGTTTTTGTTCTTGTTCCTCGATTTTATGATCGCCAGTCTCGGCTTCTAGGGCAGGATTTTCTACTTGGTTTGATTCTTCAGCTTGTTCTTTGTCTACTGTGGAAGAAGCCGTTTCTACTGATGTTTCAATCTCATTAACCTCTTCATTGTTAATGGTGTCTAAGTCTTTCATAGTTTTTTTTTTATTTCCGGGTTTCCGGAATTCAACATTACTTGTTTCAGTGTCTGCATAAGCAGCAGGATCAATTTATTTTAAAATTTAAAGTCATAATAATGACGACATCAAAAAAATGTATCAACAAAACCGTATAAAAAAAACAAAACTTAAACAATACATTGTCAATTGCTTAAGAATCATTAAAAGCTTTTTTCAAATAGCGTACGAAAATAGTTAATAAACTCATACACACAAAGTTTTTTTTATGTCACTGGATAGCTTTTTATTGATTAATATCAACAAAAAGGGGCGCTGCTCTAATCTGCAGTGCCCCTTTTAATCATAAGATATTAACTATTAGTTAATTTGGATATTTCTCGCTGGCTTTTCTTTGGCCTCTTCTCGTTTTTCCATCCCGATTCGCAAAATACCATTTTCGTAAGTTGCCTTTATTTTATCGGTATCGAGGTTTTTACCAATTTTGAAGCTCCTGCTAAAGCTACCATAGCGGAATTCCGAGCGCAGGAAATTTAGATCGTTTTCTTCCTTATCTTCTTTTTCGGTCGAAATTGTCAGTAGATTGTTCTCCATTTTAATGTTGAAGTCGGCCTTGTTGTATCCGGGAGCTGCCATTTCGATAAAAAAATCGTTGCCCGATTCAATCAGGTTAACCGATGGAATTGAATTTGAATGTTGATTATCAACCCGAAAGAAATCATTCATAAAGTGATTGAATGGGTCGTTTCCTCTGTTCATTACTCTATTCTGAGTTCCCGGATGTAATTTTACGTGTGTCATTTTTATGTCCTCCTAAAATTTATTTATTAAAAATTATTGTTTTTCTATAGGTATGGTTGTCAAACTACATACCAAGGCTTTTTTGTGAACATTTTTTCAGTAAAACTTAAAATATATGCGACAACATGACACTAGGCAAGAATAATAATTTTTATAAAAACTCAATTTAAATATTCATTTTATTGATATGATTAGAAAGTGTTGATCAATTTAATCCATTTTGTTTTATGACACGATGGCATGAAAATATATACACAGCAAATTATGTTTAGGTGAAATAGTCTATTTTCATTTTTTCATTCAATGTTGGAGAATAAGACTAATGGAGTCAACTTCCCTGAAAAATCAAAGGATAATTTTGGAGTAATGGTTGATTCTAATTATGCTGTATTTGTCTATTAAAATTTAGAGGAAGCAATTAACTAACTACCTTTGCGCTCATTGAAACGAAAACAAGATGAGAATAGATATTTTGACGGTTTTGCCCGAGCTTCTAAAAAGCCCTTTAGATCACTCTATAATAAAAAGAGCACGCACAAAAGGCGTAGCTGAGGTTTTTGTGCATAATATCAGAGACTATTCGCGCGACAAGCACCACCGGACCGATGATTATTCGTTTGGTGGGGATGCTGGGATGGTGATGACAATAGAGCCAATTTATCTTGCCATCGAACATTTAAAATCAGAGCGCAACTATGATGAGATTATTTATACCTCGCCCGATGGGGAAATTTATGATCAGAAAACGGCCAACCGATTTTCTTTGTTGAACAATATCATAATCCTTTGCGGCCATTACAAGGGGGTTGACCAGCGCATAAGGGATCATCTGGTCACCAGGGAAATATCGATTGGTAATTTTGTAATGACAGGGGGCGAAATTGCTGCAGTAGCCATGGTCGATAGCATTATTCGATTGCTTCCGGGAGCCATGTCGGACGAAACTTCGGCTCTTAGCGATTCTTTTCAAGATAATTTATTAGCCCCTCCTGTGTACACAAGACCAGCAGTTTTTAGGGATTGGAAAGTACCTGACATCCTTTTATCGGGGAATTTTAAAGAAATTCAGAAATGGCAAATGGAACAGTCGTTAAACCGTACTAAATTGCTTCGCCCCGACATGTTTGACGAGGACTAAAAATATGATGTCGCGCTTCTGCAAATTGTTATAGGTTTAGACAGACTTTCAATCTATCGCCCTAATCATTGTTCATGTCAATTCAAACATTCGTGTACATTGTTCGTTGGTCAATTTTTCAATGCCATTCATCCATTTTATTTTACTATTCATCAGGCAAAGCACTGAATTATCAAGCATTTAGTAACCTTATTGATAAAAATCAGTATATGGTTTTAACTTAAATCAAATGCTGGACAATTTTAGTACGGATAAAACTTGAAATGATGGAACAATATACTTCAACTCCAAATGGGCAGCGGAAACTCAAAGTGCTGCTTGCCGAAGATAATCTTATAAACCAAAAAGTAGCCTCTATAAATATCAATAAACTAGGGCATGATGTCGATTTTGCAAATAATGGACAAATTGCCCTCGAAAAATACAAAGGGCATAATTACGACATTATCCTAATGGACCTTCAAATGCCAATAATGGATGGAATAGAAGCCACCAAAAGGATACGTGAATTTGAACGGATCAATACTTCATCTCATCCTATTAAAATAATTGCCATGACAGCCAGCGCAATGCCCGAAGACAAGTATATTTGCTACGAAGCGGGCATGAATGACTATATTTCTAAACCTTTTAGACGGGAAGATCTGTCAAGGGTCTTCAACGATTTTCTTAGTGCATAAAAAGTAATTAATCCGACATCTGCATTTGAAAGCTGGCTATATTTGTAGTCAGCTTTTTTAAGTTATAAACACACCAACCATAGACTTAAACTTATTATCCGCTTTTCAAGTAATCCCATATTTATACCTATCTGGCTATATTTTAAATGATTAATCTATTTCAAAGGCTTCCAGGATCAAATATTTCATTATTGCTTACGTCTGTGTGCTAAATATGGCGCTGTTGATACATATAAGAAAAGTCAAGATTATAAATTTCGAATTAATTATCAGCGCATTACATCTGTATAAACCATATTAGATATATTTACAGTTGTAGTTGTCGCACATTACTCTTATCGCACACAACTATAACTTATCTGTCTTGGAGCAATTGCTGTATAGTACATATATAATGTACTAATATAAGTTTTGATAATTGATTATAATATGTATTATAGATAACAGTATGCCAGTATTTTATACATATTTATATGTATTATAAGATAAACTGAAATTCATAATTTCAGTTACTATTGGCAACACATGTCATTTCTAGCTAATTATATATTTATATATAATTGATTACCTTAATTTTAATTAATATAAATAAACAATAAGATTAAACTTGAGCATTTTCTATACATGATTAAATAATTTGGCATCAAGATTCATCCTTATGTCCCCTCGAATCCAGTTTTGAATATTATCCCTTGCTTCTGCTTAGAAATGCGATCAAAATTAAGCTTAATCATTATAGAGAGTATTCGCTATTATTTAAAATACTCTAAAATAGCAATCTAATTAAAAAATGTTGATAATTGTAGGAAATCGTTTAGTAAAGATTTCATGGTCATTACTCGTTTCATTGTTTCAGCAATCTGAGTTTACAGTAGCATTCATGTCAATTAAAGAATCTGTCATAGAAACCATCGATTAAGTCAATACAGATGTAATGATTGATTACTCATGTCATTTGTTTGGATATGTATCACTCGTTACTATTGTAATCATTATTAATATTACATTTGTAATTCGTAAATTATACTTGTATGAAAGCACAAATACAGAAATTATTAAACTTCTATCAACTTAGTGTTGCCGATTTTGCAAAAATAGTTGGTGTCAATGCGTCTGGCCTATCCCACTTGTTAGGCGGAAACAGAAATTACTTAAGTATTGACACCATTCTGAAAATTATGGAGAAATACCCGGCCATAAACCTTGATTGGCTTATTTTAGGAAAAGGAGAGATGTTGATAGATGGCCCACAAAGTAAGGAATTATTCCCTATTGATGAGAAAGTTACAGAAGTAAAACAGGAAATTAAAGCCCCTGAGATTTCGATAAAGGAACCTGACCGGACAGAAGTTAAGCCAGACGAAAATCTGAGCCCAATTAGATCAGACAGAAAAGTAAAGAAGATTGTGCTGTTTTATTCTGATAACAGTTTTGAAGAATTTGAAAGCCCTCCTACCCGGGATTAATATTTTTGTACCTGAAAAATATAGGTATCAATTTTGTCAATGATCATTCATCAATAATCATTTACTTCTTGCCTTCTTTTAAATATCTTTGCCGAAAATAATGGCAATGTACAAAACGATAATCCGCCCCCTACTTTTCCTGTTCAAACCAGAAACAATCCACAATATTGTTTTCCTTAAATTGAAGGTTGCTGCCGTAGTGCCCGGTATTCCGGCTTTGATCAGGGCATGTTTTAAGGTTTCAGACAAAAGCCTCGAAAGGGTGGTTTTCGGGATTACCTTTCCAAGCCCGATTGGTTTGGCAGCAGGACTTGATAAAGATGCCGAAGTATCTGATATGTTTGGCAACATGGGCTTTGGTTTTGTCGAAATTGGTACGGTTACACCACGCCCCCAACCTGGAAATGATCGGCCCCGATTGTTCAGGTTAAAAAAAGACAAAGCGCTGATCAACAGGATGGGGTTCAATAATAAAGGGGTTGATTTTGCCGTATCGAAATTGAAACAAAGGAGAACCAATGTGATAATAGGTGGCAATATTGGGAAAAACAAAACAACACCCAACGACAAAGCCATCGACGATTACCTGATATGCCTCAAAGGCCTGTATAATTATGTCGATTATTTTGTGGTAAATGTGAGTTCGCCCAATACCCCAAACTTGCGTGAACTTCAGGAAAAGGAGCCTTTGAAGCAACTCTTGTCCAGGTTGAAGGATGAAATGCAGAAGCACAATCAAAAGAAACCCATCCTTTTAAAAATTGCACCCGACCTGAACAACTCGCAACTCGACGATGTAATTGAAATAGTTACTGAAACAGGCATTGACGGGATAGTGGCCACAAATACAACCATTGAGCGCAATGGACTTTCTTATCCCAAAGAACATGTAGATGCGCTTGGGGCGGGAGGTCTGAGCGGGCAACCTTTGCGAAAAAGATCGACCGAAATTATCAAGTATATCGCTGAGAAATCAGGTGGCAGGATACCCATAATAGGTGTCGGGGGAATTCTTTCAGAAGAGGATGCCATTGAAAAACTTGATGCTGGTGCCAGCCTGGTACAACTTTACACCGGGTTTATTTACGAAGGTCCCTGGCTTGTGAAACGGATAAACAAGAAATTGATATCCAGGTAGACTTACTACCAACTTTATTAACCATTTCAAACATTCTTTGAATCATAAATTGAATGAAAAAATATAAACATATATATTTCGACCTGGACAGGACTTTGTGGGATTTCGAATCCAATTCGGAGGACACCTTCCACGACATCCTTGAAAAATATGAATTGATGCCCAAGATTGGTTCGTTCAAGCGCTTTTTTAAGGCCTACCGAAAATACAACGATCACCTTTGGCGGAAATACAGGGAGAAACAAATTGAGAAACATATCCTTAGCTGGAAACGGTTTTATCTTACTTTGCTCGAATTTGGGATCAATGATATTGAACTATCCAAAAAAATTGGTCACGACTACCTTGAGATCAGCAAAACAAAAAAGAAACTGTTTCCATTCACCCACGAAATCTTGGCTTACCTTCATGAAAAATATTCTTTGCATATTATCACCAACGGATTTGAGGAAGTACAGTTTTCCAAACTTGACAATTGCGACCTGCGGAAATACTTTACTGAAATTATTACTTCGGAGAAAGTTGGTGTGCAAAAGCCAAAGCCTGAGATATTTGAATTCGCATTGCTCTCGGCCAATGCCCAACGCGAAGAAAGCATTATGATTGGCGATGATGTGGAAGTCGACATTAAGGGAGCGATGAACCAGGGTATTGACCAGGTGCATTTCAATTTCATAAACCGACCGGCAAGTACCAAGGCTACTTATGAAATTACGTCGCTGATCGACCTGAAGGAAATCCTGTGAAAAAAGTACTCAGTAGGCATTATTCAGTTCTCTAAGAAGTATTTAAGGCTTTTGAAGCTACTAATCACTCATCAATAGTCATTAGGTTTTCAGTTTTTTCTTCTTGGCTGCCGGGAAGAGAACATTGTTCAAGATTAACCGATAGCCCGGTGAGTTGGGGAACAGTTTCAATTCTGTAGGCTCCTCTCCGACCCTGTGCTGATAATCTTCCGGATCGTGCCCGCCCAGGTACGTCCAGGTACCTTTGCCAAACTCACCATGAATATAGCGTACCTCGCCGGCCGATTTGGTTTCACCCAGGATCAGCACATTGGATTTCACAACATCTTTGCGGAAAGCTGTGGTCTGCCCCATAAACCCTTTGATCAGGCTGGTGTGGTTCTGGCAAAGCATGGTTGGGACAGGATCCCACTTCGCCGAGAAATCAAATAGTGAAAAATAGTCCTGATCCTTGGTCACTTTGCGGGTTTCGGTTACGTCGATATTTGAGAATTCGTATTGCAGCGGATTAGTTACAAGTTGAAAATTTTGAAAAGCCAATGTTTGAGAAAAATCGAGTTTTGACTGTGCATCGGGATCGGCAGGGTCGTGGTCGAACATCTTCTCGCAAATATCAGTGTGTTCTGCCGACAGGCATATATCGTACGAATCGGTGGCAGAGCACATGGCAAACATAAATCCCCCATTTACAACGTATTCCTGAATTATTTTTGCAACCGCGAGTTTCAATTGAGAAACCTTCGAAAAACCCAGTTTCGCTGCCATTGCCTCGTTGTTCCGCACCTCCTCCTGGTACCAGTTCATTTGATGGAAAGCAGCGTAAAACTTACCGTATTGGCCCGTAAAGTCTTCGTGGTGCAGATGCAACCAATCGTAATTGAATACTTCTCGGTTTATCATTTCTTCGTCGTACAAAATATCGTAGGGTATTTCGGCATACGTCAGCGCAAGGGTAACTGCATCGTCCCATGGTTGCTTGCTTTTAGGAGAATAAACGGCAATCCGCGGAGCTTTCTCTAATTTGACTGCATCCATATTTACTTCTGGTTGGGCAATTTCGGACAATATCTGACTGGCCTGCACATCGGCGATTACTTCGCTGCTCACCCCACGCACCTGACATTCGGATTCAATATCCTTATAAAAAGGCAATAAAAAACTGCCTCCCCGGTAGTTTAACAACCACTTCACTTCGATACCATTTTGCAGCGACCAATAAGCAATCCCATAAGCTTTTAGATGTTCCCTTTGGGCATTGTCCATCGGGATAAGCAAAAAGGCCGCCTTTGCATTTGGCAGGATAATTAACAGGCAAAAAACCACCATTAAAATAATCTTCTTCATATCTTCAAAATCAATTGTTGTATCAAACTTTTATTTGGCTAAAATAGTATGTCGGTTTTCAGCCTCTAGTTCTCGGTTCTCGGTCTGCAGTTGGCAATTGGTTTACCCTCTGGAGAGAATGAAATTAGAAATTGGAAATTTGTCAGCTAACCAAGCTAGATTTCAGTCTCTCCCAGATTTTAATTTTCAAGTTTCATTTCCCTTTTCCAGCAAATATACCCCTTTTAAAAAACATTCTACATGTAGCTGCCTACTGAGAACTAGCTACTGCCGTCTCTCTATGAACTGCCGACTGTAGACTGTAGACTGAGATCTGCCCCCTAAAAAGGAGCCTCTTCAAAATTATCGTTCCGCGAAATTTCGTTATTGCCATAACCTGCGACATCTTCACTTTCCATATTAATTCTTGACGATTTGGTATAGCCATCGGGAAAAGCCCCGCCCCCATCCTCCAAGTCGGTAAATTTAGCTAGTTCCTTTTGGAATTTTAGTTGAACATCGCCAACTGCACCGTTTCTGTGCTTGGCAATAATAATTTCGGCAATGCCTTTTATCGATTGTCCATTGTCGTCGGTCTCAAAACCATAATACTCTGGCCGGTGGATCATACAAACCAAATCGGCATCCTGTTCAATGGCCCCCGATTCGCGCAAATCGGAAAGCTGTGGGCGCTTGGTTCCACCCCGTGTCTCGACCGACCGGTTGAGCTGCGAAAGGGCTATTATTGGCACATCCAACTCTTTGGCCAGGGCTTTCAACGATCGCGAAATGATACTCACTTCCTGCTCGCGGTTTCCTCGCATATCGCTACCGGCAGTCATCAGTTGCAGGTAGTCGATTATAATTAACTGTAGGTTTTCGTTTTGCTTCATCAACCGGCGACATTTTGCCCTGAGTTCAAAGATGGATATCGCAGGGGTATCGTCGATAAACATGGGGGCTTTGGTAAGGTTTTTAATTTTGTCGTCGAGCTGGACCCACTCGTATGGCTCCAGGCGGCCATTCCTTATTTTTTGGCTTGGCAATTCCGATTCGGCACTTATCAAGCGATTGACCAGCTGAATAGATGACATCTCTAGTGAAAAGAAGGCCACGCCACGGTTCATATCCACAGCAACATTACGGGCTATGGACAGTACAAAAGCCGTTTTCCCCATCGATGGACGTGCTGCAATAATAATAAGGTCGGAACGCTGAAATCCTGAAGTTATCCTATCCATGGCCGTAAATCCCGATGGAACACCACTTAGACCATCCTCCTGCTTACTTGCTGCTTGTATTTGTTTGATGGCCTCGTTTATCAACGGGCCAATTTTTTGTGTTTGTTTTTTGATATTCCCTTCGGCCACCTGGAAGAGTTCCATTTCCGAAAATTCGAGTAGTTCAAGCACATCGATGCTTTGATCGTAGGCTTTCACCTGGATTTCGGACGATACCCTGATCAATTCGCGCTGGATATATTTCTGCGCAACAATTCGAGCATGAAACTCGGCATGGGCTCCCGAGGTAACCCGCCTGGTGAGTTGGGTAATAAAATAAGGGCCACCAACTTCTTCGAGTTGTCCTTTTTTCCTCAGTTCTTCTGTCACCGTAAGAATATCTATTGCTTCTTCTTTGGTAGACAGATCGACAATTGCCTTATATATTTTCTGGTGAACCTCTTTATAAAAACTTTCGGGACGCAGTAATTCAACGACATTATCAAAAGCATCCTTTTCCAGCATTATAGCCCCAAGCACGGTTTCTTCCAATTCGATGGCCTGGGGGGGCAACTTGCCGAACTCGACATTCAAATGATCGACAACTGATTGATTTTGATATGATTTACGTTCTGCCATAGAGTAAAATTTAGTCGATAAAATTACAAAAAGCCTGAGGAATAGGGCCTGTTTTTCAAGATAAGTTATAAACAAAAAAGGCTGCCCAATGAGACAGCCCTTTTTTGTACATCTAATATTTTACTAATACTTAATTATCTTTTGAATAGCATAATCTTTTCCGTTGAATACTTTTAAGAAGTAAACCCCTTTGGCCCTTTCTCGCATGCTTATTTTCCGGGTTAGTTCCATCGTAGTTTCTTCTTCTTTAGCTGTAATTACTCTTCCACTCATATCAAGCAACTCAAAGGAGATGGTAGTGTATGTTTTATTCCGAACATGGAGTGTAAATTCGCCATTATTGGGGTTTGGATATACATCCATACTTTCGTAACTGAATGGCAGTTCTTCAATATCGAAAACCTCACAAGCTATTGTTTCTTGGCATCCAAATTCGTCAGTTACTGTAACAATATATTGAGTATTAAACGTAAGGTTTGTAATGCTGGAAGTCGTTTCTCCATTACTCCATTGATAGGAAGTAAAATCTCCAGGATTTAAAACTACTGTATCTGGCTCATTACTATAAACAGGGCATCCGGGAAAACTAGGATCTGGAAATCCACCATTTACAATAATAGTATTCAGCGTGTCATTTGTCAATTTACAATCGGGATAGGTACCTGAAAGATTATCATAATGCAGGTAGGAAAGCAATTGATATTGGCCCACATTTGCTAAAATTGATGCATTTGGCAGCAGGTTAGCAAATTGAAAAGTCAAGGTATCTCCCGGTTTAAAAGGAGCAGTTCGGTTATCGTATTGGTTTAGGGTACCGCCCCCTTGCAAAATCCCAATAAAATTAATCTTTTGACTCGGCTGGAATACTTTGGTTCCCGCATTGGTGTATTGCAGTTTCAAAGGCTCGGCATTGGAGAGCGTACAATTGGATGCAGGTGAAATATTTACAATCATTTCAACATCGGTACCACCAATAAAAATCGAGTCTTTAAATTCACAGCCATATTGGTTGGTAACCGTGGCTGTGTACCCACCAAACCCTGTAGTAGTAATGTTCTTTGTCGTTGCCCCGGTACTCCATAAATATTGTCCACTTGGGAACGATCCGGTAGTCAGGTCTACAGTATCAGGTTTACAGGTTTCGATATCGCCTTCTGGAGTGAGCTGATAGCTACCTGCCAGATCGAATACAGGGAGTGCCCTAACAATGGTGGATTCTGTATCGAAACTAGTGCAAAAAATTGTGTCGGCAAATGCTATTTCCTGCTTATTGTAGGTATATACCACGTTAAAGTTGCCTACGGTAACCGGGTTAAAAATACCTGTAGTAGTTGCTCCCGACCATATCCCATTCAATGGGTTTCCAAGCAATGTATCGGCTATGTCGAAACGACAATATTCAGGCTCTAAGCCGGTAAGCGTAACAACAGGAGGAGCAAAAGCTTTAATGTTTTGGGAATCATCATCCTTACAACCATTCAAATCGATGTACAAATACTTTAGCGTATGTAGGCCAGGTGTAAGAAGGCTTGGATTCAACTGGTTTCCTGTAACTGCTACACCACTACTGATGGAAAACATACCACCTGCCGGGCTTCCTTGCAAAGTTGTTGTTGTGCCGTTTGTACAATAAGCACGGTCGAGATTTACAAAGGAGGCAGAGGGAAGTGTGTTTACCGTAAAATTTTTAACATTGCTTGTATCGATACATCCGTGTACATCGGTGTAAGTGTAATAAATCGGGAATATTGGGGGGCTAGGTGTTAATGGGTTGAAACAACCGGTTGTTGGATTGACATACGTTCCATGAAATGTGCCGCCAGCAGGGGTACCTGTTAAGCACATTGTATCGTACTGGCATATTTGGGTTGAAGGAGATGTGAGATTAGCTACTGGCAAGGCATATATATTTGTACATATAGTATCGGCACCGACACAACCTGTTAACTGATCATAAAAATTGTACTCAACACAGTGATATCCTGCTCCGGCAAATGGAAAACCTTGTGATCCGATTAGGAAGGTGGATCCTTGTACCCCATCACCAATAAAAGTTCCACCTGCAGGTATTCCTGTCAACTGGATTGGGGCAATGTTTGCATACAAACAATATTGTGGAGCAAGTCCAGAGACTATTACTGTAGGCAAAAGCATATTCGTAACTTGTGTCGAAAGCATGTTGTCCAAAGAATCGGTATCGGCGGAAAACATTATTTTAAACTTCACATTGTAGGTCGAATCCAATGGGTTTGCTCCTGTACCTGCAAATGCAGAAAAATCGGCCGTTTGATTAAAGACTAATGTAATAGTATCGTTAGGGGGGATTGTTGTAGTAAAAGTTTGTGTTACCCAAGTGGCTCCTCCATTAATGGAATAGGCTACATCAAAAGGATCTGTAACTGCACCGGACAGATTATTTGTTACCGCGACACTTACCACTTCGGTAGAAGTTAACCCACAATAGGATTGGGGTGTTACCCAAGCAGCAACACCAAGATTTAGTTCGCTTACAAAATTAATTTGAGTGACATTCGATAAACCATTCCCCGCAAATCCATCCTGATTTAAAAAAAGAGGATTGTACGTAGCTGTTCCATTGTATTCGGTGGTGTCGGTACCAGTAACTTTTAAAAGTTTCCATATAAAAATTTCACCGGACACAAATCCATCTTCAAACACATCGACTCCAAAAGCTGAGACAGAACCGACAGCACCAGCCCACTCCGAATATCCTCCGCACCATTGGCCGTTTGAGGTTGTATAAAATACCCCAATCCAGCAATTCGTGGTGGGTGCAGCAACACCATCCAGTAACACTACAGGGGGATTGACAAGAATCGTATGGTTGCTGGCAGTAACTATATAATTCCAATGCTCCCAGTTTCCTGTAAAGGCTTTACTGCTAAAAGCAATCATAGCAATAAAACAGATGGTTAACAGTCCTTTTAGCGTCAATTTCATTTTCATAATTTTCAAATTTTAGATATTACTTTTTTTTGCAAATATATTCATTTTGTTGTGTATTGCCATTTAATCAAGCAATTCGATCGAAAAACTTATCAATAAGTATATCAACATCATTGCATTTTTTGGATAATCCGTTTTTGTACCTTATCTCATTTACTTCTATTTGACAGCAGAATGGATTTCATGGTTGTATCCGTTTCCATTTTTTTTTCAATTTAACAAATAAATTACAAAAAATGAAATGGAGAGCGGATTGAAATGTCCCTAATGAATTGGCATTTACAGGAAAATTTATATTTCGAATAGGTGGTCATTATAAAAGAATTTGACCCAAGCAGCCTCAAAAGCTGAATCATGATATTGCCCATTCAAGGTCCTACCTATTACTTATTCCACAAATCCCTTTATTTCCCAATCCCCTACTCACCTATTTATTCACCTACGCCGCTGGGTTGCAGGTACAATTTGCCTTTGTACACATTATCGACAAAAGCCCTGATTGGCTTGTTTTTAAAATCTTCTGAAATTGGATGGGTCAAAAACAAATAGCAATTTTTGCCAGATTGATCGTGAACAACCCAGATATCTTCTTGTTGGCCCGAAGGGTGAAAGTAAACATCCTCTTTTACAAAAGTAAAATCATAGCTTTTCCCAATTTCATAACCCGGATAATCAGGTTCTATATAATAGCTTCCGGTTTGAGGTTTTTGTACGATGCGCCCGGTAAACGTTTTCCCAGGTGAAAATGAGTAGTTTGTATAAAATTTCGCCCGTAAAAAATGAACCTGGCCAAACTTATCCTTCAGTTGATAATACTCCTTATCTTCAATTAGTGTTGAAATCCCGTCGATGGTAAATTGATATGCCTTGCCTACTTCATACTTTGCTCCATGAAGGCAAAGCGAGGGCAGTACTAAAAACAAATTGCCTTTGCGAATTTGAACAACGCATAATTCGAGACTCTCATTTGTTCTGTAATCAGTTCCATTTTTGGGTATCCAAAGCTGATGAGGTTTTCCAAAAAGGTCAGCAACCACAAGATGTCGTTCCTTTTCGCCCAGGGAATTGATCCTCGTTTTTTCTTCTGTTATAATAAATTCATAGGTATCGCCTACCGAATAAAAGGGGTTTGTGGGTTCGAGGTAAATTTTACCGGTGCAGTTTATTTTGTCAATCGTACACATAATTTCCTGCCCAATTTCGAAACCATAATGGGAATAGTAACTGGATGCCAGAAGGTGTTTCTTTTCGTGGGGATCGATCAAAACAAAATATTCAATACCTGAAATCTCAATCAGGTTGAAGATCATAAAAGGATAT
The DNA here is from genome assembly GCA_021740905.1 of Bacteroidales bacterium. Lineage (GTDB taxonomy): Bacteria > Bacteroidota > Bacteroidia > Bacteroidales > M50B96 > JAIOYV01. The sequence continues at coordinate 52,631 of JAIOYV010000028.1, forward strand.
GTATCCCCTTGTTTCAATATTTGATGGTTAACTTGTTCCGGCATGTGTATTTCCTCAATTACAAAGTAATAGATTTTTTCGCTTGGTTCAAAAAAAACACTGCACGAGTCTGATTAATAATCAATCAGTGGTCATTAGGTGGTCATTCAATTGTCATTCAATTGTCATTCAGTTGTCATTCAATTGTCATTCAATTGTCATTCAGTTGTCATTCAGTTGTAATTCAGTTGTAATTCGTTAAGCGAATGACAATAGAATGACCCAATACAAATGACAATCGAATGACCCAAAACAAATGACAATCGAATGACGCGAAGCTAATGACAATAGAATGACCCAAAACAAATGACAATCGAATGACGCGAAGCTAATGACTATCGAATGACGCGAAGCCAATGACTATCGAATGACGCGAAGCTAATGACTATCGAATGACGCGAAGCGAATGACTATTGAATGACGCGAAGCTAATGACTATCGAATGACGCGAAGCTAATGACTATCGAATGACGCAAAGCGAATGACAATAGAATGACCCAAAACAAATGACTATCGAAGGACGCCCCACTACGCCAAGGCTTCGGAGAGTAGACTAAGCTAATGACAGCACAGCCAAATGACTCAAAGCAAAAAACCTGTCGGTTTAGTTTTTATCTTTTATATCTTTGTAAACTTTAATTTGCAGGTCTATCCTGCACTCAAACAGTGAAATAGAATGAGAACAATAAGTGTAGAAGAAATAGAGAAATACCTCGACGAAATTGACAATACCCCCGAAAACGAGGTGGAGGCAATGGTTATGAAAATGTCGGAAGAACAGGCTGTTGTGATGCCGTACTTGATGGCTGTAGGCGAAGAAGATTTTGATGAGACCGAGAGCGAAGCTTTCTTTTTTCTGGGTTTTTCGTTGTGGTATATCATGCGGAAGATAAACGATAACATGCCACTGGTCACCGAAGAGGAAATCGATGCAGCCGAGAATAACAATTTCAAGATGCTGGAAGTAATGTCCGACGAAACTGAGGCGGGGATTTCCCAACTGATTGAAATGATAGTTGAAAATTACAATCAACCCAATTTATTTGGATATGTGGTAGAATCGCTGATGGACGAAGAAGACGATGATGGCGAGCTACTTTTTACTCCCGACAATTCGGGCATGATGTTGATTTACCTTAAAACAGTTATCGATTGCTTTGATAAGTATTAGGAAATCGGTTTCGCCCTCCTTCGCCCTCCTTCGCTAAAGCTTCGGAGGGCAGGCTCGGGACCTACCAAGCTTTGGCGAAGTAGGATTTCTGGTCGACAAAACTAATGGCTACCTAATGACAACTGAATGACAATCAAATGGCAACTGAATGACCATTGATTGACAAATTGAATGACATGTGAATGACTATTGAATACCGGAAATCACCCCATCGACTCATACAATTCAACCAATTTCCCAGTGAAAGGTTTTGTGAAATCATTATCTTTCCAATACCTGACATGTGCACCAACGTAAAGTCCTGTGTTAATTTGATAGTCGGTGACCAACGTGTTGTATGAAGGACTAAGTTGACGGAGAGGCCAACCAAGCACATCGTCTTTGTCGTAGAAATTATCCCAGGTAAAATCAACATTCCTTTTATCAAAGGCTATGACCTGGCTTTCCTGCAACCCGGAAATAAACAGTGGGATATTGCAGCCAATAGTAGCCAGATACCACAGGTTTCGCAGGTTGTTTTTTTCGGTTGACGGAGCCGCCTCAAATATTCCCCGGTTGTGATCTGCATCCCATATATAGGTTGACAATAGGTGTGCGCCCATTGAAGCTGCCACAATCACTAAAATAGCTTTATCGTAAGCCAACATTATTTGATTGACTTCTTCTATCTTCTCTTTAAGGTAACGATGAATTTTTTGGTATGGCCCATCAGGATCGCTTGCATTTCGCTCGAAAGTTACCCCATCGCCAAACGCTTCCATCACAAATTTGCGCGGGCTTAAAATCCCCCCTAAGTTGTTGGTTGCATCAAGCCTTCGGAACGTATCATCCTGATTATCGTCAATCTCAGTAACGCTAAAAGGCCTGCTCTCAATAATCCTGAAATTGTCTTTTAACGATGTTTTTTTTGCAAACTTCCTAACATCATTTTCAAGTTTTTCTGAGTAGCCGGGTTTCTTTGTCCCAATTCCAGGAATTGTAAGTACTATAATCTGATTATTCATATTATTTCAAATTATTGGTTTTGACATCCTATACCGATCAAATTGTAATAATACAATTTTCTGTCTGTTTTGTTCTCCGGGGGATACGGAAAAACATACCTAAGGGCCTACGCTATCTCGCTCTCTTTCAATCGTTCCGAATTTTCGGCCATTTGGAGTTTATCGATAATTAGTTGGATGTCTCCATCGACAATTGCAGGCAGGTTGTACAAGGTAAGTGTGATGCGATGATCTGTCACACGTCCCTGTGGCCAATTATAGGTGCGGATTTTGGCTGAGCGGTCGCCAGTGGAAACCATCGTTTTACGCTTCTTAGAAATCTCATCCAGGTACTTCTGGTATTCCAGGTTGTAGAGGCGGGTGCGCAATTCGGCCATAGCCTTATCCAGGTTTTTTAATTTCGATTTTTGATCCTGGCAAGTAACCACGATCCCAGTTGGGATGTGTGTTAGACGAATGGCTGAGTAAGTCGTGTTCACCGACTGCCCACCCGGTCCCGACGAGCAATATTCGTCGCGGCGGATGTCTTCGTTTTTCAGGTCAATGTCGAATTCGTCGGCTTCAGGCAACACGGCCACCGATGCGGCAGAGGTATGGACACGACCTTGGGTTTCTGTCTGTGGGACACGTTGAACTCGATGTACGCCCGATTCGTATTTCAATGTGCCATACACATCATTTCCACTTACTTCGAATATTACTTCTTTAAAGCCTCCTACTGTACCTTCGGTTGAAGAAGTTACGTCAATCTTCCAATTACGGCCCTCGCAATATTTGGTGTACATTCGAAACAAGTCGCCGGCAAAAATGCTGGCTTCGTCGCCACCAGTACCGGCACGGATTTCCACAATGGCATTTTTGCTATCTTCAGGATCCTTAGGAATCAGCAAAAAACGGATATCTTCTTCCAACTCGTCTTTGCGTTCATTTAATTCGTCAAGTTCCATTTTGGCCATTTCGCGCATTTCATCGTCCTTTTCAACCCCAAGCAAATCCCTCGACGATTTAATGTTTGAGAGCACATTTTTATACTCCTTGTATGCCTTTATAATGGGTTCGAGATTTTTATATTCTTTGCTGAGTTGGATATAGCGTTTCATGTCGGACATGGCTGCCGGGTCGGTGATTTGTTGTCCCACCTCCTCGAAATGGAGCCTAATCCCTTCGAGGCGTTCTGATAATGTATAGTTTTTGTTCATTGTAAATTTTGTTTTTTAATTTTCAATGGTTAATTTCAAAATGATTGCGCCCCGTTGGGGCTTAGATAATTGGGTGTCATGTATCATCGGGCTTCACCAAAAGCTAAAGATCACACAACTTTGGAGCTAAGGTCAGAACTACCTAATAATGGTATATTCCGTGTTGGGATTTTATAGTAAGTCGCTTGTCATGGGATGTTTCGCAATGGCCTACAATTTTGGCTTCGATGTTATAGCTTTCCGAAATTTCAATGATACGGGCTGCAAATTCTTCGGGTAGATAAATCTCAAACCGATGCCCCATATTAAATACCTTGTACATTTCGTGCCACGATGTCCCTGATTCCTGTTGTATGATCCGGAATAAAGGTGGGCTCTCAAACATATTGTCTTTAATAATATGTAGGTTTTCCACAAAGTGAAGCACTTTGGTTTGTGCACCTCCCGAACAATGCACCATGCCATGTATGTTCCCCCTCATTTCATCCAAAATTGATTTGATTACAGGAGCATAAGTGCGGGTGGGCGACAATACAAGTTTTCCGGCATCTACGCCCAGTCCTTCAATGGCATCGGTCAATTTGTAGGAACCCGAATAAACCAGATCATCTGCAATTGAGTTGTCGAAGCTTTCGGGGTACTTTTTGGCAAGATACTTTGAGAATACATCGTGCCGGGCCGAGGTAAGTCCATTGCTTCCCATCCCCCCGTTGTAGCCTTTTTCATAACTTGCCTGCCCCGACGAAGAAAGCCCTACAATTAGATCGCCCGCCGAAATCATTTCGTTAGAGATAACATTGTCACGCTTCATCCGGCAAGCCACCGTGGAATCAACTATAATGGTGCGGACCAAATCGCCAACATCGGCAGTTTCGCCTCCTGTTGAATAGATGGAGATGCCCATCTCACGCAGTTCTGCCAGCAATTCTTCCGTACCATTTATGATGGCCGAAATCACTTCGCCGGGCACCCGGTTTTTGTTGCGACCTATGGTGGATGAGAGCAAAATATTCTCGGTCGCACCCACGCAAAGCAAATCATCCAGGTTCATAATAATGGCATCCTGGGCAATGCCTTTCCACACCGAAAGATCGCCTGTTTCTTTCCAGTACATGTAGGCCAACGAAGATTTTGTCCCTGCCCCATCGGCGTGCATGATATTGCACCAAGCTGGATCACCACCCAAAATATCAGGTATGATTTTGCAAAACGCCTTTGGGAAAAGTCCCTTGTCAACATTTTTAATGGCCGCATGAACATCTTCCTTCGATGCTGAAACTCCCCGCTGGTTATATCTTGATTCCTGATTCATTTAAAATAATTATGTGAAATTCTAATTCTTTAATCTGTGAATCTGTGGCATTTTCAAAGCTTCAATTTTTGCCACAGATTCACAGATTAATACCATGACACAAAATTAGCACAGATTAATCAATCTATAGATTGATTTCTAAGTAATTGTCTGCGTATTTAAAGTATTTCATAATTTTAAGTAAAGAAAAACGCCCCGAAATTTCGAGGCGTTCTTATCTCTTAGTGCCCCTCTTTAATTGGGGGCAAAATTAGTTTTCCTTATCGAAATCTGCTTATCATTATATAAATTATGTAGCTACTTATTATCATCAGATGGTTCCACTTCCAAATCGGGATCATCCTCGGCATAAGGATCGACAAAAACGGGGGCTGCCTTTGGTGCTAGCTTAGTTTTAAAGTCGGAACGGGTAATCTTGAACTGGGTGCGGCGGTTGATCTGGTCGGCAGCATCGGTTTGGTCTTTGCCCGCAAGCCCTGTAATAAATTCTTCGGTAAGCACATCGCCTTCTTTTAAAAATGGAAATTTGGCCGCTTGCGCAGCATTCACTGTATGAGGAACGGATTCGCCATATCCTTTCCAGGTAAGGCGTTCCTTTTCTATGCCTTTCGACACCAAATAATCAACTACTGATTTTGCCCGGGCATCAGAAAGTGTCATGTTCGCTTCGTCAGTACCAACCCTGTCGGTGTGCGACATTAATTCTACGGTAATTTTGATGTTGTCTTCGAGAAACATCACCAGGCTGTCCAACGCCACCATTGATTCGGGGCGTAAGGTCGATTTATTGAAATCGTAGAAAATATCGGCCACATCGTAGGCCTTGTCCAATTCGATTTTTTCGATAGCAATGTTCGATGTAAAAATTTTGTTCTCGGTTACTCCTTTGGTTGAAAACTCCCATTTATTCAAAAGGTACCCATCATAAACAGCCGAAACTGTGTAATCGCCCTCTTCTGGCAAATTTGGGAATAGATAAGATCCATCGGCCTCGGAATCCATTTCCAGAAGGAAACCATTGTCGCCCAGAATTTTCACTTTAGCCCCAACAATTGGGGTTTCCGAATCGGCATCCACAATTAAACCTCCTGCCGAAAATTTTAGGGGTGGTATTTCGTAATAATAAATATCGAAACCACCTTTTCCGCCCGGACGATCGGAAGCAAAGAATCCTATGTGACGTTTGCCTTGTCGTATAAGGCCAATATCATTCGATGAGGAATTGATAGGGTATTGCATATTTTCGATTTTCCATTTTCCATCTTCTTGCAACTTGGCTACAAAAATATCAAAACCACCCATTCCCAAATGCTGGTTTGAAGAAAAATAGAGTGTGCTGTCGTCGTGGCTAAAAGGATAATTCTCCTCGCCAAAGGTATTGATTTCTGGCCCCATGTTTATAGGTTCGCCAAAGTTTTTGGTTTTCTTCTCCCGCTTGATCATCCAAATATCTTTTCCACCATATCCTCCGGGTAAATCAGCCGAAAAATACAAGACCAATTCATTTTTTGAGATAGACGGAAACTTAATATCTATACTGTCAGCACCAATAGGTACTTCAGTTGGATCGCCCCACCCCATACCTTTCTTTTTGGTCTCATAAATCTTACATCCATGAATTTCGTGCTTCTCGAGTGGGCATCGTGAGAAGAACATCACATTCGCTTTCCTGTTCAGTGTAACCCCTCCTTCGTCGAACTCAGTATTTACTGGTGGTCCAATTGGAACTGGTACACTCCATTTCCCCTTCCTGTCGAGGCTGGTCATAAATATATCTGTATAATTTATTCCTGAAATTGAATTTAACTTATCCCCTATTGCGCCTTCGCGTGAAGAGGTGAAATAAACCACTTTATAATCTTTCTTGGCATAAGCCGGGGCAAAATCTACTTCGCGGTCGTTGAAATAGGCCATGGCTTCTACTTCATGGCGGGTGGGGTTTTTCTTCCATTTGGCAGCCAACTCGCAAGATTCTACACCATAAGCACCCCGATCATCACTGGGTACTTTATCGCGGTACTCTTTATATTGGGCTATCGCATCGTCGTAGTTTTCATTCATTTTCAACATATCCGCATAAAGCAATATGGCGAGTGGGTCGGTATAGCCCCTTTTTATCGCTTTCAAATACCACACTTCGGCCACTTTGGTATTCTTCATATTATTGTAACATTCGGCTACCAGGAAAGTGACTTTGGCTTTCAGTTCCTTGTCGCTTTTAATACTATTGTAGCCATCTTTCAGGTAGTCTTTGGCCAATGACCATTCCCCATTATCGAAGAGCTCCATCCCCTTTGCCACATCTTTGGGTTGGGCAATACTTGTCGATACTGAAATTACAAACACAAATAGAGCAATTATCGTTTTTGCTTTTCTCATAACTAATTAATTGTTTTAGTAAATGAACTGCCGTAAAAATACTACTTTTCGTCTAAACTAAAAATCGAAAATAATTGTATTTCAAAAGCTAAGGTTTAAATCTATCTGGTTAAACGTAAAGGAAATAAATAAATTATATAGAAGAGTTTAAAGTTGAAAAGTTCTGAGTTGAAGAGTTCTGAGTTGAAGAGTTCTGAGTTGGGAGTTGAAGAGTTCTGAGTTAAAAAGTTGAAAAGTTCTGAGTTGGGAGTTGAAGAGTTCTGAGTTAAAAAGTTGAAAAGTTCTGAGTTGAGGGGATAGATTGTTGTTTGCGGTGGCTGTTTCATGTAGAGGCGCGATAAATCGCGTCTGTGTGAACAAAACCCTATTTTTACCTAATAGCAAGAAAGACCAATTACCGGTATCAAAGTCAAGCCGACACTAGCATGAAAAGCCTACTCAAACTTTTTCAACTATCAACTCCAAACTCTTCAACTCAGAACTCAGAACTCAGAACTCAGAACTTCCCAACTTTCACTCTAATCCAGATTTCGGGCAGGTCGAAGCATAAGCCAAATCTTGCTAAACCTGCTGAGTATTTTTTTCTGGTACATAAGAAAGAATTGAAATTGCCCAAAAACGATGGACCAAATAAGGAAATATATATTGTATAGGGGCAGAACGACTACCAAAAAGAGCAATATTTTTGTCCCAAAACTTGTTTCGAGCGGGATGCCTGCCCACTCATAAAGTATTCCTTTTGTATATAGAATTGAAAAACCCGATGCAGCAAAGATCAGATTTATGACTATAAATTGCCAAGTCGAAGTAATCCCCCAGCGATCTTTAAAGAAATCCATCAGCCTTTGTCCTGTTCTTTTATTCATTTGTGCATATTTTTAGGAAGTAACAGGATAGGCCGGAAATTGTTTAGTGCGGGGATATGATGGTTGAATTGACCTCAAAAAAAAGTCCCGGCTAGATGCCGGGACCAAAACCTCTAATCATGAAAAAACTAACATTTCAATCAAATTATTAACCCATTTCAAAGATAAGGTAAATTTCTTTTAAAAAGCAAATTTTTAATGTAATTTTTCCCTTTCGCAAATAGAGATGATCCTTTCAAGCTTTTCTTCAAGGCTTAAATAGCCATCAATCCAATGGATTTTGGTCCCTTCTTTTTCCATTTTCCTAAACCAGGTCATCTGCCGTTTGGCAAATTGATGAATGGCGGTGTTTAGCGAAGCGAACATTTGCTGATAATCGATCTGGCTTGTGAGGTATTGGGTAATGTATTTGTACTCTAACCCATAATACAGCAGTTGCTCAGGTGTTAAGCCTCGTCTAAGCAAACTTTCAACCTCTTCGACCATCCCTGATTTCATGCGCTCCTCGAGTCGCTGGGTTATCCTCCTACGTCTCGATTCACGGTCAAACTTTATCCCAATTGTCATGGAATGTATGGTAGGGAAATGATCGTTTTCTTTGGGATGATCCCTGTAATACCGGGCAATTTCGATGGCACGCATTGCTCGTTTTTTGGTGTCCATGTCGCTTACGTTGTGCATACTCTTATAGGATGCCAGAATCAGGACAAGTTCTTCGAGGCTCTTGCTTTCCAGTTCGGCCCGTAACTCAGGATCAGCTGCGACCGGCACCAGTTTGTAACCTTTCAGGATTGCTTCGATGTACATCCCGGAACCACCGCACAGTATAATTTTCTTGCCCCGCTGGGATATGTCCTCCATAGCTTGAAGGCAATCTCTCTGGAATTCATACACACTATATTTATATCCCGGTTCAACAATATCAATCAGATGATAGGGAATAAGCTTGCCTCCTACCCTATAATCGTCTATGTCCTTGCCAGTGCCAATAGTCATTTGCCGATACACCTGGCGCGAATCGGCTGAGATTATTTCAGCATCGATCCTGTCGGCAAGGGCTGCTGCCACCCCGGTTTTTCCGCCTGCCGTAGCCCCAAGTAAGGTGATCATTGAATATTCTTTGGTTGCCATGATAAAATTAAAAAAAATGATTGGGTAATTATAGCAAGAAAATCTGGGACAAATTAATCAATCAATTATTCAGTGTGTACGACAAAATCTACGGAGTTTAATCCCTCTGTGATTTTTGAACAAAAATAGGCAATTGGAGTGTTAGAGAGGAACTGGCTAACCATCACCCAATACTCCATCATTTCATTACTCCAAAAAAAAATCATAAAATGGAAAACAATTCTAAAAAGGAAAGGATTTTAAAGTACACCTGCACCTCTTGTCCATGCATGTCATTAAAAACCCTACTTTTGCATCTTTCAAAAACAAAGCAAAATGGATATCCGTTGGATTATAGATAAAGTAAAAAACATTATTGTTCAACCTGGTAAGGAGTGGAAGAGGATAGGTGAGGACAAGAATGACTCCAACTTTCATGTAAAGTCGTTTGCACTGCCGCTGATAATTGCCCTTTCTGCCGCTACCCTTATCAACCTTGGTTTGCTTCAAAAAGGTTTTTCGGTGAAGGATGCCTTGCTATTTGCAGTAATCGATTTCGCCTCCTATTTTTTGGGCATGTATTTCTCGTCCCTTATAATTAGTTACATCGCCCCTACTTTTCAGGCTTTGAACGATAAAACCACAGCTTTCAAATACATCATCTATGCGTCAACACCGATGTACCTTGCATTGCTTGTGACAAATCTACTGCCTTCCTTGTTCTTTCTAAATATATTTTATCTGTACACCATATATTTATTGTGGCTTGGATCGGACCTGCTTCTTAAAACACCAGAAAAAAACAAACTGGGTTTCGTTATCGTTACCATGCTTATTTTATTTGGCACAGGTGCTGCCATGCACCGGATACTGATCGAAATCCTACCCGTTGAAACCACCATTGTTGGATAGGAGGAAAAATGAGCTTATCATCAAATATTGTCATAAAGAATAAAAAGGCATCGTACCTGTATTTGATCCTAGATGAATTTAAAGCCGGGATTGTACTTACAGGAACCGAGATTAAATCGATCCGGCAAGGGAAAGCCAACCTGGTTGAGAGCTATTGTGTTTTCAAGGAAGGGGAACTGTGGCTTCGCGGAATGCATGTGGCCGAATATACCTTTGCCAACCAATTTAACCACGAACCCAAACGCGACCGCAAACTATTGCTCAACCGCCAGGAACTGCGCAAACTCGAAAAAAAAATCAAAGAGAAGGGATTCACCATTATCGCCCTTCAATTATATTTTTCGGAAACCGGATACGCCAAAGTAGACATCGCCCTGGCCAAAGGAAAAACCCTTGGCGACAAACGGGAATCGCTCAAAACGAAAGACGCGAAACGGGATATGGACCGGCAGGAGAGATATTAGAAAAGGTTGCTGGGTGCTGGTTTCGTGTTGCTGTATTAATAAACTGAGTAGTTTTAATATAAATCAGAGAACACTTCCAGTATATACAAAAATGATATACCTTTGCACTATAAAAATTAAATTATGAAAACACTTTCATTAAAATTGGATGATTCTACTTTCGGGGAAACCGAAAAGATTTTGGAATGGATTAAGCAGCCAAGAAACAGATATATAAATGAGGCTATTGATTATTACAACCGAGTTCAAAAAAGATTGATTCTTGAAAAAAAACTTAAAAAAGAATCCGCATTGGTGAGACAGAATTCGATGGATGTACTAAAGGAATTTGAGGAGATTGACTATGTCGATTAAACAATTCGAAATATGGATCGCTGACTTAAATCCGAAAATTGGAACCGAGACAGTAAAAACCAGACCGGTTGTGGTGATTCAAACAGACCTTCTAAATAAAACTTCTCATCCATCCACTATTATTTGCCCTCTTACTACAATTGTCAAAGAAGATGCGAAAATATTACGGGTATTCCTTAAAAAAGGGACTGCCAATCTTTTGGAAGATTCTGATATTATGATTGATCAAATAAGAGCGATTGACAATACCCGCCTGATCAAGAAATTGGGTCAGCTACCTCATGATTTGATAGATTCAATTAGAGAAAATTTATTGACTATTCTGGATTTGGATTATAAGCGGGGTAAAAGTGATTGTCTCTGATTTGGATTTTGAAAATGCCAAATTCATTTTAGCTGAATATGAGAAGAACTTCAATCCGAAAGATTTAACATAAAATAACTTTGCCGAATGTTGTCTTCCAAACCATGCGATGCTATTGCCGAAAAGCGGGACAGCCAGTGCACTTGCCAGGAGACGAAACAAATTCCCCAAATCCTCAATCCCTTAATTCGCCAATTCCTTAATTTCTCAATTCCCGACTTCCCATACTCCCCATCGCACATTTGCGTTACAGGATTGTTTGGATTATTTTTGAACCCAAATCTATATCATGAAAAGAATAAACTTATATTTATTACTGGCCCTTGTCTCGGGCCTCAGCCTGTTTGGTTTTACCCGATCGGAACAGGAAGATGAAAGGCGCAATGAAGTGCTTATCGACATTGTGTCGCAAGGCTTGCTAAGAAACCATTTTTCGGATGTTAAACTGGATGATGATTTTTCTAGCCGTGTTTTTGGGATCTATCTCGAAGATATGGATTTCAACAAACGTTTTCTCTATCAGTCGGATGTGGATGAACTCAACTTCTTCAAAACCAAAATTGATGATGAAATACAAAACCGAACCCATGCTTTGGTGGACAAATCGGTGGAAATCCTCGCTAAACGAATCGAGGAAATCCGTGTGATGTACCAGGAAATACTGGATAAACCATTTGATTTTACGGTGGACGAGGACTTTGAAGCTGATCCTGAAAAGCGGAGTTTTCCTACTTCGGAAGCAGAAATGAGGGAAGTATGGCGCAAGATGCTGAAGTACCAGACCCTTGCACGACTCGACACCAAGCTGAAACAGCAAAAAGCGAAAGAGGAAACCAAGGAAGAAAATAAAGATAGCATTGTCGAACCAAAATCCTTTGCACAACTGGAAGAAGAATGTCGTAAAAGTGTGTTGAAGCAAACCAACAATTATTTCCATCAGTTCGACCAGTTGGAATGGGACGACCAGCGAACCATTTACCTGAATGCCATCACCAGCTCTTTCGACCCGCATACCAACTTCCTTCCTCCAAAAGACAAAGAGAACTTCGATATCGGCATGACCGGACAATTCGAAGGCATCGGAGCAACTCTGACAAGCAAGGATGGTTTTATCACAGTAACACAGATTGTTCCGGGAAGTGCATCGTCGAAGCAGGGCGAATTGGAGGAAGAAGATAAAATATTGAAAGTAGCGCAGGGCGAAGAAGAACCCGTTGATATTGTGGACATGCGCCTCGATAAAGCCGTTGAATTGATCCGTGGTCCGAAAGGTACTGAAGTCCGCCTTACTGTTCAAAAGATTGATGGTTCTGTTGTTGTTATACCAATTATCCGCGATGTGGTGGTACTCGAAGAAACGTATGCAAAATCGGTTGTCATTGACGATAAAAATAAAATTGGCTATATCAAACTACCTAAGTTTTATGCCGATTTCAACCACAACGGGGGAAGGAATTGTGCAGAAGACATGGCCAAGGAAATCGAAAAATTGAAAGCCGAAAATGTAGATGGAATAATTGTAGACCTGCGAAACAATGGCGGTGGATCCTTGCAGGATGTGGTAAAAATTGCCGGGTTATTTATCGAGAAAGGCCCCGTTGTACAGGTAAAAGCTCGGAATCTGGATCCTTATATTTTTGATGATACCGATCCTACTATCCAATACAAAGGACCCTTGGCCATTATGGTAAACCCCTTCAGTGCCAGTGCATCGGAAATCCTTGCTGCAGCCATGCAGGACTACAACCGGGCTGTCATCATCGGAAGTTCTTCTACGTACGGAAAGGGCACGGTTCAGAAAATTATCGACTTCGATCAAATCCTCCCTCCCAACATGGCCGACCTGAAACCATTGGGAGCGATGAAAGTGACCATGCAGAAGTTTTACCGGATAAATGGAAGCACCACCCAATTGCAAGGGGTGATCTCTGACATTATCCTGCCCGATAATTATGCCTACCTTGATATTGGCGAAAAGGACATGGAGTATCCCCTGCCCTGTGACAGCATTCCTTCGGCAAGCTACACTTCTTGGAATAAGTCATGGTCAAAGACCCTTGCCAAACTCAGGGATAAATCGAGCAAACGGGTAAGTGGAAATGAAGTTTTTTCAGGGATTGAGGAAAATGCTGTCCGTTTACGAGATAGGAAGAATGAAACAACCATAAGCCTCAATCTTGAAAAATTCACCGCATTAAATGAGTCCTTACAAGCTCAAAGCAAAAAGTACAAGGACCTGTTAAAAACACCACAGGATTTGAAAATTGCCACACTAAAAGCTGATTTTGTAGAAACTGCCAAAGACAGCCTAAGCGACTCGAAAGAAAAATGGCACAAGGATCTGCAAAAGGATGTGTACCTGTATGAGACTGTTAAGATTATGAATGATCTGATATAACAAAGAAATTCATCCAAAGAAATTGGGAAACACCTGCGCAGAAATTGTGCGGGTGTTTTTTGTTTTATCTCTTACTAATCCCCAGCTACCGTTCCTGTTTCATAGCCCAGTTCAGTTTCCCCCTTTAGAAAAAAAGGGGGACAATCCGTGTTTCATGGCTCGTTGCCCGTCCCACTTTTACACACCCACAAGTCACAGGGTGAGTTTTGAATAGAAAGACATGGTGTTTGATCTTTTACTGTTCCTTAGCAAAGCACTCACCCGGTAACTGGCTATAAGAATAATGCTAATTATGCACGGTGGATGGCGGGTAATGGCTGCGAAAGTAGAGACGCGATTCATCGCGTCTGTTTATGCAGTAGATGGGAATTCCCCCCGAAAAACCGGGGCAGGCTGTGGCAACGGCTGTCCTATGGCGTGGGTTGTTGGACACGATTGAGACGCGATAAATCGCGTCTCTACATGCAGGTCATTAAATTCAAGTTCACCGCAATATCGACTGCGATTACCTGTGCCACCGATACTAAATCAATCGTGGGAAAATTTTGCTAGTCCGCAACCCCCTTGGTGGAGCGAGTTGTTTAAAACGCATACGTCACGCCCACCTGGGCATGAAACCGTTGTGTCGGATAATAATTGTACTGGTAATACTTGGCAGCTATTAGATTGTTCAAATTGAGGAATGCAGATATTTTCCGGGTGTAGCGATATTCGACCCCCAGGTTTACATCCACCGTGCTTTCCAGCTTTATTTCCCCAAACTTATTTGTTGCAATGTAGAGTTCCCCACGTGCGTAGCGGTTGCCGGTCATAAACAAATCAGTATGGAATAGGAGCTTGTCCTGCATATTATAAGTCGCTGCAAGGCTAATATCGAAATCGGGTTTATGCCAGGCTTGTTGTTCCTTTTTCAGAGTAAAATAGGAATAGTAATTCCCTTTTATACGTGTATCAAGTTTTTCATTCAAGTTGAAAACCACCTCAGCTTTTAGGTTGAACATATCCATGTCGTCGTACACGGTAACGAATTGTATCTTTTTGTCATCCATAATCGAATCTACTACAAATAGCATGTTGTCTTTCATTTCGTCGTAGGTGGCCTTAATATCAAAAGATAGTTTCGAGCTTATATTGGCTTTGAACCCGGCAAAAATTATCTTCTTGTGCTGGGTAGGTTTGGTTTCGAAGCCTGCCCAGATAAACGGGTTCTCTTCAGCTACCTCAAGGAAGTAATGATTTTCAAGCTTTCCGGTAAATCCAAAATAGCTCAATAAAAACTTATCGGCCAAGGCAAACTGGAATTTTATGTTGGGATAGAAAAACGTTTCGGAATTGGCATCAGGGTTGATCAACGAAAACATGTTTGCCCCCAGCGTGGCTTGCCATTCTTCCGCCTGACGCTGCACCCAGGGATTTATCTGCACCAGGATATGCTGCAAAGTATCGCCCACCGAATTACGGTCGAACAAACTAAAACGGGTATCGAAACCAACCAGGCTGTTTTTCACATGATCGCGGAAATCGGCTTTCAGGCTAACCGAACTCTCCTTGCTTTTTTCGGTATCGGCGAAATAATAAAAGCCAAGGTCGAAATCGTAATCGATTTTTGATTTAATTACCCTGTCGGACTTCAGCCTTGCCGATGCGCCCAAGTGATTGTACATCTGGTCGGAAATATCTTTTTTGGCTACTTCAGGCGATTTGGGAACAAAACCATAGTATTTTATTTTGTTCCCATTATAATTGAATTTTCCAGACAGGCTCTTATTTTTCAGGAATTTTGTTCCGTACAAGCGCACATAGTTATCGCTAAAGTTGGAGTAATATTTATGTTCATCAATTTTAAAACTACCATACGACGAGTGGTGGCCGGCCTCGATGCCATAACTGTATTTCCTCGACCTTACACTGTTGATCTTTACCTCGGCCAGGGGTGAAATGTCCGAACCAAAACCAAGCTTCACGTAGTTGCCGTACAAACGGCTAAGTGGTTCGCCAACTATTTTCGCCGGATTGATGGGGTCAATCTCAAAACTGGTCTTGAACATCATGGGGACAACCTGATAGCTAAATTCTGGTTTAAAATTGAGGGTATCCTTTATTTTGGGCATTACGTTCAACTTAAAGGCATCCGAAATGGTCGGGGTGTATGCTTTAGTCACCACCACATCTTTGTCGAACTGTGCCATTCCTATCATGGGGATCATCAACATAAGAAAAAGTGCTAATCCAATATTTCGTGTTTTCATTGTTTTTGATTTTTTCGTTTCTAACACAGCCATCCTTATTCAACATTTGATTTTACCGAATCCTGAACTTGTTTTTCGGTCTCAAAAAGCTCGTCGTATTTGCCGTCTTTATCATCGTTGAAATTCAACTCCAGGTCTTGTATTTCTTTGAACAGTGTTTCAGCTTTTTCGCGTTCGAGAATTTCATCCAGTTTCTCGCGGGCCATTTGCTTAATCCCATCATCAGCCACATCGTAATACTGTACAATGCTTTCGAGGGTGTGTCGTGCCTGGAAATCGTCGCCTTTGGCCACATACACATCCGACAAAAGGATGATTGACTTGGCCAGCCAAAATTGGTGGGGGGTATTCTTTTTATTGTATTCGAGAATCTCTGTCTCAGCGGCATCAAATTTATTTTGTTTAAACATAATTTCGGCCACCCTAAAGGCAGCTTCGGCTCCTTCTTTGGTGTTTGTCTTGTCCGAGATATACTTGAATTCGTTGATAGCCGATTCCATATCATCCTTGCTTAAAAACGATTTGGCCAAAATGAAATGGGCCTCGTCCATTATTTCCTCAGGCACCTTATCCGAGATCAACACTTTATTGGCCGACTCGATGGCTGCATCCATTTTTTTAAGCTGATAGTTACATCGCATCTGACCAATCCGGGATTCCAGCAAATTGTTCTTGGCATCAGCCACAGTTTCCAGTTTTTCATAATTCAGAAGGGCATTTTCTATTTTGCCTCTTTCAAAATAAATCATTGCTGAATGTAACAAGGCATCCTCGGTGAATTCATTTCGGGGCAAACTGATAATGTAATTGAAAGATTCCATTGCCGCATCTTTGTCGTTCATGCGCAGGTTGCAATCGGCTTTGTAATAATGGATAAATTTCAAATAATTTCCTTCCGGGAAGTTGGAAATGTATTTCGTGAAATGCTCGGTAGCTCTTTCGCAATCGCCCTGCATATACAATTTTTCAGCAGAAAGATAAGTCAGCGAATCTTTTTCGTTCACCGATATTTTGGCCATCCCGTCAACCGATTCAGCATACTTGAAAAAATCCTCCTCGCGATGGGTGTCCATGTAAATATTCTGGATGCCGAGCAGGGCATTCTTAGCCTGTGGTGAGGCAGGGAACGAATCGACTACTTGTTTGTAAGCAAAAAGGGCCTCATCGTTTTTATCACGACCATAATAGATAAGCCCCATTTGCAAGTAGGCTTTTGGAACATAGCTGCTGTTGGGGTATTTCTTGATCAATTCTTTATACGATTCAAGTGCCAAATCCTGTTTGTCAAGTCTCACATAACTTTTGCCCAACTCGAAAAGGGCATCGACAATATAGTTCGACTCAGGAAAGGCTTTTACCATTTCTCTCAACACCCAATTCTTCTTGGCATACTCCTGCAACAGACCATACGAAAAAGCCTTCTGGAAAGTGGCATAATCGGTATCGGAAGTATTTATTGCTATGGCCAGGTCGTAATATTTCACTGCCTCTGCATATTGGCGCTGGATAAAATAACAATCGCCCAGGCGAACATACGAATCACCCACGGTTGGCGAAACATTGCTATTCTTCGCAGTATATTTCCGGAACCATATTGCAGCTTCCGAATAATTTTCCTGTTTAAAATAAGCATACGCAAGGTTATAGTGGGCAATGGTGTATTCGTCAATCGAGATGGCCCCGGGCGATAAAATGAAATCATTATAGAATTTTACAGCCTCATCAAAACGCTTTAACCGATACATCGACTCCGCTTTCCAATACAAGGCCTGCGCCCTGAATGATGGGTTGATACTCCCATACACAAGCGACTTGTCGTAGTATTCGATTGCCTCGTTAAATTGTAAACCGCTAAACAACTCTGTGGCTCTGAAAAATGCCACCCGTTGGTACGCTTTTTTGATTCCTTCAGTTTTATTCTGGATTTTATCCAGTGAGGCCAAAGCATCGCCATAATTTTTTGTGGCCAGATACACCTTCATCAAATAATCGTACACCTGGTCGGAATATTCTGAATTGGGGAAACGTTGCAGAAAATCGTTGAACGTTTTGATGGTTTGATTGAAGGGAGAATAGGACATCTCGAAACTAAGTTTGGCCGAATTGAACAACGACTCTTCTTCGATAGTGGCATCGTAATCCATGCTCGAAGCCGCCGTAAAAGCCATGTGGGCTTTCGATTTGTTGTCCCTTTTCAGATAGCAATCGCCCAACAAGAAGTAGGTATTTTGCGCTAGTGCACTTTTACCACGGGCCACTTGCTCGAAATTTTCGATGGCCTCGTCGTAGTTTTGAATTTTATAATAAGCATACCCCAGCTCGTACACGTCCTCTTTTTCGTAGCTCTCTCCGCTTTCTTTATATTTTTTCAGATAGGGGATTGCTTCGCCGTATTCTCCGGTTTTGTAATAAGCCTCGCCAATAATCCGGGCAATTTCAGGCTCCCTTTTATCGGTCGATTTTTCGAGCAGACCCGGTGCAATCTCTTTTATTTTAGCGTAATCTTCCTGCATGAAATAGATATGGGTGAGGTAATAAGGCACAATTGGCTCGAACATTTCATCGTCCTTTATTTTGTTGAACGAATTGAGGGCAGTTTGATAATCGCCATCTGCATAATTGATATGCCCATAGTAGTAATTGGCTGGTGCCCAAAACTCCGAGTCCACATCTTTGATCTCGAAAAAACACAGGCGCGATTTTTCAAAATCCTCCTTCACAAAATAACTGTACCCCAGTTGGAAAAAGTACTCGATTCGGTCTTCCCGTGTCAGTTCCTGTTTATCGACTTTCTCGTGAAACTTGATGGCAGCAGCGTATTTTTTATCCCTATACTGCACCTTGCCCATCTGAAAATTCAAATTGTTGATGCGCGGGTCGCCGGGATGGTTGACAATGAAATTATCGATCAAATAATCATCGTCGCCATGGAACAACTCGATGGCACACAGGGCCAGGTAATATTCGGCATCAATGCGTTGCAGCGATTGCAGGTTTTCATCCCCATCGATCACCTCTTGAAAAGCTTCGCGGGCAGCACCATACTTTTCCTTTTCAAAAAGCTCCATAGCCTTTTTATAGCTTTCATCCGGGTCGGAATGGATCAGCGATTTTTGTGCAAACAAGCCAGGGTGAAGAAACAAAAGAGCTGTCAGGAAGCAGCTTATAAATAATCTTATCGACTTCATAAATTCTGTTTATTGAATTGCGTAAAGATAAAAAAACTATAAGTGTCCTCCTTCGGTTTTTTAAAGATGTTGTTAACAGGTAACTGTTGATTACTTTGGAATATTGTTTCGGGTTTCGGGTTTCGGGTTTCGGGTTTCGGGTTTGTCCATTCATAAATATGGTTGACACTATATCCAGTTTTTCAAACTTCTTGTTAATAACATTATTTACATTTTATAAAAACTTCATTTACATTTGAACTGTAAAGCGAAACGGAGATGGGCT
>JAIOYV010000121.1 GCA_021740905.1 Bacteroidales bacterium
CCCAAATGGATGAACACCTGGTGGCTGTACAAATGGAATGTGAAAAAATGAGGCTGTTACAAAATATTGAAATTGCAGCATAGACAACATCCGAAATATAAACAACATGTTGGTAAAAGTGTTTTGTTAAGGGCCTATAGGAATTGAAAGAATATGAAAGAGTGTGAGAAAATCGAACCAGAAATTTACACTATATTTACACCAGAGCATAAAAAAAGGCTTACAATATTTTGTAAGCCTTTGATATTTAACCGCTCCCCCTCTAGGACTTGAACCTAGGACCCCCTGATTAACAGTCAGGTGCTCTAACCAGCTGAGCTAAGGAGGAGTTTCTTCCTGTGCATTTTTCAAATGCGTGGCAAAAGTAATAGGTTTTTGATAATCTACAATACCAATCACAAAAAAAATATTTTATCACAAAAAAGAAATCTCAATTATTCCCATATCAGTTGTGATCAAAGGGATTTTAGGGATTGCGATGAAATAAATTAACAGATTTAAACGAAGTTGCTTTGTTCTTTAACAACTTGAAAATATTAAGAATAGTGTGCAAATTTAGACTTTTTTAGTGGAAGGTAAAGGGCAAATGAACAAGTTAAACGGTCAAGTTATTTTGGAACAATCTCTTGGCCAATCGGGTTAAGAAGGAGTTTTTTTCTGCCATTTTTTCAAAGGCAGCCATGGCACAAGTATTAGTCATCTGAGTGGATTTTGGGGTATCCTCGGTTGTTTCCGGAAAGGTGATAAATCCAAGTATCTTTTTCCCCATTAAGCTCGTATGAAATAATTAAATTAGTATGTATCCAATATATACAATTTAATAATATAAAGGAAATGAGAAGAATATACTTTCGAATAGCATTATTCGCTGTTACCTGTTTTTACTTTAGCGCGGCCTGGTCGCAAACCTATATTCTGAATGAGGACTTTAGTTCAACAGTGGACACAATACCCCCGGCGCAGTGGATAAATCTGAGCACTACTTCAACGGCCAGCGATATATGGCATTTCAACAATCCGGGGAACCGGCAAATGAATTACCCTATTACAGGTCAGTTTGCTATTTTCGATAGCCAAAATTATTCTCAAAATGGTCTTGCCGATGAATCTATTTTAGAGTCACCTTTTATTGATGCCTCCGTCGGGATCCATCTCTTTCTGTTATTCGATCATTATTTTTCGGGTCATTCTGGCGATACCGCATTTGTCGAAGTTTACAATGGGGTAAAATGGAAACTAGTTGCCTTTTTTACTGACAGCACGCAAAATCCAGCTGGCGAAATGTTCAATTTGTCTGCATTGGCAGGAGGGGTTTCCAATACCAAGATTCGTTTTCGGTGGAAAGGGAACAGCGACCATTTTTGGGCAATCGACAACATTTCTGTTTTTGTACCCCTTGTGCTCGACATGGGCATCCTTTCTGTTGCTTCTCCTCAGATGCCATTTGTTGCTGGGTTGGAAAACATCGAGCTTAACCTGAAAAACTTTGGTGCCACAAACATTAGCTCTGCCACCATCCATTGGCAATTAAACGGCGTGACCCAATCACCCTTTGCATGGACAGGGAACCTTTCTTTTTCTGATACAGCAGCAAATGTGGTGATTGGCAGCCATAATTTCATTGCCGGGCAACCAGTACAACTAAAAGCATGGGTGAAAAACCCCAACGGTACTTTCGATCCGAATTCCCTGAACGACACCCTCACGGTAACCTTAGCTGCAAGTCTCTGCGGCACTTACACCATTGGAGGTGTGGCCCCCGATTTCCTAAATTTTACAGAAGCGGCTACAGTGCTGAACAATGCCGGGGTAAGCTGCCCGGTTGTGTTTTTGATACGGGATGGCACGTACCACGAGCAAATCGAGATCGTTTCGATACCTGGGGCCAGCAACATCAACACGATTACTTTCAGGGGCGAAAGCCTGGACAGCACGGCAGCTATTCTTGACTATACAGCCTCTAATACAATATTGAATTATGCACTCCTCCTTAATGGAACTTCGTGGCTGAGATTTGAGTATTTGAGTTTCCAAAGGAATGGGACGAGTAATGCCAGCATTGTAAAGTTGGTCAATGATGTCCACGATGTTGAGTTTGTGTCCTGTCAGCTAAAAGGAAACCGTTATGGGATGTATGTCACTGCCGGAGCGCAGAAAATTTCCGTCGTTGATTGTTCTTTTCCCGGTTATTTGGGGTATGGGGTATACATAATGGGGAATAGCACAAATATTTATGAGACCGGGAATTTTGTTATTCAAAACAGCTATTTTAGTGTTCAGTACCAGGCATTGTATTTACGGTATTGTTCGGCTATAATATTTTCTGGGAACAAGATGGAAGGGGATACCGACTATGGCAACTACATCGAGAATAATTCAAACATCATAATTGAAAACAATACATTTATCAATATTGACAAGGGGTTATACTTACATACAAACGATAGTATTGAAATCTATAACAATTATTTAGATACGCTTGATGGATATGGTTTGTACATGTATGGGACATCGTTTTATGCTGATATTTCGAGCAATAAGTTCCTCAACATCAACAATGCCAATGGGGTCGAAATCAGATCCGCTAACACTAAGTTTTATAACAATTTCATCCATGTTAAAGGCATTGCAGCCATTTGCGGAATTTTCACTGATCATTATGCCGGTGGTTCCCAAATCCTTTTCAACTCTGTCAACCTTACAAGTACTAACGCCCAATCGGCTTCTATCAACATTGCCAATGCCAACAACCTTCAGGTCAAGAACAATATTTTTGCCAACAACGACCAGGGCTATGCCGTGACAATGCCTTCCATGCCAACCGGCCTACAACTCGATTACAACGAATATTATACGTCAAGTAGCCAACTGGCACAATATGGCACTACGGATTGTGCGCAACTCTCGAATTGGCAAACGGCCACGTTGAAGGATGCAAATTCGGTTGAAGTGAATCCTTTTTATTCTTCGGATATTGATTTGACTTGCAACCAAATATTGGTTGACAACGAAGGGTTGGCGGGAACCATCATTACCGTTGATATTGACTCGGTCCTTCGATCGCTTACTCCTGATATTGGGGCCAGGGAGTTTTCGCCATGTTCTGTTGATGCGGGAATAAATGACTTGACAGGATTGACAAACCCTATGGCAGCAGGTTTGCAAAACATACAGGTGATCCTTCAAAACCAGGGAACTACATCGCTTACGTCTGCCACAATACATTGGACCGTCAATGGAATCCTGCAAACCAGTTATAACTGGTCGGGAAACTTAATATCGGCACAAAACGAAATAGTACTCATAGGCACATACGATTTTCAGCCGGGTAGTAATTATAATATTAAAGTGTGGACAAGTTCTCCCAACTCACAGATAGATTGCAACCATTATAATGACACTTCAATATTATATGATCTTGCAACACCTCTTTGCGGCACATACACCATAGGAGGTACTTCACCCGATTTTCTGGATTTTGAGGAGGCGATTACCGTTCTCAACAATGCCGGGGTAAGTTGTCCGGTTGTGTTTTTGGTAAGGGATGGGGTGTACTACGAGCAGATCGAGATCGTTTCGGTGCCTGGTGCCGACAGCATCAACACAGTTACTTTTAGGGGCGAAAGCCTGGACAGCACGGTGGCTATCCTTGACTATATAGAAACGAATACCATTTTGAATTACACACTTTTGCTAAACGGGGCCGCATGGCTGAGATTTGAGTATATGAGCCTTCAGCGGAATGGATCGGATAATGCAAGCATCGTGCGTATGGACAATGATGCCCACGATATCAACTTTGTTTCCTGTCAAATAAAAGGGAATAGAAATGGGATCAATGCATCTTATGGAGCACAGAACATTGCCGTCCTCAACTGTTCTTTTCCAGGTTTTGTGGGATATGGGATATACATAAACGGAAATAGTTCAAATATTTACCATACACGAAACTTCCTTATTCAGGGCAACTATTTTAAAGCACAATACCAGTCGATGTATTTACGGTATTGTTCGGGCGTTTTATTTTCTGAGAACAAAATGGATGGGGGGACTGATTATGGTAATTACATTGAATTTTGTTCAAATATAATTATTGAAAATAATTCATTTACGGATATTGATAGGGGAATTTACCTTTCCTACACGGATAGCGTTGACTTCAGGCATAATTATTTAGATACGATTAATGGATATGGTTTGTCCACGAACGGGCCCTCGTCCTACTGCAATATCAGGGGCAATATGTTCCTCAACATCAACAACGCCAATGGGGTTGAAATAAAAACCCCCAACACTTCCCTGTCCAACAATTTCATCCATGTAAAAGGCATTGCAGCCATCAGCGGGATTTACACCGATTATTATGCCGACAACTCAAAAATCTTTTTCAACTCAATAAATATCAACAATACAAACGCCCAATCGTCGGCCATCAAGATTGCCAATGCTGACAACCTCAGGATAAAAAACAACATTTTTTGCAACAACGGAGTGGGCTATGCCGTGAAAATGCCGGTGTTCCCATTAGGATTGCAATTGGATTACAACAACTATTTCACCACCGGGAACCTATTGGCACAGTTCGGAAACACAAACTTTTCCCAACTCTCGGCCTGGCAGTCGGGCATCGCGCTGGATACCAACTCAGTTGAAGCCAATCCTTTTTTCGTGTCGGATGTCGATCTTACTTGCAACCAAATATTGGCAAACAATACTGCCTTGGCAGGAACCATCATTCCAATTGATATTGATTCGACGCTTAGATCGCTTACTCCTGACCTGGGCGCCAGGGAGTTTTCGCCATGTGCTGTGGATGCCGGGATAAACAAGTTAACAGGGTTGACAAACCCTATGGCATCGGGCATACAAAATATACATGTGATCCTTCAAAACCAGGGGGCATCAACGCTTACAACCTCCACAATTCATTGGACAGTGAATGGCACCTCGCAGGCAAGTTATTCCTGGACAGGAAATTTAGCATCGGCCCAAAATGATACGGTAGTTATTGGCACTTACGATTTTCAGTCGGGCAACAGTTACCTTATAAAAGCTTGGGCAGAGTCTCCAAATGGATTGGCCGATTGTAATAATTATAATGATACATCGGTAGTTAATGACCTATCTGTGCCTCTTTGCGGAACCTATACCATTGGCGGCACTTCGCCCGATTTTCTGAATTTTACCGAGGCAGTAACAGTGCTGAACAATGCCGGGGTAAGTTGCCCGGTTGTGTTTTTGGTAAGAGATGGGACATACAACGAACAAATCGAGATTATTTCGGTACTGGGTGCCGATAGTATCAACACGGTTACTTTTAGGGGCGAAAGCCTGGATAGTACGACGGCTATCCTTGATTATACCACTTCAAATACCATATTGAATTATACCCTTTTGCTCAACGGTCCCTCGTGGTTGCGATTTGAATACTTGAGCCTCCAACGAAACGGATCGGGTAATGCGAGCATTGTACAGTTAGATAATGATGCACACCATATTAAATTCAATTCCTGTCAAATAAAAGGAAACCGATATGGGATAAAGGCGTCTGATGGGGTCCAGAAAATAGATGTCCTAAATTGTTCTTTTCCTAGTTATGTGGGATATGGGATATCCATACAGGGAAATAGCACAAATATTTATAATACCGGAAAATTTGTTATTCACGATTGCTATTTTAGTGCTCAATCGCAGGCTTTGTATGCAAGGGATTGTTCGGGCATATTATTTTCTGATAATAAGATTAATGGGGGAACTGAATGGGGTAACTACATTGAATATTGTTCAAATATCAATATTGAAAACAATAATTTTACGAATATTGGCAAGGGCATTTACCTATATTACAACGATAGTGTTGAAATAAACAACAATTATCTGGATACGATTGCAGGATATGGTTTGTCTACGTATGGCATTGTCTCTTTTTGCAATGTCCGCAACAATAGATTCCTCAACATCAACAATGCCAATGGTGTTGAGATAAGGACCGTGAACACTGCCTTTTATAACAACTTTATCCATGTAAAGGGCATTGCGGCGGCAAGCGGAATTTTCACCAGCCAACTTGCGGATGACTCGAAAATATTGTTCAACTCGATAAACATTACCAACACGAATGCCCAGTCGTTGGCCATCAACATTGCCAATGCCGATAACCTCCGGATCAAAAACAACATACTGACCAACAGCGGAGGGGGCTTTGTAGTGAAAATGACAACCATACCAGTTGGGTTGCAGCTCGACTACAACGATTATTTCACTTCCGGAAGCCAATTGGCGCAGTATGGTTCCACAAACTTAGCTCAACTTTCAGGCTGGCAGGCGGCCACTTCGATGGATGCAAACTCGCTCAACTACAATCCTTTTTATATGACTACCACCGAGTTGCGGCCCTTTCAGCGGGAATTGAATGGTGCCGGGATACCAATTGTTGGGATCCTTTTGGATATTGATGGTCAGATAAGGGATGAGAACGCCCCCGACATTGGGGCCGATGAGTTTATGGTAGACTATGGCATTACCGCTTTATTGTACCCCGATTTGTATTGCGACCACACTTCCAACGAACCGGTAACCATCAGTATGAAACAATTTGGCGATACACCATTCAATAATTTTCAGGTATCATACCAGGTAAATGGGGGCACAATATATACTGAGATAGTCCCCGGTTCCATCAACAACGATATTATTTTTACCTTCAGCCAAACACAGGATTTGAGTGTTTACGGTACATATATCTTCAAATTTTGGATTGTCAATTCGTACGACGACAACATCAACAACGATACCCTAATCGTAGAGCGATACAGCAACCCGGTTCCTCAAATCACAATGAGCCAGACAATGGGCTGTACGGGTACGCCCATTGAGTTTACGGCTAATGCTACAGTCGATTTGGGTACGATTGGAAGTTATTTTTGGGATTTTGGCGATGGGACCACAAGTCTCCTTCAAAATCCTAGCCACCAATACAATACCGCAGGTACGTACACGATTTCCCTGTATGCCTATTCCGGTTTGGGTTGCTACAACGATACCTCTTTTCAAACCATTGTGTTGGCTTCCCCACATGCCGAATTTTTTACTTCCGGCAATGTGTGCCTGGGCGATACGGTTTTCTTCAGCAATCTCAGCACGGTATCATCTGGTACGTTGAGCTATCTCTGGGATTTTGACAATAATGACTTGTCCATAGCATCCGATCCATATTATCTTTACACCACCAGTGACACCTTTAATGTGATACTTGCCGCTCTTGCCCAGAATGGGTGTGCCGATAGCATGAACATGCAAGTGGTGGTGTACCCGCTTCCGGATTTGGCCTTTTTGAATTTGCCGGCAACCTTTTGCAGCAACGACACAGCCCTTTTGTTGGCCCTTCAACCACCTGGCGCAACGGTTGTGTCGAGTGCCTATTCCGGTGGATGGTATTATCCTTCGCTTGCTTCGTTGGGGAGTAATACCATCAGCATGAGTTTTATTGATAACCATGGGTGCAGCGACAGCCTTTTCGCAAGTGTGGATTTGTTGCATGTTCCCACGGCAAGTATCAGTGGGCTTGCCTCCCAATATTGCAATAGTGGCGAGGACCCCACCATTTCCGGCTTTCCTGTCGGAGGAAGTTTTTTGGGGCCTGGCATTTCAAATAACCAGTTTTCGATTGCCAATGCCGGGATTGGGACCCACTCTATTTCCTACACATACACCGAGGCCAATGGTTGTACCGATGTGGCCGAGCAAGCTGTCGAGGTGGCTCAGCTCAACACTATGGGGCTTTCGTTTTTGGTTGATAGCATATCCTGTTTTGGATATTCCAACGGTGGCATCGATTTGCAGGTAAGCTTTACGGTCCAGAATTACAGCACTATCAGTTGGTCGAACGGGGCCAGCACCGAAGACATTAATGGACTTGGCGCAGGCATGTACACTGTTACCCTAGGTGATAATCTGGGCTGTTTTTTCACCGATTCCGTTTTCCTTATCAACCCCGATACTTTTATTGCCCTTGAAAATATTCAGCCTGTTTCCTGTTTTGGTGGAAACGATGGCACGGTCAGCTTATCTGTTTTAGGAGGACTTTCGCCTTATTCTTTTGAATGGTCGAATGTGGCTACTGGTGCGGACCTCCAAAATTTGCTTTCAGGATATTACAACTACACACTTACCGATGTTTTGAATTGCGAGGTAGCCAATACGGTTTATGTTTCGCAACCGGCAGCTCCCCTAAACATTAGTCCGGTGATAACGGATGTGGATTGCTATGGGAATTCGAGTGGTTCTATTTCCACTGCCTTTTCAGGAGGGACATCGCCCTATTCTATAGTAGGGTGGTCGAACGGGGGTACGGGAAATCCGCTATCCAATATCCCGGCAGGATATTACACAGTTACGGTTTCCGATGCAAATGCTTGCCTCGAAACGATGAGCCTTACTGTGAACCAACCTTCCGCAGTGCTTTCTGTACAACTTGTCGGTACCGACATTGCTTGCTATGGCGATCAAACAGGATCAGTCAACACCTCCATTGCAGGAGGTACTGCACCCTATCAGAATATAATCTGGTCGAATGGGGCAACGGAAGCCAACATCAATTCACTTCCAACGGGCACTTACTATGTTACTGTGCACGATCAGAATAATTGTGAAGATACGGCTTCGGTCATCATTTCTGAGGCTCCCAATATCTCTGTAAGCTTTACCGAAACCCACTTGCTTTGTTACGGAAATTCAGATGGATCAATCCTTACAACTGTTTCCGGGGCCACGCCACCGTACAGTTCATTCCTTTGGTCGTCGGGGCAAAGCACCCAGGACATTGCCAATATCCCGGCAGGAAATTTTGAGCTGACAATTACCGATGCCAACAACTGCGAATTTATAAACAGCACAAGCATTACCCAGCCTAATGATATGCTTTTCGATTTTAGTTTGGTTGAACCCAATTGTTATGGCGAATCGAATGGGGAAATTGATCTGAGTGTGAGTGGGGCAACACCGCCTTACGGGAATATAATTTGGTCGAACTCCACATCCGTCGAAGATTTGGTCGCTATTCCTTCAGGGCAATATACGGTGTCTGTTACCGATTCCCTTAATTGCAACTTTGTTGGGAATGTTGATCTTGGGCAACCCGACAGCATCAGTTTACTATTTGGGGTGGAAGATGTTCGGTGCTACGGCGAAAACAATGGTTCAATCGATCTCAGTATTACCGGAGGCGTTTCTCCCTATTCAATCGTTGAATGGTCGAATGGCACGAGCACCGAAGATATTTCGGGACTAGGGGTCGGCACTTACCAAATTACGGTTAGCGATCAGCACAATTGCATCCAGTATGGAAATGTGGATGTAGGACAACCCGATGCCTTGACTTTTTCTTCAATCGAAAACCATGTCCTTTGCTTTGGCGAATCATCCGGTTCAATCGAAATTACGCCGGAAGGTGGCACATTGCCCTATCATTATGTATGGGAGGATTCTTCGAGTGGAGAAATGATTGAAAATCTTTCGGCTGGCGATTATGCTGTTTCGATATACGATATCAACAACTGTGAAGCGAAAGCCACAATCTCTATTCATTCTCCACCGGATCTTATAGTTGTTGATTCCATCAAAATTACTACTTGTATTTTTGCTGAAGATGCCTCCATTTCGGTGGATGTTTCGGGTGGGGTGTCACCTTATAGCTATACCTGGTCTACATTGGAATATTCAGCAACAGTTTCGGATCTTGCTCCTGGCGTTTACAATTTGATGGTCGGCGACTCGAACCTTTGCCAGAAAGATTATATTTTCACTATTCCTTTTTCTGAATTGCCCTGTCTCGAAATTCCCAATGTGTTTTCGCCCAACGACGATGGCATAAACGACAATTGGGTGATTAAGGGCATGGAGTACGTCCCCACGTGCGAATTGAAAGTGCTCGACCGTTGGGGTCGTACTGTCTTCGAAAGCATTGGCTATCCAATTCCGTGGGATGGCAAATACGACAACAAGCCACTTCAATCGGATGCCTATTTTTATTTTATCCAATACAACAATGGAGCTGAACCTCTTACCGGGAAAGTGTCGATAGTGTATTAAAATCCGATGGAATTCAAAAAAAATAAAAGATATGAAAAACGAAAATAGTCTAGCTCAATCCTTTGCCAAAGGATATAAATACACAGGCGGTATTAGTACTCTTACGCTTCTTTTAATTCAAATGATACTTATTAATATCCATGTCGAAGCCCAACTCAGCCCAATCAGCAACGAGTATGTGGTGAACCCTTATTTGATAAATCCAGCCCTTGCAGGCATTGATCAAAGCACGAATCTAAAACTTACCAGCCGGATGCAATGGGTAGGCCTGGACGATGCGCCCCAAACTCAAAGCCTTAGTTTCGATATGAGAATAAAGGCATTGGCCAAGTACGATCACAACGGGAAAGTTTTACGCAAAGTTGGCATACCCAGGACCGGTCGGGTTGGTATAGGGGTTTATGTGCTGAACGACATGAACAATCCTTTTCGGAGGTCGGGTGTTCAATTTTCGTATGCCTATCATATCCCATTTAAACATGGAGAGGCCGGACAATTATCGGTTGGTATGTCGGGGGCATTTTATCAGCATTATGTAAGCAATAGCGATTTTATACCTGCAGATGACATGGATCCAGCCCTTTCGGGTAAGGAGATTGTGATGATCCCTAATATGAGTTTTGGTGTGAATTACCTCTATAGAAAATTCGTTGTCTCAATTTCGTCCCTGAATTTATATCCTGCCAAAATAAATCATTACAACGAAAATATTGAGACAGTCGGGAATCAGGTTTATTTGTATTCCGGATACCAGATTGGTAATAGTGCTAGTGTGTCGTTTACACCGGCTGTATTGTTTCGCAACAATCCGCAATCCATCGATGTTTCAGGAAAGATTTCAATAAAAGATAAGATAAGCCTTGTATTGGCCTGGCAAAGTATTGAATCGGCTTATGCCTTTTTCCATTTCAGGATTGGGAATTATTTGTTGGGCTATTCTTTCGAATATTCCATGAGTGAAGTGCAGCGTTACAACGATGGTACTCATTTAGTATTTCTAGGTTATCAATTCAATTAAAACAAACAGCAATGCTAAAGATTAATAGGTTTTTATGTTCTTCATTTAAGTTGAGTTGTCTCCATAATTCATTGTGTTGGTTTTTGCGACCACACTACAGTCTCCTATGGTGCATTTTTGCCCTTATCCCACTTCTGTCCACTTCACAGGTGGTGCCACTTACCACCCTTAACACCCCCTATTATTCCGAATACTCACCTTCAAAAAGCTTTGATGGAAGAACGCTCGTGTTCGTATCAAATGAGTCTGGTCGCTGGCGATTGTATGAATCGAAGCGCATGGGAGAGGGGAGATGGTCAAAACCAATATCAATAGATGCGATCAACAATTCAGTAAAGAAAAGACGTTTTATTGGAGGCTGTTTTCAAAGCTACGATGGCAAATATCTGCTTTTGGTATCCGACCGAAAAGATGGTTTCGGTAGCATGGATATCCTTATTTCTGAAAAAAAAGATGACCAATGGGGAGAACCGGTAAACATTGGAGAGCCAGTAAATTCATCCCATTATGAGGGAGCTCCTTCCATGTCGTCGGATGGTAATGAATTGTATTTTATGCGCAATTTCAGACCCGGGATGAAGCCCGAAAAAGATCGCTACTATTTATATGTCAGCAAAAAGAAGGAAGATGGTTTGTGGGATGAACCTCAAATGCTACCACAGGAAATCAATAAATACAAGGTTGAATGTCCACGTATTTTGCCAAATGGGCAAAGCCTGCTTTTTGCCTCCGTAAGACCGGATAGTCGGGGGGGGCTCGATATTTATAGAGCTGAAAAGCTTGAAGATGGAAATTGGTCGGAACCTGTAAATATGGAATTGCTCAATTCTTCCTTCGACGAAAATACATTTACCGTTGATGCCCTCGGCGAGCTTATGTATTTTGCCCGTACAGAAAACGGGATCGACAACCTCTATGTTGGCACTATCCCCGAAAAGGACGAGTTGGTCCCTACTCTTCAGTTGAAGGGAAAAGTGCTGGATGCTCAGACCAATAAGCCTTTGGCCGCCGAGATTAAGTTGATAGATGCTGATACAAAGGAAACTCTAAAGTTGCTTTCGACCACCGAAGTCAATCCAGGGTATTCGATCTATCTGCAGCGGGGTAAAAATATTTTTATCGAAGCCAACAGCATGGGCTATTCGTTTGGGCAGGAATCTGTTTTTTTGAAATCGCCGGAATTAGTCCTCAATGAAAAAGGCGATGGACGAATGGAGTTGGATCAAATTTTCAATCAGCTTATTCTTGATAAGGACGATCAAATAGCTGTTGATGAAGCATTGAAGCTTACCCTGGAGGCTAATGACCTTATGACCAAGGTGAAGATGGCAAACGAAGGTATGATAAAAGACCTGGAGACAAAAAGCTTGATTAGCTCAGATTCAAAAGCCACAAAAAAAATGAAGGCAGAAATAGCAAAGCTGAAATCAGAAAACCAAAGACTGGATAACGAGGCTATTGCAAAATACAGGATAGCCAATCAAAGTTTTTTAGACATGCTCAGTAAGTATATTGGCAAATATAAAGTTACTTCGGATGAAAAAATAGCTGACTTGGGGCAAAAATTGGAGGAAGAAGGGTCTGTATTTTGGTCACAGTCAAAAACAAAACGGACTGAGGCCGACAATGGGAAAAGCAACTCTTCTATCCTGAAAGCCCATGCTGCGGCAAAAGAACTCGAAATGAATGCGATTAAGAAATACTCTTTGGCTTTTGAGTATTATCTCCAATTCCTGAATTTCAACAAAAATGTGATTGAAAAGGACATTTATCTGACCCCTCTTCAAAAGGATGTGTCTATTGTATTGAAAAACATTCAGTTCGCTTTCAATTCCGATAAACTGAACACCTTATCTCTTTATGAGCTTGATAAAGTGCTGCAATTGATGACCAGCAACCCAAAACTAAAAATAGAACTTTCGGCCCATACCGACAGCCAGGGCACTGACGAATATAACCTCGATTTATCCTTGCGTAGGGCGAACTCAGTTGTGAGCTGGCTAATTGCCAATAATGTAAGTATCGACAGGTTGAAGGCAGTTGGCTATGGCGAAAGCCGGCCTCTTGTCCCCAACGACTCGCGTGACAACCTGGCCAAAAACCGAAGGGTGGAATTTAAGATATTAGATAATTAGAAAAGAAAAAGGGATGCTATTGCATCCCTTTTTTTGTAGGCGATGAGGGATTCGAACCCCCGATGCTCTGACCTCCTTATGATCTAATCAACTTTTCAATCATCGCACTGCTTTTCCATTTTTTGATTTGAGTTTCCCTTTTCAGGGCCTCATATTTTGAATCGTGTGATTCTGAATAGACTACTTCCCAGTCTTTTGCCTTACCAGAGAAGCCTTTGTGCTTTGAGTTGTGCTTAGCAATCCTTGCCTCGATGTTTTCAGTATATCCGACGTAATACTTGTCGAGGGATTTTGAATATAATATGTAGACAAAATAATTCATTGGGATAAAAAAAAAGGAGTTAAAAACTCCCTTTTTTGTGGGCGATGAGGGATTCGAACCCCCGACCCCCTGGGTGTAAACCAGGTGCTCTGAACCAACTGAGCTAATCGCCCTCTTTTTGCTTTTAGATCAGCGGCTCTTGACCTTCCCGATGTAAAATCGGGATGCTCTGAACCAACTGAGCTAATCGCCCTCTTTTTGCTTTTAGATCAGCGGCTCTCGACCCTCCCGATGTAAAATCGGGATGCTCTGAACCAACTGAGCTAATCGCCCTCTTTTTGCTTTTAGTTCAGCGGCTCTCGACCCTTCCGATGTAAAATCGGGATGCTCTGAACCAACTGAGCTAATCGCCCTCTTTTTGCTTTTAGTTCAGCGGCTCTCGACCCTCCCGATGTAAAATCGGGATGCTCTGAACC
>JAIOYV010000122.1 GCA_021740905.1 Bacteroidales bacterium
GCAATTTGTATCAAAAAACCTGAGATGCCGCCTCAAATCCCTTAAAAATAGCGCGAAGATTGTTTTTTAGGGTGCTCACTATAAGGCTTTGCTGTCAGGCTGTTAGGGCAAAAGTTAAATTCATAAGGAATAGCTGGTAAGCAATGGCTTGCTTGGCAACTTCCAGTTTTTTTGAGTCGAAAGAAATATGGTCGATCGTAGATTTAAGTTGGCTAAAACTTGCATCCGACATAATAGTTTGATAGTATCCAGTGGTTTGGCCGTAGTAGCCATTTACCCCCGATGTGCTGTGTGAGTTGTAGCCTTGAGTAGGACTGTTGTATCCTTGCTCATCATTACCTTGACCATGACAGTTGTGACCCTGAGTAGAGTGGTTTGGTGCCAAAGGCCGTAATCGGATAATATCGAATTGATGGCTTCGGGTTATTTTTGCTTCAACTATTGTCCGTGCAGGAATTTGAATATACCCTTGGAACATTACCTGGACAATAAAACCATTTGGCCTTTGTGTCCTTTTTATCACTTTGATATAATGTTGTCCAGGACGGAGGTTGTACATGCTGAACTCGGTAACATTTGCAGGGTAGCTTTTAGTATCGATTTCGACTGAAAAAAATGAATTGTCCCACAAACGGAGTTCTAACTTCGAGTTGCCCGGAGCTGTATAGGCATTTAGAACAAGAGCTGTAAGTACGCTCAGAACTAGTGTTGTCATTGACTTTTTCATGATTCACCTCCTTGTTTTTTAGTTTGATGATTTGGGTTAAACAACATGCGTGCCAGGAATTAATCGGCAGTCTTCAGTCCTCTGTAACCAGCCCTCAGTCCGTAGCCGGCATACGGCATATTAAGACGCAATAAATTGCGTCTCTACGATTAAGCACGAACCTAAACGAGGCAAAACTTGAAACCCGAAACTTGTAAAATCGGACTACTGCCTACCTACTGCTGACTGTGGACTGCCAAATAATTCTTCTTACTTTTGCGGGCAATGGTAAAGATTGGAAATATTGAATTGCGCAACGAACCTGTTTTCCTGGCGCCCCTCGAAGATGTGACCGACCATCCCTTCAGGGTGATTTGCAAAAAATATGGAGCCGACTTTATGTACACCGAGTTTATTTCTTCTGATGCTTTGGTGCGCGAGGTAAAAACCATTGTGAAAAAAATGCAATTATATCCCGTTGAGCGCCCAATCGGCATACAGATTTATGGCAACCAAATCGATGCAATGGCAGAAGCTGCCCTGCTTGCCGAAGAACTTAAACCCGAATTGATTGACATTAATTTTGGCTGTCCTGTGCGTAAGATTGCCAACAAGGGAAGCGGGGCCGGAATGTTGCGCGATATCCCCAAGTTGCTTGCTATTACAGAGGCTGTGGTTAAAGCTGTGAAACTTCCGGTTACGGTGAAGACCCGCCTGGGCTGGGACAATGAAAGCAAAATAATAGTCGATTTGGCCGAGCAATTACAGGATACGGGCATCAGCGCGTTGACCATCCATGGCCGGACACGGGAACAAATATACAGTGGTGTGGCCGACTGGACCCTGATTGGTGAGGTGAAAAACAACCCCCGGATGAAAATCCCTATCATTGGAAATGGCGACATTGACAGTGGCGAAAAAGCCCGGCAGATGTTCGACCGCTATGGGGTGGATGGCATCATGATTGGGCGGGCAGCGATTGGCAACCCATACATTTTTCGAGAAATCCGACACTATCTCGATGCCGGGGAAAATCTTCCTTCTCCAACCATATCCGAACGGGTATCATTGCTAAAAGAATTGATTGAAAAATCGATAGAATGGAAGGGACTACCGGGTGGTATCCTTCATACACGAAGGCACATGGCTCTTAATTTTAAAGGCTTGCCTGATTTTAGGCCGCTTCGGATAAAGATGCTGCGCAGCAACAATAAAGAAGAATTGTGGGGAATATTTGATGAGATCGAAAAACGATATTCTCAAAGTCAATAATTCAGTCATAATGTCCTCTGCAACTGACTATCAGGATGTTTTTATTCTCAATGACTTTATATACTAATCTATGTTCATGATTAATTCTCCTCGACCAATAACCGGCTCTTTTATGTTTTAATGGTTCTGGTTTTCCAATTCCTTTAAAAGGAGTTCGTCTTATATCTTTGAGTAAGTCTACAATCCGTTTAAAAATCTTGATATTCACAATAGCCCAGTTGCTATAGTCTTCAAGAACACCCTCCTCAAAAACAAATTTGCTCATTTATTAAGAAGGTTTTTTGTAAGCTCATCAAATTCTTCCTCTGAGAATGAAACCAGATTTACCCCATTTTCGACATTTTCAATTGCTTTATCAAGTCGATTGAAATATTGTTCCCTGCTTTCATGCTCAAATAGATCAATTCCTGTTGAAGAATTAAAAGTAACTTCAATTTCTTTGTCTTTTACAAACAATGACTTGATGACTTTCAAAAAAGCCTCATCTATTTCAGATACCTTTAATCGAAATACAGCTTCCATATTTTTTATTTTTCAACAAAGATAAAAAAATCTAAACATAAGATGTGTATAAGACAATATCTACGGTGTTTAATAGTTCTTCGGTTTTTTTTATTTGGTGTGATGGAGTGGATTTTGTCATTCATCCAAGAAAAATAATCACGAATAATCAAAACTGCTTCCTTCCAAAAACTCTCGCAAAATGGAAGTAGGCGGTATCTCAAATTCGGGGATGGGTACAAAGTATCCCAGGAATTTCAACAATCGCTTTGCTTCGCCAAATTCGGGGGTGTTGGGGGGCACTTCCTGCAACATCGGTTCGGCCCATTTTTTCAATACGCCCAGTTCGAAAAGAAGAGCTGTGTTAAACATCACATCGGCTTCTTCCTGGTAAGGGAAAATATATTTCTCCTCGCCCCTTCGAACGCTTGGCCAGCGACGGAGTGTGTCGAGGGCGGAATAATTCCGGTATTGGAAATCGCGCACGATCCGGCGCAACAATCGGTTGTCGGTAGTGGGTATGCGGTTGTGCAGGTCGATGCTCAATTGGGTAATAGCTGAAACATAAACTTTAAATTTTTTCTTTCGGGGGATAAAGGCCGAAATCTCCGGGTTCAAGGCATGGATACCTTCCACAATGATTACATTTTCTTTACCAATCTTCAATTTCTTGTCGGCGTAATATCGACTCCCATTGGTAAAAGAAAATTTTGGCAACTGCACTTCTTCGCCTGACAATAGAGCAAGCATGTTGTCGTTGAACAATTTAATATCGAGCGCACGGGGGCTTTCAAAATCATATTCGCCATTTTCGTCCAGCGGGGTCGACTCGCGGTTTACGAAGTAATTGTCCAAGGAAATCATTATCGGTTTAAATCCCAGCACCTTCAACTGAATGGCCAGCCGTTTGGAGAAAGTGGTCTTGCCCGATGACGATGGGCCTGAAATAAGGATGACCTTCACATCCTCTTTTAATTGGTTGATGTGATCAGCAATTTGAGCCAATTTCTTCTCCTGCAATGCCTCGTTTATTTTAATCACTTCTCCAATTTTGCCCTGAAGTGTAATCTCGTTCAGGCTGCCCACATTGGGCACTCCGAGAATTTCGACCCACCTTTTATATTCCCTGAATACCTCGAATAGTTTATCCTGGTCAACCAGGTTTTCCAACTCATCAGGCTTTTCCTCGTTGGGAAAAACCATCAACATACCATCGTAATATTTCACCAGGTCGAAATGCTTCAGATAGCCGGTCGAAGGTACAAGATGTCCATAATAATAATCCACTACATCATCTAACTTATACACCGAAGTGTACATCTGTTGCCGGGTGCGCAATAGTTTTATTTTGTCGGTGTGCCCGAATTCTTCAAACACTTTCAGGGCCTCGGGGGTTTCAAGTTCGTCCCTCTCAAATGGCAAATCCATGTCGATGATCTCCTTCATCCGTTCACGGATATCGACGATCATCTGAAAATGGGTTTCCACATTCATATTAGTCCCTTCCAGCTCGCAATACAAGCCCTTCGAGATAGTATGTTCAATCTTTAATTTGAACCTGGGGTAAAGATCGCGACAAGCCTTGAATAGGACCATCGACAGACTCCTTCGGTACATGCGTTTGCCACCCGGATGGCTATAGTCGACAAATCGTACTGTTTTCGGTTTGTATATGGCGTACGAAAGCTCTCGCAATTCGTTGTTTACAAGGGCTCCAAGTATAGGGTAAGGGCGTTCCAACCCAAGGTCTTTCTCAATGTCCAACAATGTTGTGCCTACAGGGTATTCCTTTTTCGATTTTGTATCTTCAAAATGTATTTGTACCAGTTTGGTCATTATTCTGTTTTTATATTACAAGGAATAAACGTTCGGTAAACTCCTTAAATTTTGCATCCGATAAAATAGTGTTACAAATGTACGACTATTTGAGTAAAAGGTTTTTGGGGCAGGGGAGTTCTGAGTTGGGGAGTTCTGAGTTCAAAGTTGAAGAGTTGGGGAGTTGCAAAAGTTCAAAGTTAGGAAGTTCAATTATTGGCGCCTAGTTGTTGTTACTGTTTGCATGAGGGGTTTGGTAATTAGCGCAACCTGTACAATATGAAAAAACAATATCGAATACTCAATAATGAATATCGAATGAGAAATTTTGAGTGGCTCTAAACTATGAACCTTTCAACTTTGAACTCAGAACTTACAAAATCAGAACTCCGCAACTCATTTCAATTTTGAAGACTCAACTTTTTTCCTCATTTTTAGTGCAACAAAGAAAACTCAAGTTATGCTGAATATTGCACTGTTTGGCCCCCCGGGGGCAGGGAAGGGAACCCAATCGGAATTCCTGATCAAAAAATACAACTTGTTTTATATATCGACAGGAGATATTTTGCGGAAGGAAATATCTGAAAAAACCAAACTGGGCCTCGAAGCACAGAGCATTATTGCATCGGGGGGCTTGGTATCGGACGAGATTATTGTGCAGATTATCGAGAAAACCATCACCGATAACCCCGATTCAAATGGTTTTCTGTTTGATGGTTTTCCGCGTACATACATCCAGGCCTACATCCTCGAAGGACTGATGATAAAACTGCACACCAAACTAAACTGTTTGATAAGCCTTGACGTGCCGGTGGAAGAATCGGTGAAAAGGCTGTTGCACCGTGGAAAAACTTCTGGGCGGTCGGACGACAACGAAACGGTTATCCGCAACCGGCTGAAAGAATACAACGAAAAAACATTGCCCGTTCTCCAATTCTATAAGGACAAGGGAATTATGATTGAAGTGGAGGGGATGCAGACCATCGAAAAGGTGAACATCGAAATCACAAATATCATTAAAGAGGAACTGAGCAAAAGCTTGTTCAATGTTGTTGTATTTGGTTATCCGGGGTCGGGGAGAGGTTCGCAGGGAAAGGCATTGGCCAAAAAATTCGGTTTGGAATATGTAGCCACAGGACCTATGCTCGAACATGAAATAGAAGAAAATTCCGAGATCGGAAAAAAAATCACCGAACTTTACGAAAACGGCCAGCTCGTTCCCGATGATATTGTTGTGCGCTTGATCGAAAAAAAGATTGAGAAATCGAAGAACGTAAAAGGATTTATCTTTAAAGGATTTCCCCGTACGCTGGTTCAATCGTACATCCTCGATGGTTTATTGCAAAAGCATGGATCGTCCATTTCCATGATACTCGAAATAGAAGTGCCCACACTGGAATTGATAAGTAGACTCGATGCCCGCTCGAAAACCGACAATTGTATGCCCTACGATAACAGCACTTCGAAAATTGTGAAACGGCTCCAAGAACACGAAAAAAAAACAGTGCCCGTGATCGAAAAATACAACCAATTGCATGGGGTGAAAATAATCGACGGCATGGGGAAATTCGATGACGTGTTCGAGCGACTTTCTGCTGAAATAGAAAACGGGTTGAAGAGTATGAGGTAGGCCAGTCGGCAGTCGGCAGTAGGCAGAAGGTGCGTGTAGAGACGCAACAAAACCCACGACATAAATTGTGGTGATTGCTCAACTTATTCAATCTTCATGCTTTCTGATTTCCTGGTTGATTATCTGTTTTAGCTCATTCTCCGATGGCAGTTGAAGCATGTAGCGGCTCACGAATACATCTTGTGGCAGCCCACCTGTGGCATAATGCACCAAGGCATCGTCTTTTTGCGAACAAAGTATAATTCCTATGGGCGGGTTATCGCCTTCGCTCATCTCGTTTTCTTTATAGTAATTCAGGTACACATTCATTTGGCCAGCATCGGCATG
This sequence comes from Bacteroidales bacterium, assembly GCA_021740905.1. Classification (GTDB taxonomy): domain Bacteria; phylum Bacteroidota; class Bacteroidia; order Bacteroidales; family M50B96; genus JAIOYV01. The sequence goes on from JAIOYV010000122.1 coordinate 6,252, forward strand.
GTCGAATTCCCCCATTTTCAGGTCGATCAATACATGGCATTTCAGTATCCGTTGATAAAAAACCAAATCGATGCGGTAATGCCGGTTGTTGAAGGTAATGCGTTTTTGCCTTGCCTCGAAACAAAAGCCCCGCCCCAGTTCTATCAAAAACTTTTGCAGATGGTTTATGATGGCTTGCTCCAGATCGGATTCGGAATACTCTGTCCTTTCCTCTATCCCAATAAACTCAAGCAAGTATGGGCTTTTTATGATGTCGGGTATTTGTTGCAGGCTCTCGTATTTCAGCTTTGCTAACATGTTCTCTTTGTCTTTGCTTAAGCCAACACGCTCGTATAGCAGACTATTAATGTTTCGCTGCAATTGCTCAACATTCCAATTGTTTTTTATTGATTGAAATTCATAAAATGTCCGTTTTAATGGTTCCGATATTTTAATTAGTTCAACAAAATGGGTGTAACTCAACTTGTCAATTAAGATTTCAATCGCGACACTTTCATGATTACCTTCACGGTCATGATGTTCCTTGTCAAATTTGGCAATTGGTAATTGCCAAATTCTAAATCCTTGATTATCTGCATCTTGAAATTTGGCAGTTAAGAATTGCCAAATCTTTGGATATTCAAGATAGAATTGACGATACAGCCTCAGGTTCCGGTCAGAAAAACCTTTTGTCCCAGTTTCACTGAGCTTATCCGAAAGCACTTTGAGCGTTTTTGCACCATAATTGGCACGGTCTTTCCCCTCTTGTTCGTATTCAACAATATAATATCCAATAACCCAATTCCTCAGTGTTAAAGCATTGTTTATCTGCTTTAAGGCAAATTGCTTGAAGTATTGGTGAACTTCGAGAATTTGCTTGGTCAATCCCTGAATGTTTTCCATAGTCTAAGTTTTTTTAGGTGTCCGACAAAACCCACTCATTCTTTGCAATGTTTTCCGTTTTATAAATCTTTTTGGAGTGATGGAGTGTTGGAGTATTGGGGTGTAGTTTGCCAATTGTTCTCCAATACTCCAACACTCCATCACTCCAATATCATACTTTGTTCATATAACCACAGGACTATCATAGATTAGTGTAATTTGTTGTACACCCATTATTATTCCTCCCCTATCATCGCTAAAAATTCTTCTTCCGATATTATGGGGATATTGAGTTTTTCGGCTTTGGTGAGTTTACTTGGGCCGATTTTATCGCCGGCCAAAAGGTAACTGGTGTTGGATGAAATAGAACTCACATTCTTGCCTCCATGTTTTTCAATCAAGTCTTTCAATTCATCGCGTGAATGTTTTTCAAATGATCCTGAGATGATGATCGATAAACCCATCAATTTTCCTGAATTTTCTGACTGTTCAGTTTCCTCGATTTCCATTTGGAGGCCATACGCTTTCAAGCGTTCGACTATTAAAACATTCGATTCAATCTTGAAATGATCGATCAGGCCCCGGGCTATTATGTCGCCAATTTCGTCGATGGCAACCAATCGCTCAAAGCTTGCGGCCAATAAATTGTCGATGGAGCCTAATGATTGAGCCAGTTTCTTCGCTACCGTTTCGCCCACGTAGCGGATGCCCAAGGCAAACAACACTTTGGGGAAAGGAACAGTTTTGGATGCTTCGATGCCTTTGATGATATTGCTTGCCGATTTTTCTGCCATGCGTTCGAGGGGTAAAAGTTGTTCGATTTTGAGATCATATAAATCGGCAATGTTGTGGATGAGATTTTCATTGTACAAAAGCTCCACAGTCTCTTCCCCCAGCCCATCAATGTTCATCGCTTTGCGGCTGACGAAATGTTCGATCTTGCCCTTTATTTGTGGTGGGCAATTGTTTTCGTTGGGGCAGTAGTGATTGGCCTCGCCTTCCTTGCGCACCAATTCTATGCCGCACTCGGGGCAATGGGTGATGTACTGAAGGGTTTCGCTTTTTTCGTTGCGCCTTTCTTTCTCCACGCCTACAATTTTGGGGATAATCTCGCCCCCTTTCTCAATGTACACCCAGTCGCCCAGCCTGATGTCCAACAAGGCAATTTGGTCGGCATTGTGCAGGGAAGCTCGTTTTACAGTAGTCCCAGCTAATTGCACAGGTTGCAAATTAGCCACAGGGGTAACTGCTCCTGTACGTCCCACTTGGTAGACAATCGATAAAAGTTCGGTAAGAGCCTGCTCTGCCTTGAATTTATAGGAGATGGCCCATCGGGGTGATTTAGCTGTAAAACCCAACTCTTCCTGCTGGTCGATTGAATTTACTTTTATCACGATCCCATCAATCTCGAACGGCAAATCTTTTCGGGCTTGGTCCCAATGGTTGATAAATTCGAAAACTTCATCAATGTTGTTTTTCAGTTCGAGGTAAGGTGGGATTTTCAAACCCCATTCACGGGCTTTGTTCATATTCTCGAAATGGCTACGAAAAGGAAGTGAATCGCCAGCCAAAAGATAGAGGTAGCAATCGAGGGGTCGCTTGGCTACTTCTTTTGAATCTTGCATTTTTAAAGTCCCTGAAGCTGAATTGCGTGGATTGGCGAAAGTCTGTTCCCCGGCCTTTGCACGCTCTTCGTTCATCTTCCGAAAACCTTCCTTCGACATAAAAATCTCGCCCCTTATTTCAAACTCCTCCGGCCAGTCGTTGCCATGCAGTTCCAAAGGTATGCTTTTAATGGTTCGCACATTGGTGGTCACATCGTCGCCTTTGGTGCCATCGCCACGGGTTACTGCGCGAAGAAGTTTGCCATTTTTGAAATGAAGGCTGATGGCTGTTCCGTCGTATTTCAGTTCGCACACATATTGAAAATCCTCGCTAATTGCCTTTCGCACCCTTCCATCGAAATCGCGAAGGTCTTCAACAGAATAGGTATTGCCCAACGACAGCATAGGGTATTTGTGCTCCACCTGCTCGAACTCTTTGGTAATGTCGGAACCTACCCGTTGTGTAGGAGAATTTTCATTAGCAAACTCAGGAAACTTTTTCTCCAGTGAATCCAATTCCTGCATCATCAGGTCGTACTCGAAATCGCTGATTTCGGGCTGCGAAAGCACATAGTAACAGTGGTTATGGTGGTTTAGGTCTTTTCTGAGTGAGTCGATTCGGGTTTGGGCTTCCTGCTTATTCATGTTCTTGGTGTTTACTTTTTAGATTTATGAAAAAGGATAAATGAAAGAAATTAACTAGTTGCCTTTTCATCAATAGCCTCGCACCTTTAGGGTGGGGATTATTTTGGAGACAAGAAGCCTGGACTTTTATCTATTGTCACTAACCTGGCCTAAAGGCCAATAGTAGAGGGACCATCTGACCCCGAGCTAAAGCTACGGGGCTATTGATCCTACTTTTTATGCAAGCCTCTTTGTCATTATCTTTTGGTGCGGTTTCATAGTCTGGGGCGAAATCTGTTTCATCGAATTTTCTCCATCAGATATTTGTATTTTAAATCATCTGTTTCAACTTCAGAAAAAACACCTGCCCACTTTTCTAAGAAATCATCAACAGTGGATTTTTTTGGTTTTCTATTTCTTTCAGGTTTTAATACTACAATTACTTCAATTTCCTGATCGACATACTTTTCGAATTTTGGAATCTTAATCATCCCATTTTTCAATACAGTAGTACTATATTTAAAAGCTTGCAATTGATCTGTATGTTCCATTTTCTTTTTACTTAGTTTTCAGCAAAGTTAAACTATTTCAGATTTAATTTACCTCTCAAACCTTTAGGGAGTGCATCTTTATTCACCATAATACTCATCGTCTTATATCGCACATAGCTTTCCGAGGCATAAAAATATCCTTCATACTTACTGCCCTCAGTGCCCCACGAATTTTTCACCTTGTAATATTTGTTGCCATGATTATCGGTAGCCGTTCCGATAATGTGCATCAGGTGGTCGTCGGTGGTTTCGTAATTATCGAATGCTTCTTGCCTGATTTCAGGAGTAATTTTCATTTCGGGCACATAATGTTCGAGCGAATAGATGGTTTGCTTCTTTTCACGGTCGCTCATTTCTTCCCATTTGGCTTGTTCCAGGCCATCCATTTCTTCTGTTTTTTCATCGGGGATAATGGCAATGCCTTTTCGGTGATTGAAACCTTGTTCGCTCACATCGGCAGCCCAGGCTACCGAGTAGCCATTTTTGATGGCCTGGTCGATGGTTTCGATCATCTCGTCCAAAGGCAAATTATAGACTGAGCCATACGACCAGTTGTCGGGCGATTCGAAGACATAACTTGTATAGGAAGGTTGATGTGTAAATGATGTCAAGGCAATGTAATTATCGGGATCAAAACCAAGATTGTCCCTGAACGATTCTGGGGACCAAGATTTTCCATCCACATCGAAACGATAGGGATAAGCTCCCAGATAGGCATCGAGGATTCCATCGAAAGCCTTTATCCAAACGGGAGACAGCTTTTTGTTTTTATTTTCGATCACCCCATCCACAAAACTTTTCAGCACCTGATCCATTTCGCCATGCATGTGCAAGTCTTCGCCATATTCCAGCCCAGGATAAGCCTGCTCGGTAGCAAGGCCATATTTCTTAACCACATCCATTACATCCCAGCCTTCGGCACCACTTGTGAAATTTATTTTGCCATGAAAGCGCACATAGCCGATGGCATGGTCGTGGTAGGCATTCCGTACGAAAAACATTTCAGAAATATCGGACTCGCCCTTGTTCATCCGCAACAATTCCGACTCGATGAAGGAAGCCGTTGCAAAGGTCCAGCAGGTTCCCGAACGATATTGGTTTTTTACTGGGGTAGCCGCAAGCACTTTTGTGTCGGTAAACTGATACGCTTCCTCTTTCTCTTTTTCCTGTGCGAAAACTGTTGAAACGATAGCAACTATGGCTATCAAAATAATTGTCTTTTTCATTCTATATGTATTTATATTAGTTCGTCCAATTCCAACCAGCGAATTTCTTTTTCATCAATCAGCTGCATTACTTTGGCCAGCCGGTTCGATTTTTCCAGTAACTCATCCTGTTTTAAATTCCCCGAGACAATTTCACTTTCCAATCCAGCTTTTTCGGTGTTCAAATTTTCAAGTTCCCGGTCCAACAGTTCGTATTCTCTTTTATCCTTAAAAGAAATTTTTTCCTGATGTTTGTTTGGGGTAGGTTTCGTTTTGGCCGGTTCTTTTTTCTGAATCCTTTTGGCTGCCTTTTCTTCCAGGTTTTTGTGATCGAGGTATTGGGAATAGTTGCCCGGAAAATCCTTCATCTGTCCATTTTCCTTGAAAACAAAAAGATGATCGACCACTTTATCCATGAAATATCGGTCGTGCGATACTATAATGACACAACCGGCAAACTTCTGCAAATACTCCTCGAGAACGTTCAGGGTCATAATGTCGAGGTCGTTGGTCGGCTCGTCGAGGATGAGGAAGTTTGGGTTTTTCATCAGCACGGTCAACAAATACAGACGACGTTTTTCACCCCCGCTCAATTTGCTGATTTGCTGATTGTGGGTTTCGTTGGGGAAAAGAAAATAGTTTAGGAATTGGGCTACCGACATTTTGTGCCCGTCGCCAACAATCACCACTTCGGCCACTTCCTTAACGACATCGATCAATCGTTGTCCTTCCTTAAAATTAATGCCTTCCTGTTTGTAGTAGCCATAGCTTACTGTTTCCCCCAGGTCTATTTTGCCGGAGTCGGGCTTCAACTGTTGTGTGATGATATTCAGGAAAGTGGATTTTCCACAGCCATTTCGCCCTATGATCCCAATTTTTTCGCCCTGCGTAAATTTATAACTAAAGTCTTTGATCAGGTTTTTTCCGTCGAAAGCTTTCGAGATATAGGTCAACTCCAGGATTTTCTTTCCCAGTCGCGAGCCTTTTATGTTCATGTTTATTTTCTTCTCTTTGGTTTTTTGCGAGGCCGTGTCTTGCAAATCGTAAAACGCATCGACCCTTGTCTTCGATTTTGTAGTGCGTGCCTGTGGCATCCGGCGCATCCAATCCAATTCTTTGCGCATCAGATTGCGAGCCTTCTCGATGCTGGCATTCAGGTTTTGGATTCGTTGGTCGCGCTTTTCGAGAAAATAAGAGTAGTTTCCCTTGTAATTGAATATTTGATTGTCGTCGAGTTCGATTATTTCATTGCAAACGCGGTCGAGAAAATAGCGGTCGTGGGTCACCATAAACAAGGTGCAATTGGCGTTTTTCAAAAACTGTTCCAGCCACTCAATCATTTCCATGTCGAGGTGGTTGGTAGGCTCGTCCAGGATCAGCAAATCGGGTTCGTTTATCAGTGCATTGGCAAGGGCAAGCCTCTTCCGCTGGCCTCCCGAAAGGTATTTGATTTTCTTGTCGAATTCTTCCACATTAAGCTGCGTAAGTATCTGCTTCACTTTCACTTCATAGTCCCAGGCATTCAAAATTTCCATTTTATGCATTACCTCTTCCAGCCTTTTTTTATCGTGGAGATGGATTACCTCTTCATATTCTCTAATCACTTTGATGATTTCTTTTGATGACTCGAAGACCTGACCAAACACGGTGTTCTCTTCATCAAACTCAGGCTCTTGTTTCAGAAAGGAGATGCTTATCCCGTTCCGCATCGAAATGGCACCGGAGTCAGGAGTTTCAATCCCTGCAATGATATCAAGCAAACTGGTTTTGCCAGCGCCATTTTTTGCGATGAGGGCAATTTTTTGGTCTTTGTTAATCCCAAATGAAACATCCCCGAACAATAGCATTTCGCCGTACGATTTGCTTACATTTTCAACCTGGAGGTAACTGATTACATTATTCACAAAAATGATGGATTAAAAGCATAAATGAAAATTTTCTAATGGATTCAAAATAAATCCAGCCAAAAGTATACATAATTCAAATATTTTTGCTTTTTTGCAATATGTTTTTGGAGTGATTGAAAGGACAACATACAATTACTAATTTTATTTTAATAGGCTGGAAAAGAAGCAAAAAACTTGTGTTTCGACTGCTATCTTGGTATACAAGAAAAGTTTGAATATATAAGTAGTGCTTTAATTTCCGGGTGTTTTTTGATGTTTTGTTGAACCAAATTGGTACTAATGTTTGTTTATTTACATGAGAAATTATAAATTTGTTTTTAAATCGAAAGAGAAGTTTCAGAAATAATCATTAATTAAAGTTATTTACTATGAAGAAAATCTATTACTTGATGTTCATTGGCTTGACGGCATTACTGCTGTTAGGCCAATCGGGACTCTATGCTCAGATAACGAACATAGAGGCCATTGATGCACAGTGCTTTGGTAGTGTTAACGGCAAGGTCTTATTGACTACGGCCCTTGGTACAACAATTTCCAATGTCCTTGTTGACGGACTGCCAGCCGATTCGTTATCGAATAATAAAAAGAAGGTTGACCTGCTGCCTTATGGTAATCACACCCTGACTGTTTCGTTTTCTGCCCCAGTAGGCTTGCCGGATTCTGTCTTTAGTGTTTTTATCGACCAGCCGACTGCGCTTGCTTTTCAGATTTCGTACACCTACGATTGTGCCAATATGGAAGTGCCTGAAATTTGTGCTACAAACAATGGTAGCAATACGAATTTTGGTGGTGTGCCACCTTCAATAGTTCGTTAAATATGTTGATAACTTTTTGATAATCAGTGAAATAAGTGGCAAAATTATTTGTTTAAATCCCTGATAGTCAGTATCTTAATGGATTTACCACAATCTGTTCAAGTATGACTACCAGGGAAAATG
>JAIOYV010000029.1 GCA_021740905.1 Bacteroidales bacterium
CAATTTGTATCAAAAAACCTGAGATGCCGCCTCAAATCCCTTAAAAATAGCGCGAAGATTGTTTTTTAGGGTGCTCACTATAAGGCTTTGCTGTCAGGCTGTTAGGGCAAAAGTTAAATTCATAAGGAATAGCTGCTAATGATACTGTTTTAGGATGGAAAAATTTGACAGGCGTTTTTTCATGACAAGAAGTACGGCATATATTTTTTCTATTCAAATGAATGAAATCCTTGCTACCTTTCAAATTGTTAATAAATCAAATTTGAAAGGTCTTTAAAATCGATAGCAAAGTAGCAAATAATCTGGCATTGAACAAATGTGAAAAGTCAGGGAAGAATGAATAATTTTGGAATATGGTCTGGTTTCATGACTAAAACTATCCAATAATGGACTAACAGATGAAAGATCCTTTTAATAAATCAGTAAATTTGAAAATAGTGTTTTCATTCCCATTTTTCAAACTCACAACTCCACCAGCTTTAAGGCCGGAATATCAGTGTTCAAAAAAGTTATCAAATCCTTTCGATTTCAGGCCCTCTTTTAACTTTTTGTCGCCTGTCCAAAGTGGAATGCCTAATTCAATTGCCAAAGCTACAAAAGGAGTGTCTTTTAGATCAACATCCTTGCATAAATCATAAGCCTTTTGCCTACTTTCTACTCCAATAAAATCGACAGGAATGAATCTTATCCGTTCAATAATCCCATTAAAATATAGGTAGAACTCATCATCGGTAAGTTTGGAGTTTTTAAGTAGTTTGGCCTTATGCTTGTAAATCTCAGAAATCAGGAAATTTGGAGAATAAAATTTATAGCCATTATCAAAAAGTAAATCCCTGATTTTAGAAGCTTTTGGAATCAGCGCAGAAAAAATCTGGTTTGTATCAACTACGTTTGCTTTTGATATCATTTGTTGACACCCGATAAAAAACCATTTGCATTATTATCCCACCATTCCTGGTTTATCTGTTCTGCAATATTTAATATATCAGTAGTGAAACCGGACTTTTGTGCCAATTCTTCAATTTCGATACGCTTGACCAGAGAAATCAAGTAGTCGTTATCGAAACCCTTCTTGTTGAATTTCAATACCATCTGATTCCTTTTATTCTCGATTATCAGGTTTTTCATAAAATTAATTTTCAACAAATTTAATGAAATAATTGACCATTGCAATCCTATCCATTTTTCATTTTCTCAAGGTCTTCAACACTTTCCCCAAAAAATAGAAACACCGTATTTTTCAACAGTTTCAATAAATTGGCGTTTGGATATCCCGGCCAATTCAGCGGCTTGCCCGGAAGACAAAATTCCTTACCCTCAATTCAAATTGTATATCTTTCAAAATAGAACTATTTTTGGCTTTTGTGAAAACAGGCTGATGTTCGGTCAATGAAAGGCCACGGGACATGGGCTTCAAGCTAAAATAAGGAATTATGGATACGATAAAAATCTACAAGCCGAAAAATCATTTGAGGATCGTTACGGCTGCTTCTCTTTTCGATGGGCACGATGCCGCCATCAACATTATGCGCCGGATTATCCAGGCCAGTGGTGCCGAAGTAATTCATCTGGGCCACAACCGCTCGGTGATGGAAATTGTGAATTGTGCCATCCAGGAAGATGCCCAGGCTATTGCTATCACGTCGTATCAGGGCGGGCATACCGAGTTTTTCAAATACATGTTCGATCTGTTGAAAGAACGGGGTGCCGGCAGGATCAAGCTTTTTGGTGGTGGGGGCGGAGTGATCCTTCCCGAAGAAATCGAGGATTTGCACAACTATGGGATCACCCGGATTTATTCGCCCGACGATGGCCGCACCATGGGTTTGCAGGGAATGATAAACGATTTGCTGGAAAAATCCGATTTTGAAACAGGCACCGAGTTTCATGGTCATATTTCTGATATTGAAGGTCAAAATCACTTATTGTTAGGCCGGTTGATTTCGACCGTCGAAAATAATCCGGATTCGGTGAGTGAACTTTTTGATGAACTGAATGCAGTTGCCGACCAAAAAAGCACCCCTGTTGTTGGAATTACCGGAACAGGTGGGGCTGGAAAATCATCCATGATTGATGAACTGGTGCGCCGTTTTTTAATCGACTTTCAGGATAAAACCATGGCCATTGTATCTGTCGATCCAAGTAAAAGAAAAACTGGTGGGGCCTTGCTGGGCGACCGCATCAGGATGAATTCCATCAACAGCGACAGGGTGTTTATGCGTTCGCTGGCCACCCGTCAGGCAAACCTTGCTTTGTCGAAGCACGTGAAATCTGCCCTTCAAATATTGAAAGCGGCCAATTTCGATTTGATTATCCTCGAAACTTCGGGCATTGGTCAAAGTGACACCGAAATTGTCGACCACAGCGATGTGGCCATGTACATTATGACCCCCGAATTTGGCGCTGCAACTCAATTGGAAAAAATTGATATGCTGGACTTTGCCGACATCATCGCCCTGAATAAATTCGATAAGCGGGGTGGACTCGATGCTTTGCGTGATGTGCGCAAACAATATTCGCGCAACCACCAGCTTTGGCACGAAGACCTTGACACGATGCCAGTGTATCCTACCATTGCCTCGCAATACAACGATCCGGGTGTAAATAAATTCTACAAGGCCTTGATGAGCAAGGTAACAAAAAAGACAGGTATTTCATTCGATTCACAAATTGTTATTAGCGATGAATTATCCGAAAAGGTTTTTATCATTCCACCCAACCGCACACGCTATCTATCCGAGATTTCGGATACGGTTCGTGGTTACAACAAATGGGCTGAGAAACAAGCCGAAACGGCCCAGAAAATGTATGCCCTGCACGAATCGTTTCAAATTATCAAGGCTGATCCGCTTCTTGAAAACGGGACCATTGACGAACTTGAAAAAGCCTACAAACAACTTGAACTGGATTTGGACGGACGCAATAAAAACATTATCGAAACCTGGGAGGCCAAGAAAAAGACCTACAAAGACCCGGAATTTGTGTTCCAGGTGCGCGATAAAGTTTTCAAGATGGAAACCCACACCGAATCCTTGTCGCATCAGCAAATCCCAAAGATTTCGATGCCGAGGTACAAAGGCTGGGGTGATATTTTGCTTTGGAACCTGAAAGAAAATGTGCCGGGCGAATTTCCTTTTGCTGCCGGTGTATTCCCTTTTAAGCGCGAAGGTGAAGACCCCACGCGAATGTTTGCCGGCGAGGGCGGCCCCGAACGAACCAACCGCCGCTTCCATTATGTGTCGCTGGGGATGCCCGCCAAACGCTTGTCAACCGCTTTCGATTCTGTTACTTTGTATGGCGAAGACCCCGGCCTCCGCCCCGACATATACGGCAAAGTGGGAAACTCCGGTGTTTCCATCGCCTGTCTCGACGATGCGAAAAAACTCTACTCCGGTTTCAACCTGGTCGACCCGAAGACTTCTGTTTCGATGACCATCAACGGGCCGGCTCCCACACTGGTTGGCTTTTTCATGAACGCAGCCATCGACCAGCAATGCGAAATATACATCAAACAAAACGGACTCGAAGAACAGGTAAAACAAGAGATTGCCGACATCTTTAAAAAGAAAGGGACCACCGCTCCAAGTTATCAGGGCAAATTGCCCGAAGGAAACGATGGCCTTGGATTGTTCCTTCTTGGCCTAACCGGCGACCAGGTTTTGCCTGCCGACGTGTACAATAAAATCAAAGCAGACACACTGTGTACCGTTCGTGGCACCGTGCAGGCAGATATTTTGAAGGAAGACCAGGCTCAGAATACCTGCATTTACTCCACCGATTTCAGCCTGAAACTGATGGGCGATGTGCAGGAATTTTTCATTACAAACCGGGTGCAGAATTTCTATTCCGTTTCCATATCGGGCTATCACATAGCCGAAGCGGGTGCCAACCCGATTACCCAGTTGGCCCTTACCCTGTCGAACGGTTTCACGTATGTGGAATATTACCTGTCGCGGGGCATGAACATCGACCATTTTGCACCCAACTTCTCCTTCTTCTTCTCCAACGGCATCGACCCGGAATATTCGGTGATGGGCCGCGTAGCCCGGTTGATCTGGGCCAAGGCCATGAAAATAAAGTACAATGCCAACGACCGTTCGCAGAAACTAAAATACCATATCCAGACTTCGGGCCGTTCGCTGCATGCCCAGGAAATCGACTTCAACGACATCCGCACAACCCTGCAAGCCTTGTATGCTATTTACGATAATTGCAACTCGCTCCACACCAACGCCTACGACGAAGCCATCACTACACCCACAGAAGAATCGGTGCGCCGTGCCATGGCCATCCAGATGATCATCAACCACGAACTGGGGCTGGCCAAAAACCAGAACCCGTTGCAAGGTTCTTTCATCATCGAAGAACTGACCGACCTGGTAGAAGAAGCCGTGATGATGGAATTCGACCGCATAACCGAACGAGGCGGAGTACTTGGGGCCATGGAAACCATGTACCAGCGCAACAAGATTCAGGAAGAGTCGCTCTATTACGAAACCATGAAACACAGTGGCAAACTGCCCATCATGGGGGTAAATACTTTCCTCTCATCGAAAGGTTCGCCCACAATTATCCCCGACGAGGTGATCCGTGCCACACCCGAAGAAAAAGAGTACCAGATTGAGATGCTGAAAAACCTCCATGCCACCCACGCCGACAAACAAGCCGACCTGAAAAAGCAATTGGTACACGCCGCCACCCACAACGAAAATGTGTTTGAAATCCTGATGGAAGCCACGAAATACCTGTCGCTTGGGCAGATTACTCATATTTTGTTTGAGGTTGGGGGTCAGTATCGGAGGAATATGTAAGGAATTGATCATTGATTATTTGTATCTTTGAAGAGAATATAGATTTTAAATTAACTATTGAATCATGCAAACATATACTGTTGATATTTTAAATCAAGATGCCATTCGCTTACTAAAGGATTTAGAAATAATGAAACTCATTCGTTTACATAAGAGTGCTTCCGATGCAAAAATAGAGATTGCATGGTCACGGAAGTATAAAGGGGCGATGGAAAAGCAAGATCTTTTGGATGTTGAAAATCAACTAAATGAATTGAGAAACTCATGGGAATAAAATACCTTTGGGACACAAATATTGCTATCTACTATCTGCAAGATCTTATCCCTCCGTCTGTAGCTCTTTACATAGACGGTCTCATACTCAATTCTCCTCCGGCAATATCAGTGATATCAGAAATTGAACTGTTGTGCTGGAAAACTACCAACCCCGATGATATTGAAATATTAAAATCATTCATCAATGATTGTTACGTTTATGAGTTAAACAACCAAATTAAGATGAAAACTGCGGAAATCCGCAAACAGCACAGAGTGAAGTTACCCGATGCAATAATAGCAGCTACTGCTATTGTTTTCAATTTAACCCTTTTAAGCATAAATAGTAAGGATTTCAAAAACATCGAAGAACTAAAAATTGTCGATCCATTTGAATTTGAGAAATAAAACAAATAATGTTCGGGTTGGGCGGCATTATAGGAGGGATATGTATGGTTAGTGGAGACACGGATTGCAAATCCGCGCCAGCGCAGGGGCAGTATAGGAGGAATATGTAGGATTTGTGGAGGCACGGATTGTAAATCCACTCCATTTTATGGAATAAGTAAACATAAATATAATATGGAAATGCAGGATGCGAGAAACTTCGCTTTTAGTTTTCGAACATATAATTCTGATAAAATAATAAGAGACACCACAGTCACTGGTAATGTAAATATTAATCATGCTTTACTGACAAATGTACTAACTCTTAATAATATACATTTTAAGGATTCTTTTACAATAAAAAGATCATCATTTAAGGGTAAACTTGTTTTCAATAATTGTCAAATTGATTCGGAATTGCATTTAATTTCGATTGCTACAAATAGTGAAGAAAATCAAAAAGATTCCTATCCTGATATTATTTTTCAGAATTGTACAATAAATAAAATAGTTATAATAAATAATTGCAAAATAATAAATGGTATTTCGATAAAAGACAATTGTAGAATAGCTCAACTATGTATCAACGATTTATTAATTGAAAAAGGAAGCTTACAAATATCCAAATCAAACATAAAACAATTAACAGGCAATAGATTAGAGGTTTATGACAAAATCAAGCTTTTTGAAAATTGTTTTTTTGAAAAAGAATTCAAATTACTTAACATCTCATGTAATGAATTTGAAATTGAAAATTGTAAATTCAAAGAGTCAACTCATATAAATACAATAAAATCAATTAAATACATCATTTATAAATGTGAGTTTCATAAGGATTTCACTGGAAGTTGTCGCGGTGGAATGTCAGAACTCAAATTATTAGAAACTAAATTTCGCAAGGATGCATATTTCCATTTGACACCTAAAAAAGAAACTGAAATAACTAATGAATTAAATTTCTATTTATCTTCAGTTATTTGCGAATCTTCTTTTTCATTAAATGGTACTAATAGAGTTTTCAACGAATTTCAAGTGCATTTTACAAAGGATATTAAAGGACTTTTCGTTTTAAGATCACTGAACATTAAAAAATGTAGATTGACAGGCTACAATTTTCATAGTCAATTTGAATTTAATAATTCTAAAATCTATTTCTTACAAATAACCGATTTCTTCAATTATGATCGTCTATCATTTTTTAATTTAAAATACTTCGGAGATGAATCAGAAATATCAATATCAAAATCAGATTTAGGTAAGACATCAATATATAACACTAATCTTGATAACTTTAAAGAAATAAATATCATTGAAAGCATTTTATTAGAAGTTATATATTCTAATGTAATTTGGTTTTCAGAAAAGAAATTAAACCTTAATAAAGATTTGGGAGGTATTCTTTGTGATGAAACAAAAGAAGTATATAGACAATTAAAATTAGTTGCAGAAAAACAAGGTGACAAAACCCAAGCATTGGACTTTAGAGCAAAAGAAATTAATGCATATCGGAACACAATTCGAAAAAGATTTCCGAAAAGGATGATAAATGATAAAACTATTTTATTCTTAGGACTTACAAATAATTTTGGATTGTCGTGGTTGAGAGCCATGATATTAACAATATGTTTTGTTGTTATTTTGCATTTCGCAATTATTATCTCAATGTCAAGTGAATTATCATTTATTCCTGCTACATCAAAATCTGATATTATATTAACATGGGATATTTATAAATCAAATCTATCGACACTACCTACTTTTGTAGATCCTACACACGATCTTTCCAAAATATATCCTTACCACACATTTTCATTTTGGACAAATTTCTATGATTTATTATTGAAAATTGGTTTAGCTTTCTTTATTTATCAAATAGTAATTTCTTTTCGAAAATTTTCAAAGAATTAGATTATGTTACAAAATTAATCTTGCTGGCCCCAGCTACCGCGCCCACGCTGGTGCCGATTTGCAATCCCTGGCTACCGCGCGATTGCATCCCTGCTATCTCAAGTGTCCTCCCCCCGCTGCCGCGCGATTGCATCGCGTGGTTTAGGAATTATTCCAAATAAGCTTATAGCCACGGGGGGCTATATAGAACGACTAAGTAGGAAACTTCGCCGAGCTGGGAGATTGAAGAATAGGGAGGACTAAACGATGTAAGGTTATTCGACTAGGCAAAGAAGGAAGATGACGGAACAAGGATTACTTTATCTGAGTACATTATTAAGCGGTCAGAGACCACTATTTCAAACGACTAAATTTGGTAACTTCGCCGAGTGAGGAGATTTTACTTTTTGAAGAACTAATATTTAATTTAAATGAATTGGCTCGAATTAACTTTAACCAGCTTAATCTCTATAGGAGGATTCACAGCTTCAGCTTATGTTGTCATTGCTCGAAGAATGTCTCTTCCTGTTGCTAAACATTTTAGGCAGAATGGAATAATGACGATTATTGGCGGAATGAGCGTCTTAGCTTCTATTATTTTAACAATAATTACCAATCCTTGGTGGTCATTTTTTATTATTCTGTTGGCTGGGTGGTTTTTTAGTCAATTGATTGTAAAAATTATAAAAATTTATGCTCAACCATTATCTGCTGTTCTAATAATAATCAGTACAACCATTTTAATAGTTAAACTGATTTGTTAATTTATTTTTCCCCGCTCGCGAAATTACATTTACTAAACTTCGCAAACAAAGAAGAAGAGGAAACGAATGGACATGATAAAATTGTTAATATCATTTTGATAATTAAATGGATATATTCATATTAAATTATTGAAGTTTCCCTACTTTTGCTTAAAATTTCAATTATGAGTTTTCAAGGAACATGGAAAAATATTAATACAGGCGATTTGATAAGATTACTAGAGTTGCCTAAAGGGGACGTTTATCTTTTGGAATATGATTATGATGGACAAACATTCCAAACTGAAGAAGAAGTAAGTATATATATATCTAATCCTATTCGTGCACATATTCCGGATTCAATCAGATTTGGCAGAAGCGAAATTCATGTTGAATCAGAGAAAAGGATAATCATTAATAATGAGATATATGAACTTCAATAGACCAGCCGCCTCTCAAAGTCTGAGGCATTATTTATCATTTGTTAGGGGCTAATCCAAAAAATAGGACGATCTAGCATTTAAGAAAATTGTATTCAATGGGAAAGAAAATATTTTATAATGACTATGAAGGAAAATCGATTCTCAAAGGGTATAAAAGAGAATACCAAGGAGAAATTTTAGGAATTTGGAATAGGGAAGTTCCACAACACGTCAAAAATTTTAACCATTATCAAGAAGATCGTAATGCGGTAATCTATTTCGCACTTTTTGTTGAGTATCATATAAATCAGACAATAGAAACACTATATCCAGACTTTGATTATTACCTTGATTTATCAAAAACAGCCACTGGTTTCAAGATTAACTTGCTTGCATCTTTTAGACTTTTCCCATGTCAAATATTCGAAGCATGCAGGTGTATTAACAACATTAGAAATGAGTTTGCCCATGAGTTTAAAGTTGTTAATCTGGAACAACTTAATCAGTTACCTGATTCTCGGAAAAAGAAAACCATTGACAAATTAATTAGATTAACCTCTGATTATAAAGGTGATTACACTTATGAAGAGCATGGAGACGATCAAGACACAATAAGAAATCGCTTCAAATCACTTTGCATGAATACAGTAACTGCATTAAGAATATTCGAGCCACAAGTAAAGAGATTACGAACTGAAAAAATTGAAAAATAATGACACCAGTAATGGAAAAGAGGAATGATTTTGCAATTCGTTTGGAATGGAACACTATGATGCATTGAATTATATTCCTCATAATTAAAATATTAGTTTGCATTTCTTTTTGATCACATTATTTGAATCTATAACATGTTCAAGACTTCTTGTGAAAAATCTAAAGAAAACAAAAAACGATGGAACTTCTAATATGCCACCTCCATAAAGATTAAAGGTATTAACATCTGAATTTTTATCCTGCAATACAAAAAGGTCATATAAAAAGTTGCCGACCTTTTGGTCTTTACTTTCATCTCTTTTACATAAATTATATGCCTCAGTTAATTTAGGATAGTAGATGTGTGACTTTGAATAAAATGAATCAATAACCTCTTGTTCGCAATACTTTTTTAACACAAAACTATGCAAATCATCTCTTTGTTGATTTGTATCAAGAGCCATTGAAAATATCCATAAAGCATAAATTACTGAATCCTCTTTAAGACGCTTTAAATCAACATTAGGGTTTAATTCAAATACTTCTTTTTCAAATTTTCCTCTTATAAAGTTCACTCGATCTGCATAAAATTCAATATATTTTTGATAATCCAATTTTATTTTAAATAGTCTCATTTTTCAATTTTTTACTTTAGAGTTTCTTTTCTTACCCGCTTGTCAATCTCGTTGTTCGGTCGAGCCTGTCGAAGCCCCCGTTGCCTGAACTTGTCGAAGGTAAACTTCTAATCGATCGTCTTAATTCTACGGGCTAAATCCCTTGCACCATGATGAACCATTAATATATCAATCCTATTTAAGTTTACAACCCGGTATATTATTCGGTAATTCCCTTCAATAAGTTCACGGATATCGGGCTTGTCAATTTCTTCAACTATTTTTCCGATTTCTATGAAGGACTTTAAAATTTGGGTTCTTTCTTTTATCCTGTCAACTTGAAGCCTGGCATACCTTTTTGAATCCGAAGAAATATAATCGTAGATTTCCTTCAAATCAGTTTTCGCTTCTATCAACCACTTTATTTGAACCATTCCTGCATTTCTTTTTCTAAGTCTTGTTCGCTTATGGTTTCATTATTATTGGATTGCTCAATCCTTTTTTCGAGTTTATCCACAAAAACCAATCGATCGATTAACTCATCTATTGAAAGAACATCAGGAAATTTGCTAATGTGTGATTTCAGTTTTTCTTTTGTTATCATTTTTATCTATTTTATTTCCAAAGCTACCATTTATTTTCTAATTGCCCAACTACTATATACGCCCACAACGCTAGTGCGAATTTGCAATTCGTGCCATACCTGATCTGGTTTAGCTTATAAAAAATCACAGCATTACATACACCAAAGTCAATTGCTTGGTGTCGTTTCTCCAAAAACAGAAATCCCAGTTACCACATGATAGTATGTTTTGGAAATTATGGGGAAGGGTTGAAGTGGGCACGACTTGTAAATTCACGCCATCGTTGGCAACGCTTGGCGAAGTTTTTTAACTTCGTCGCCCTTGGGGTCTGGAATATTTCGTATTTTTGTGTTACCTAATTGCACAAAATTATTGTCTATGCTTGTAACACTTGATATACAGAAACATCAGCTTCGTGCCATCCAGGAATTAGCAAGTTTGCTGGAAATTAAAATTCATATAGAACCTGAGCTAAGTGAAGAGCAAGAAAACCATGCATTGTATATGGCGATGCAGGACGGGGATCAGTCAATTTTGAATGAAAAAGAGCTGCAAGATTTCAATGCCTGGTTAAATGACTAAGCAATCAGCCAACCTCAGATCAGGTCTCATTCCGTATCAAAATTGATAATCTCTTATCAAGTAAAGGAAAAGCTGTATGAAATATCAGGTCTCAAAACAGTTTGCAAAGGATGCTTACAAAAGTACTGCCTATAAAGTAAAATTGAAGGAAACAATAGCGAATATTGAATTTGCCGATTCCATTGCCGAAATAATAAACTGTTCTAAAATGACCGGGCACAAAGAATTTTTTAAAATAAGAGTAGGAAGCTTTCGATTGGGATTTGAATTAGCGGGCGTTACGATTATTCTCAGAAGATTCCTTCATAGAAAAGATATTTATAAGTATTTTCCACCAAAGAAATGAAAATTAAAACCATTACTATGACTGACAGCATCCCCATGCTTGCGCCAATTTGCAATCGGTGCCATACCTGATTCTAATTTTACTTGTAAGAAATAACTGCATTGCGCCAAAGATTAATTGGCTTTTAGTCGATTCTACAAAAACGGAAATCACAGTTACCGCATGATTGTATGTTTTGGAAATTATCGGGAAGGGTTGAAATAGGCACGAATTGCAAATTTAGAATACCAAAAAACTTTATCTTTGAGAATTGTCTTAAAACTTGAATTATGAGTGATGCTGATTTGAAATTAGAACTACTCCGCCTTATTATTATGATTATGCACTGAAAATAATTGACACACTTTAAAATTTAAAATAATGAATAATTATGAAAGATCTTCATGTAGTCTGGATTCTATTAATAATGAGTATTATCGTTTCATGTTCAAAAGAGGATGATTCGCAAAATAATCTAACCAATGGATTTGAATTTGATGGAAAGAATTATGTGATTAAAGATGGAATCTTTGTTGATTTAGGATCAGAGGTGAGTTACAATCACTGTGAAATAGTATTAACGGATTCTGCGATCACGGAAGGGGTCGATAGATTTAAAAACTCTTCCTATATTATTGTATTTGAAATATATGCACCAGGAAATAGCTTTTCAGCCGGAATATTTCAGTTAAACGGAATTGAAGAAAATGAAGTCACTTTAATCTTTGATACAAACAATAATGATGAATTTGATAATGATGATTTGTTTTATAATTCAGTTTCAGGCACAGTTAAAGTAACTGGAACCGTTGGCAATTTATCAATATCTTTTAATGCTGATTTAGAAAAAAACTCATTTGAGGATTTACCCGGGGATGATTTTAAAATTAGTGGTTCATTTTCAAGTATTATAAAATCAGAAATTAGAATTCCTGGGGTCGAAATATCCTGTAATTTGGAAAGCTCAATCTATGATAATCAAGTTTTTGTTGACCTTCAGCCCGACACTTGTGAAGTTGTTCACACAAACAGTAATGATGAATGGCATCTTGGATTTGAAACTGACCCTAGTGGAACTCATGTTATTCTTAATTCCTCAAATCTTATGCGAATTGGCAGGACAGGACAATCCTCTTTTGATGATGTAATTGGGATTGACAATGATATAGTCTGGCGTTATGATCTTTCTGATGGGAACTTGGACTCAACAGCTATTGGAAATTGGTTTACCATCTTAGGAAATGATACAATCTATTCCAATCAAGTTTTTTTACTCGCTTCAAACGATGGTTTAAATTACAGCGTGTTCAAAAAATTTAAGCTAACAAGTGTCAACTCAACAAAATTTCATTTACAGTTCGCAAATATTGATGGCACTAACTTTCAGGAAATGACTATTGAAAAGGACTTATCTGTTAAATTTGTTCGAATTAGTTTTAATAATGATGGCTATGTTGTTTATCAACCAAAAGCTGATGAATGGGATATTTTATTCTCACAATATGCCACAACATTATTTGATATCGATGGAACTGCGGCTCCTTACAATGTGCGAGGAGTATTAATAAATGAAAGTGGTGTTCGTGTCGCTGTTGATTCTATAATGACATTTGATTCCATTACAATTGATCAAATTAATAATATGGAGTTTAGTGATAGCCGTGATGCAATTGGCTATGAATGGAAGTACTACGATGAGGGCGAATACAAAATGAATACAAAACTTACCTATGTCATTCGTGATATGGAAGGTCTTTATTACAAACTCAAGTTCATCGATTATTACAACGAACAGGGCCAGAAAGGTTACCCAAGATTTGTTTTTCAGAAACTATAAATTAGTTTCATATTTAGCATTATTACAAATCCTCGAAGTCCACTATGGAAAGAAATCGACCAATTGGTATGAGTACACTGGTGAGTCAATTATCTCCGATGCAAGCATGGACAGATTGTTTGCCAGTGCACATCAATTTAACCATGAAAATCAATCAAATATATCTTTCTTGCTTTAGTGTTCATAAAATAAACTCATTAATTCCTATTTACAGATTTCCTTATTTCCCTAATTAAAAACTCTCAGATAGGTTCCATCAAAGCTAGTCCTATAACTTTTTAGCGGATAAGTAGCAGGGCCTCTAACTACCGAACCATCAAGGAGCAGGTATTTGGATTTACAACACAGCGTATCGACTGCAAAAACCCCGGAGTTGTCTACTTTTACCTGGCAATTTTCTTCAACCGGGTAAGTGCATGTTCGATCGTAAGCTGCAAAATCGGTGTCGGATATCCGATAAATCAAAATCCCATTAGCACCTCCTATTACGGTAATCGAATTTCCAGGAACGAGTAATGCGGCATATTCCGGGTCGAAAACCGCGATTGTAAAATTGACATAAACAGAATCGACATAATCAGATGTAGTAAATACTTCTTGGTTTCCATAACCAGGACCATCACTATTTATGGCAAATGCCCTTACATAATATTCGGTATTTATATCGAGCCCGGTAATTATACTTTCGAAACTTTCCGAGCCCATGCCATCCGTTGTTCTACTGTTTGTTATAGTTGGATTAGGAGTTGTGCTCCAGCATACACCCTTTTCAACAATACTATGGCCTCCATCATTAGTTATAGTACCACCAGTGATTGCCGAGTGGCGTGTGATAGCAGCAACATTTTCAGTTATTACTTCGGGGAGTTGTTTCCGAGGGTTGTTGTTTTCTGATTCACAATGAACAGGATGCTGAGAACAAGAACAATCAAATAGATGGATACTATTTTTTTCATACCGAGACACATTTAAGTTAGTATTTATTTATTGTAATGGTTTTACCGATTGAGGATCACTTTTTTTGTAATAACTTGCATGTTGTTGGTTAAAGTGATAAAGTATATTCCATTCGAATTCCCTTCAAAATCAATCAAGTTCGTTTTATTATCTTTTTTGGTTTGAGAAATTCCAACTTCCATCCCCATTGAATTGTATACCTTAATTTGATAGTCCTCACTTTTATTTGAACCATACAAGATGCTTATTTCACCCTTTGTTGGATTGGGGAACAAGGATACGTTTTCGTGTTCGGAACTAATATCCTGATTGTTAGTATATGCAAGGATTATAAGTTCAACTCCCAGACTTGTATGGAACCCTCCTGCAACGGCCAAATCCTCCGATTTTATCCAATTGTTATTGTGGTACATGTGCATTGTTGATGGGCCTGTTGGGCCACGATCGGCAGCCATGCTACAAGCAAATTGGTCGTTGCCAATGGGCAGAATTTCATATCCAACAAAAACTTTGTTTAATCCGGTAATGTCAATAATGGAATCAAAGAGAACTGTATAAATAGTGCCGAATGCACCGGCAGGTAGATTTTCAATAGCAATTTCTTTTGTGCTTAATAATAAGTCGGGAGAATTTAATCCGGTCCAAACTTTAAAGGACACGATCGAACTCGGAGAACTAGCCTGTGAAATGCGAACATAAGCATTGAGTCCAAAAAGCTGATTATAGTTTGATCTGTTTAGTGTGAATTCATCGGCATATTGGCTTATATTCAAATTGTTTACACCAGGAATAATACCTCCCCCAGGTAAATTTTCAACCACCAGGGTATCATAAGCATTTAAATTTGAAATTGTATCACACCCTTCTGCTATAGATCCTCCTTCCAACACTGTAATGTAACTGAACTTAGTCAGATAGGTAGTTCCCCAATTATTTGATGTTGAAAGGTACACATTAAATATTCCCGGAAAGTTGTATTTTATGAATGTAGGACTTTGATCAACCGATTGAACAGGATTACCTCCTACAAATGTCCATTGCCAAGTGTCTGGATTATAGGTTGAGATGTCGATGAAATTTATTGAATCGCCCGCATAAATTATGGTTTGCGATGCATAAAAATAGGGAACCGGAGGGCCGGGAGCAACAACAGTAATTGAATCAAATATTGAATGAGTTTCCGTGCCATTGGTTACTGTTAAAGTAACACCATAAGTACCTACCGTGGAGAATAGAACATCCACCGTTGAATCGTTTGAGGTATTTGGAATCCCTCCATCAAAAGCCCATTGCCGTGATGTTATGTTGCCTACTGTATGGTCTGTAAAGGTGGTTGTGAAATTAACAAACGCGGTTACAGGCTCGATACCATAGGTGGGGTTTAGCATACCCATGCAAGGCTGTAGAATTCCTCCATGGTTCTCAATAATTGAATCCATAGTACTAATGTCCATTCCTTGTTCAAGAATAGTTTTATCTGGTGCTATGAGTACGGCTGTAGGATACATTGTAACGTTGTAATCAAAACAAACCATGTTTGCACCTCCATCTATACCGCTTATTGATGGCATCCACATATTGTAGGTAAACCTAAAAGCATCCACTTCGGCATTTGTGTCTCCATTATTGATGCCCAGGAAAACAACGTTTCCAGTATTGCAACCAAAATTGATGTACGCCTGGTTGATAGTAGGGGCAACATTTTGGCAAGCACCACAAGTTGTAAAGAAAAAATTGAGTACAACGTAATTGCCATTATTCAGGTAATCAAATAAATTATGTTGCGCTCCATCAGTATCTGTATGTGTAAAGTCGACAGCTGTTGTAAGCACTGTTTGGGCATAGAGGGAGACACATATTGCAAAACCAATAATCGAGAGGGCTATTTTTTTCATTACTACAATGTTTAATGTTCGTTAAAATATTCACAAATGTAGAATAATTTTCCTTTTGCTCCCTCAGCTACCGAATGATTGCATCGGGTGGTTTAGTTGAAAACCAAACTCTTTCATCACATATCAGAAAAGTGGTAAATTTAGGCTATGGAAATGGAACCTAAAAGCTCGCGACAAGGAAAGTAATTTAATTTTTCCAACTTTGTACGACCAATCATCGTAGTAGATCGCGATATTGATCATAGAAGAAAACAGAGTATGAAATTGAATATGCGCCTAAAAAATATTGACACAGGACTAGCCCTTAGCCTGATTATCTACGTTGTTTTGGCTATCATCCTGTTGCCCCGCTATCAATATCAAATAAACCCCGATGGGGTTTCGTATATCGGGATTGCCCAGAAATATATGCATCTCGATTTTGCCAATGCCGTGAATGGTTTTTGGGGACCCATGCTTTCCTGGTTGTTGGTGCCTTTTTTGAAATTGGGCACTGCCCCTTTGCTCTCGGCCAAATTTTTATCCTTGTCTGTTGGCCTACTCGTTTTGTGGCAATCGAATGTCTTTTTTAAGATATTGAATATCGAAGATCATTCCCGAAAGGTATTGATGGTGTTGATGGCCGTGGTGGCATTGTATTTTGCTTTGTCCGTGATTACGCCTGATATTTTGATCGTATATTTCATTTTGGCCTACTTCAACATTATTTTCCGACAAGGCTATTCGAGCAGCAAACTCGCTGGGGTTTGGAGTGGAATATTTGGTGCTCTGTTGTATTTGACCAAATCGTATGGATTGCCATTTTTTGTGGTTCACTTCCTGGTTTTTAACCTTATTTTCTTTTTCTCCACAAAAGAAAAAACAGAAAAAATGAGAATTGGCACCCACTATATCTCTGGAATGGTGGTGTTTGTATTTATCAGTATTTTTTGGATATCCGCCATAAGCCAAAAATACGATCACTTTACCCTTGGCACTGCCGGGAGATATAATCACACCCTGATTGGCCCGCAATCGCTTGGGCATCCTCTCGGCCACCCCATGCACATTATGGGCTTTCTGCCTCCACCCAACAATACCGCCATCAGTGTTTGGGAAGATATCAGCAATGTTGAGTTTCCGGGTTGGGAGCTGTTTGAGTCGTTCGATAATGTGATGTTTCAGGTAAAAACAATCCTGGCCAATTGGGTCGAGATTTTTACAATCCTTGAGAAGTTTTCATTTTTAGCGGTGGTGATTTTGATTTCCGCCTGGTTTTATCTGCGAAAGAACCGCAAGCTCTTTGTCAGCAACCCTATATTCCTGTTGATAGTAAGCTTATTTATCCTGGTTGCAGGCTATTCTACCCTGTTGATCGTGAACAGGTATGTTTGGATGGGGATTATTATCCTTTTGGCAATGGGGGCAAAGCTTTTGGACGAATTTGAGGCACAGCGAAAAATCAAGCACAAATCGAAATTGATAATGACTTATATCCTGGCTGCCAGTTTTTTGATATTACCTGTTAGGAACCTTAAGATGAATCTTGATTATGGTATCCAGTTTTATAATTTCAGCAAGGCAATCTCAAAGTTTGGCATTGAAGGCCGGGTTGCTTCCAATATCTATTGGCACGAGACCTTGTATGTGTCGTTTTATATGAATTGGAAATATTATGGCGAAATTGGGAGAGAGGCCAAAATTAAAGAAAGTCTTGAGAAAAATGAGATTGATTACTTTCTAGTTTGGGGACAGGACAATAAACGATTGAAGTTTATTTCGAACTATGAGGAAATAACCAAAGGGGCGATTAAAGGTTTAAGAGTCTACAAGTTGAAATAAAAGTTGTCCGTTTGGAATAATTTCAACGTGAAATAATAATCTTCGTCCTAACAACAATCCTATCCGAAACCACCTCAATAATATACAGTCCAGCCTCCAACATCGAAACATCAATAAAACTTTGCACTTCTTTTTTGTGCATCACTTTTTGCCCAAGATAGTTGTAGATGTTTACTTCTGAAATTGATGGGCCATCCTTGACCGTGAAATAAATCTCATTCTGTGCTGGGTTAGGGTAGAGGCTGATTTCTTTTTCCGGGTCGAATTCGTGAATCCCAATTTCGGCACAGGCACTGTCTACTTCGGCGGGTGTGTTGCAGCCGGGGGCATTGTTGTAAATAGAGACACTTCCATTTGGGCTGGCGAGGTAGTCGCAAATACTTTGGACATGGCAGGTTGATAAGGATTGGTTTTCCGAAATGCTAATATTTTCAATAGAAGCCGCCTCAACATTGCCTAATCCAACAAGAGTTTTTAGCGAATCGTTTCCAATGATATGCAAATCTCCACCAATTTGGCTTATGTTACCTAAACCGGAAATATCCTTCAATTTCTCATTGTTCAATATATAAAGAAACTGTCCAACTTCTGTAAGATTATTTAATGCATCGAGGTCTCGTAGTTTTGGGTTGTCCTTCATATATAATCCTTCACCTATATAGGAAAGACTGTCCATTCCATCTAAATTTAAAAGGGATTGATTTGATCGTATCCATGCAAGTCCATGTATTGAAGTAAGCCCTTTAAAAAATTTAATATTCGTGCAAATTGGGCAAGAAAAATACAAGTCACCTCCAATAGTATTTAATTTATTAAAGCTGTTTGAAATTGTCATGGCTTGATTTCCACTTATGAATAATTCACCATTAATACGGACAACATTATTGAATCCTGAAAGGCTCAAGAGTTGATGATTATCCGCCACACCAATACAGCAAGTTACCGTGTCAAGGTTATTGAAACCCAAAATAGCCATTAAGTTGTCGTTCTCTTGAATATTGATTGCCTTTACCTTTCTCAAATTCGTAAAGCCATCTATGGTTTGCAGCTTGGGGTTTTTATATACAAAAAACTCCCCTTTTAATAGCCTAAGGGAATTCCAATTAGGGAGAGACAAAAGCTTGGGGTTATCATATATTTCAATGCCCCCCATAATGGTATCGATATTGGTGGGTTGGATGATTTCCTCCAATTGAGGCTGCTCCTGTATAAAAAAGGTCCCTCCAAGGTACTTTAGGTTTTCAAGAAAATTGATTGAAGAAAGACTGTAATTATAGTAAATTGTAATATTACCACCAATTGTGGTCACTTTATTGAGACCGGTACAGTTTATGATCAAATTTTGATACATTAGAGATAAATTGCCCCCAATCGTTTCAAGGTTATCAAGACCTTCGAGGGAATTCAAAGTGTCGTTATTCTCAATACCGAGATCACCTTCAATAGTTTTTAAGCTGTCCAGACCCGAAAGATTAGTAAACCAATTTCCATTCGGGAAACAATTAAGTTCAAGGTTTCCTTCAATGTCAGTAATACCAAGTAGCCCAAAGAGATTAGTAATATTTGATCCGTTTACAATCACATCCCCCTCAATCACCGTACACCCCGGATAATTTAACTGGAAACTGTCGATCTGACCCTGCGTGGTAAATGTAATCCCATTGGGCAGGCAAGATTGGGAAAAGGCTGACATAAGTAATAAAAAAGCAAAAGAAATTAACAGGGTCAATTTTTTCATGGTAGTATATTTTACATTATCACTATTTTCATTTTGATAATCCCCTTATCCGAAACCACCTCAATAATATACAGTCCAGCCTCCAACATCGAAACATCAATAAAACTTTGCACTTCTTTTTTGTGCATCACTTTTTGCCCAAGATAGCTGTAGATGTTTACTTCAGAGATAGACATGCCCTTGCTGACAGCGAAATAAATCTCCTTTTGGGCCGGGTTTGGGTATAGGATGATTTCTTGTTCCTGGTCGAATTCGTGAATCCCAATTTCGGCACAGGCACTGTCTACTTCGGCGGGTGTGTTGCAGCCGGGGGCATTATCTTCAATCTTAACAATACCATTGGGGCTGGTGAGATAATCGCATACACTTTGGACATGGCAGGTGGAGAGTTTATGATTATACCAGATTGTTAGGTCATCAATCGAGGCTTGGTCAATATTTTCGAGGCCATGGAGGCTCATTAATGAATCGTTATCATAAATGTAGACATGGCCATTCAAAGAAGTAATATTGCTTAAGCCCGACATATTTAGCAACGATGAATTGAGGGCAATGGATAGCGATCCTCCAATGGCGGTTAAATTCGAAAGGCTATCAATATTCGAAAGGCTTATATTTTTATGGATAACCAAACTGCTGTCGAGTGCGATTAGATTGGCTAGACCATCGAGATTGGTAAGTTGGTCATTGAACATAATCATCAAAGAACCACCGATATTTGATAGATTGTCCAATCCATTTAGTGAAGAAATAGAATAATTATCCACAATGTTAAAATTGCCCCCAACAGTTGTTAATCCTTCTAATCCAATAAGATCAGTCATGTGATTTTGATAAATACTTACCCATTGCGCAACAGAACTGAGATTATGTAATCCATTAAAATTCTGGAGCATCGGATTATCTACAATGTACATGCTTCCTGCGATTGAGGATAATTTATTCAGCCCATTAAGATTTATCAACTGCGGATTTTCCTTAATCCACAAGTCGCGTTGCAAAGTTGAAATGCTATCGAGGCCCGATAAACTGGTCAATGAATCATTACTACTGATAGATAAATCATAAGGAGATGATATTCCAATTAATCCGCTTAGATCTTTTAAGCTTTTATTATTGCTTATGGTAATCGATTTGTCGAACGACGATAAATTGCCCAGACCTTGCAAGGAAACTAAAGCTTCATTCGTAAGCAAGGATAAATCACCCCCCAAATAACTTAAACTATCGAGTCCCGATAAATTGGTGATTTTTGGATTGAACCTTATCTCCAGGCTGCCTGTTATTGTTTGAAGCTTACTTAAACCACCCAAGCTCAAAAGCTCATAGTTTCCAAAAGGAGAACCTCCAATCAGTATATTTCCATTGATAGTAGATACCTGATCCAGACCGTTTAGGTTGGTAATATCGGGACCTGAAATAGTAATATTTCCTTCAAGTGTGCTACAACTCGAATAATAGCTTGGAAAGCTATCAATATCACTTTGTGATAAAAAATGGTAATTTCCGTGTGGCAAACAGGGCATTGAAGCGCCACAATGGATGGCTATTTCCGGTGGGTTATTGCAACCCGGTGCGTTGCTGTAAATATCCACACTGCCATTGGGGGCAAGCAAATAATCGCAAATAGGTTGAATAGCGCAATCGGTCAATAACAGATTATCGTGTATTTCTACATTCTGAATTGATGCAGGGTCAATGTTTTCCAAACCATCTAAATTGACAAGATTGGTGCCGCTAACAATTAGCGAACCCTCCACCGTTGATAAATTACTAAGTGCCAGCAAATTTTCTAATTGGATGTTACCGACTACCCGCAAATCACCACCAATATATGCCAGGCTATCAAGCCCGGTCAAACTGGTTAGGCTATACACTCCGATTTCAAGCATACTACCCACATATCGTAAGTTATTCAGCCCATTCAGGTTGGATATAAAATAAGAACCTTCTATCGATACGTATTCATTAATTGTGTCAATATGATGTAAGCCGGTCAGCGAACTTAGCGAATAGTTATCAATGATTTGAAGAAAAGTGCCTATATTTTCAAGGCTGTCCAAACCACTAAAATCTTCAAGGAAATGGTTGTTGTGAATATAAAGGGCGCCACCAATAGCTTTCAAGCTTTCTAATCCATAAAAATTGGTCATCTGCCATTGAGTACTGATAATAAAATTGTTTCCTACCGTTTCCAGGTTATTCAGTCCATCCATGTTGAGTAACGAATCGCTGCGAATAAAGGAGAGGCTTCCACCTACCGAATTTAGATTATGAAGCCCGAATAGGTTTTTGAGTTTTATATTGTCTCCACTATTATTGCCAATAGTAAGGTCGCCTTCAACTTTAGTAAGGGTTCCGAGACCATTCAAATTGAATACATCACTGCTATAAATTGCTAAGTCCCCCTCAATCACCGTACAACCCGGATAGTTGATCTGGAAACTGTCGATCTGACCCTGCGTGGTAAATGTAATCCCATTGGGCAGGCAGGATTGGGCAACGGTAAAGGCTTGGAGGAAGATGCAAGCAGCGATTAATATAAATACATTTTTCATGGTCGATTATTTTAAGTTCAAACTTCAAACATGGGTTAATATTTTGTGGATATTCCTTTGATGTAATGATGCCATAAAGACGGAGAAATGGTCGGATAGTTGCCCTGTGTGGAGTAAAGGTCAGAACAAATAAAAGTAAAGATTACTCTGTTAACCTAATTGAGAAGCAAGACCAAGAGGACTACCTCCACCAAAAAATCACAATCAGGACACAAATTATGCAGATGATTCCTATAAGTGCTGCAAAAAATATGTAGTCGGCAATTTTTTCATACAACAACCCAACCTTCGTATTCTCTTTTCGGATTGAAATAAATGAAAAAATGGATGAGAATGCCAATAATAAAGCAATAAGCGATGTGAATTCATCAATCAAATTATTTTCCGATTTATTGGTGATGTGCAAAGAAGTGATGATAAACAGGCAAAAGCCCAGCAGGTTTGCCGATGTCCCTAAAATATGCTGAGAAGTTTTTGTTGCCATATCTAAAGTATTTATTTGGACGGATTTATATTGTTATCTATTTAATTTTAATTGAAAATATAGGCGAACACCCCAAACAAATGTAGGCTTGCCGCCACAAGGGTAACCAGTAAAAGGTAGCGGACGAATTTAGGTCCCCAACTTACCGCAAAACGGGAAGCCACAAAAGCCCCCGACATACTACCAATGGCCAGGATAAAACCCCACAGGAAATTCACCTGATCGTTGAAGATAAACACGGCCAGGGCAAACACAGTAAAGCAAAGCACTATCAATACCTTTACGGCATTGGCTTTCACCAGGTCGAAACCAGCGCCAAGCACCAAACCGGCCAACAGAAAGAAACCCACTCCGGCCTGGATAAACCCACCATACACGCCAATAAAGAAAAAGATAATAAATCGCCATGCCCTGTGTAGTTCGCTAACTTGCCCGGCTTTTCCTTTTATCCAGGTGTCTGGTTTGTAGAGAACAATGAAAAACATAAAAACCAACAGGCCTCCAATTGTGTTCTTCATAATTTCTTCATTGATATCGACAGCCAGGAGGGAACCCACAAGTGCACCCATAATGGCAGGGATAGCCAGCCAGCTATCTTTTTTAAGGTCGAGGATTTTTTGTTGTTTGAAGCTGGAAACAGCCACCACATTTTGTAGAAGGATCGCAATGCGGTTGGTCCCATTGGCAACATTAGCGGGTAGCCCCAGAAATATCAGTAAAGGCAGAGTAATGAGCGACCCACTCCCCGCCAGGGTATTTATGAAACCTGCAAAAAATCCGGCAGCAATTAGTCCCGCTATTTGAATCCAGTCCATTGTTTGGTCATCTATTAATTGTGTGAAATTGATTCTATCTGGTTCTTTGTGCCCAGTCTTCAGTCATCAGTCTCCAGGATGCAACTTGCCGACTGCCTACTGAGGTCTGCCTACTGAAGACTACTTCAAAAGTACCGCCTTTTTTATCCCTTCAATTTTAAGCAATCGTTGAAGCAAATGTCCCAGGTGTTTTTTGTCTTCAACAAAAACTTTCAGGTAGCCTTCGAATTCCTTACCTTCAGTCTTATTTAAATTAATCGACTGGATCTTTAGTTTTAAGTCCTTTTTAACGACACCCGAAATTTCGGCAATTAACCCAAGCCTGTCGGTACCGCTTATTTTGATGTTTGTGTGAAACGATTCGGCGGGCATGTTCCAATCAACATCAACTTGTCGATAACCAATACTTTCGGACATTTTAAGTGCATTGGGGCAATTCGATTTATGGATTGATATTCCCTGGCCTATGGTCACAAAACCAATTACACTATCGCCTTGCGTGGGGTTGCAACACTTGGCAAGTTTGTAATCCACCCCCTGAAGGTCTTTGTTTGAAAGCAAGTAGCCATTTTTTTCGGCAGATTTTCCATTTTCAGGCTTTGGTCCGTGTTGTTCTGCAATTGGCGTGCTTTCTGTTTTTGTACCGTTTAGCAAAATGGCCTTAAGCTGAAGGCTGTCGATTTTTTCGCGGGCTATCTGGTAGTATAAATCCTGTGATGTTTTAATTTTCAGATGTTTAAGTACTTTGTTTATGCTTTCGTCATCGTAGGTTATTTTCCAGTTTTTGAATTTGCGTTTTACGATTTCTTTTCCGTCTTCCGCAATTTTAAATTTCTCCTCATCAATGGCCTTTTTAATTTTCGATTTGGCTCGCGAGGTGACCACAAAATTCAACCAGTCGGGTTTTGGCTTTTGGTTGTTGGAAGTGATGATTTCGATCTGGTCTCCATTTTTAAGTACATACTTCAATGGGACTACCTTGTGGTTTATTTTCGCGCTCACACATTTAGCCCCCACATCAGTATGTATGTCGAAGGCAAAATCGAGTACTGTTGCCCCGGCCGGCAGTCTTTTCAAATCTCCCTTCGGTGTAAATACAAAGACTTCATCGGCATAGACATTCATTTTATAGCTGTCGTACATATCGGCAGTATCGACACCAGATTGCTCAAAAACATCGCGGAAATTGGTCAGCAATTTGTCGAGTTCGGCCTCGCCATTCCCGCCTTTGTACCGCCAGTGCGCAGCCAGGCCTTTCTCGGCTATTTCATCCATGCGCTTGGTGCGGATCTGAATTTCCACCCATTTCCCTCCCGGGCCCATCACGGTGGTATGCAGCGATTCGTAGCCCGTCGATTTGGGTATTGATATCCAGTCGCGCAAACGTTTTGGGTTGGGTTGGTAGGTATCGGTCACGATGGAATAAGCCTGCCAGCAATCCGACTTTTCATTTTTAAGTTTTGAATCAAGGATGATACGAATCGCAAATTTGTCGTAGACCTCGTCGAATTCGACATTTTGCTTTTTCATTTTCCGGTAAATAGAATGAACCCGTTTGGTCCTCCACTTTATTGTGGCTTTTATCTTTTTCTTTTGAAGGGCGGTTTGCAATGGATTGATCACTTTGCTAATAAATTCATCCCTTTCAATTTGAGTCTCCTGCATCCGCTTATCGATGTTGCGGTAAATGTCGGGTTGGTTCACACGCATGGCCAGGTCGTCCATTTCACCTTTTATATTGTACAACCCCATACGGTGGGCAAGGGGCGAATACAAGTGGGAAGTTTCGAGGGCTATCAGCACATGATCAGCGGCAGGATACTGGTCGATTTTACGCATTTTGTACAAACGGATGGCCAGTTGAAGCAACAAAACACGGACATCTTTTGCCAGGGTCAACAGGAATTTTTTTAGGTTGTCCGACTGCATCGAAGTTTTACTGGCGGCTATGGCTGCAATTGCATTGACACCTTCGATGATGTGTGCCACATGCTCACCAAATTGTTTTTTTACTTCGACGAGGGTTATAGCACCATCGTCCACTGCCTTGTACAAGAGCGAGCTAAGAATGCTGGTGCGGCCCAAGCCGAATTCCTCGATCACAATACGGGCAATTTCGAAGGACTTGAAAATATAGGGGGAACCGTTTTTAAGGCGTTTGGTTTTAAACGCTTCGAGGGCAACATCGAGTGCCTTCCTGATAAGGGCCATGTCCTGCCTGCTCATAAAAGGCTTGCAAAGGTTCAGAAGGTTTTTGTACTTCAGAATTATCTCTTTCCTTTCAAATTCTAATTGCTCCTTATCAATCATCAAAATAAATTTGTCACTTTAACTAAATATGCGCCGCGAAGGTAATGTTTTGTAGAGAATATTTTGTCGTGGGTTTATTTCGATAGGATTTTAACAACTAAAATTCTTCTTCTTTATCATCAAAAAATTGCTTTCCAAAATTGACCAGGTACAATTTTTCAGAGGCACGGGTAATTCCGGTGTATAGCCATCGCAGGTAATCAATCGAAAGCATATCTTCAGTCACATAGCCCTGGTCCAAGAAAACGTGTTTCCACTGTCCGCCCTGGGCTTTGTGACAGGT
Source organism: Bacteroidales bacterium (assembly GCA_021740905.1). GTDB lineage: Bacteria > Bacteroidota > Bacteroidia > Bacteroidales > M50B96 > JAIOYV01. The sequence continues at coordinate 26,002 of JAIOYV010000029.1, forward strand.
TACGGCATAAGCGAACTTTACCTGTAGGGCGTTGAAATAGGGATCTTCGCGCACTTTTTGGTAGCGTTTGGCTTTGGTGCTTTCATCGGCGTAATCTTCTAGCACAGCAAAAAACAGTTCCTTGTTTGCCCCGGCAGGCAGCGAGGGGCCATCTATGGTGAGGGTATCCATAAATATTTTTGCTTCGATTTCATCTTCGTTGTGTTCGTGCAGTTTTAGCCTTACGTTGGCAAAGCGATGGCCGTACCGTTCTTCGTAATTAAAAATGCGGGTTAGTTCGCAACTGTCGCCATTGGCTATGAAGTTGAGGTTCTTCTCGTCCTGCTTCAACCAAAAATAATTGTTTTTGACTACCATTAAATAATCGCCAGACGTAAGTTCCTCTTCCCGCCATAGAATCTTGTTCCGGATTCCCAGGTTGAAATTGTTGGCCCGTTTGTTCGATCGGCACACAATCATGGTTTCCTCCATGCCCACACTATCGTAGCTTCCCGAAATGGTATCGATCAGGTCTTCACCCGATAGCCTTACTATGTCGTCGAAATTTTCTAATTCGAAACGGGGAAAAGCAATATTGTTCTCTTCGATCATCCTTCGCACAATAAAGGAATTCTTGAGGATGCCTGAATCGAGGGCTTGCCTCACCACTTCGGTGAGAGAACTTTCGGCGGTTTCAAAGCCAAAAGCCTGAAGTTCGGACAGATCGAGGGCCGGGCTTAGCACCAGGCCTACGGGTGGGAGCTGGGCTTCGTCGCCAATCAATATAAGTTTGCAATTTTTGCCTTTGAAAACGTAGGTGTACACATCGTCCAGCAAGCGGCCCGACCCAAAGACACTGGAATCTGCCGAGCTATTCGAAATCATCGAAGCCTCATCGACCATAAAAAAGGTATCGGCATGGGGGTTGAAATTGAGGCTGAATTTCCCAAACCCATCTTTCGACGATTGCTGCCTGTAAATTTTGCGGTGGATAGTTGATGCCGGTTGGCCTGTGTAGGCACTCATCACTTTGGCTGCCCGTCCGGTTGGGGCCATTAAAACCGAATTCAACTTAAATTCGGCCAGGGTGTCGACAAGGGCTTTTATCATGGTAGTTTTGCCCGTGCCCGCGAAGCCCTTCAACAGGAATACCTGATATTTATCATGGAACTGAATGAAATTGCCAAGTACCGAAATGGCCTGCTCTTGCGTTGAGGTAGGATAAAAGCCTAATTTATCTGTTAATACGGACTTGATATGTTTTTTTAGCATTTATGTCTGATAAATAAGTTTTAAAGAAAGAGAATATAAAAAAAAGTATAATTTTGCACACAAACTAAATAAACTTTGTTAAAATGTGGAATCTAATAATCATCGCCGCTGCTGCAATCATTTTAGGGATTTTTATCAATTACCTTTTGAACAAGGTGACTAAGCTAAAAATTGTTTTCCAAATATTGTTGCCAGTAGTCATTTTCGTGCTTGCTTACTTCATTTACAAGGGAATTGAAACCCCTATCGAATTTGAAAAACAGAAAGCGGTCCGCTACGAACAAGTTAAATTGAAACTGATGGACATTCGGAATGCACAGGTAGCTTACAAACAGGTAAAAGGAAAATACACCGATAATTTCGACTCTTTGATCAATTTTGTTAAGACCGATTCATTATCCATAATCAGGGCTATCGGAAGTTTGTCGGACAGTTTGATCGAAGCCGGTTGGAACGAAGAAAGAGGGATCAAGGAAGGTGTCATAATCCGTGAAACCTCAAAAGTTGCCGTATTGGATTCACTTTTTAAAAAAGATTACCCAATAGACTCACTTAGGTATATTCCTTATTCCGGTGGTGTTGAATTTGAAATGGCCGAAGGAGAAATCGAAACTGGTTCGAAAGTTAAAGTACGAGTATTTGAAGCAAAAGCCCCATTCAAGATTTGGCTAAAAGGCCTCAATCATCAGCTTATTGTCAACTTGATTGACGAGCGGAAAGTAAACGATTTATACGAAGGCCTAAAAGTAGGTAGTATCGAAGAAGCCAATAATAATGCAGGAAACTGGGAGTAATATTTCATTCCTGTTTCATTACAAAATCCGTGTATGAAGGATTTTGGATTTATCGACCCGGGGTTTGATGTAAAACATTCATCAACATATTATTTATCCATCCAGCTTGCGTTGGATGGATTTTCGTTTTCGGTGCTCGATGTATTGAGCAATACATTCATCTTGTTTAAGCACAAATCGATCCCCACTGATGAGGGTGGTCTCGCTGCTGATTATTATTGCCAATATGTGTACGATTTTTTGATTTCAGAAAAGGCATTCAAATTCCCTTACAAAGGCATTGGCATTATTTATATCTCGCCTTATTCCACAATGGTTCCGCTTGCCATTTTTGATAAAGCAAAAGCCGAAAAGCTTTTCGAGGCGAACCATGGAAAAATGAGTAACATCGATATCCTGTCGAATAAGCTCAAAAACCTTGATATGGTAAATGTTTTTGCCATCCCCGATTGCCTGCTTAGGATTTTAAGCCGCCAGTTTATCAATTTTAAACTCTATCATCAGGCTACACCTCTTATCATTAATGCAATTACTGACAATTCGAACTATAAAAGGGGATTACGAATTTATATCAACCAAAACAAGAAGATTGTCGATATGCTTGTGGTAAACTCCGGGCGATTGATGCTTTTCAATAGCTTTGGCTATAATTCGGAAAGCGATATTCTTTATTACCTGGTGAATATTGCCGAACAGTTGCAGAATATTGGGCCTGTCGAGGAAGTGGTCTTAAGCGGCAAAATCCAATTGAATGAAATCCTACAAGCACAAATAGGGAAGTATTTTAAGCCAGTCAGCCTGTTCAATCCATCCGAGAAATTCAAATTCAGCGATTCGTTTGAAGAATTCACAGGCAGCGGTTTTTCACTTTTATTCAACATGCACTCATGCGAATAGTTAGCGGGACTCACAAGGGGCGTGTCATTCGTCCACCATCATTTTTTAAAGCAAGGCCAACCACCGATATGGCCAAAGAAAGCCTCTTTAATATTTTGCAAAACCGGGTCGATTTTGAAGACATAGAGGTTTTGGATTTGTTTTCGGGCACCGGAAGTATTAGTTACGAGTTTGCATCGCGCGAAACAAAACAGGTAGTTGCCGTTGAGAAGGATTTCCGTTACGCCCGTTTCATTCAGGACACGGCAAAACAATTTGGTTTCGACCGCTTGAATGTTGTAAAATCAGATTGTTTTAGATTCATTTCAGGAACCCGCTCGAAATACGATTTGATATTTGCCGACCCACCCTACGAACTGGAGACCTTAAAAACAATCCCCGATCTAATATTCCAACATGAACTCTTAAAGGAAAACGGGATTTTTATTTTAGAGCACCCCGCAGCTTATTCTTTTTCGGGGCATCCCCATTTTAAAGAAATGCGAAATTATAGCCGGGTGCATTTTAGTTTTTTTGGGTAGGGGTGCCTGAACTATTACGTTGAAAAAAAACTTATTTCGACTTTGCTCAACATAAATATTTCTTATTTTTCTTAAACCTTAATAGCCAATAATTTACAGATGATACCCAACCTTATTACCTTATTCCAAACAAAATTATTGAGAGTCGCTGTATTTGCTGGTTCTACTAAGGTTAATCGTATAAATATAAGGTTTTTATCCCATTAAACTACATGAAATGCGTATTAATCCCACACGGTTTTTCATTTGATCCCTCATTTCCCCAATTCCTCACTCTGCATTACGCAGCAACCCATGCTCCTTCTGCAGCACATTCCGAAGGGGTTTGAAATTTTCGAGTGTAAGGGGCCAGCTATTTTTATATTTCTTCACAAGGTAGGAAATTTTATGTTCATTTTTTTGTAACTGCTGCGTAATGGCGGATTGTGTTATGGCTTTGGGTTCGAGAAATTGGCATACGTTTTTGGCAGTGATATCCAGTTTCTCATCCATCGCACGTTTTATCGCTTTTTCCAAACTGTTCAGCAAATTGAACATATTGTGGTATCTCACTTCAAGGGTGTCGGTATCTTCAATTATTATAGGGTCGAACTGGATATGGTCGGCCTCGATCAATAAATTCGATTTGTTGTACAATTGATTCGATACATAATGAACAGCATCTTCGATGATCCCATTCAGGTTGATCAGTTTGCCTGTGTATTGGCCAACTTTTATAAGTGCCTCTTGGGTAAAACTATAATGCTTTTTACTGCAAGTATTAATTTCGTTTAATAGATCGATAGCAAACTCGGTGATTTGTTTGGTTTTTATTTTTGAATTGTTCATGCCATTCTGTGTAATCCTTTGATTCATTTGCAGGGTATGCTTGTGCACATCAACATTGTTGTCCCATTTCTTGATTTCAGCAAAAAGAAAATCTTTTATAAGGTTGCCAATATATTGTTTGTTCGATTGACTCAACTTCTCATTGTTTCCTGCAACACTAAAAGTCAATATGTCTTTCGGAAAGTAGATCAGCAAAACGTCGGGGAGGCCATTTTTATCTAATCCCGGAACCCTAATGCACAGGATGTTTTGCAAAAATGAAGAAAACAAACCACCTTTAATTTCATCCTCATCAGTTGTACTTTGTTTTTTGCCGATAATTTTATTTTGACTCTCAATGTGCAAAGGTATTTCTTCAGGTAGAAGCCATTCCGAATCATTTTTTTTTCTTCTGAAATCGCTTACAACTTGCTTGTCTTTAAAAGCAATTTTGTTTTCTCCTTCCACCTCTTTAGGGTGTACCAATAATTCGAGCGACGTGCTGTCCTCCGAATAGTACATAGCAATCACCCGAGAAATTCCTTTAAGTGCCTCTTTTACGGTTTCAAATAATTCTTCCGTACGGTTCCCGATAAAATTATAGTTCTGTTTCATGACAGGATTCGGATGTCGAAAGTGACCAGGAAATTATGAGTCAATGTCGTAAGTTTGCCCAAATCTGTCGAGTTGAAAAACCGGCTGTTTCCTTATCCTTTTTGCCCATTCCGAAATCTTTTCAAATGTAGTAATTTTAGTTTGAATTAAGTCAATATTTTATATACTATTTTATTGGTTTAGCTATTTCAGTTTGTTAAGTTCAATTTAGTAAAGCTTATATATAACTTAAGAACTAGATATAGAGTAAAATATGTGTCATTTATAGGATTTGTTCAAGGAATCCACAAAAACTATATTTGTTTTATTGCTTAAGTTTGCAATTGATGTTTTAGTTGTAACTTAATATTTATTGTCATGGAAAAAATTGCATTTTTATTTTCGCCCGATCCGGAAAACATTTTTAGCATCCTGCAAAAAGTATTGTATGACCTCAGTTTTTTGGTCATCCTATACGAATGGATCACAGGTAGGATAAAGCTAGCTATCGAAAATCTATTTGTCGATCACCATTATTGGAGTAATGAACAGCTGTCTAAAATACTGGTAAATGCCGTTCATATCCTTGTGCAGAAAGAAAAACGAAATGTAGCACAGCGACACCTACAGCAAAGAATGATCTCGGCTGTCGATAATTTCTTTTAGATCGTGGATATGGAAAATGAAAACCGAAAACCGTCCCGCAAGATTATTATAGCGATCCTTTTTCCGGTTGTACTCTTTATTGTTGTTTGTACCATTGCCGAAAAACTGAGTTACCGGGGCAATAACCCTTTTGATTTGGACAGGACATGGTATCTGTGGGTTTTATACGCTTTCATTGTTGCCTATTGGGAAGACCTGATCTTTTTTCGCTCACAAAAGAGGAAATCAGATGTCAAGTCGGATCAAACGCAAGATCTTTAGATGCATAAAAGTAATCCTAAACCAAAAGAAAGAATTTTGTATTTATTTCACGATTATACCGAATAATGTTGTATTTTTAACATGCTGTTTGATTATGTAAATTTGCTATATGGTAACAATTCCTCAAGCGATTGATAAGATACTGAAGCAAAGGCCTATGTTGCTTGAAGGCCTGGCTCAGGAGATTATTAATTTGTCGTCACTTGCCCGAAAGATTCAACCCGAAGTGGAAGAAATTCTGCACAAACAAATTAAAACTGGAGCGGTGGTAATGGCCTTAAAACGCTTTAATCCGCAACCAAAAATTGCTTTGACCCGCCGGATAGCAAGTATGGTAAAGAATATTGGGGATATTACCGTGCGCTCGAACCTGGCGTCCTACACCTTTTTAAATTCCACTGCAATTACCGAAGCACAGGCAAGGTTAATCAGGCAAATTATGACGAATAATTCCATCTTCTATACTATTTCGCAAGGCGTATTCGAGACAACACTTATCATAAGTACAAGCTTTGCTCCGCAAGTTGAGGAAATTTTCAAGAAGGAAACTATTATTTCACATGCCCACGATCTTTCCTCAATTACCCTACGATTGCCACCCGAGAATAAAAAAGTACCTGGCTTGTACCATTATATATTCAGCCGGATAACCTGGGAAGGCATCAACGTGTATGAAGTTATTTCTACCACCCACGAATTTTCGATAATCGTAAACAACACCGATGTTGAAGAAGCTTTCTCTGTTTTAAAAAATCTTAAAAATTAGCCATTTACACAATGAAGATCAACCTAATTAGCGATACTGTTACGAAACCATCGCCTGAAATGTTATCCGCAATGATGCAGGCAGAGGTGGGTGATGATGTGTTTAAAAGCGATCCAACAGTGAATGCCCTGGAAGAAAAAGCCGCTCGCATGTTCGGAAAAGAGGCAGCTATTTTTTGCCCATCGGGGACAATGACCAATCAAATAGCCGTGAAAGTCCACACCCAGCCAGGGGATGTGGTAATAGCCGATAAGTTTTCGCATGTTTACAATTACGAAGGTGGGGGAATAGCTTTCAATTCGGGGGCAACCTGCAAATTGATTGACGGGGAACATGGGAGGTTTACGGCCAAACAAGCAGCTTTGGCCATCCCACCAAACGACGTGCACTGGCCACAACCCAGTCTTGTGGTTGTTGAAAATACTACCAATAAAGGGGGAGGGGCATGTTGGGATTTTGATGAGTTGGTGAAAATTAAACAGCTTTGCGAAAATCATAAAATGGCTTATCATTTAGACGGGGCCCGCCTTTTCAATGCAATTGTTGTAAAGAAGGAAACCCCCGAGCAATATGGAAAGCTGTTCGATACACTTTCAATTTGCCTGTCGAAAGGTTTGGGTGCTCCTGTTGGTTCGTTGCTATTAGGCTCACAGGAACACATTCAAAAGGCTTTTAAATACAGGAAAATATTTGGTGGGGCAATGAGACAATCCGGGTATCTGGCCGCAGCTGGGATTTATGCCCTGGACAATAATATTGAACGATTGGCTTACGATCATTCCAGGGCACAAGAGATTGTCGAAATCCTTAAAGCCTTGCCCTATGTGAGTATCATTGAACCGGTCGAGACCAATATTATCATTTTTTATATTCCCGATGATGTTGACGAGGACCAATTCATCAATAAGATGGAAGAACTTGATATCCTACTGGTGGGGATGGGAGATCGGAAACTCAGGATGGTGACTCATCTCGATTTTACCGACGACATGCTGACAGAATTAAGAAAGAGGTTGATGAGTGTCAAATTTTAGCACTTACTTATTTTCACCAGTTGGCACATATTTAAAAACAGACCGAATATGAAGTTCAAATTTTTATTATTAGTTCTTTGGATTCCATTCATTTCTATGGGACAGATAAGCATTAGAGAAGATGTTAAAAACCTACCTGTGATTAAACCAACTCCTTATGATAGTTTGAGTAGGTTTTATTATAATGGTGAATATTACAATCAAAAAGGACTTACATCAACTCAATCATATGTTAAAAGCGACCAAGAATTATTAAAATATATCGGGCAGAAAATTTATTTCATTCCATTTTCAAAACAAGCAAAAGACAAAGAAATTTATGGAATTAGTTCTTTAAAAATATCTCAAGCGGTTTCATTAGAGAAAGACTTACCTGAAAAAGACATTAAGCCTTTTAAATACATATTAGAACCTTTGCGAAAATCTGAACCAAAAAGATATGAAGCAGATTATCAAAAAAGAAAAGAAGCATACATTAATAAACTAAATGAAACTATCAAAACAGATTTGTATAGACCTAAATACTTTATACGTTCCTATGATGATGACAATTCTCCAATAGGTGAATTTCGAACTCCTCCTGAGTCATTTCAAGGAAAGTATTTCAAAATCATCGATTTTAAATTTGATAGCACATATGAATATTCATCCAAAATTAGAATGTATCTTACTGATGAGCAAAATGATACTCTTTTTATGGAATATACACGACAAAACTGGGAATGGAATAGAGTAGAACCATTTATTCTATTGTCTTATTATGAAAAACAGAAAATTAAGTATATCGGAAATTCTTTCATCGCAAACTTTGAAAAAGACCAGGCTATACCTCCAATTTTAGATATAAATACAGGAGAAGAAATAAAATTTGGAAATCTATCAGAGTGGAAATGTACAGGATTAGAATTCTTGAATACGAGTATTAGGTATTTACAATTTTACTTAATTTTTCAAAATGAAAACATGAATACTATAAAAGTAAGGATTCGCAAAGAAGAAAAACATGAAAAAAACTTGGAAGTAAAATCATTCATTGAAAAAAATGAATATCTGACACAAATTGAATTGGCAAAATTAGCTGAAACTGAAAGGCAAAGGCTTGAAGAACTTGAAAAGGAGAAAAGAAAGAAAAATGAAGAAGAAAGACACAAGAACATTCGATCAAAATATGGAACTTTTTATGGAAATTTGATTTTAGAAAACAAAGTACAACTTGGCATGACTAAGGAAATGTGTGAACTTTCATGGGGCTATCCGGTTGACATTAATAGAACAACCGTATCGGGCTTAGTGCATGAACAATGGGTTTATTCATACAAAAATTATCTTTATTTTGAGAACGGGAAACTAACTGCAATCCAAAATTAATTAATGAAACTGCCTAAAGCTAAAATAACCAGATTTGATGAAGGCGGCGAAACGGAAATACTTCGCTCTGAATTATCTATTGGTTTTATTGAGTATAAAATCCGAAGCAATGTAAAAAATCTGAAAAATTTTGTCAGAGCAACCCAAAAAGGAGAGCGGTTAGTTCATATACAAACTCAAAAGTTTATTAATCGTTACTCTGGTGAACAAAAGTCAAATAGCAAAATCACTTATCATCTATATTTAAAAGCTGTTGAATATACGATTCTTGAATTGTATAGGATGGTGGAAATTTACCATCATGAATTTATTGCTCATGTTATTGATGATTACGAGATTGATTTGTCTCGAAGTCCCAAGTTTGATGAATGCAAAAAATTATTAAAAGAAGCTGGAATTTATATATCCAAAATTAATGGATTTGAGAGCGTACTTGAATTAAGAAATATAACAAATGATTTGAAACACGCATTCATCCAAGAATATAGTTTAAGTAAAACTATCAATTTAAAATCCTTTCGTCAGTTTGACAGAAAAATGCTTGTTGAAATGACAAACAAATACCTTTCAGAAGTACCTGCATATATACTTAATTTGGCTGAGGAAATAAATATGAAATATCCGAAAATTTAGAAAAACGTGTGCTAGCAAAAAATATAGTGCATTTGGCAGATATTGCTAAAAATGAAGATGAAAGCAAATAATAAAAATAGTAGTAAAATGAAAATTTGGTGTTTCAAAATACTAAACGAACAATATTCAAACCGATAAAGATCACACATAAAATATGAAACAAATTCTAATCATGCGCCATGCAAAATCAGATTGGTATTCCGATGCCAATTCTGATTCAAAACGCCCCCTAAACGAGCGGGGAGAACGGGATGCCCCACGCATGGGCAAAGAAATACGGAAGAGGGAAATTGTCCCAGACCATATCCTTTCCAGTCCTGCCAAACGAGCATTTGATACAGCAAAGGCAGTTGCTGATCAATCAGGATTTACCGGAAAAATAGAAAAGATACATGATTTTTATTTTGGTAGTATAGGGGAAGTCCTTACTCACTTGAAAAACCTTGACAATTCGATCAATCGGATACTCATCGTAGGTCACAACCCCACCTGGGGGCAATTGGCCGAAAAGTTGGTTGATGGCAATATCGAAATAGAGATGTCGACAGCCAGCCTGGTTTCAGTGGATGCCCAAATCGAAAATTGGAATGACCTTGAATTCGGAAGGTGCCAGTTTAACTGGTTGTTGAAACCAAAAATGCTGGAAGATTGACAATCTGTAAAGAATGTGGGACTTTTAATACAAGTTCTTATAAGTTATGAGTCTCTTAAATGAAAGGGAAAAATATCTAAAAATACTCAATTCCCTAATTACTCAATTGCTTAATTCCTCAATTACTTTTTCCTCAATCCTTCACCCCATTCGTATAGGGCAGATAATGCCCCAGCTTCATCTTTTTTGTTTCAAGATAAAATTCATTGTATTTATTGGGGACAATAACAATAGGTATGTTTTCGATAATCTCAATATCATAGCCTTCAAGACCGGCACGTTTTTTTGGGTTGTTGGTCAGAAGGCGGATGCGATGTACACCTAAATCACGCAAAATCTGGGCACCCACACCATAATCACGCTCATCGTCGCGAAATCCCAGGTGATGGTTTGCCTCGACAGTATCAAGCCCGCCTTCCTGAAGCTTGTAGGCTTTTATTTTGTTAAACAGGCCAATGCCGCGTCCTTCCTGGTTCATGTAAACGATTACACCCTGTCCTGCATCTTCGACCATTTGCATAGCTTTGTGAAGCTGCTCGCCACAATCACATTTTCGTGAGGCAAAAATATCGCCCGTAACACAAGAGGAGTGAACCCTTACGAGGATAGGATCGTCTTTTTCCCAGGTCCCTTTTATAATGGCAACATGCTCCAGCCCATTCGACTTTTGCCTAAAAGGGATCACCTTGAACATACCATATTCGGTGGGCAAATTAACTTCTTCCCCCTTTTCAACAAGGCTTTCTTCGTTGAGCCGGTATTTTATTAGGTCTTCAATAGAAATAATTTTCAGGTCGAAAGTTTTGGCTATTTCGAGTAATTCGGGCAAGCGGGCCATAGTGCCATCTTCATTCATGATTTCGACCAGGGCACCCCCAGGTTGCAATCCGGCCATTCTACTAAGGTCTACTGCTGCTTCGGTATGACCAGCCCTACGCAATACCCCACGGCTTTTGGCCTTTAAGGGAAAAATATGCCCGGGACGTCCCAGGTCTTCAGGTATGGTTGCAGGATCGACAAGGGCTTTGATCGTTTTTGCCCTATCGTGAACAGAAATCCCGGTGGTACAATCATGGCCTATCAAATCAACAGAAACAGTAAAAGGGGTTTCATACATGGCGGTATTTTTCCCAACCATCAACTCCAGTTCTAGTTGCTCGCATTTTTCTTCAGGAATCGGGGCACATATTAATCCGCGCCCATGAGTGGCCATGAAGTTTACAATTTCAGGGGTTATCATTTCTGCCGCAGCAATAAAGTCACCTTCATTTTCACGGTTTTCATCATCAACCACAATGATAACTTTTCCGTTCCGGATATCTTCAATTGCTTCTTCAACAGTATTTAACTTAATCTCTTGTGTACTGGAAGTTGTTTCAACCATCGCTAATTTTTTCAATATTTCCGGTAATTTCAGTAAGCTCGACCGGTTTCAGTTTTACGGCTGCAAAAGTAGTTATTTTAAAACTATCAGGGTTGAAATCACACCTTAAATTCAAATAAAAGCAGTCTTTGAAAACAAGGGTAGGGGAATTTTAAGTAAAGTCATTTATTGTCATTCGCTTCGCGTCATTAAATTGTCATTCGCATTGCGTCATTCGGTGGTCAAATGTGGTCAAACATAGTCAACCATTATCAAAAATTGCCACTAGCTAATGACGCGAAGCAATTGACGAACGAAGTGCAATTGACAATAAATTACGGCGAAGCCAAATGACAATGAATGACGCGAAGCGAATGACACGAAGTAAATGACGCGCGAAGCGCAAATGACACGAAGTAAATGACGCGCGAAGCGCAAATGACACCAAGTAAATGACTAAAAATTATTATCTTCGACCAGCTAAATTGGGGATGTTTACAAGTACTTAACTCACATGGTATCGACAAGAACAAAGTTGCTTTTCGTTGCGCTTGCATTGCTGTTTCTTTCCTCATGCAGAGAAGAGACAAGGCAGAAATCGTGGCAGGTAAAGGTGTTGGATAGAAATTGGGAATTTTCAAAAGCTGGCACTGAGGATTGGATGCCTGCCAGTGTGCCTGGTTGTATCCATACCGATTTGATGGCCCACCAGATGATCCCCGACCCGTTTTTTGGAGATAACGAACAACAAGTTCAATGGGTCGAAAAAGAAGATTGGGAATATCAATGCAACTTTTCTGTCGATTCTGCACTTTATAACCGGAAGTGCATCAACTTAAAGTTTGCCGGGCTTGATACCTATTGCGATGTTTATCTGAACAACTTTTTGCTAGGTAGCACAAACAATATGTTCATGGAATGGAAATACGACATCAAAAAATACATTAGCCCTGGCAAGAATACCTTGCATATATATTTTCATTCGCCTGTTACAATTGATAGTATAGAGGCCAAAAAGCTCCGATACGAATTGCCCGACAACCGTGTGTTTACACGAAAAGCTCCCTATCAGTCGGGGTGGGATTGGGGGCCACGGCTTGTTACTTCCGGGATTTGGAAAGGTGTGAGCATAGAAAGTTGCAACTATTATAAATTCGATGATGTCCGCATCAATGTAATCTCAATAGATGAAGACCTAGTTGAATTATTTGCCGAAGTGGAGGTGCATGCTACACAGCCGGAAAATCTTGTTGTCGAAATTTTCGATCGGGATAAAAACAAAAAACTGACTACCTATACCACCGAGGTTATTGAAGGCACAAATCGCTTTGCCTGGAATTTTTCCATAAAAAATCCTAAGCTCTGGTGGCCCAACTGGATGGGTGATCCACATATTTATTCACTTCAGGTAAAGGCAAGCACCGAAGAGGTTTTTACTGATACTCTTCTAAAAATTGGTTTGCGAAATATTGAACTAATCCGCAACAAAGACACAGTCGGTGAGGGTTTTCTGTTTCGTGTAAACGGCAAAGATGTATTTATTAAAGGGGCCAACTATGTTCCCCAGGATAATTTCCCGGCCAGGGTAAGTCCTGAGAAATATGAAAAATTGATCGAAAACACCAAAGCAGCGAATATGAACATGCTTCGTGTTTGGGGCGGTGGTTATTACGAAAACGATCTTTTTTACGACCTCTGCGATAAAAACGGCATCCTCGTGTGGCAGGATTTTATGTTTGCCTGTGCCATGTATCCCGGCGATTTGGATTTCATCAACAGTGTTACCGAAGAGGCCACCCAGGCGATAAAACGGTTGCGCAACCACGCCTGTCTCGCCTTGTGGTGTGGCAATAACGAGGTCGACAATGGCTGGAAAGATTGGGGATGGCAGAAACAATACAAGTATTCCAAAGCCGATTCGTCGACTATTTACTCCCATTACAAAAAACTCTTCAACCAGGTTTTACCTGCATTGGTTGCCGACCTCGATGGCAATACGGACTATTGGCCCAGCTCTCCTCAGTTTGGCTGGGGACACAAGGAATGTAACACCCACGGCGATTCCCATTACTGGGGTGTTTGGTGGGGCAAAGAGCCGTTCGAAATGTACGAGCAGAAGGTAGGACGATTTATGAGCGAGTATGGTTTTCAGGCATACCCCAATTATAAAACCGTGGAGAGTTTCTGTGCTGCCAACGATTTGTACCTATTTTCTGATGCCCTGAAAAACCATCAGAAACATCCTGTGGGCAACGAAACTATTTTGGAATATATGGAGCGGGAATATCCTGTTTCCGACTCTCTGCGTGAGTTTATTTATCTCAGCCAGTTGGTGCAGGCAGGTGGGATGCAAACCGCCATTGAAGCCCACCGGCGGGCAAAGCCACATTGCATGGGAACCCTTTATTGGCAATTGAACGATTGCTGGCCGGTGGTATCATGGAGCAGCATCGATTATTATGGCCGATGGAAAGCCATGCATTACAAAGTCCGCGACCTGTATAAAAACTATATGATTTCAGTCGACCAACAAGACAGCCTAATTCATATTTATGTGGTTTCCGATTCCCTAGAAAATATAAAAGTCGAACTAATGATTGAGGTGCAGGATTTCAATGGGAAAACGATCTTCACCAAAGATGAGAAACTCGAAATGCCAGCCAACAGTAGCCAGGTCGTTTCTACTTTAAATTTGAAAGCATTCCTTTCTGATAGCCTGACAAATGCCAGCTTTTTAAAAATTGGTTTAAGAAAAGGCAGACAAGAATTGGCCGAAAGATTGCATTATTTTGATCTTCCTAAAAACTTGAAACTACCCGAGGCTACTATTAACATAAAAGTGAATAAATCGAAGCATGGCTATGAAATTGTGATCAACTCATCATCCCTGGTGAAAAACCTTTTCCTTTATTCCGAAGAAGCAGAGGGTCACTTTTCTGATAATTATTTTGACCTGTTGCCGGGCGAGGAAGAGATAGTATTGTTTAAAACGGAAGAAGAGATTGCCTCGCCTATAGATGAATTTAGGTTTATACATTTGGGGAAGATACATAGGAAGGACAAGTCTAACTAATTTCGTTGATTTATAAAATGTGAAATCAATTGATATTTAGAAATGAAAATGACCTACGATAAACAAGCAGATGTTTTATACATCAAGTTCTCAGATAATAAAATTGTTGAAAGCGAAGAGAAAGAAAAAAATGTGATTGTTGATTTTGACAACGAAAACAATATTGTTGGAATAGAGATACTTTATTTTGTAAAAAAGTATAAAAATGATGTTTTTCCCGTATTTAAGGAAGTTGAAAAAGCTGTCTGGGAAATGATATAGTGACAGTTTAAACAATTATTCAACAGCAAAAAACAGCCTACAAATATCAGCTTCTATAATCTACGTGCTATCCTCAAACATAAGATTGGTGTTTCTGTCAAGCACTATTTAGAAAAGTATATTGTCCAATATCAAATCTTCAATCGAAACCATTCCAATATACTCCCCATTTTCCTCAACAGGGGCCATCCTAAACCCGACTTTGGTCAGCAAGCTGGCAACATAGTGGACGTCCATGTTGGCTGGTACGCATATCGCGGGTTTGGTCATAATCTCATAAACATTCACCTCCTCCGAGGTTTTGTCGGCAATTATCACCCCCTTGATGAAATCGTGTATGACCACAATCCCATAAACGTCTTGTGGATGCCTCTTTTCAACAATCAAAGCTTCAACCTTTTCTTTGCGCATAAGTTCTACCGCCTCTTTGGCAGTGGCCATCCCATCGACAAAAACTATCTTTTTGGTCATTACGTCTTTGGCACTCTGGAAACTTCTTTTTGAATTCATATTTTCTTTTTTAGTTATTGGCAATACTGAATTTTATTTAGGACTAAAAATACCAATCCCGGGCCTGGTCCTTGAATTTTTTCATTTGGGTTTCGAGGCCGGCAACATGTTCTACCGGCAAAACAAAAGCAATACCAGTTCCCGGTTTATGAAACTTACCTGCCGTTTCGATTACGTGTAGAAGGTTTTCTACAACGTGCTCTTCCACCAGGAACAAAAGAATATCTGTCTGGTCCTCAATGCTAAGTCCAAGAAAGGTCTTTGCTTCGTTCATACCTGTCCCCCTGGCCGGGATAATGGTAGCCCCGGTCGCACCCGCTTCTTTCATAGCATCAATAACACGATCTGTGACACTGGGTTTGACAAAGCTAATGATTAGTTTAAACTGCATTTTTTTCGTTTTTTATTTTTAATAATCGAGTTTTTAAATCCATAAATTGAGCGTATCCCAACACTGTAATTATAGGGAATAAGCTAGCGAAAGCGATCAGCCCAAACCCGTCGATGGCAGGGTTCCGGCCCGGTACTGCACTGGATAGCCCCAGGCCGAGGGCGGCAACGATCGGTACGGTAACGGTGGAAGTGGTTACCCCACCTGAGTCGTAGGCTAAAGCAATGAGTTTTTTGGGTGCAAAAATGGTCTGTATGATTACAATTACATAACTAACTATAATGTACATAAACAAAGGTGTCCCAGTTACAATCCTGAATGTACCCAAGGCCAAGGCAATAGCAACCCCCAAGGCCACAGTAAATCGAAGCCCGTTTTGGCTAATGGTACCCGCAGAAACCTCATCAGCTTTTATGGCAACCGCAATAAGCGAGGGCTCGGCTATGGTGGTGGCAAATCCTATCAGTGCAGCAAAAATGTAAATCCAATAGTACGACCACCAAAAAGTCTCTCCTGTTTCTGTTGTTAAAATAAAGGCCGGATCGGATAGTTGGGAGGCCATGATTTTGCCTACCGGGAAAAGGGCTTTCTCTAATCCCATTATGAATATGGCAAGCCCCAACACGACATAGACCCCTCCGAGGATAACTTTTTTCAAATGGGGTATGGGTTGTTTCAAAACTACCACTTGAAAAAAAATGATCAACAAAAGGATTGGTGCTACGTCCCTCAGGGTATATAACAATATCAAAAGGAAATCCATTATAAAATCTACCATAATCCTCTCTCTATATTAAAACCAAAACAAGCCATACGCCATCACAAATATCATCGGCAAGAGCGATGCAAAGGCAATCAGGCCAAAACCATCCACAAGCGGGCTTCTCCCTTTTATCACATTAGCAAGCCCAACCCCTAAGGCAGTAACAAGCGGGACTGTGATAGTAGAGGTTGTGACCCCTCCTGCATCGTAAGCCAAACCAATAATCTCTTCAGGGGCAATAATAGTCATCAACATGACCAAAATATATCCACCGACAATTAGATAGTATATTGGCCAGCCTTTAAGGATCCGCAATACTCCGATAACAATGGCCAGGCCAACAGAAAAAGCCACTGTCAAGCGCAACCCCATGGCATAAATGTCCATCACTTTTTTATTGTCTTCAATCAATCCTGCCCCTGAGGATATTACCGAAGCCTCCTTTGCCACAGCAATCAAGGCGGGTTCGGCAATTGTGGTTGAAAAGCCAAGCGCAAAAGAAAAAATCATTAACCACAAAAGACTCCCCTTCTTTGCCAGGGCATAAGCCATTGTTTCACCAATAGGAAACAAGCCAATCTCCAAGCCTTCAATAAAAAGCATCAATCCCATAATTACGAACAAGAAACCGAAAATAACTTCTCCAATTTCAGGAAACGGCTGCCTTATAACTACAGTCTGAAAAAAAACGACAACCACAATTATGGGAAACAAATCCATGACTGCAAGTTTCAATTTTCGGAATATACCAAGGAAGTACTGTTTATATTTCATTCCTTCTTGATGCTTTCGTTCTCGTTGCCATGCAGGCAAAACTAAGTATTTTTTTGTGATAATTTCATTGGGAGATGATTGTCGGGATAATGGAGAAAGGTTGATTTCGAAGTTGATAATCCTATGAAGTGTAACTTTATTAACCCGCTATCCGCAAGGTAAACCAGATGAATTTCAAATTTCATCGTGTATTTACTGTTTGGATTAAAGATATTAATAAGTGTTAGTTTTGTAGGGATGTTGATTTTATATTTGAAGAACTAAACAAGATTGAAACGTAAAATAGAACTACTTGCCCCCGGCGGTGATATTGATTCCATAAAGGCGGCCATTGTTGCCGGAGCCGATGCCGTTTATTGCGGCCTGGATAAATTCAATGCCAGGAATCGGGCTGCCAATATCACCTTCGATAATTTACAGGGCATCATCCGGTTGGCACATAAACATAAGTGCCAGGTTTTTCTTACACTAAACATCCTTGTTGTGGATAGCGAAGTACCGGAGATTATTGGCCTGTTGAACAGATTGGTGAATACCCGCATCGATGGGGTGATAGTGCAGGATTTGGGGATGCTTTATCTTTTGTCGGCCTATTTTAAAAGCTTTAAAATACATGCCTCGACCCAACTTACTACTCACAATGAAGGTCAGATGAAGTTTTTAAGTGAAATGAATGTGGAACGGGCCAACCTGTCACGCGAGTTGAATATACATGAGATCAAGGCATTGACCACAACTGCCCACGAAAATAACATATTGACCGAAGTTTTCGTGCATGGTTCGTACTGCATTTCCTTTTCGGGCCTCTGTTATATAAGCTCTGTGCAAGGAGGAAAATCGGGAAACAGGGGCCGGTGCAGTCAACCTTGCAGGGACAGATACATTGAAACCGCTGCAGGCAAGAACTACCCACTAAACCTGAAAGATAATTCAGCCTTTTTCGACTTACCTGAACTCCATGATGCTTGTGTCGATTCACTAAAGATTGAGGGAAGGATAAAGGATTTTGAATATGTGTACACGGTGGTCGATACATGGAGAAAACATCTCAGTAATTTTTATGAAGGAAGAGGGTCAACAGGTGACAACAGCAGTCTGTACAAGGTATTTAACCGCGACTTTTCAAATTCGTTTCTAAAAGGCGATCTTCATAAAGAAATGTTTATCGACAATCCACGGAACCATGCCACTTTGTATTACGCCAAAATCAATTCATGCCCGGTAGATGGGGATTTGACCGAAGCTCAGTTGGCTCTGGATGCAGAAAAAGAAGAAGTCAAAGAAGAAATAAGAAGACAGATCGATTCTTTAAATATTGACAAAATCCCTTTGCAACTTATTATTTCGGGAAAATCGGGCACACCTTTAAAAGTATTGGTAAAAACACCGGAGAGTACTTTTGAGATACTTTCAAAGATCAAACTAAAGGATACCGGTGCTGAGAGCTTAGACAGTCCGATGATAATGAAAAGGTTGAAAGCCATAAATGACACCGAATATTTTCTCGAGAATATCGATTTAGATGGTTTACAGGCAGGTGCTTTTATTCCCTTTAACGAACTTACTTCAATCAAAAAAAGGATTTTATTCACTCTGAACGGTTCAAGGGAACCAATTGATCCAATCAAGCTACCCGTTCTAAAAAGGCAAAACAAGGAAAGAAGAAAGCCTGGCCTTTCGGTATTGATTTCTTCTGCCAAAGATGTTTCGCTTTGCAATGAGACCAATGCAAGGATTTATTTTCAACTTCCCAATTCTTTAAAAAACGAATTGGCTGAGTTTATCGATCTTTTCAGGAAAAACGAAAAGCTAATTCCTTGGTTTCCTTCGATCTTAATTGGGGCGGATTTTGAGGCTGCCGTAGAATTTCTTCAAAAGTTACAGCCAAAATGCATTGTATCGAACAACATTGGAATTGGTTTTGAAGCCCATAAAAGTGGGATTCCCTGGATTGCCGGGCCTTCGCTTAACATAGTTAATTCGTATAGCCTGATCGCCCTAAAAGAAAACTTCAATTGTTCCGGTGCATTTATTTCAAACGAAATTGGCAAACATCAAATGTACTCCATTAAAATACCTGACGATTTCGAACTATACTACAGCATCTATCACCCCATCGAACTAATGACCAGCAGGCAATGCCTGTTCCATCAGGTTACGGGATGCGTGAAGAATAAAATCGATGCTACTTGCATTTCTCATTGTGAGAAATCGGCCTCAATTACCAATCTGAAAAATGAAAAATTGTATATTGAAAAATCGAAGGGAAACTACCATCGCATTTATCACGAATCAAATTTTCTGAATATGGATATTGTCACAGATTTCCCTTTTCTCTTCTCAGGTTTTCTTATTGATTTGAGGGACATAAAAACCGAAACCAAGATGGGGATTGATAAACTGGAAACTATCAATCTTTTTGAAAACCATCTCGATGGGGTTCTCAAATTGGCTGAGGCACTCAATCAAAACATTCATCCGGTTACAGATAGTCAATATCGAAAAGGGATATAAATTACATCAATCCGAAGTAGAATTAAATTATGCATTATTAATACCTTCCAAACTGTGATGTGCAAAGAAGGTAATAGATTTTATTTTTTGCGAAAGGTTGCAACGGAGACCTGTCTCCCTTCGGGGGGAGAATAAGAGGGGGGAATTCCTGCAATTAATTTCAACCACGCCCCCTTGTTAGTTCAACTAAACTAAAATTTCGTTGGACAGAAGGGAGGACAAGAAAGGAAACATCCACTATTTTGCTTTACCATATCAAATAGAATATTTCCTTTGTACGTAATTTAAAAATGTAAACGGTGAAAATAAAGATCAATAACTTAAATGCCACCTACATCTTGCTTATAAGCAGCCTTATTTCATGCAGCGATCACTATGATTCTACCCAAAATATGGAAGATAATTTTGGCTCAAATCAAAACCTCACCCAATTCGTTAACCCCTTCATCGGTACAAAAAACATGGGCCATACTTTTCCGGGGGCAGCAGCTCCCTTTGGAATGGTGCAGCTTAGCTCCGAGACCAACAAGCAGGATATGTATATCGATGGCGAATATAACCGTGATGCTTACAGATATTGCTCGGGTTACCAATATGACGATAGCACCATTTTTGGGTTCAGCCATACGCATTTCAGTGGTACGGGCCATTCCGATTGAGGCGATTTTCTGATTATGCCTACCACGGGAAAATTGAACCTGGACCCTGGAAACGCAGATCAGCCTGGTTCTGGTTATCATTCAGGGTTCTCACACCAAAATGAATCTGCCGAACCTGGCTATTACAAAGTGCTTTTGGATTATCACCAAATCACAGCAGAACTTACGGCCAGCGAAAGGGTAGGGGTGCACCGCTATACTTTTGCGAAAGATGATACGGCACATATCATCCTCGATTTGATGTCGAACATTTACAATTACAAAGACAAGAATGTGTGGGTTTTTGTGCGGGTTGAAAACGATTCCCTGGTGACTGGGTATCGACAAACCAATGGATGGGCACGAACCCGGCTGGTGTATTTTGCCATGCAGTTTTCCGAAGCCTTTCAGCATTATGGCCATAAAAAGTACGACAAAAGTTTGTACAAAGGATTCTATCGGCGGTTTAATGAAACGGAAAACTTCCCGGAGATGGCAGGAAAAAACATCAGGGCCTATTTCGATTTTGATGTGAAAGGGGGCGACCAACTGCAAGTGAAATTTGCCCTTTCTTCGGTCAGCACTGCCGGGGCTTTGAAGAACCTGGAGACTGAAACACCCGGCTGGGATTTCGATGAAATCAAGACCCAGACACAGAAAAAGTGGAACAGGGAACTCTCGAAAATCATTGTTGAAAGTCAATCGCCCGAAGACCAAGAGACTTTTTATACGGCCCTTTACCACACTATGTTAAGCCCTGTGGTGTTTGAAGATGTGGAAGGCGAATACAGGGGATTAGATCAAAACATCCACCAATCGGAGGGGTTTGTGAACTACAGTATTTTTTCCTTATGGGATACTTTCCGGGCTTTGCATCCTTTGTTCAACTTAATTCAACCTACAAGAAACGCAGACATGATAAAATCCATGTTAGCTCACCACGACCAGAGTGTTCATAAAATGTTGCCTATCTGGAGCCACTATGCCAACGAAAACTGGTGCATGATCGGTTACCATTCGGTGTCTGTGATTGCCGATGCCATTGCCAAGGGAAATACAGGTTTCGATGTAAACCATGCACTTGAAGCTTGTATAAACACATCCAACTGTAAGTATTTCGATGGCCTTGATAAATACATGGAGATGGGCTTTGTACCAGAGGATGTAAGTACCAACTCGGTTTCTAAGACTCTCGAATTTGCTTATGATGATTGGTGTATTGCTCAAATTACAAAGGATGGAGGGATGGATGAAATTACCGAACAATACCTGCTGCGATCCATTAATTATCAGAATCTTTTCAATATTGAATCAGGGTATATGCAACCCAAACTGCAGGACAAAAGCTGGAAAACAGATTTCGATCCGATGGACACTCACGGGCAGGGCTTCATCGAGGGCAATGCCTGGACATACAGCCTTTTCGTGCCACACGATATCGAGCGAATGATTGATCTGATGGGCGGAAAAGAATCGTTCGCCAATCGCTTGGACGATCTCTTTACCATGAAACTGGACGATCAATACATCGAGAAAAACGAGGACATTACCCGCGATGGGATTATCGGGAATTATGTGCAGGGCAATGAGCCGGGCCACCATATTCCCTATTTGTACAACTGGACAGACCAACCTTGGAAAACCCAGGAACGGGTCCGGATGATCATGGAAACCATGTACGGAAACCGAGAAGATGGCCTCTGTGGAAACGATGATGCAGGACAAATGTCGGCTTGGTATGTTTTTTCAGCGCTTGGTTTTTATCCGGTTTGCCCGGGTTCAGATCAATACGCAATTGGCAGCCCGATTGTAAAAAATGCTACCATCCATCTCGAAAACGGAAAATCATTCAGCATAAAAACCATCGACCAAAGTAGGGAGAATGTGTATATCGAAAAGATCCTTCTCAATGGAGAAGAATTGAACCGAACCTTCCTTCTTCACAACGAAATCAACCAAGGTGGCGAAATCGTTTTTTATATGACAGATAAACCAAATGGATAGCTATACTAAAACGGGGTAAATTTCCGCATTTTGTCAAATCCATCTAATCATACTGTCGCCTCTACGAGGCTTGGTAAACTTGCTCCTTTTTATTGCTACCATACTGCCGTTCCTAGCGGAACTCTACTCAATCAATAAATATTCGATAAGCCTCGGAGAGGCGACAGTATGGTAGAAAGGTAGCAAGAATTTTCATACACCTAAAACTCCCTAATGTTTGGAATTATTACCACCTTTTTATCAATCGATAGAATTTTGTCCTAAAGCATAAATTTATCCCTTTTTCGGTATGATGATATACTTTACAGCCTGCCTTCTAATCCTCAAAACTCAAGACCTTGCGATCGTTCAAAGGCATAACAGGCCGGTAATTATCGTGCAGGATTTTAGAAAATTGGGCAATCTGTTCTTTCGATGCCTTGACTGGCGATCTTAGCACATACCAGCTAACAACTTCGGAACAGGGTGGGGTAGTCAACGAGCCCTTGTAATGATAATAATCCAAGTCGGCGGGGAAAAGTTTTCTTAACTCAATCATCTCTTTGGATTCAAATCTTCCCTTTTCAACAGGAAGTTTCGCCAAATATTCCGTAAACAATTCATTGGCTTCCCCTTCCTCGAACAAGATTCCAAGCACAGCAAGATCGGAATCAGAATATGTATGGACCAGGTGAAGTTCGAGTGGATAATGATTTCCATTTACGGTGTGTTCGCTCAGCGCATGATAATGGAATTGCATCAGTTTATACTCCTTCTTGCCAATCATCAGAATGTTGTTGCCAAAGGTATTGAACTGAACCGTGTGGCCGTTGTTGATAATTTCAACGGGTGTTGTGGAATACTTTAACTCAAAAGCGGAGAGGCTGGTGTCAGCTTTTGTTTCAGTGGTAATAATATCGATAGGCGACTGGGCTTGTCCTCCGCAGGCATTGAACCCGCTGCACAAATCTTTCCAATGTTCGGGGCCTTCTTCACCTGAATGGTGCGACCAGTGAACGTGATCGCAATCATTTTTACCATCGGCAAGTTGTTCGTGGTTTTCCTTTTTTGTGGTTTTATCACTTTGCGCAGATGGATTGCAAGAAACCATTGCTGCCGCAAAAACAATCACTAAAAAGCTGTTTAAAAGTATCTTTTTCATTTTTTGGGTTTTAAATTTTAATAAATCTCTCTGATATTTTGATATTTAAAAATCTAAAAATACAATAAACCTTCGTAAAAGAGCAAACCCTCGCTAGCAAAAACTATGTATACCCCCACCAAATATAACAAAACAAAGGTAAAGCTGGTGTAAAGAGTGGTTTTACTGAAAAACTGCGAACTGCCTTTTCCCACCCAGTCGGGACTATGGTAGTCACAACTTTTTTGTACGGAATAAATGGTGAGAGGTGCATTCTGATTATTTTAGCCGGGGCCGTCTACTCGATTACCGCCAGGTTTTCTTTCCGTCAGGCGAGTTTAACTGTCTGATTGAGCAATTCAACGTTAAAATTAACTTTAGCATTCAAAGCTTTAAAAACTTTTAAAATAGTCTCGAATCGTGCATCTGTCAGGCTGTTCTCCAACTTTGAAATTTGCGCTTTTTTAACTCCGACTAATTGCCCTAATTCTTCTTGTGTCAAATGACGGTCCTTTCGTGCTTGTCTGATTGCTTCACCAAGTAAGTCAAGCCTTAATTCGTTTTCGAAGGCATCACGCTTTGGAGTTCCCAGTTTGCCGATATATTTATCAGTTACTTCGTCCAAACTAATTGTTTTTAATGGTTCATCTTTCATAGTTTCTTCCTTTCAAAATAAAGTTTTCTGATTCTCTCTGCTTTCTCTAACTCTCCGCTAGGAGTTTTGTCTGTCTTTTTGATTAGTCCGTGTGTTGAGATTATGACAGTTTCCGTTTGACCAGTCTTGTCCCAAAAGGCAAAAAGCCGATAATGGGTTCTGTTAAACAATGTCCTGAATTCCCAGATTTCATTTTTTAGTTTTTTGAAGAGTTCCTTGTCATTGGAAAGTCTTGCTTTTTGAATGTTGTAGATGACTTTATCTCTCGCCTTTTCTTCTAGGCTGTCTAAAAACTCAGCTGCTTCTTCTAAAAACTGAACTTGAAATTTCTCAGTCATATTGTAAAAGTTTATACAAAGATAGATGTTTCTTTATTAGGAAACAACTATTGTTTGTATTGCGGTCCAAACCTTAAAGTATAAGAAACTTAAGTGATTTCGAAGCTCTTACTTGTCAATTTAAACTGATTAATTGTGCATAAGTACCGTAAACCACTGAGCCACTTATGATTTTTATACATTGTGTGCCCTGCACGGGCTTGCAGCGCCCACACCCGGAAGCCGTGAATAAATTATTCATTTTAGTCAAGAGAGAAGTTCGAACTGTCTCGTACCGAAAGGTCGGGAAGACCCGTACAGCCTGTCCCGAACTTGATTCAAGATACGTGTCGTCCCGACTTTTAGTACGGGTTAAATGGCGAGTGGCACCTTCCGGTTATTTTAGCCGGGGGCGTCTACTCGATTGGCATTTCGTTGTTTTTTTTACAGAGTTCTTAAAATATATTCCGCTTTATCTCTTTGGTAAGGCACTTCAACCTTGTAATATCTATCATAGTCAGGATAAAGTACAACCAAATTCATTATTGTCACAGTAAGTCCATAGTTTTTCTCCAAGATGTATCTGTACAAACTTTGCTGTAAACAATATCGATTGTAGCTAGTATCATCAATTTCGCTCAATTGCCCGACTCCACACTGCCAAGAGTTATCACAAATTGGTTCTCCCGTTATTGGATTGACCACTTTTTTGCTTCTTTTCCAATCATAAATTTCATAACCGCTGCCGTTCTTAGAAATTAAATCAATAGTCCCTGCGATGTGGTGGTCTTCGTCAAACACTCTCCATTCGCTTCTGTATGGTTTAATGTCTTCATGGTCGGAAACAAATTGTTCGAAGAGGCTGAATTCATCAGTTCTTTGGTAATCTTGGTTTAAATAAAACTTTTCAATCTGCTCGTGAAGGTATGTCCCTTCCTGAGCCGCTTTTTCACCTTTATCTTTCCAACCTTTAGCAATTTGATTGGCTACTCTTTGAATATTCGATTCAGTTAATTCTAAGCCTTCAATTGTAAGTCGCTCTATTGCCTTTTTCCTTGACCAATATGGAGAATCAAACTCTGGGAAGAATTTTGAGATAACCGTACTTGCAGACGGTGCTGGTGTCTTATCAATAGTATAAATATGTGGTTCCGGATAAAACTCAATTCTTTTGTCCCGTGGATGTGCGTTTATTAAATTAAACCCGATTGAAGGTCTCTTGTCTGCAATACCTATCAAGGTTGGTTGCACTAAGTTTTCTTCATTTATCTCCTGCTCATTAAATTCTCTATCTATAGTTTCAATTCTGTCTGCTACATACATGAATTCGTGTTCTAGGTATTTTTCTCTGTATTTGTCTTTTTCCCACTTCTGTGCCTGAACAATATCCCAAAGCATTTCGTTCTCAACAGTCTGTGTATTGGCTAATTTTTCTGGAACACAGAAGGTTGGTGAAACTGAATTTATTACATCCGAAATAAATTTTAAGCACTGTTTTTCAAACTTATGTACTTGGTATTCGGAAAACCTTATTACTATCCAACCTCTATCAATAAAATATATGTCTCTCATTGTATTATCACCTTTACAGTGGGTTGGTTGTCTTGTAATTCCTGCATAGGGTTCGTCAATTTCAATATCAATTCGCAGACTATTATTTTTCCTGTCAACAAGTGCAATATCAGGCTCAAAGGGTCTTGTATCTTTTCCTGTATTAATTCTAATTTCACCTGAAACAATAAAATGACTACCAAAAGCAGTTTCAATAGCTTTCTGAAATACTTCTTCTTTATATCCCCTGCGTTTTGTAGTTCCTATGCGATAAGACCTAACCACCGTATTTTTTTTTGGATATCTGAATATTGGATAAGCGTTTGTTTGCTTTGCTCTTGAAGAAGTATAGTTTACTTTCTGTATATTATTTATAACCTTTTCTGTTTCTTCTTTCGCTTGAGGTAAATCTTCTTTTTGTTTAGACTTTGGTGCAAGAACTTCAATTTCAGGTTTCAGCTTTGGTTCTTTTTCTATGTGAGACAGATATTCGCTTATTGGTTCTTGAACTTTATTTTCGGTTGTTTTTCTTGTAGTGTTGTATTTCTTAATTGGAACTTTGTCGGTTGTGTTTACTGGCTCATGACTTTTTACTTCATGTCTCCCCTTGCTTTCATCTTCTTTAGTTCCTTGATTGGCTATCCAAAGCCCAATAAAAAAGACTATCCACATTGTAGTCCCTTCAACAGGCCCTACGTCATTAAATTTTACCATAAAAAAGGCAAATGCCAGTACCGGTAAAATCATTAATGCACAACCAAATTTTCTCATATTGTTTTAGTTCCTTACAATGAATGCCGACTTAAAAATATTTACTCCTACTGCGTATATCCTCCCAAGGTTGGGGATTTATCCACAATACACTTTTGTTTATTTCTCCTATCTGAAATATTTGGTTTTGATTGATCTTCAAAAATTTGTCTGTTCATAGCGTTGATAGGGTCATTGTAATTGTTTTATTTCCATCAAAAATAAACAATGTTTTGTTACCTGTAACAAATCCGATGAAAAAGCCACAGCAAACTTTTAATCCAGCAAATAGTTTGTGGCAACTTGTGTGTATTCCCGAATCTGATTTTTTTCCCATTCCTCATCCCGGCCCAATTCCTTAGCCATTATCTTTGCAACAACAGGTGCCGCTTCCATACTTGCCCTGGCATCGAGGAGCAAGAGCCGGGTGCGGCGAGCCAGGAAATCCTCTACGGTTCTGCCCATTTCATTTCTCACGGCCCAGATAATTTCCCCTTGCCGGATAGAATGATCGGCGTGAAGGAGCTTTTTATTCTCCTCGTTTTCATTGATCAGGTCTTCCAAAGCATTGGCATCGGAGCCATACCAGCTTAAAGGGCCGTAGTTTTTAGAATTGTTGTGATAGCCGTGTATTTGCAGGGTTTTGCTTACTGAATCGCTTTCGGGTAAATCGCCCAATAGGATGGCTTGTTCAATGACATCTTCAGCCATTTTACGGTAGGTGGTCCATTTTCCTCCTGAGATGGAGATTAAACCAGTCCTGGAAATGGTGATGGTGTGGTCGCGTGAAATCGAGGCTGTGTCTGTTTCATTCGTGGCATTTTTCACTAGGGGGCGCAAACCCACAAAAACACTCTTCACATCGCTTCGCTGTGGATCTTTGGTGAGGTATATTGCCGCGTGTTTTAACAGGAATGCGATTTCATCCTCATGGGCAGTCGGTTCCAAAGGATACTCTTTCACAAAGGTGTCGGTGGTTCCAACAAGGGTTCTATCGTGCCAGGGAACCGCAAACAGCACCCTTCCGTCGTCGGTGTGGGGCACCATGATGGCAGTGCTCCCTGGAAGGAAGGATTTATCCAAAACCAAGTGAACGCCCTGACTGCTGGTCATAATTTCCGGCGCACCGGCATCATCCATTTTCCGGATGGAATCGGCGAACACACCGGTGGCATTGATAATTACTTTGGCCCTGATGGAATGCTTTTCTCCTGTTTCCTGATCCTCAGCCAAAATCCCGGTCAGTATATTATTTTCATGTATAAGCGAGAGGGCTTTTACATAGTTGAGCATGGTGGCTCCCTGTTCTGTGGCGGTTTGCATCAGGTTGATCAGCAAGCGGGCATCGTCGAATTGCCCGTCGTGGTAGATCACGCCCCCTTTTAATCCTTCCGTTTCGATAGTTGGGATAAGCTCCAGGGTTTCTTCTTTCGACAGGATTTTCGAAGGACCGAAGCCTTCTTTCCCGGCCATCATATCATAAATTTTCAGGCCGATGCCATAAAATGGCCCTTCCCACCAATCGTAAACCGGAACAATAAAGGGCAGATCGTGCACCAGGTGCGGGGCATTACGCCGCATGATGCCACGCTCTTTCAATGCTTCGAGCACCAGGGTAATGTTTCCCTGCTGCAAGTACCGAACCCCACCATGGACCAGTTTGGTGCTCCGGCTCGAAGTGGCCTTCCCGAAATCGGATTGTTCGATCAATATTATTTTATATCCCCGCGATGCGGCTTCCACAGCCGTTCCTACACCTGTTGCCCCACCACCAATAATAGCAATGTCCCAATGGGTGGTGGTGTTTTTCAAGTCGGCAATCATGTTCTTTCTGTCCATAATATTCTGGTTTAGGCTGCTGAAGTTTCTTTCTTTTCAGGAGAAAATTGCTCCTTAATGACATTGACAATTTGAAGGGTTTTTCGGACGACTTTTTCTTTCAACGATAATTTTTCAGCCAGGATGAATTCGTTCATGACTTTTGAAAATTCCGGTGTCCGTAAATACCCGTAGGATTTATGCGGGTTTCGCTCCCCATCTATTACATAATTGTTCACCACCAGATAGTCGATGGGTTTCACTCCAAAGCTATTCTCTGAAAAATCGCCGGAGAGCTTGTATTCAAAAGCCACTTTGTCCATGATGTCTGAGAAATTATACCAGTTCTTGACTACACCTGGTGGTGTCTGCATGTGGTTTACATGGTTCATGCGCTGCTTCTGTTCGGCTGCAATTTTACTGATCACCACCGGAAGCCCGAGCGGGGATCCCATGGTTACAAATGTGTTTACTTTTAACTGGGGAGCAAGGAAGGTTAAAACATCGTATGCCACAATGGAACCCATCGAGTGGCTGAGGAGCATGATGTTTTCATCTTTGTATTTTTCGAGGGTTTTCAGCAATCGCTCCCTTATCAGAACTTTGGCTTCGCATACATGCTTGTTTTCAAAAGTGCAATTTTCGGTATAATAAATTTCGAGGTCTTTGAAATACTTGCTGATCAGGGTATCGGTAATAAACGAATAATTCAGGCTGAAATCTTCGTTCAGGAACAGTTTGTTCATTTGCCGGGCTAAAAACTCGACTACTTTTTTTCGGGTTGAATGATCTTCAACAGCGAAATCGGCAGTCGCTTTTACATATTTCTCTTTTAAAAAATAAGGGCTTTCAGGATTTGTCTCCAATTCATCTAATGGCTTGCCATACAAAATATCGGCCCAGTAGACCATCTCAAATTTCGGAAGTACAGCCTTGTAGCTATTGTGTGTCAATCCTTCCATTATGGCCTGTTTCCACCAATTTTCGAGGACCGGTTTTGGGGCTTTGTTGCCAAGCCCATGAATCGCAATTATTACATTTTCCATTGTCGTAGTTGTTTGATTGGCCTGCTTATTTTTCCAGTTGTTCTTTCATCCAAGCTGCCCGGTTTGTGGTAATGCCATCAATTCCATATTCCTTGAGCTGCCTGGCTTTTTGGGGATCATCAATGGTAAAGCAATACACAAGTAAGCCTGCATTTTTCAGGGTAGAGATAAAATCTTTATTGAGGATCTTTCCTGCCCAAACATCCACGCCATCCAGGTTTCGATTTTTTACTTTTTGAATGATCTTTTTTTTGTTTACTCTGAGAATCCATGCCGGCCAGAAATAATCCAAATCAAGCAACCAAAGCATTTTGTATTCTGGCATTATTTGTTTGGCTTTGGCCAGTGTGTTGGAATTGTATGTGATAATCTCGATTTGAGAATTTTTAAGCCCTGAATTTGACAATTCAACTTTAAGCTTTGGAAGTATTCGGTCACTACTTTTAATTTCGATGATCAGTTTTCCATCATCAGGAACCGTTTTTAAAACGTCGGGTAGGGTAGGGATTCGTTCATTTTCCCACTTTGCATTTTTAAACGAACCAAAATCGAGATTTTTCAATTCTGACAAGGTTGATTCCCTAATCACTTTTTTTACACCACTTATCCGCTTTGTATTGTAATCGTGGATTACGACAACCTGATTGTCTTTGGTTAAGTGGATGTCAATTTCCACGGCTCTTACCTTTCGTTCCCATGCCAGATTAATGGAGGCAAGGGTATTTTCAGGGGCATCGAACGACTCTCCTCTGTGAGCAATCAATAGCTTTTCGGGATCCTCCATAGTCAGTAATTTTTACTACGAAGGTAGATAGAAATTTTATCTGTTCTACAATAAAAAGATCCGTTGATTTTTACCACCTTCTTCTTACTGTGTTGTGATGCGTATTTTAAAAACCAATGAAAAATGAAACCGGGAAATAATTGTTATTTTTGTATGGAAAAAAGAAAATAGCCATGGAAGAGAAAAAAGAAAAATATATTAACCCATTCACTGATTATGGTTTTAAAAGACTTTTTGGGGAAGAACCCAGCAAAGATTTATTGCTCGATTTTCTGAACGAACTTCTGGGCGATAAAGAAGGAAAGATTAAAGAGCTTTCATACCAGTCTACAGAAAATTTACCTATCACCATAGGAAACAGAAAAGCCATTTTCGATATATACTGTACAAACGAAAAGGGTGAAAAATTCATTGTTGAAATGCAGAAAGTAGAACAACAATATTTTAAGGACAGAATGTTGTTTTATTCAACCTTCCCGATTCAAGTTCAAGCAAAAGACAAAGGTAAAAACTGGGATTTTAACTTAAAGCATGTGTACGCCATCGGTATTCTTGATTTTTCATTTAAGGAAGACGAACCCGACCCGGAAAAATACCGATACGATGCCAAAATAACGGAAATCGAAACAGGGGAAATATTTTATGATAAGCTGACTTTCACATATTTGGCAATGGAAAAGTTCAACAAGGAACTTGATCAGATAAATTCAAAATTTGAAAAATGGCTTTATGTAATAAAAAACCTAAGCAAACTGGATAGAGTGCCTGAAAAGTTACGAGAAGAGATATTCATTAAATTTTTCCAGATTGCCGAAATAGCTAAAATGAAAGAAGAAGAATACAGAGAATACGAGGCAAGTTTAAATGCGTATCGCGACATAAAGAATTCGGTCGATTTTGCAGAAAAAAAAGGGATTGAAAAAGGGATAGAAAAAGGAGAGGAAAGCAAAACAATGAAGGTTGTTCTTATAATGAACGAGAAAGGTTATTCTAATGAAGAAATAGCTGAGGTTACAGAGCTTTCGATTGAACGGGTGGTTGAGTTGCTAAAACAAATCAATGAGCAAGACATTCAATAAGAAGTTTGTTTTAATTGTAGTCGTATTTGGGATCCTATATTCCTTGATAGCAATCGTCAACCATTACAATTTCCGGACTTATGCGTTAGATTTAGGGGCCTATACCAATGCACTTTACGACTATATCCATTTTCAGTGGAACGACAGTACTGTTTTTAAAGAAGTCAGCGAAAACCTGCTGTCCGATCACTTCGATATGCTGCTGATTATTTTTTCGCCTCTGTCGTTGTTGTTTGGGACATATACTTTACTAATTGTACAACTCCTGTTTATTTTGTGGGGTGGAGTAGGGGTTTACAAGTTTTTTTCTTTGTCTGACAAGCCAGGCAACATTCCATTTTTCGCTGCCTTGTATTTTTATTTGTTTTTTGGAGTTTTTGCTGCAGTAGCGTTCGATTATCATAGCAATGTAATTGTTGCTGCTTTGGTTCCCTGGTTTTTTTATCTTTTGAAGAGAAGAAAGATAATTGCCACATCCTTATTGCTTTTGGTCATGCTGGTATCAAAAGAGAACATGCCCCTTTGGCTTGCCTTTATTTGTCTTGGCTTAGCGGTTGAATACCGAAAAGACATTTGGTTGCGTAATTATTTAGCCATATCGTTCTTTTTTTGCATGGTTTTTTTCATGCTGATTATTTCTGTGATAATGCCGGCCTTCGCCAACAACGACCTATATCCCCATTTTCACTACAGTGTATTAGGAAGTAATTTCAAAGAAGCAATCGTCCATTTAATTCTACACCCAATCGATTCGATAAAAGTTTTGTTCGTCAATCATACCGGCCATCCTGATGCTGATTATGTAAAAACCGAGTTACATGTTTTGTTGGTTTTGTCGGGCTTGCCCCTTCTGTTGAAAAAACCTCAATACATCCTGATGCTGTTGCCTATTTACTTCCAAAAGTTATTTCATGATAACTATGGGATGTGGGGCATCGCAGGTCAATATAATATTGAATTCACCCCCATTTTGGCAATCGGTATTTTTAGGGTCATTGCTGAATTCAAGAGTAATAAATGGATAAGGATTATTTCGATTGGGATAGTCGTATTGGTTTTGGCCTCCACATTCCGTACAATGGACAATACTACACTATTCACCGACAAGGCAAGGATCCGCTTTTACCAGGCAAAGCATTATGTACGAAATTATGATGTAGGGAAGGTACATACCCATCTTTCGGAAATCCCCAAAGATGCTTGCGTCAGCGCCCAATCGCCTTTTCTGCCGCACTTATCTTTGCGCGACAAGGTGTATCAATTCCCAATAGTCAAAGATGCTGAGTATGTTGTGTTTTCACGCAAAGAATCAACCTATCCTTTAGGACAGGTTGATTTTGATCTGTTGATAAACAAACTTGAAAAGTCGATCGATTGGAATATCCTCTTTAAAGATGCAGATTTGACAATTCTGAAAAGAGCTACCGATAATAAATAACTAAGGCCTGGTCAATAGTCATCCGATGACTCGCAGTGTGCACTTTCACAACTTATTTTATCCCAAACGGGACCTTCAAGGTCAGTGCAATATTTCTTCCAGGATTAAAAAGGGATACTTCTTTCAGTGTCGATAAATGGTCGATGTATTTCTTGTCCAGAAGGTTATTGGCACTTAGGCTGAAAGAGATGAGTTGGTTCGACAACCTTATTTTCCCACCAATGCTTAAATCTAATAGAGTGTAGCCAGGTGTTTTGGTTTCGTCGGGGGCTGCATTGTTTTGAGCAAAAGCGGTGCTGGTGTTTATCGCTGCGAACACATTCTCGATAAAGGCAAAAGCATCCTTTTCGACCCTCAATTCAAAATGCAGTTTATGGGCCGGGATAAAGGGCAGGTAGTCGCCGTTATCCTGTTTCCCGGTAACAGTCGAGAAAGTAGTCTCCAAGTGCAGCCACTCGATGGGTTTTGGATGGATGTGCAAACCTGCCTCACCCCCGATAAGACTTGAGTTTGCCTGTTTGTACCTGTAAACGGCCAAGCCCGTTGCGCTGGTTTCGCCGGTTGGGGCGATATAGATAAAGTGGTCGACAAGGTTGTAGAACCCGGCCAGGTCGAAAGTGATATTCTCCTGATGGTAATGAATACTAAGATCGCTTTCGTAGGCATTTTCGGGAATCAGGTTAGCGTTACCAATTTCATAGCGAAGTTCGTGCGGCCCGTTTGATGTAAGTTCGGCCAGGTTTGGCGTACGGTAAGCTGCGGCAAAGTTTGCCCGGAAAAGGAGCTTCTCGGAATAATTATAAGTCAGGCCCATCGATCCGCTAAAGCTGCCAAAATATTCATCGATGGCAGCCCGGTAGCTTGAACTAATAAGCGGCGACCCGATGGCATCGGTGGTGATCCATTTCTTATCGTAACGAAGCCCGGCTTGAAACCGTAATTTTTCAAAGAAAGTATAGCGCAACAACCCAAAACCCGAATAATTATTGGTGACTGCATCGGGCAGGAGTAGGGTTTCCCTATTGTTCAGGTTTTTATTTTTTTGGTTGAACCCCTGAAATCCAACAATGTATTCTGAATTCTCATTGGATGGCAGATGGAGTTTCGCTTCATACGTAAGCGTGGCAAGTCCCATTTGAATTTCAACCTGATCCACTTCGCCTAGGTGGGTCAATTCGGTATTTTGAAAAGCAGAATTAACTTCAAGCTTTAATTTTCCGAGATACAGCTTGTTTTGCGAGGATAACAGATGAGTATTGAATTCCTGATACCAAATGCTGTTGTCACGTCCACGTTTGGTAATTTCCTCTACGGCCTCGTCTTCTACCAGACCCAGTTTCTGGTTGTTGTAATCGTAATACAATTTGAATATCCCAATTTTATCGGTAAAACCCACGTTGGCTTTCATCGACTTTTCGGTAAACCGCGAATTAGGTACAAAGTCGCCACCTCCCTGCAAAAAATCGGCATTCGTTTTTTGTCCGACCCGGATCCCACCAAAAAACTTTTTCGATGTGCCTTTAATACCCAAGTTATTGGTAATGCCGAGCGAATTGGAGAATAGCTGGAGGTTGTAATCGCCCATAATGCTACCCACCGGGGCAGGTCTTTCTTTGATAAAATTGATGACACCACCGATGGCATCGGAGCCATAAAGCAAAGAGGCAGGCCCTTTGATGATTTCCACATCGTCGATTCCAAATTCGTCGATGCCCAATGGATGGTGGCTTGAATACTGATAGTTCTCGAACCGGACACCATTATTTAAAACCAGGATGTCGTTCATCGAAAGGCCACGGATAACTGGTTTTGCAACCCCTCCGCCTTTCGATATCATATCAACCCCGGGCACTCTTGTCAGTACTTCTGTGAGATTTGCCGTGCTTTTTATTTCGAGGGGTTTTAGTTTCAGTACATCAATCTTCACTGCATTTTCGTGTTGCGAAGTAGCATATCCTCCCGACACCACAATTTCTTCTGCTTCGATGGGAGAGGAGGAAAGTTGAATATTTATTTCGACAGGTTGGCCTGAAAGACTGATACTTTCGATATGGTTGGCAAAGCCTAAAAAGGAATATTGAACTTTAATCCTGCCGTTTGGCAAGTTTAGAAGTTCATAGCTTCCATCACTTCTTGAGACCGTTCCCTTATTAATTTCAGGGATGAAAACCGATGCCCCGGGCAATGGCTGATTTGTCTCATCGCTTATTTTTCCTGTGATTTTGTTTTGTGCATTCACGCCATGATACAGTAATACCATGGCAAAGGCTATGATTATTTTTTTCATTTTACTTTGATTAATGTTTAACAAATAGTTGAAATACATCACAATAGATGCTCTTTTATATTTGTGAAACAGGGGGTGCACGTAGTTGAAATGAATAATCCGCAAGCCTTGAATAATAGGCCGATAGGTATGAGATTGAAAATATTGCAAACGGATTGACTTTATATTGCAATTCATGTTTGTCAACCGATGCGTAGAGAGAAAATTCGTACGTGCAGATTGTGCATTTTTCATGGGAAACATGAAAATGCTTAACCCCCTTGGCCTGACATACAAAATGATCGTGTTGATGCTCCAGTAAGATTATCATTGGAGCTAACAGGGTCAGCAACAGGAAAAAGGAAACGCTATTTTTAAATTTAGGAAGCATCCATTAATGTTTATCCCTCTTGGGTTATAAAGAACATCGAAAGTGGTAGTTCGGTTCATTAATATATGGGTAAATAAACTAAAAAGTCCTAGTTGTTTCAAACAAAAAGTGCAAGGGCAAAAGAGAATTGTTTCTTACGCCCTTGCAATGCTCATCTCATTCTTAGAAAATCGTATTAATGGTTTGGTATAACTACTTTTTTAAAATTTTATCCAACACTTTATTTTTGTCCAATTTCTTGGTGCAGAAGAACCAGTCTTTGCAATCCAGTTCGCTGTCTTCCATTCGGTCTTTGGCACCACTGCACGAACCGGCAGGCCCGATTATCACATCATCGCCCGGACGCCAGTCGGCTGGTGTTGCCACGCCAAATTCATCGGCAGTTTTTAAGGCAAGGACAACCCTATACAATTCGTCAAAGTTACGTCCCAGGCTTAATGGATAATAAATTATAGCACGTATAATCCCTTTTGGGTCGATAAAAAATACAGCCCTCACTGCTTTGGTCGTGTCTTCGTTGGGCTGGATCATGCCATATTTTTTGGCCACATTCATGGTAATGTCCTCTATTAAAGGAAAATTCACCTCTACATCCTTCATTCCTTTGTATTCTATTTTTTCTTTGATAGTCCGCAGCCAGGCAATGTGGCTGTAAAGGCCATCGATCGAAAGGCCGACCAATTTGCAATTTGCATTGGCAAACTGGTCTTCCATAGTGGCAAAGGTCATAAACTCTGAGGTACACACCGGTGTGAAATCTGCCGGGTGGCTAAACAATATCACCCAACTACCCTTGTAATCGGCAGGGAAATTAATGTTTCCCTGGGTAGTAACCGCTTTAAATTCAGGAGCAGCATCGCCAATCCTTGGCATGCTCACGACTTCATGTTCAACATTTTGGTCCATTTTTTTTCTTTTTATTAGTAATTAATTATTCGGTAGGCCTTCCGGCCGCTACGTTTTACTTCTTTCGATCGATTACTTTGCGAGATATTTATCTCCAAATTTTCGTAGGTATTCAATTTAACATTTATCAAATGTGCCCCTGACCTGGACGACAATATCTTCCAGGTAAAATCCTGGCAATTTCTTATCCCTAAAATAGTTTTTTAGGATCAAATCCAATTCTTCATCCACATAATCTTCAATCAAATCACATTCGGAACAATACAGGTGATGGTGACTTTCCATCATCCCATCGTAACGCATAATGTCTCGATCTGTCTTTACCCTTTTTATCAAGTTCTTTTCAACCAGAGTGTCAAGTACTTTATATACAGTTCCTGTAGCAATATTGGGATGTGTTTCTCTAATGTATTCAATGATGTTTTCGGCGGTTGGATGGTTTTCAAGTTTGTAGATTGCTTCCAGGATAGCCATCCGTTGAGGGGTCACTTTCAATCCACTTGTCGACAATTTGTTTTTTGTGCTATCAATGTTCAATTCCATAATAATTATTATATGAGAATTATTCTTAATTAGGAATTAACAAAAATAAGGCTTTTTTTCTTATAATGCAATTATTCTATAAAATATTTTCCCTATATCCCTGTTGTAATAAAATTAGATAGAATGTCTACTTTTACGCTTAAATTCTGAACAAGATAAATATGGGACAAATAATATCACTGAGCCAAATTACCAAATTCTATAAGGTTGGTACTGAAATCGTGAAAGCCCTTCGGGGTGTCGATACGGTTATTAATAAAGGCGAATATGTGGCCATTATGGGGCCGTCGGGCAGTGGAAAATCTACCTTGATGAACATAATCGGTTGCTTGGATACTCCCACTTCCGGCCAATATATCCTGAATGGTACCGATGTGTCGAAACGCACCGACGATGCTTTGGCCGAAATCAGGAACAAGGAAATCGGCTTTGTATTTCAATCCTTCAATTTGTTGCCCCGCTACACCGCCAAAGAAAATGTAATGTTGCCTCTTATCTATTCCGGTTATGGCAAACAAGAGCGCATTAGCAAGGCCGAAGCTACCCTCGAAAGTGTTGGACTCAGTGATCGGATGCTCCATAAACCGAATGAACTTTCGGGTGGGCAAAAGCAAAGGGTGGCATTGGCCCGTGCCTTGGTCAACAAACCATCCATCATCTTAGCCGATGAACCTACCGGTAACCTCGATTCGAAAACTTCGGTCGACATCATGAAACTGTTCAATGATATACATCAGCTTGGAAACACAATTATTTTAGTTACTCACGAAGAAGATATTGCACTTCATGCCCATCGGATTATCCGCCTTCTGGATGGAAATGTGGCTTCAGATGTCATCAATGAAAACCCTGTGATCAACGGAAATTAGTTTTCCCGAACATTGTTTTTATTCGGTTGTTGTAGCCAGTTAAAATAGGATTATGAAAATATACACCAAAACCGGCGACACCGGCAAGACCAGCTTAATAGGTGGAACCC
Source organism: Bacteroidales bacterium (assembly GCA_021740905.1). Classification (GTDB taxonomy): domain Bacteria; phylum Bacteroidota; class Bacteroidia; order Bacteroidales; family M50B96; genus JAIOYV01. The sequence continues at coordinate 64,180 of JAIOYV010000029.1, forward strand.
GGGTGGCCAAATCGCACGAAAGGCTCGAAGCCTATGGTACACTCGACGAACTGATTTCCTGGACAGGCCTGTTACGCGACCACGACATCGATACGCAACTAAAAGAAGCATTGCTCGAAGTCCAGGATCGCTTAATGACAGCTTCCTCCCTACTTGCAACCGATTCGCCAAATTCGTATGAAGGCCTTCCTAAACTTATAGTAACGGATATCGAATTTCTTGAAAGGGAAATTGACAGAATGGAAACCGGATTACCCCCATTGAGATCATTTATTTTGCCTGGCGGAAATATGGCAGTTTCGCATTGCCACATAGCAAGGACAATTTGCAGACGTGCCGAACGGATTGTAATTAAATTGTCAGAAGATTTCGATGTCGATACCCTTATTATTCGCTATATAAATCGCCTTTCGGACTACTTTTTTATGCTTTCAAGACGTTTAAGCTTTGATTTGCAGGCAGATGAAGTTTCATGGAAACCAAGGTTGTAATTTTAAACAATCTTTTTATATTTGCGGACTTTTAAAAAAGGCATTAAATCTTTCGAAAATTATAGAATATGTATTGGACACTCGAATTAGCTTCAAAATTAGAAGATGCCCCCTGGCCGGCGACAAAAGAAGAATTGATCGACTTTGCGATCCGATCTGGCGCGCCCTTAGAGGTAATCGAAAATCTTCAGGAAATTGAAGACGAAGGGGATATTTATGAGAGTATTGAAGACATCTGGCCGGATTATCCGAGCAAGGATGATTTCTTCTTTAATGAAGACGAATATTGATTCGTAAAAAAAAGGAAAAAACAAAAGGCTGCCAGATACTGAGCAGCCTTTTTTGTTTGCACAGCATAAAAATATTTGCGGCAAAAGCGATAAATTGTTTTACTTTTGAAACCTAAATTATAAATCGCTAAAGCTGTATAATATGCAAAAATTATTATTATTGGGTGATGAAGCTATAGCACAGGGGGCCTTAGATGCCGGCATATCTGGGATCTATGCTTACCCTGGCACTCCATCAACCGAAATCACAGAATACGTTCAACATTCCAAAGAGGCTAAAGAAAAGGGAATTAAGTCCTCGTGGTCGACGAACGAAAAAACGGCCATGGAATCGGCCCTGGGCATGTCGTATGCCGGTAAACGCACAATGGTTTGCATGAAGCATGTGGGGTTGAATGTGGCTGCCGATGCTTTTGTCAACTCGGCCATTACCGGCGCCAATGGGGGGATCATTGTGGTAGCTGCCGACGATCCTTCAATGCACTCGTCGCAAAACGAGCAAGACTCGCGGTTCTATGGCAAATTTGCACAGATCCCTATCCTGGAACCTAATAACCAACAGGAAGCTTATGACATGGTGCAGTATGGTTTCGACCTGTCGGAAAAGTATAAGATTCCCGTTCTGATGCGTTTGACCACACGCTTGGCACACTCGCGTGCAGGTGTGGTACGAATGGCAACGCAACATCCACAAAACGAGTTGAAGCTGCCCGACAACCTGAAACAATTTATCCTGTTGCCTTCGATCGCCAGGAAAAGTTACAAAGCATTGCTGGCCAACCAGGTAAATTTCGAAGAAGAGTCGAACATTTCGACGTTCAATAAATATTACGAAGGGAAAGATAAAAGCCTGGGGATTATTTCGAGTGGGATCGCTTTTAACTACCTGCACGAAAATTATCAGGAAACCGGTGTCCCTTATCCAGTGTTGAAAATCAACCAGTATCCAATTCCTCGCAAGTATGTTGAAAAACTATATGCTGAGTGTGATGAAATATTGGTGCTCGAAGAAGGCTATCCAATTATCGAAGAGTCCATCCGGGGATATATGAACAATGGCAAGAAAATCCGGGGCCGCATGGATGGCAGCATCGAGTTCGATGGCGAGTTGAACCCGAACAAAGTGGCCGGGGCACTTGGATTGCCTGTTTCGCAAGGCCGTGCCAAGCCAGAAGTTGTAGTTGGCCGTCCACCTGTTTTGTGTTCGGGCTGCCCGCACATCGACTCGTACAAAGCCCTCAACCAGGCACTCGAAGAATATGCCAAGGGCCGAGTTTTTTCCGATATTGGTTGTTATACCCTGGGCGCACTCGCCCCTTTCGATGCAATTAATTCCTGCGTCGACATGGGAGCTTCCATTACCATGGCCAAAGGGGCTGCCGATGCTGGTTTGATCCCTGCGGTTGCCGTAATTGGAGATGGCACGTTCACCCATTCGGGCATAACCGGGCTTATCGATTGCATAGTTGATAAATCGAATGTAGTAATCATCATCCTTGATAACGATACCACTGCCATGACTGGTGGGCAACGTTCTGCTTCGGAAGGTGGTAAACTGGAAGATATTTGCCGCGGTGTAGGGGTTGCAGAAGAACACATCAGGATTTTACGGCCATTGCCCAAATTCCATGATGAGAATTTCCGTGTGATGAAAGAAGAACTGGAATACGAAGGAGTTTCTGTGATAATTCCTCGTCGGGAGTGTGTGGTAACTGTAAACCAGCGAATGAGAGATAAATTTAAAGAGAAAAAGAAATAAATCTAAAATATTGATATGAAAAAAGATATCATTTTATCAGGTGTAGGCGGACAGGGGATTGTTTCTATTGCGGCCATTATTGGTACTGCTGCTTTAGACCTCGGACTAAACTTGAAACAATCGGAAGTTCACGGAATGAGCCAGCGTGGGGGAGATGTTATGTCGAACCTTCGGATTTCTGACCAGGAAATTCATTCGGATCTGATCCCGGAAGGAAAGGCTGACCTGATCATCTCGGTAGAACCATTAGAAGCCCTGCGGCATTTGCCTATGTTGGCACCCGACGGATGGCTGATAACCAATACCAATCCATATAATAACATTGCCAATTATCCACCTATTGAGGATGTGTTGGCTGAAATTGAAAAAGTGCCAAACCACATTGCTATCGATGCCGATCAGATTGCGAAAGACATTGAAGCAAGGCGCTCATCGAATGTGGTTATCCTGGGGGCAGCCTGCCCGTTTCTCGAACTTGATCCAAAAACGATTGAGGAAGCCATTAAAAAGTTGTTTGGCAAAAAAGGTGAAATGACAGTAAACCAGAATCTTGAAGCATTAAAAGAAGGCCGTTCGTTTGCAGAGCATTCTTGCGAATAAGAAAATACGATCATTGTACATGAAAAGGCAAATCTTCGGGTTTGCTTTTTTTGTTTCTGAAGTGTACAACCTCAGCATTAAATACTAAATTGATTGTTTGTTATTATAAAATGTCAAAAACAAAAGCCTTCCCAAAAGGAGTTTTTTTTGATTATAAAAGCCATCTGTTTTTGTAATTTTTTGATAAAATCGCATAAAAGGATAAATGACTATTAACCAATTTCGCGAAGTATTTTGCTTTCGATCAATATCAAGTTCGGCAGGATGAAAATTATTTTTTACTGAAATGTAATTATATTGATCTAAGGTTAATGATGAAACATGCTGTAAACCATTGTGATTATTTACTTCCAACAGCTCGAAGCTATAAAAGTAACCTGTGAAAAGAAATTTCATTCTCGACTTCATGGAGACGATATTTGGGGTTGATATAAACAGTTTTCCATTGGGTTTCAGGATCCGGCTACTTTCCTTAAAAAATAACTCATGATCGGAAATATGCTCGCTTACCTCAATCGCTATTATTATATCAAAAGTATTATCCTGATAAGGAAATTCGGATGTAATATCCACTTTATCGCAAACAATTTTGTCGAATTGAAAGTTTTCGGGAAATAAATCGCAGGCAGTCAAATCATATCCCATTTCGTACAGTCTTTGGCTGAAAGCACCATGGCCCGCTCCCAAATCAAGTATTTTTTGCGTAAGGGGTTCAGATTTAGTTTTGAAGAACTCATAAAATAATTGATGAGTTCCAGGCATGGCTATAGGTTTAATTTCTTCCATGTTGTGACAATATGAAATTTGCAGTGTATAATGATATGTGGTAAATAGTACCGATTATTTCTTTTGTTTCAAAGAAGCAATTATTCAACTAAAATTAGCTTTTCAACTTGTTGGCCATTCTTGTCCGAAAGCTCAAGAAAATAGCTCCCTTCCTCAAAAGGATCACAATTAAGCTCTATCCTTTTTTGATTCCCTGAAAATATTTCGGAATGAATTAGCCGTCCTTCAATATCAAAAAGCCTGATATGGATTTCAGATTCTGGATTTTCTTTTAAGATGATTACCACTTTGTCCTTTGCCGGATTTGGGTAAATCGTTATGGCTAATATACTTTCAGGCTCAATTGCAATCTCAGGCTGGCTTAGGTTTGGAAAATTCCCCGGGTTGATATACAGTTTTACACTGTCTGTTTTTATCCCGTCATCCACCCTATAACTCAGGGAATCGTAACCAATCCAGTTGCCATAAGGGGTATAGCTCAAGGTAAGGTTTTGCGTATCGAAACTAAGGCTGCCATTCATGGGAGCAAGGCTTTCGTAAAACGAAACCGTTGTGCCGGGCTGGCCATAGCCTGCAAATAATTCGAGTGTGCTGTCGGGAGCAATTGTGTGATATACCCACAAATCCGATTCAACAAAAAGTGGATCAAAATTCATGAGCAGGCCATCGTTTTGGGTCATGCTTTTATCAAAAGTCCGGTTGCCCATCCGTTCGTCAAATTGCCAATAAGCCAATAATCCTGGGGCATCTGATGCAGGAGGGAAAAACATTCCTTGGCGGATTTCCAATTCAGTGCGTACAGTATCCCAAATCCTTACTTCATCGAGGTATCCTTTGTAGTAGCGTTCGATATCGGAAACCACACCAATGTATACTTCGCCCGTACCATAATAGGTAGTGTCTGAAGTGCGTGTCTTTATCAACTCCCCATCGCGATAAAGGCTTTGTAAATAAGTAGCAGTGTCGAATGTCATGGCATAATGGTGCCAATCAGTATCGAGGAATGCAGTGTCGGACGAAATATCATCGCCATAAAATCCGCAGTAAAAATTATTATCCCTGAAACCAAAGTGCATTCCCTTGTGTCCCTTGCCCCATTGACCGTGTCCAATGACCATTTTATCGCCACCGGCTGGTTGCCTTTTGGCCCAAAATTCCATCGAGAAAGACTTGTGGGCAATATCAATGGTGTCGGCTATAATGTAATTTTCCTGACCATCGAAATAAAGGCAATGCCCGGCTCCTGCAATAGGATCAAGGATTATGCTTTCGCTGGTTAATTCACATTGCATCGACTCATGGAAATCGCTGGCATTGGAATACACGCATGAAACGGTATAATCGTAGGTGCCATCTTCAAGATTTGCATCGGTGAATGTGAATAGCGATGTATCGGTAATTGTGGTCAGTAATTCATCATTTCGATAAATTTTATAGGCTGAAATTTCCCAGTTTACGGGGTAGGAGGGTGGTGCTTCCCATTCCAAAGTAATATCGCGGTTTAGCAAATTGGAAGTAAGGTTCGAAGGTGGATAAAAACCATTTCCGGATATCACCACCGAAATCCGGGTAAGGCCATCGTCGGTAATAACCACATTCGAGTCGAGGCAGGGGTATTCCGCAATACTATCCCAATAAGTTAGCACGGAATAATTGAGGATGCTGCCATCGAACAAATTACCTGTATCTTTTTCATTTATGCTGATGAAAATACGGGTGGGCTCGTAATCGTGCATTTGAGCATAAAAAGCTGAGATATCGAGTCCTAACTCAATCGTGTCATTAGTACCGGTCATGGGGAAATCTCCACCTTTCCTATTTAGGGCCGTAAAAACAAAAGTCTTTTCGGGCGAGGTGGCAGATGTGTCGTTGCTTGCCCCTGCAGTAAATTTCAATGCCTTGCGGGAAGGGTGGGCCAATTTTATTTTCATGGTAATTTCGGGACTATAATAGGCAAGCGGCTCCAATACATGAACTTGCTTATCTCTAACATGATTTGAATCGCACAAAGTACGATACATCATAAATGCTTTACCTCCATCGGCCCAACTCGAACCCCAGGAATTGGCCATTATCAATCCACCAATTTCCCAGTCGGCAATATTTACCATCCCGTCGTTATTGATATCGATGTTATTCGTATACTGGCCATCCGAGTTGTGATCGTAACGGATACTGTCGTTGTAACCAACAATCGTCATGGCGTGGTCGATGTTTGGTCCGAAATCGGTAATGACAAAGTCGGTAGAGTGTGGAGTCCCAATGGGTAAGTGATGGATATACCAATCGGTTGCGCCGGCACTAAAAACAGCTAAGCCGCCAACCGTAGAGTTCTGGTCCAAATGGTTTACAAGCCAACCTTTCAATGTATTTAAGCCGGCCTCCGTGCTAACATCAATAGTCCAATAATCGAAAACGGTATTGTGCATACCACTATAATAGGCATCGTAACCATCCATCCACCCATTGTTTCCAATGGGGTATAACCCGCCATATAAATCCAGCGATGGACATCCAATTTCTTGAATGATCTTCCATCCTGTATAGTAATTCGACCCGTTGTCGCCACTTCCCCCGTTGAGGAAATTATAGGTAAAATGGCTGGGATATTGGTTCTCTGGCAAGGCAGAAGAGAGACCACGAAGATAATTCATCTCATACGTAAAGGTGTACGCCACCCCACTGGCCTGCGAGCAACTACCACCCAACTGATTGAAGATGGGACGAAACAAATCCTGGTCTGAATTATCAATTTCGCTCGGAAGATTCTTTAACTGAAAATCCCTGCCCATGAGCGAAATATCTTTGACTTCTCTGGCCATTTCGGCTTCCTCTTCGGGAGAGATATAAAACCCACCCACAGTCCATGGTTCCCCATTGGGATCGGGGTTGATGTTGACAATCTGTCGAGCGTTGTTTTGCCCTGATGAAATTGAAGCCTGCAATACAAAACATAGTATCAGACCAAACACGAAAATAGAGTTCCGAATCATAATCCCTGGTTCTTAAATTTGGATCGCTAAAATAGGGTATTATTTTGAAAATATGAACAAATATCAGCTATTCCTAATCTGAGTAATATTAGAAACCCATTTGGGATAAGCGCATAAATTCCCTATTCAGTGGCTTACGCTACTGTCAAGATTCGTTTATGTTTGGTTTACATGTTGCCTCCTTTTTGGTTTATTTG
>JAIOYV010000030.1 GCA_021740905.1 Bacteroidales bacterium
CGCAATTTGTATCAAAAAACCTGAGATGCCGCCTCAAATCCCTTAAAAATAGCGCGAAGATTGTTTTTTAGGGTGCTCACTATAAGGCTTTGCTGTCAGGCTGTTAGGGCAAAAGTTAAATTCATAAGGAATAGCTGGAAATCGTATGGAATAGTCACATTTATAAGTCGATTTCAAGCACTGTTCAATAACACGAAAAAACATGCTGTGAAATAGATTTTTGTCATTTTTCAGGGTCAAATTTTCTTCTATTTTTACAGCTCAAATTTTTGAACTTTAATGAGGTAAACAAACAGGATCGACTTGATAGTAGGCATTGGCACCGATATGATAGAAGTTGAACGGATAGAGAAACGGCTATCCCGCGAATCTGGTCTAAAACCAAGTCTTTTTACACAGACCGAAATTGATTATTGCGAGTCGAAAAAATATCCATATCAACATTTCGCTGCGCGCTTTTCGGCCAAAGAAGCATTTTTTAAAGCACTTGGAACCGGCTGGCGATATGGGATGAAATACACCGAAATTGAAATTCAAAATGATAAATTGGGAAAACCATACGTCACCTGTTTTGGAAAAGTGAGCGATGAATTGAAAAAGAGAAACATTACAGGGGTGCATGTTTCCATCTCTCACTTAAAGGAAATGGCAAATGCCATGATTGTTTTAGAAAGTAATTGAATACAAACAAATAATTGAAAAACAGATTAAACTATGTCAAACATTGGATCGTACGACGAAAGGATAAAAGACTTTGATTGGTCGATTGCCGAAAAGGAATTGGGCTACAAACAAGGAGATAATATCAACATTGGCTGGTATTGTTCCGACCGGATTTGTGAGATGGGAAAAGCCGACAAGCTGGCTCTTATTTGGGAGGGACTTGGAGGCGTTGAAAAACGCTACACTTTCAACGATGTAAGGGTTCGCAGTAATACCATTGCAAAATATTTGCAAGACCTCGGAATTAAAGATGGCGACAGGGTTTGCTTGTTCATGGATAAAATTCCTGAACTCTACATCGGATTTTTAGGTGTGTTGAAATTAGGAGCAATTGCTCAGCCTTTGTTCTCAGCTTTTGGCGATGAATCCTTACATGTTCGTTTGGACAATGCAGAAACAACAGCCATTATCACCCAACGCAAGCATGTATCGAAAGTGCGGAAATTGCTCGAACGCGCCCCCTATTTAAAGCATATTATCCTTGTTGATCATGATGGCAAAAAATCGTTGAATGATCGCGAAACTTTTTTCAACATGGACGAAGCTGAACCCGTTGAGAATTTTGATGTCTTCCCAACCAAAGCCAATTCTCCATCGGTACTGCATTATACATCCGGGACAACAGGTCAGCCTAAGGGCGTGAAGCACGTTCACTATTCATTGATTTCCCAATATCTTACTGCCAAGTGGGTGCTCGACATCCAGGAGGATGATATTTATTGGTGTACTGCCGACCCGGGTTGGGTTACCGGAACATCGTATGGAATTATTGGTGCCTGGAGCAATGGAGCAACCCAATGTGTGCTCGATACCGGTTTTAGTGCCGAATCGTGGTATGCTTTTGTTGAAAAGAACAAAGTGAGCATGTGGTACAGTGCACCTACTGCCATCCGTTCGTTGATGAAGGCTGGAAATGATGTAGTTAAAAAATATGATCTTTCATCGCTTCGCCATTTGGCAAGTGTGGGCGAGCCGTTAAATGCAGAAGCTGTAATTTGGTCGGAAAAAGTTTTAGGACTTCCATTTTACGATACTTTTTGGCAAACAGAAACTGGTTCGATGATGATTTGCAATTACCCTGGCATGAAGGTGAAGCCTGGCTCCATGGGCAAGCCATTCCCCGGAATTACCGCAGCTATTCTCGACCCTGATACGTTTGAAGAAATTAAAGAACCTAACAAACCTGGATTGATTGCCTTCCGACCGGGATGGCCTGCCATGATGCGCATGTACTGGCGCAACGAAGAAACCTACAACAAAAAATTTGTGAACGGCTGGTATCTTTCGGGCGACCGTTCCACGTTCGATGCCGATGGTTACTGGTGGTTCGTAGGCCGCGACGACGATGTTATCAATACAGGTGGTCACCTGGTTAGTCCGTTCGAGGTTGAGTCAGCCTTATTGGAGCACGAAGCAGTGGCAGAATCAGCAGTGGTAGCGAAACCCGACGAGGTAAATATGGAAGTGGTAAAAGCTTTTGTAACATTAAAGCCTGGCTTCGAAGCTGGTGAAGAATTGGAGTTGCAGATCATGAATTTCATCCGCAAAAAGCTTTCCCCTTTGGCCATGCCACAGGAAATCGAGTACATGGAAACGTTGCCAAAAACCCGCAGTGGTAAAATCATGCGCCGCATGTTACACGCAAAAGAGTGGGGCCTTGAGATTGGTGATACCAGTACGCTGGAAGATTAGTTTTCAGTAGGCAGTAAGCAAAAGGTGGGATTAATCCCAACGGAAGTGTTCTATTGTAATGGAGCGAAATTGGAAAATAGAAATTGGAAATTTGGCATAGCCCCGAAGGGGTGATATCAATAGCCCAGTCCGACCTAAGGGAGGGCTGGGGCATAAGGTCAAATAATATTTTTCGCCGGCGAAGACAAGTAGTTTGAAACACTACTGTTTTTTCCGGCGAAACTTGGAGACAGGTAAAAACCTCCAAGTGTCATTCAATGTTGAAAAATGATAAGATCAAAAGACACAGAAAAATTCATGGCAAAATGGGAGAAGCGCCGAAACCATAAGAGTCGGTACTTGCTCGTTTTTATTTTGTTCTGGAGTGTGTTTACGGGAGGGTTCACCTTGTTATTCCTGAGTCTTGTCAATATCATGGAATTTACCTGGATCAACATGGCAATCTATTTTGTCATTTATGCAATTGGAGGATTGATCTTTGGACTCCATACTTATAAATTGAACGAGAAGAAATATTGGAAGGTAATGGATTGGGAAGCTGCGAATAAATAATGTTAAATTTGCATAAGGTAATTGAAACTTATCAAAATATGTAATTATGGAAAAAATAGCGATACAGCAACCTCTAAGTAATTTGCAGTTGGAATTTTTAAAGCTGTTCTCCCAAACGGTCTCTGATGATGATTTGCTGGAAATAAAAAAGCTTGTTTCATCCTATTTTGCAGAAAAAGCAATGGATGCCGCCGATAAAGTTTGGGAAGAAAAAGGCTGGACAAATGAGGATATGGAAAGATTGGCCAATACTAGAATGAGAACTGCTTATAACTCGAATAATGAATGAAAGTAGTAATTGATACAAATATACTTTTAACTTCGATTTCAAGGAATTCTGACAATCATTGGATATTTAGAGATATTGTAAAAGGAGCTTTTGAATTATGTGTTACAACTGAAATATTAAATGAATATGCTGAGATTTTGGAATGGCACATGGGTTTCGAGGTGGCACAGTTAACACTAAATACAATTATTGCTTTACCAACTATTCAAAAAGTTGAGGTTTACTATAAGTGGAATCTTATTAAAGATGCAGACGACAACAAATTCGCAGATTGTGCAATTGCTTCAAATGCATGGTATATAGTCAGTCATGACAAACATTTCAATGTGTTAAAAGAAATTGATTTCCCAAAAGTTGAAGTAGTTTCTGCTGATGAGTTTAAAAAACTATTAATGAATAAAAGGAAATAAATTAACATTAAACTAAAAATAAAAAGACATGGAAGACATTAAAGATGTAGTATTAGCGTATGTGATTGAAGAATACTTAGAAGACGAAGAAGATGAGTTGACGTATGATTCACCTCTTATCTCAGGTGGTATTGTTGATTCTTTTTCGATGGTTTCATTGAAGCGTTTCCTGGAGATGAAATACAAAATTTCTATCCCCGACGAAAAAGCATCACCAGAGGCTTTCGACTCAGTAACCAAGATTACTGCACTGGTAGAAGAGTTTCTAAATAAGTAGTTTTTTTTTAATTATACACTAGAACAAGTGTCTTTTATAAGTGCCAAGAACAAGGCATGTGAGGCTTTTATGTCGGGAGTCCCGAAAAAATCGGGATGACCGACTTGAAAGGTGAACATAACGAAGTTATTGGTGCTTATAAATGGCACGCAAAAACAAAAGACTATGGCTTATAGCGATAAAGTTAGAGGACAGTACGAAGACACCCTCCAGGGAATAAAAGATGCCGGGATTTTTAAAACCGAACGTTTTATCCATTCCTCGCAAGCTGCCGATATTGAAGTGGAATTCCCCACCGGTTCGGAGTTGAAAAAAGTGATCAACATGTGCGCCAACAACTATCTGGGACTTTCGAGCCACCCCGAAGTTATTAAAGCAGCCCACGAAGGTTTGGACACCCGTGGATATGGAATGTCATCGGTTCGTTTTATTTGCGGGACACAAGACATTCACCGCGAATTGGAAAAGGTAGTGACTGAATTCCTCGGAACAGAAGACACTATTCTATTCCCATCCTGCATGGATGCAAATGCCGGTGTTTTTGAAGCCATTCTGAACGAAGAGGATGTAATGATCTCCGACCGTTTGGTCCATGCCTCCATCATCGATGGTATCCGTTTGTGCAGTGCCATGCACGATACATTCAAGCACTCGAACATGCAGCACCTCGAAAGTAAATTGCAACTGCACGCCGACAAGCGTCAGAAAGTGGTAATTACCGATGGTGTATTTTCTATGGACGGCGACACGGCCAAACTCGACGAAATGGCTGCTTTGTGCGAAAAGTACGATGCAATGCTTTTTGTTGATGAATCCCACTCATCAGGATTTATTGGAAAAACCGGTCGTGGAACGCACGAGAAATATGGGATCATGGGCAAAGTTGACATTATCACCACTACCTTTGGAAAAGGTCTTGGAGGGGCATCCGGTGGATGTGTTTCCGGTCGTAAGGAATTGGTTGAAATGTGTCGTCAAAAGGCCCGTCCATATTTGTTCTCAAATACCATTGCCCCCGTTGTTGTGTCAGGTGTGTTGAAAGTTTTCGATCTGATTTCAACCAATACCGAAAGAAGGGACAAGCTTGAAACTAACACAGCTTACTGGAGAAAAGGTTTGGATGAACTTGGTTTTGTGTTGAAAGAAGGCGATACTCCTATTGTTCCTGTTATGCTTTTTAACGCCAAGTTATCACAGGACTTTTCACGCGACCTTTATGATGAAGGCATTTATGCCATTGGATTCTTTTTCCCAGTAGTTCCAAACGGACAAGCAAGGATCAGGACCCAGATTTCGGCGGGCCACGAAATCCATCATTTAGATAAAGCTTTGGCTGCTTTCAAGAAAGTAGGTGAAAAGCACGGAATACTTGGTTTAAGCAAGCAAGAAATTATTGCTAAGTACGGTTTGTAATACCAAGTACTTAATATTAAGTATCAAAATAAAATTAGAGAGAGCCTCACAAAAGTGGGGCTTTTTTTTGCTTAGTGAAATATTCAAAATAACATACCCATTGCGCCGTGCATGTCCATAAGGTGGGGAATAATTAGGCGTATTAATCAAGAAAGTAGGTGAAAAACATGGCATTTTAGGTTTAAGCAAACAGCAAATTATTGATAAGTACGGATTATAAAATCACCCTATCCAAATTGATTTAAAGAGCCTCGCAAACACGGGGCTTTTTAATTTTAAAAGCCGATCAGGTCAGGATATTTATTTATATTTAGCCAACTATTTGTGGATAGAAAAATGGGAATATGGATTCGATTTGCGGGGCTTTTAACTTTCTTGTTTTTAAATACATACGCCTACTCTTTTTCGCAAATTGACAGCCTGCGAAACCTACTTCATCATTCGGATACATCAAATACTGCAAAAATCTATAATGAATTGGCTTATGCGTATCATAGGATAAACTTTGATTCAACCGGGTACTATGCCAACCAGGCAATTCATGAAGCTGGGAAAAATATGGATAAGCCGAATATTGCACAGGGCAATTACTATTTAGGCTTAGTGCAATATTTATCACAACATTATGATTCAGCCATTACTAAATTCACTCAAAGTTTATCGTCTTGGGAAGATATAGGGAACAGACAAAAAATCGCCGATCTTATTAAATTTATTGGAATTTGTCATGCGGCCAAAGGTGATAATATCGAAGCCATAGATTTTTTTGACCGGGCACTTCAAATAAACCAGGAACTTGAAAATGATAATGAAGTAGCACAAATCTACGGTAATCTTGGCATGGCGTGTCGAAGTTTATCAAAATATCAAGAAGCTATCGACTATTTTATAAACGCATTGGACTATTTTGATAAAACGGAAAACATATCCGGGAAGGCCAATACCTACAACCATTTGGGCAATATTTTCAGAGATTGGGATAACTACGGTAAAGCCTTGGAATACTATGAAAAAGGGATAGCGATTATACAAGAAATTGACAATCCTGCCCTAAAAGCTGGGATCTTAAACAACATGGGGATCATCTATCGAAAGATGGGCGATTTTGAGAAATCTATTGATTTGCAAACCCAATCGCTGGAAATTAAAAAGGAGCTGGGCAATAAAAGAGGGATGGGCGATTCATACCTCGGCCTTGGTATTACCTTCAAACAAAAGGGTGATTTTTCACAGGCACTCGAATACTATCTGAAAGCTGTGGAAATTAAAAAGGAGGTACATGATAAAACCGGTGAAGGTGCTACGCTGGGAAATATTGGGCTATTATATATTGCGATGAACCAGCCCGATAAAGCCATCACATTCTTCGAGCAAAGCAATAAAATTGCGGAGCTTTTGCAGTACAAGGAGTTATTGAAAAATAATGCCGAGGGATTGTCGGAGGCTTATGAACTGAAGAGGAATTATAAAAAAGCTCTTTACTATTCAAACCTGCATCATGTGTTGCAGGACTCCATATTTAATGTGGAAAAACACAGGCAGATCGAAGAAATAGAAACCCGATACGAAACCGAAAAAAAGATACAGGAGATCGCCTTGCTCCAGGTTCAGAATGAATTGAAAGATGCCAAGAGCGAAGAACAGATCAAAGAGATTGAAATGAAAGATATGCAGTTGATGGGCTTGATTGTTTTTCTGATATTCGTTTTAATCAGTGTTTTGCTTGTAGCCATCCAATTGCGATACAAGAATAGGGCTTATAAAGACCTGGTAAAGAAAAATATCGAATTGACAGCACTGCAAAACCCCGCGAGTAAAACGAAAACCCAGGTTCATTTAAGTGATGAAAAAATGGCCATCCTCCTTTCCGAGCTTGAGGTTTACTTCAAAAGTGCAAAGCCTTATATCTCCCCAGATTTTCATTTGGCCGAATGTGCCAAGCACTTGGAGACAAATTCAAAATACCTTTCGCAAACCATCAACGAAGTGTATCAAAACAACTTCAATAATTTCATAAACGAGTTTCGGATCAAAGAAGCTCGCGTCCTTTTATCAAACAATACAGCAAAAAACTATACGATTGAAGCGATTGCCGCTGATGTTGGGTTCAACTCAAAATCGACTTTCAACAGTGCTTTTAAGAAATTTACAGGTGTTACGCCTTCCTATTATCAAGCCAACATTAAGAGCATGAATTTCATGGATTAATTCTAAACTTAGTTGTTCGAATCATAAGCTCCTGTTTACTTGATGTTTATTAATGTATGGATTCAAGAATTCGTACAACTTTGAATTGCTCAAACCCTCACCTATTCCTACATTGCTTTCCTAAACAGGATCATTTAATTAATACTTTTTGGATATGAAAACAGCAAGACTTTTCGTTGGACTTCTATCGCTAATTTGGGTATGCTCCGCAAATGCCCAAACTATTTACTCAACCTCAAGTGGAGGAAACTGGAGCGATACCCTTACCTGGGTTGGTTACGAAATTCCGTATTACACGGATGATGTGGTAATCGACGGGCCGGTGATTGTAAACCAGGGGGGGTGGTGCAACAACCTCACGATAAATTCTGGAGCCAGCTTGAAAAACCATGTCATCAACAGCCAGGAGCTACTTGTGTATGGATCTATTACAAACTATGGTTCCATAAGCGATTATGCCGGTTATGTCCTGACAATCAAATTGTCGGGTAACATAACCAACTCAGGATCGATCGATAATTATCAAATTAATTTCCGATCGGCCAATGATAAAACCCTAATCAATAGCGGAACGTTTAGCCCAACAAATATGTACACCGAAGGAACAAGCGGAAATATTATTGCGGGGTCAAATCTCATAATTTCAAATTGTTCCATATATTTTCCAAGCCAGAATCTCGATTTAAACGGATACATGGTCGAATTTAGCTCAGGCCATTATCATGGTCAAATTGCTGGTAGCTCAGGGATTTTAAAAATGAGTGCAGGTGCCTACCTTTATGCAAGTTCATTATACGGAACCATTGAACTTCAAGGAAATATTCAGGTGCACGGGACCTGCAATTCGTATGGCAATCTGCTTGTTACAGATACACTTCAGAATTATTCGACCTCGTCGTACGAGTTTAATTCGTATGGTTCTCTTACCAACAATGGACTTATTCGGAATTATGCCGGCTATATCCTTTCCATATACTGCCATGCCGATTTCACGAATTTTGGTGTGGTCCAAAACAATCGGATTGAATTTACCGGAGTTTCGGCTCACTCAATTTCCTCATCAACTCCACTAAATATGAGTTATTTGTCCTCGACCTCCTCAACTGGAATAGTTTCTGCTGCATCCAATCTGGAGTTTGTAAATTGCAATATAAGCATGAACTCGGGAACTTTCGATTTGGATGGGTACACCCTTTCACTTTCAGGAGGATATTTAAATGTGAATGCTTTGTATGCTGGGTCAGGGATATTGAAAATGACCAATAATTCGAGGATGTGGCAAACGCACATTTACGAGGACATTGAATTTCAGAATTGTATTCAGGTCGATGGAGGAAACTCCGTTCATGGTAATTTGACGCTGACTGATACCCTGCAAAACTATTCAACTACTTCATTTGATTTGACTATTTATGGAAACATTGTGAACAATGGATTAATCAGAAATAATGCGGGTTATGCTCTTTTCCTGTATTGCAAAGGAAATATTACAAACTACAGTGTATGGGAAAATCACACAACAAATATTACTGGAACCGGTATCCAGGAAATAAGCTGTACATCCCCATTTTCTTCCCAGAATTTCAGCCAACTAAATACAACAGGATATTTATCGGCTGTTTCGTCAATATCTTTTAAGCAATGTAATATCTACCTAAACAACAATGCTTTTCATCTGAATAGTTATCCATTGAGCATAAATGGGAACACGCTTCAAGGGGGTAATTTAAATACCGGTAACTCATCCATCGAATTATTGGGCGATGCCTATTTATACCAGCTAAAAATATATGACGATGTTGAATTTAAAGGTAAAATACAGGCTCATGGAGGAGGCGTAAATGTGTATAACACAATCACTGTTACCGATACACTCTGTAATCGACATGGTTCTTCGTCATCCTTAAATGCTTATGGAGATATTATAAACAATGGAGTTATCGAAGATTTTGGGGGCTATTCGTTTACACTAAATTGTTATGGCAATGTAAGTAACAATGGAGACTGGACCAACAACTCAACCAACCTGTCCGGTGACAGTATCGAATATATCACGCAAACAACACCCATTGGCCCTACAAATATTTATGTATCCGACACAACCGGGTATATTATAGCTGGTAGCAACCTTGATTTTGTAAATTGCAATATCAACTTTAACCACGAAGAGATATACCTGAATGGCTATCAACTTTCGATGGCCCAGGGTGAACTTTTATATGCCAATCTCATGTCGGGAAGTGGAATCCTTTCCATGACAAACGATGCCTATTTGAACAGTTCTCACATATATGGAGACATCGAACTAAAGGGGAAAGTCTTAATCTATGGCGATGCAAACTATTTTTATAATACGATTACGGTAACCGATACACTTTGCAACCGAAGCAATTACAACTACACCTGCCATGCGTGGGGCGATGTAATCAATAATGGAGTTATCAGCAATAATTATTGGTCTTTGAATATGGCCTGTAAAGCAAACATTACCAATAATGGAGCCTGGACTGTTTCCTATACATATCTATCGGGCAATGGTATTCAATGGCTTACGTTTACCCAGCCAATAACAACAGGCAATTTTATGTCGACCGACACAGCCGGGTATATAATGGCTGGCAGTAACCTGGAATTTACCAATTGTACGGTAAACCTCCAGGGAGAAGAACTGTACCTTTCGGGATATGATCTGAAAATCAACAATAATAGCCTTCAGAATGCCAATATATATGCCTCTAATGGATCGTTAACAATGACAAATAGTGCCTATATGCAAAGCTGCCAGGTGCTCGACAATATTGAACTGAAAAGAAAAGTGCAGGTTAATGGGGATGCCAATCATTTTTATGGCGATGTGATAGTTACCGACACACTTTGCAACCAGCCTGGGTACACCTATACTTGCAATGTGCATGGGAATATTATAAACAATGGCTTGATCACCAATAACAATTACAGCCTTTATGTAAATTGCTGGGCAAATATTACCAATAATGGGATTTGGAATTGCAACCGGATTTCTATGATCGGCGGATCTATGCAATATATTACTTGCACTGAGCCTATTTCAACCTATTATTTTTTCTCAAGTGATACGGCAGGACATCTTGCAACTACCACTAACCTGGAATTTGTCGATTGTAGGATTGACCTGGCGGGTGAAGAATTGTATATGAATGGATATGAGCTAAAGATTAATGGCAATTACATCCAAAACTCAATTATTTATTCCGGAAATGGGAGCTTAAAGATGACAGGCAATTCTTATTTGACCGCCTGCAACATATATGATAACATCGAACTTCTTGGACAGGTTCAGGTTTATCAGAACAATACTTACTTTCATGGAAATGTGTCAGTTACTGACACATTACAAAATCATGCTTCGTATTCTTATACGGCCTATGTTAAAGGGAATCTTATAAATAATGGCCTCATCCGGAACAACTACTACAATCTCTCTATTGAAAGTGAAGGTAATCTTTACAACAATGGAACCTGGACAAACTATTATACTGTTTTAGGAGGAAGTGACAATCAATCTGTATTTCTGTATAATAATGCAACCCTTGGGGGATTGCTTTGGATGAGAGCACAGGTTACGGGGGCTTCTTCTTTCGAATGGTTCAGGGACAATCAAAGTTTAATAGGAGAATCGGCCAATCAGTTTTCGAATGAATCAGGGGAAGTCCTTCAATCAACCGGGCCAGCGGGAACCGATTATTATGGAACCTACTATTGTGCTACCGACAGTGGCAATTCAAGAAATATTTTCATTCAATCGGCCACTCCTCCTTTTATTGTGAATGTTGGGGCCGACATTAGTTTGTGCAGTGGCAACGAAACCACACTCGATGCAGTAATTTCAGGTGGAATGAGCCCTTACTCTTATCTTTGGTCGAACAATGAAACTACTCAAAGTATTTCTGTGTCTCCATTGACAAACACAGATTACCATATTATTGTAACTGATAACAATGGTGCTCTGGCTTTTGATACAGTTTCTATAACTGTTTTTTCTGCACTTACTGTTGATTTAGGTCCCGATCAGGAAATCTGCGAAGGAGGCAATGCAATCTTTGAAGTGTACAACGGAACTTCCTTTCTCTGGTCCGATGGTTCAACAGCATCCTATATCTCCCCATCAACCTCAGGAACATATAGTGTAACCGTAACAGATGCAAACGGATGTACCGGAACCGACGAGGCAGATGTGATTGTAAATCTTTTACCGATTGTTGATTTGGGTGTCGATATTTCTGCCTGTGAAGGAGATTTTGTTATTATCGAACCCTACCTTTCGGGAACTTTTCTTTGGTCGACAGGTTCAACCATGAATCATATTCCAGTCACCTCTTCAGGTACGTACAGTCTTACATTTACTGATACAAATGACTGCAGCAACAGCGATGAAATAAATGTCACGATCAACTCTTTGCCAATTGTCAACTTGGGGCCTGATCAGATTCTTCCTAATGGTTCAACACCTACTCTTGACGCTGGGGCAGGGGCTACGGCTTATTTATGGTCGACGGGGGCAACTTCACAAACCATTACAGTTTCAATCAGTGGTTTATATTCGGTCACAATTACCGATGCCAATGGATGCGAAAACGCTGACGAAGTGCATATAACCATTGAGCCCCCAGTAAATACTTTGACCGTAACACTTGTGCCCGACTTCTCCCTTTGTGAAGGCAGCGGTACAATGATATTTGCAAATAGCACGGGTGGTACTCTCCCTTATACCTTTTTGTGGAGCACCGGGCAAACACTTCCTCATATTCCTGTTACGCCAGTTGTTACAACCACCTACTCAATTACTGTAACCGATGCTCAAAGCAACGTGGCCATTGACTCAGTGGTAATAACAGTCAATCCTCTTCCTGTTGTCGATCTGGGGGTAGACATTATAGCCTGCGAAGGCGATTTTGTAATTATTGAACCCAATCTTTCTGGCACATTCCTTTGGTCAAACGGTTCAACGATGAATCATATTCCTGTAACTACATCCGGTACATATAGTCTTACTTTGACTGACGGAAATGGATGCAGCAATAGTGATGAAATTAATGTCACATTTAATCCATTGCCAGTTGTAAACCTGGGTCCCGACCTTAATCTACCAACTGGTTCAACCCCTATTTTAGATGCAGGAGCCGGATTTACTTCCTATATATGGTCGACCGGTGAAACGACTCAAACCATTTCGGTAAATACATCAGGGACTTATTCAGTGACAGAAATTGATGCAAACGGATGTTCCAATTCAGATCAAATTGTAGTAACTATTTCAGGAGTCTCCACTTCTGGTGCATTCTGGGTTGCCACCACCGGATCTGATATCACTGGTACCGGGACTGAATCAAATCCATACGCAACAATTCAACATGCAGTTGATCAATGTGTTGACCTGGATACTGTAATCGTAAAAGACGGAACCTATTCGGGGACCGGAAATTGCGAAGTTAGCATCGATAGTCTGGATATAGTAGTTCGCTCGGAAAATGGCCCTGACAATTGCATTATCAATGGCATTGGGACATTCCCCTACTCGTATGCGTTTGCTATTTCGGGTGAGAGTACCAACCTCAACAAAATCATGGGTTTTACCATTCAGAATTTTAGCGATTATGGGATTAAGATAAACAAGGCCAGCCCTCATATTCATAATTGCATACTAAAAAGCAACGATACAGGGATTGCAAGTTTTGGTGGGTATCAGGGAGCTCCAATTACCCCAGTAATTTCGTATTGTTTAATTCTTGATAATCCATTTAGTGGCATTGGCCTGTTTGACAATGGGCACCCAACTGTTTTTAATAATACGATAGTTGGGAATGGCCATGGGATTAATTGCTATTATGTTGTTGCAACTGTTTATAACAATATTATTGTTGCCAATATTAACGGCATATTTAATGACATCTTTGGTCCGGCAGTAGTCAATAATACATTCAACAATGCGTGGAACAATACCACAAACTATGAAAATCTTACAGCCGGCACCGGTAGCATTTCCATCGACCCGCTTTTTATTGGTTCTGGTGATTATCATCTTCAGTCAACATCTCCTTGTATCAATGCAGGCGATTCATCAACTTACGACCCGGATGGAAGCATTGCCGATATGGGATGCTATCCCTATTTGGGAACTGTTATCCCATCCATATCGGTAAATCTTGGAGCGGATCAGTCGGTTTGTGAAGGAGTTTCAATAACCCTTACTTCCACAGTGTTGGGCGGGACTCCTCCCTATTCATATCTTTGGAGTACTGGTGATACGACCCAATCAATTTTATTTTCACCCACTATTACAACCACTTACACGGTTACAGTTTCCGATTCGGGAGCATTAACAGCTACCGATGATGTAGAGGTGATTGTAAATCCACTTCCGGTTGTTGATCTGGGTGCCGACATTGTTGCCTGTGAAGGAGATTTCATAATCATTGAACCTAACTTAACAGGAACTTTCCTATGGTCAACAGGTTCTACCATGAATCACATTTCAGTAACTACATCTGGAACATACAGCCTTACCCTCACTGATGGAAATGGATGTATTGATAGCGATGGAATAGTTGTGAATTTCAACCCACTTCCTGTGGTTGATTTGGAAGCGGACTTTGAAATTTGCGAAGGTGGTACCGGTTTCTTTGGTGTTTACAACGTGGGAACCTATCTCTGGTCTGATGGTTCGACGGATAGCTACATCTTACCGACAGTAGCCGGGCCTTATTCTTTAACTGTAACTGACAATAATGGTTGCAGCGGATCGGACACTGCCGAGTTAATCATAAACCCCCTTCCTATTGTCGATTTAGGAGCTGATTTTAGCTCCTGCGAAGGAGAGGTGGAAGACATCCATGCCAACACAACAGGTTCTTACAATTGGTCCACGGGCTCAACCAACAGCTATATTTTAGCTACAACCTCTGGAACTTATTCTCTCACAATTATAGACAGCAATGGCTGCTATGGAAGTGATGATGTTGATGTGACTTTTAATCCACTGCCGTTGGTAAACCTTGGTCCCGATCAAACAATTCTTCTAGGAAATGATTTCACTTTTGATGCAGGTGCGGGATTTGTATCCTATCTCTGGTCGAACGGAGCCACAACGCAAACTATTACTGTTGGAACACAAGGACAATATGAGGTGGTTGTAACGGATAATAATGGATGCTCCAATTCCGATGAGGTATATCTCACCGTAACTACTTCTGGCACAGGCCCAGGCTGGCTCCCAATCAATACTAGTGTTATGCACACGATCCTGATTCCCGATACGGCGGAGATAACAATTGATGGTACTCCCATTGCCGTAGGAGATTATATTGGTGTATTTTACGACTCATCCGGGACTCCTGCATGTGGGGGCTATGCTGTTTGGGACGGACAAACAACTAACATTACTGCCTGGGGAGATGATTTTGTGACTACTGAAAAAGATGGTTTTTATTCAGGTGAATCATTCACCTTTGTTATCTGGCAGGCATCAACGGCAACTACATTCATGGCGATTGCTGATTATATGCCCCAACCACTAATGCCCAATCAGGGAGACTATTTTGTAAATGGATTGAGTGGAATCGTATCGCTCAATTCAACATCAACCGATTATCAATACATAAACTTGCCGCAGGGCTGGAGCTATTTTTCAACCTATATCGATTTGTTTGAGCCGGGCATCGACTCTTTGTTCTCGAATATTGTTTCAAATGTATATATTGCTAAAGATGGGGATGGATTTACCTTCTGGCCACAATGGGGGCTTAATACGATTGGCGATTTGGTAATTGGGAAGGGCTATCAGGTTAAAATGGTTTCCGCACAAACTTTGGTGGCTGAAGGGGTGGCTGTTCAACCACAATTGACCCCGGTAACAATTCCTACGGGCTGGAGCATGTTGGGTTACTTAAGGCAAACCCCAGCTTCCATTGCAACCATGTTAAGCCCGGTTGTAAGCAATGTGGTAATTGTGAAAGATTCAAACGGCCTTACCTATTGGCCACAATGGGGATTAAATACCATCGGCGATATGGATCCGGGCGAAGGTTTTCCTATAAAAATGACAGCTGCCGTCCAGTTGATTTATCCAGCCAATTCGGTGCAGTCAAAAAGCAATCCTGTAACAAATCTATCAACTAAACATTTCAAAGATGCTAGAAATACCGGATCAAACATGACTCTTGGAATTCCATTGGAAGCCTGGGGTAAAATCCCGGAATTTGGCGATGAAGTTGGGATATTCAACATGCAAGACCAACTCGTTGGGGCATCGGTTTTTGAGGGAAGGTTCATGGCCGTTACACTTTGGGGGAGCGATCAACATGACCCATCTGTTTTTGGCATAGAAGAAGGGGAAGCGTACACGGCTAAGATTTGGAATTCAATCGAAAAAGAAGAAAGGAATATTGAATTCGAAGCCTTCTCTGAAGGGAGCAGTAGCTATGAAAACAATGGGATTGCCATACTCTCAAAGATGTCCATTACCGGACGAAGCCTTGGGGGAATTTCAGCCATAAAAGTATATCCAAATCCCACCAATTCCTTTGCTCAAATTAGCCTATCGGCCTATGAAAACACCATAGCTGAAATGGTCCTTTACAATAGCAACGGAGAACAAGTCCTTCAACAAAAGAATATTGCAATACTGAAAAGTCAGCAATATTTCAAAATTGATTTATCAGAATTTCCAGCAGGTCTTTATATCCTGAAAATTCAAACCTCAAAGGAAATACTTTCCCGTTCCATTGAGCTAATTAAATGATCCTAAAGAAAGGGATACTATAGATTTGCAACTGTCCCCGGATTTTTCCGGGGGCAGTTTTTTTTTAGGTATTAAATCTCCACATTTATCCCTATCCCCGCCGCAAGGGCTTTATCGTAAACCAGTTTGGCTGTGGCTACATCCTGGATAGCGAGGCCGTTTGATTTAAACAGGGTGATTTCCTTGTCGTTAACACGAGCCGCTTTTTTGCCAGTTATAATTTCGCCTAGTTCTGCATAGAAATGCGACTCCTTAATCTCGCCGCTTGCCAGGGGAATGATAATATCGCCAGCCTCATTGAAGCAGGCCTCTCTCGAATCGCCCACGAATTTTGAGCGCTTTACGATTTCAGAGTCAAGCTCGCGGGCATTAGGGGTATGGCTGCCAATGCCATTTATGTGGGCACCTTCTTTCACTTTCCTTCCATCAAAGATGGGGGTTGGCGAAGATGTGGCAGTACAAATAATATCGGCCATCAGCACATCATCGGGCGATTTCGCTTTGATGATCTCAAGGTTGAGTTTCTGGCTCATTTCAGCAATAAAATCGTCTGCCGCCTGATCTGATACATCATATACAATTGCGTGGCTCAATTTCCGTGCTTCGGCAACTGCCCAAAGCTGCATTTTTGCCTGGACCCCTGAGCCAAAAATACCGGCCACCTGATTATCGTCTTTGCGAGCCAGGTATTTTGTTGCCACTCCACTTGCAGCCCCGGTACGCACTGCAGTCAGAAAACCACCATCCATGATACAGACCACATCGCCGGTGGCAGGGTCTTGCACGAGGACTTTCCCAATGGTTGTGGGAATGTTAAATTTCGCAGGGTTGTTTTTGTACACAGTCACAACCTTGCAGGCCAGCGCGCCCATTTCTTTCAAATAGGCGGGCATGTACAGGGCCAATCCATCGGGTGGCTTAATGTTGGTACGCAAGGGCAATACAGCCGTTCCATTGGCCAATTCAGCAAAAGCCGTTTCAACTACATCCATGCAATCGCTCATTTTCAGCACCGAGGCCACATCTTTTCTGTTCAGAATTAAAGTCATACTATTCTCCTTGTTTTGTTAGATTATTTAGTTGTTACTACTTCAGGGATTCAAAATAAGTTAGTTCATCATCATAATAAAATAGGATTCCGAAAGTAATAAATATTCCTGTGACAAGCTAAAATTCAAGTAATCTTTTTTTATTTTGAAGATGGAAGAATCATAATTAATATTTCACATAAGCATCGTATCTTTAGCCTTTTTTACTGCCGCGAAGGCAGGATATTTTTATTTTTTTTTGTTTAAATGATATGGACAGCCATCTGGCAATAATACTTTATAAACATCGGAATTTCGGATATGTCGCTTCGGCTTTTTTGATCAAACTGAAAGAAGGCAAAGTGTTTTATCTTGTGGAAGAACGTATTGACCCTGTGAACCTGGACCATTACAATTTCACCACGGCCCAACAAACCATTGTACGAAAATGCGACGACATGAGCGACAAAACCATTGTCCGGATATTCGACAAAAAGAAAAAGGGTTTCACTTCATTCTTCAAAGGGATTAACAAGGATTACGTCCAAACCCACATCCAGTCTTATATAGAGAAAAGATTATCGGCAGTCCTCGACCTGGTGCGCGAACATGAAATTCCGCTTTATATGGTTTTGGAACGGAGCAAGACCCTTTTCCCTGAAGACCAGCTCGTGACAAGCAAACAATCAGCCGAGGCCCTGTTCAACTTCATAAAGACCCAAGACAGTTTCCGCTATTACCTGAGCATCGACCATCCTGAAAAAGATATAAACCTGACTGGAAAAACCGGGCAGGTGCTTGTCAATTTTCCTTGCTACCTGGTGCTTGAAAATCATTTATATCATTTCGAGGATATCGATGGAAAAAAATTGATGCCCTTCTTTGAAAAGGAATTTATCACCATCCCAAAATCAGCAGAAAAAAAATACTTTGAAAGCTTTGTGCTGCTTAGCCTGAAAAAATACAAAGTGAAAACTACGGGTTTTGTGTACGAAAAAATACAGCCTAAGCCAGCGGGCATCCTTTCGCTCGAAAAAAACCTGAACAATACACCCGTTTTTATCCTGAAATTTAGGTATGCCCCCAAGGTTGTTTTTAACCGGAGCAGCCTAACGGCAAGCTATGTAGACATGAAGGAAGAAAACGGGGACTTCAGCTTTTCAAAGATTTTCAGGGATTATGACGAAGAAAGGACGATAGCCTATCTGTTGGCCGGGATGGGATTGCTTGAGTTTCAATTGGGCCAGCTTATGCCACCGGGGCAAGAGGCAGAAAAGGGCAGTGTGTACCATTTCGTCGCCTGGTTGACCGAAAACAGAGAGGAGCTGGAAAAGAACAATATCAGCATTGAACAAAAAGACATTGGCAAGAAATTCTCGCTGTACAAGGCTGAGTTGAAGTTTGAGGTGAAAACCAAAATCGACTGGTTCGATATTCATGCCATGGTGACCTGTGGCGATTACTCTTTCCCTTTTATCGAATTCAGGCAATATATTTTGAAGGGGATCAAGGAGTTCCCGTTGCCAAATGGCGAATTTATTGCCCTGCCCGACGACTGGTTCGAGAAGTACGACGACTTTTTTTTTCATGCCAAAAGTTCGCCAACCGGGCTTCAATTGAAACGGCAGCACCTCGGCGTATTGCGCAAAGCCTACATCGGCAGCGCATCTTCTTATATCGAAAAAATCCAGGACATGGGAAACTTGTTCACCAAGCCGGTGGTCGAGCTGCCCGACAAATTGAACGCCCAGCTACGCTCCTATCAAAACGAAGGCTTTTCGTGGCTGTATTTCCTTCAGCAAAACAATTTTGGGGGTTGCCTGGCCGACGACATGGGCCTGGGGAAAACACTACAAACTTTGGCACTGTTGCTAAAGACCATAAAAACGAAAGGCAAATTAAGGCCTGGGGGAGACACACCAAAATCAGTGGTGCAATTAAGTTTGTTTGATCAGTCAGGGGAGGCGAATAAGGATGAAATAGCCTACCGGAGCCAGGCCACTCTTATTGTAATGCCCACATCACTGATCCACAACTGGGAGAATGAAATCTTGAAATTCACGCCCTCCCTTCGCGTTTACAAATACACCGGCCCCAATCGTGCAACCTACCGGTCGGTACACAAAACCTTCTACAACTACGACATCATCCTGTCGTCGTATGGGGTTGTTCGCAACGATGTGGAATATTTGCGCGACTATAAATTTTTTTACATCATCCTCGATGAAAGCCAATATATAAAGAACCCCGAATCGAAATCGTACCGGAGCATCAGTCAGTTGGATGGACTGAACCGCCTGGTGTTGACTGGCACACCCATTGAGAATTCGCTAAAAGACCTATGGGCGCAAATGAATTTTATCAACCCTGGATTGTTGGGCAATTTCGAGTTCTTCAATAAACGCTACCTCCTTCCTATCGAGAAAGCCCGTAGCGACAGGCAGCGGGAAAACCTGAAAACACTTATACAGCCCTTTATCCTTCGCCGGACTAAACAGGAAGTTGCCAAGGATCTCCCCGATATTACCGATCAGCATTATTTTGTTTCCATGACCGAGGAACAGGAGGAATTGTACCGGAACGAAAAGAACCGCATCCGAAACAGCATTATCGAGGCCATCGAGCAAAAGGGGTATGCACAATCGGCCATGTATATATTGCGGGGTTTGCTGCGGCTACGGCAAATGGCCAACCATCCCGGTTTGATCGATGAAGCATATATTAATGGTTCGGGCAAGTTTGAGGAAGTGTGCCGGGTTATAGAGAGCCTGATAGCCGAAAACCACAAAGTGTTGATTTTTTCAGGTTTTGTGACCCACCTGGCAATTTATGCCCGCTTCTTCGAGGAGAACAATTGGAAGTACTCGAAGCTTACAGGGCAAACCCGAAACCGCGAGGAAGTGATCAACAGTTTTCAGAATGATGAAGAAAACCGCCTTTTCCTGATCTCGATAAAGGCTGGGGGTGTGGGCCTTAACCTTACGGCTGCCGACTATATTTTCATCCTCGATCCGTGGTGGAACCCTGCTGTTGAATTACAGGCCATTAGCCGGGCGCACCGGATTGGCCAGGACAAAAAGGTGTTTGTGTATAGGTTTATCACCGAAAACAGCATCGAAGAAAAAATCCAAAAACTCCAGGAAAAAAAGTCGAAACTGGCCGATGTGTTCATCAACTCGAACAACCCCTTTGCCCAATTGGATCAGGAAAGCATTATGGATTTGTTGGATTGATAAGGAGGGAGAAAAAAAAATTGTCGGATATAGAGGATGCTTTTGATGCTTTTCAAAAATCTGCCCTATATATCCAACAAATTTTAGGATGAGAGGGATTGATAAAAAATATATCTTGGTGTAAAGAACATTGGGTCAAGCCAAGAATTTATGCAAATTATCTTATGACTTATTGGTCATAACATGGGCAAGGTTAAGCTAACAGATTTCTCCCTGCGGTCGAAATGACAACAGCGTAGTTGTTTGGGGGTGAGTGGAATTGGGCACAAAGAGAGATGACAAAAGAAAGGATTTAGGATTGATGATTAACGATTTTAGATATAAGATGTGTGGCACGAACCACCAGATCAAAAATCAAAAATCGTTAATCTTCATTCTTAAATCAAATTTACATACCTCCTAACATACAGTCATTTACAAAAAGATGTCATTGGTACCGCAGGGAGAAATCTGTCACTTTACTACTTGCACATTAGTATAGCCCTCTTGTATATTTTGGGTCAATTATTTTGAAAGATTCTCTTAGCGGATTCCGGCCTACCCTAATTTCGAATTTCTAATTTCCCAATTCCTCTTTTTCCTCTTTGAAATAATTCTTCTTGAAATATTCCATGTACTTCTCGATATTCTGATCTTTAAAAAATACGGCAAAGTTGTCGGATGTCATCACAAAGTCGCGATAATCGGCTTCTGTAAAATCTTTGTAAACATCGGGGTTGGCCTTAATGGTTTTGTAGTAATCCATAGCTTTGGCCTGATTCTCCATACTTTTTATGGTAATTATCTGATAGTCGTCGTTCAACATTATGCTGCTCACATTGAAGTTGATCATACTGAAAAACTCGATATTAAAATTCGAGATATTGTATTTCATGCGGTTCACGTTCTTGAGTTTATTCCCTACCACTACAACATAATAATGGGTCATCTTCTCGTTCATGAAATAAATTTCCTCGGCAGGCACCTCCACTTTTTCCTCCACTTTCTCCTCAACAACACCCAGTTCCTCCGCCGAAATGTCCATCTTGTTATTTTCCTTCAACACCATCAACATATCTTTGGCGGGAGGCTTCACTTCGCTTTCAGGGTAGTTCTTCACAATGTCCGACAGAGCATCAACAAACTGGGTTATCATTGCCGATTCCCCATACGAAACAGCCTTCAGGAATTTAAACTTTGGGATAAGCTCATCATCGGGGTATTCGGTTTCGGCCATCTGGCAACTCGAAATAACCTGGCTGTAATTTTTGTTTTTGAAGGAGGCAAAAGTCTCGTTGTATAAAAGCTTTACTGCTTCCTTCATGGCATTAAGTTCCTGCAAATAATTGGGGTTAGTGAACATCTTTGCATATTTGCTTTCGGGGAACCCATTAATGATTTTGCTCTTGTAGTCAGAAGCTTCAACTTGTTTGCCAATACTCTGGTTTAGCTTGTATAGGTTATAATATGAAAAAAGGAGGTAATCGTTGCCGGGATATCGCTTGTTCAATTCTTCGAAATTTTCGATCGCAAGCTTTAAATCATTAAGTTCATTTTGATAGATTTCACCTACAGCAAAAAAAGCATCGATAATTTTTTGGTGCGAAATTTTCATCAGAGAATCAGTCAAAGGCAAATCGACTAGGTAGTATTCTTTCGACTTTGGGTCGGTTGGTCGTGGCTTTTGGCCTGGAATGGAATCGCCTTCTGCCAATGCACCCGACAGGTCATCCCCAAAATCAACCACTTGTTTGTTCTTTCTGCGCCAATTGTCTTCAAGTTTACGTCGGCCCCAAAGTTTCACAAATTCGGTTTGCCCAAAGCTAAGGGCTGTTGGGTTATAAAAATACCATTTCCCACCCGAGGCCAGGTTTCTGTTCCTGGGGTCACGCTCCTGTTGCTTGAAAAGGGCAGAGTTCATTTCTGCCATCCGCTCTTCTTCTGCCAATCGCTTTTCTTCTTCAATCACTTCATTTATCAACGACTGAATAACAGCATCCCGTTGTTTCTCGGTCATGGCGGCTACCAATTGCAAGCTGTCCTGGTTATTGATAATATCAAGGTTTTCAATCAGTTTAGTGAGGCTTTTCGTTTTCGCTGTCAAAGGTTCGATGTCGGGATAAGCAGGATCGATGAAAAATAAAGTCGAATCGTAATAAGTTTGTGCATGTCTGTATTCGGGCCTTTTAAAATATATATCGGCCATAGCCAGGAAGGTCATTGCCTTTTGGTTGGTATTCGAGATACTTTTCTCAGCCGACAATTTGTAATATTCAAGAGCCTCATCTTCCTTATTTTGTTTCATGGCAAGTTCGGCCATGGCATAATAAATCTGGTCTTTGTATTCAATGTTTTTGTCGTCTTTGAGCATTTTGTTCAGCTCTTTCATCAGCTCTTCGCCCCCACCCAGACTGGTACTAAACGAACTGGCCTTTCTTAATTTCGCGTTGAAAGCCATATCGTAGTTGCGGTTCTTCTTTATCACTTTCGTGTATAACTCAGTAGCAGCTTTGAAATTCTCCATCTTCTGGTACACCTGTGCAAGGATAAACATGTATCGCACTTTTTTCTTTTTCCCCCGGGTAAGCTCTATTGATTTTTCAAGATAAGGGATGCCTTCTTCGTATTTTTCTTGTTTGAAATAATAATCGGCATAAGTAATCTGTAGCTCTTTGTTATACTTATCAGGCATCTTTCGGTCGGCATCCACAAGATCGAGTATTTCGCGTGCTTTCACATATTCTTTCTGCTCGTTGTAGGCGCGTGCCATCCAAATATAGGCTTCAAACCGCGAAGGTTCATCTTGGTATTCTCTAATCATGTATGTGAACGATTCGTGTGCTGAGAAGAAATCGCGTTTGTAGAAATGTGATTTTCCCATCAAAAGGTAGGCTTCATCTACCCAATCGTTGTACTCCTTTTTTGCATAGAATTCGCGTTGCTTGGTCGACTTTTTCCCTTTTTTCCTTTTTGGCTTTACAGTGATCGAATGAAGTTTTATCAGCTTCGAACATTTTTTAATGGCCTTGTCCATATCGGGATAGATCCCCTTTGCTGCCGTTTCGTCGCCGTATTTAAAAATAGGAAGAATGGCATTGTAGTTATCGACATATCCGTTTTCGAGGCGTTGAACACCCAATTTAAAAGCTTCGTTGCCATTAAAATATACATTGTAATGCGAAGTAAGGTTGTGGTACGAGCGGCTCAGGACCGTATTTTTTTTGGTCGAACAACTTATCAGCAACCCAATTATAAAAAGGGCGGGGAGTATATATCCTAATCTTCTTTTAATCAAAACAAAACCGTTTTAGTATGTGTCACTACTTAACTTACTTTCTGCAAAAATATTTTATTTTTTTGATGTGTGGGTGTAATAATTTGAAGTATTCGATAAATCTGCTGGAAATTTGTGAATTGTCGTTTACATTTGCGACATGAAAAAGTTGATTGCCCTATTTCCGATTATTCTCTTTTCGTTGTTTGCTATGGCGCAACCTAATATCAAAGAGGCTGCCACTATCCCCATGTTTTCGGTTTCGTTTGCTTATCAAATGCCCCAGCAAGACATGGCCGATCGATTTGGCCCAAACTCTAACGTTGGTGCAGCATTCACCTTAAAAGTAAAAAAAGGCTGGTTGGTAGGGATAGATGCTTCTTATCTGTTTGGGGGCGACATAAAAGAAGAAAATCTACTGAACGGCATCCTAACATCCGATGGTCATATCATTAATCAATATGGCGAATTTGCCAATTTTGTAATGAGCGAGCGCGGCTACTTTGCGGGTGTCAAACTGGGAAAGGTAATAAACCTTGCCAAATCATCACCCAACTCGGGTTTGTATGTTACCGGTACACTTGGGTTTTTAGAGCATCACATAAGGATTGAAAACCAAGGCAACAATACTCCCCAGATTCTCGGCGATTACAACAAAGGCTACGATCGGCTTACCAATGGCTTGGCAGCAAAGGCTTTTGTTGGATATATGTACATTGGCAAGAATCAATTTGCCAATTTCTTTGGCGGGGTCGAATACCTCCAATCATGGACTCAATCCCGTCGCGATTACAATTTCGATACACACGAGACTGATACCCACAAGCGCAACGACAACATGATTGGTATCCGTGTAGGTTGGATAGTCCCTCTTTACCGCCGGGTTCCGGATAATTATTTTACGTTCTAAAACTTGCCGGGAAATGGTATTGATCTATCGGCTATCGCTTTGGTTTTATGTATTGTTTATCCATCTTGCTTCTTTCAGGAGCGAAAAGGCAAAACAATGGATCGATGGTAGAAAAGGCTGGCAGGATAAGCTTCAGCATTTCAATCCCGAAAAAGCAAAGGTCGCCTGGTTTCATTGCGCATCGCTTGGCGAATTTGAGCAAGGGAGACCAATCATCGAAGCCTTCAAAAAAGAAAAACCCGAACACAAAATATTGCTCACTTTCTTCTCTCCCTCGGGATACGAAATCAGAAAAAATTACGAAGGTGCCCACACCATTATATACTTGCCCATTGATTCGCCCTCACACGCACGGGAGTTTATTTCGTTAGTTCGGCCCGATGTAGTTTATTTTATCAAATACGAGTTCTGGTATTTTTACATGCGCGAACTTTATAAATTGAAAACCCCCGTTTATCTAATTTCGGCCATTTTTCGACCAAATCAAATTTTCTTTAAAAACTATGGAAAATGGTACCGGAAAATATTAGCCTGGTACACACACATTTTTGTACAGAACGAAACATCTGCTTCATTGTTGAAGTCAATCGGGATCGAACATCTCAGCATTGCCGGCGATACCCGTTTCGACAGGGTGGCCTCAATAGCAAAAGCAGCCAGGGATCTTCCAATAATCAGTCAATTCAAAGCCGAACGAAAAATGATTGTAGCTGGTAGCACCTGGCCTCCCGACGAGGTTTTGTTAGCCAGGTACATCGGCGAAACCAAAAAGGGCATTTGTCTTGTTATTGCCCCGCACGAAATTCACCCTTCCAATGTTGCCCGTATCCAAAAGCTTTTTGGTGATACAATTTTATATTCCGAAGCTTCTGACATAGATTTATCGAAAGCACGTGTGATGATAATCGACAATATTGGCTTGTTGTCGTCCATTTATCAATATGGCGAAATTGCTTATGTGGGTGGGGCATTCAAAACCGGGTTGCACAATGTGTTGGAGCCAGCTTGCTTTTCGATGCCCGTATTATTTGGCCCCGAATATTCAAAGTTCCAGGAAGCAATCCAATTGGTCGAAATTGGCGCAGCCATCCCGGCAGGAAATTATGAAGAACTAAAAAGCCAACTCAACGGGCTTTTGTCGAATCCAAAACACCTGACTGAATTATCTATAAAAGCAGGCAAGTTTATCGATGACAACAAAGGGGCAACTGACATGATCCTTGAAAAAACAAGAGAGCTCTGAGTTGAGGAGTTGAAAAGTTGAGGAGTTCTGAGTTGAAAAGTTTAAAGAGGTTGAATGTTCTGAGTTTTTTGTGTTGGGGCATCTGGTATCACATTCGCTAAAGTTTCGGGATGCAATTGAACAATTTTCTATATTGAAAACCAGATCGCAAACTTTAATGAAGAACTTCCTGTTCTGAACTTTCGAACTCAGCACTTTTCAACTTTCAATCTTTTCAACTCAGAACTCCAAACATTTCAACTTTTTAACTCAGAACTCACGCCACCGCTATTTAGACTAAATAAGAATAGGAAAACATTTTGTGTTTGTAAGTTTTCATAAATATTAAAATGAACATTCTATCAGACATGTTATCATTCACTTACAGATTTGTTGTTAATAAATCGTTTAAGAATTCTTGAAATCTCTGCTTACTTTTGCGTTGTATGTAAAACACAGGAAAAGCATATTGTTACCCTCTGTTAGACAGACATCTTTCACAGAAAGGAACAAACTTATTAAACTTAGATAAATCAAAATAGTATGTTGATTGAAAAACAAACTGTTGTAAAAAAGGACAAACTTCGGACCTACAAATTTGAAGAGGCAGTAGCCGATTCGCTCGAATACTTTAATGGTGATGAACTTGCAGCCAAAGTGTGGGTAAACAAATACGCCTTGAAGGATTCGTCCGGGAAAATATACGAAAGCAATCCCGACCAGATGCATCGGCGGATTGCAAAAGAAATACACCGGATAGAAAAGAAGTATAGCAACCCTCTTTCGGAGGATGCCATTTATCAGGTGTTGAAAGATTTTAAATACATTGTCCCACAGGGGGGGCCTATGAGTGGCATTGGCAACGATTTGCAAATCGTTTCCCTGTCGAACTGTTTTGTAATTGGCCAGGAAAAACCTGCCGATTCGTACGGGGGCATCCTGAAAGTAGACCAGGAACAGGTGCAATTGATGAAGCGCCGGGGTGGTGTAGGCCACGACTTGTCGCACATCAGGCCATCGAAAAGCCAGGTGCTGAATTCCGCACTCACATCGACAGGGATCGTACCTTTTATGGAGCGGTATTCGAACTCGACACG
The DNA here is from genome assembly GCA_021740905.1 of Bacteroidales bacterium. GTDB lineage: Bacteria > Bacteroidota > Bacteroidia > Bacteroidales > M50B96 > JAIOYV01. The sequence continues at coordinate 27,084 of JAIOYV010000030.1, forward strand.
CGAAGTGGCACAGGATGGCCGCCGGGGTGCACTCATGTTAAGCGTTTCGATCAAGCATCCCGATGCCGAAGATTTCATCGATGCTAAAATGACCAGTGGCAAAGTTACAGGGGCCAATGTTTCGGTAAAAATCGATGATGAATTCATGCAATCGGTTGTCCAAAAAAAGCAATATACCCAACAATGGCCAATCGACTCAACCGAACCATCCAAGACAAAATCAATTGACGCAAATGCCTTGTGGAAAAAAATTGTGTACAATGCATGGAAATCTGCCGAACCAGGTATCTTGTTCTGGGATACGATAATCCGCGAATCGGTTCCGGATTGTTATGCCGATTTGGGGTATCGCACAGTATCGACCAACCCATGTGGCGAAATCCCTTTGTGCCCTTACGACAGTTGCCGGTTAATTGCGCTGAATTTGTACAGCTATGTTGAAAACCCATTCACCGATAAGGCAAAGTTCAACTTCGAATTGTTTTCAGAACACGCTCATTATGCTCAACGAATAATGGACGACATCATCGATCTTGAGCTTGAAAAAATAGATTCAATTCTTGATAAAATAAATAGCGACCCCGAAGAATTCGATATAAAGCGTGTTGAAAGGCAATTGTGGGAGAACATTAGGATTAAAGCCGAAGAAGGCCGCCGGACCGGAATCGGGATTACAGCCGAAGGCGATATGCTTGCAGCGCTCGACCTTCAATACGGGAGCGAAAATGCCATTGACTTTAGTTCGGAAGTACACAAAACCCTTGCTGTCGAAACGTATCGTTCTTCTGTTCACCTGGCCAAAGAAAGAGGGCCATTTGCCATTTACAATTCAGCCCGCGAAAAGAACAACCCTTTTATCCAGCGCCTAAAAAATGCCGACGAAGGCTTGTATCAGGAAATGATGGAACATGGTCGGCGGAACATTGCCCTGTTGACCATAGCACCAACCGGCACAACCAGTTTAATGACCCAGACCACCTCGGGTATCGAACCGGTATTTAGGCCGGTTTACAAACGCCGTCGTAAAGTCAACCCCAACGACAAGGATACAAATGCCATTTTTGTGGATGAAATGGGAGACCATTGGGAAGAGTTCAATGTTTTTCATCACAAATTTGTTACTTGGCTTGAAGCAAATGGCTATAATGTTGACGATGTAAAACAATATTCAGACAAGCAAGTGGACGAGTTAGTAGAGAAATCGCCATACAACAAAGCCACTGCCAACGACATTGACTGGCTTCAAAAAGTAAAGATGCAAGGCCAGGTCCAGAAATGGGTCGACCATTCCATCTCAGTAACCGTAAACCTTCCCGAAGATGCTACCGAAGAACTGGTTGGCAATGTATATCTAGAAGGTTGGAAACACGGGTGCAAAGGCATAACCGTGTACCGCGAAGGATCTCGCGATGGGGTATTGATTTCGAATGGCAAAACAAAAACGGGAAACGACACATCAGACCTGAAGCGACCTCGCGAACTGGATGCCGAGATTGTTCGCTTCCAAAACAACCATGATAAATGGATTGCCTTTGTGGGTCTTCGCGATGGTCAGCCGTATGAAATATTTACAGGTTTGGCCGATGAGGAAATGTTCCCCATCCCAAAAACCATTACCCATGGGAAAATAATCAAACACCGCAACGCAGAGGGAAAATCGCGCTACGACTTCCAGTTTGTCGACAGGTTCGGTTATCGGAAAAACCTCGAAGGCTTGTCGCACATGTTCAATAAAGAATATTGGAATTATGCAAAATTAATATCGAGTGTGCTCCGTCATGGGATGCCATTGGAATATGCTGTCAACCTGGTTGGTTCGTTGAAATTCGAAGATGAAAACATCAACAGTTGGAAAGTGGGCGTTGAACGAGCTTTGAAAAAGTATATCCCCGATGGGACAAAAGCTAAGTCGGGTGTAAAATGTACAAACTGCGGATCCACGAGCCAGGTATATCAGGAAGGTTGCTTGATTTGCACTGACTGTGGACATTCGAAGTGCGGGTAGTCATCCAAATAAACTTATAAATGCAAAGAGGGAAGTTGGCTACTTCCCTTTTTGCATTGTGAGGGCAAAAATTCAATTCCCACAGATTTTCCGAATGATCCGGATTTTGTCCTACTCCCCTTTTAAAATTTCCAGTTCATTCGAATAATAAATTCTTACCTTTGTCAAAAATTTTACAGACATGGATTTTACAGGATTATTTGTATTACTTGGAATGATCGGCCCCTGGCAGATTGTAATTATTATTGTAGTGGTAGTGTTGCTCTTTGGCGGCAAAAAGATCCCTGAACTTTTTAAAGGGGTAGGACAAGGCCTCAAAGAGTTTAAAGATGCCACAAAGGACAAAGACGAGAATCAGGACAAGATTGATGAGAAAAAATAGTGAATTCGTGAGAATTAAAAAAATCCCGGTCTGTATTTGCAGATCGGGATTTTTTTATGTTAAAATTTCTGGGATCAGCCGAAAACCTGGAAAGAGGTTCGGTGTAACAAAAGGTCAAGCCGACACATGCCTCGAAAGATTTAGGGAAGGATTACTTATTTTGAATAGTTCCGAATAGCTGTTGAAATTCATGTTTTTTTAAATTATGCTGATACAGGAATTAAAAAAATAGTATTTTTGAACGGATACGAACATGAAAATATAAATACAATGTACAATTTCATTTCATTAAAAGTAAAATGTCCTAAATGCAGAGAATCTCTGTTAGACCCCCAAAGAAAAATTGACAATGTGCCCGGCATCAAACTTTTGGTTTCTTGTAATGATCAAAAGGGAAGTATATGGTTAAGCTCCATATATGGCAGTTATAATTATATGACTGATATTGAAATCCCCGAAGGAACGATTGCTGAGTTTTCTTGTCCCCATTGCAAAGAAGAAATTACGGGCAAAGCATCTTGTGAAATCTGTGAGGCCCCAATGGTTCCTTTAAATCTCGAAATGGGTGGATATGTCAGATTTTGCTCACGTAGTGGATGTACCGACCATAATGTCGAATTTGCGGACCTAAGCGTAGCCCTTAAAAAGTTGTACCAGGAATATGGATATACAGGGAAGGGGCTTGAACGAAAAGAAACTCTGCCAAGGAGCGAAAATTTAGTTGAGAAGAAAGTTGATGAAGTAGCAGAGATCATTGACAGCGGGACTTTTTTACAAGCATATTGCCCACATTGCAACAAAAGCCTTATTGAAGATGAAATGCTGAAGTTGAAAATTGTGAACGGCAAAGAAGGTTTCCTGATGTTAAGTCCATACATGAATACCTTCTCCTCGAAATCGACGATATATTTGCCTGAAGATACAGTGGTGAAAGATATAAAATGCAACCACTGCAACACCAGCCTGATTGCCAATGACAAATCGTGCAAAACCTGTGGGTCGAGTGTGGCAAAAATTCACATAAGTGCCCGTACCAAACTAATCGCTTTTTATATCTGTATGAAAAAAGGATGTAAATGGCACGGCCTTAACGAGGATGACTATTTCAATATCAAACTTGAAGATAGCCTGGAGTGGTAACTTTCAGGCATAATTAATTTGATGTTCCATTAAAATTCAAAAATATGTTCCAAATAGTTCGAAAGCAAGAAATGGCAAAGGGGACAATTATCCGTTTCGACATTAGTGCTCCTTTAATTGCTAAAAAAATTAAAGCCGGGCAGTTTGTAATATTACGGGTAAACGAAACAGGCGAAAGAATACCTTTAACAGTAGCCGATAAGGATGAATTTGCCGGGATCATCACAATAATTTTTCAGGTAGTCGGAAAAACAACTGCCTTAATGCGTTCGCTGAAAGAAGGAGACCTGATAAAAGATGTGGTAGGACCACTCGGCCGTGCTGTTGAGATGGAAAAAGTCGGGACTGTTGTAATGGTTGGTGGCGGAACCGGAGTAGCCATTTTGCATCATGTTGCAAAAGCCTACAAGGAAGCAGGGAATTATGTAATCGGGATCATGGGGTCAAGGGATAAGGAGATGTTGATCCTCGAAAATGAAATGGAACAAATTTGTGACGAACTTATTATCACCACCGATGATGGTAGCTTCGGTATACGTGGATTTGTGACACAACCTTTAGAAAAATATCTGGGCGAACGTGATGACATTAAATTGGTGTATGCCATTGGCCCCATCATTATGATGAAAAATGTAGTGAAACTGACCGGTAAATATAAGGTCAAAACAATGGTAAGCCTTAACCCAATTATGATAGATGGTACCGGAATGTGTGGCGGATGTCGTGTAAAGGTCGATAATAAAACTCAATTTTGTTGTGTCGATGGGCCCGATTTTGATGGCAGTAAAGTGGATTTTGATGAGCTAATGAATAGAAATTCGCTCTATATGAAAGAGGAAAAAGATTCGCTATTGTTTTCGATCAGATAATCTTTTCTCAATGTTCAAATATTCAATATACCAAATGGATTCAAAACTAAATTTTGGCTTCTATTAATTTATAATCAGGAATTTAAATTGTTCGATTATGCTTGACCATGATGTTAAATATCTTAAGTTCAAAACTTATTTAAACACTTATTGCCCGCATTGTCATAACAGTTTCAATGTAGAGAAAAAAGACATTAACCAGATTGCATTCAAGGCTAAATACAAAGGCGAAGAAATAGATCTTGTTTTAAGTCCGTACCTCGATGTGTTTGATATTGAATCTTCGGCAGATATACAAAAAGATGAAGTGCTGGATGATATCATTTGCCCTCACTGTAACAAAAGCCTGCTCAATAAAGAAATAGTATGCGGTGAATGTGGATCGCCTGTAGGCGAGGTTATCATCTCCGCCCTATCGGCTTTGATACCCTTCAACCTGTGCCTGAAATATGGCTGCGAATGGCATGGCCTGAGCAAACGAGACGAACGCCGAATAAAATTGAAAATCCCCAGGCAGGCCATGCCCGAACAGGATCAAACTTTGCGGGTTCATAATCATCAGGAAGTGCCTTACGGATATACCACCGAGCTTGCTCTCCTGGAAGCCGGGCGGTGCTTGCAATGCAAAAATCCACAATGTGTATTGGGGTGTCCGGTAAATGTACCGATCCCCGAATTTGTAGCATTGGTAGCCGATGAAAAATTTGATGAAGCAGCCAAAAAAATAAAAGAAACCAATTTGTTCCCGGCCATCTGTGGCAGAGTTTGTCCACAGGAATCGCAATGCGAAGCCAAATGTATTTTAGGTCACAAAGATGATCCGGTAGCCATTGGCAGGCTCGAACGCTTTGTTGCCGACTTCGAGCGTAAAATGGACCTGGTAAAAATACCTCTTATCAAGGATAATACGGGCATGAAAATAGCCGTAATCGGATCCGGCCCCGGGGGGTTGACCGTAGCTGCCGACATGCGTCAATTGGGTTATGCTGTTACTGTTTTCGAAGCCTTACACGAAACCGGTGGAGTGCTAACTTATGGGATACCCGAATTCCGCTTACCCAAAGCCATTGTCCAGTTCGAAATTAATTTCCTGAAGGAATTAGGCGTTCGTATTGAAACCAACATGGTAATTGGCAACATTCATACAATAGATGAGCTTCTGGAAGAATTTGATGCCGTATTTATTGGAGTAGGTGCCGGGCTACCAACTTTTATGGGCCTGGAAAACGAAAGCCTTGGAAATATATTCTCATCCAACGAGTACCTTACTCGGATGAATTTGATGAAGGCTTACCGTTTCCCTGAATACGATACACCCATGCCCAAAGGCCATAAGGTAACTGTAATCGGCGGCGGGAATGTGGCTATGGATTGCGCCCGTACCGCCAAGCGTACCGGTGCCGACGAAGTAACCATCGTGTACCGTAGATCGCGCCATGAGTTGCCCGCTCGTGCCGAAGAAGTGCACCATGCAGAAGAAGAAGGAATTAAGTTCAAGCTTCTCACCAATCCAATAAAATATATAGGCACCGATTTCAATACCATTAAAGCAATGGAGTGCATAAAAATGGAGCTTGGCGAGCCGGATGCCTCGGGCAGAAGAAGGCCTGTACCTATTGAAGGTTCTAATTTCATTTTGGAAACAGATCTCTGTATCGTGGCTGTGGGGACAGGGCCAAACCCGATTATCTTCCAATCGACCCCCAATTTAAAAAGGAACAAATGGGGTTATATCGATGCTGACCCAGAGACCAACGAAACCTCCATACCCTTTGTGTATGCAGGCGGCGATATCGTAACCGGATCGGCTACTGTGATTGAAGCCATGGGCGCAGGCCGAATTGCTGCACGGGCTATGCACGCTAAGTTGATGAATGGGAAAAAGGGGACTAAGAAGGATAAAAAGGAGCAGGTGAAGGTTTAAAACTATACGGGTCTAAACCCGCTCCTTCTTAGAATTGTTTTCAATTGAACACCTTGACGATTTGCTGGGTTTCATTCATCATACGCTTTATAATCATCCATCAATTCCCACATTCCATGTTGGTGTAGCCATATCGGGTCGGCATTCCTTCTTATGAATTCATCTTCGTCCATACCTTCAATAGTGGGTGGCCTGAGAACTCTTTTTTGTTTTCCATTTATAAATATGGTCATATATTTCTCCTTCCTATCCCTTTTTTCTCTCTTTTGGGCTGTAGTGTGCTTTCTCCTTTTTTTTGCCAAAGTAAAACTATCATTATAGCATAAACTTCTCAGGTATGACCGCTCCTTTCTTTATCACCACAATGCCATCTTTAATGGTATACATGTCGTTGTTGTCGTTGGCCAGGTGTTTGCCACCGTTTATACGGACATCGTCGCCAATGACACAGTTCTTGTCGATGATGCAATTTTTCAGATAGCAACGCTCACCAATGCCTAGAACTTTCCCTTTGAAATTGGGATCGTTTATTTCTACCAAGTCCTGGTAAACATCAAGCCCCATAACATAACAATCAATAATATGGGTGTCTTTCCCAATTCGCGACCGTATTCCGATTACAGAACCTTCAATTTTACTCGCCAAAAGAATGCAACCATCCGAGATTATAGATCTTTCGATTACAGTACCCAGTATTTTCGACGGGGGCAGCAAACGTGCCCTTGTATAGGTGATGTTGTTATTATCGTACAGGTTGAATTTTGGAATATCGTCGGTCAGCTCCAGGTTTGCTTCAAAAAACGATTCGATATTCCCGATATCGGTCCAATAGCCTTCGTATTGAAAACTAAAAACCTTCTTTTTTCCAATGCTTTGAGGGATGATTTCCTTTCCAAAATCTTTGGTCGATTCATCCGCCATTAATTCTTCGAGCACTTTGCGATTGAAAACATAAATCCCCATTGAGGCAAGGTGTTCCCGTCCGGCATTTTTCATTTCTTCGCTTACGTCCGATTTCCAATCGGGAAGAAGATCGGCTGCCGGTTTTTCAATAAATTCGGAAATAAAACTTTTGCTATCTGTTTTTAGTATTCCAAATTCAGGTGCCTCCCTTTCGGAAACAGGCAAGGTAGCTAGCGAAATATCTGCTTTATTTTTCTTATGGGTTTCAATCAATTCGTTAAAATCCATTTGGTACAATTGGTCGCCCGACAGAATTAGCGCATACTCAAATTCATAATTCAGAAAATGGTGCATACATTGCCGCACGGCATCGGCTGTTCCCTGAAACCAGGCATGGCTATGGGGGGTTTGTTCGGCAGCCAGGATATCCACAAACGAATTGTTGAAATGGTCGAATTGATAAGTAGTTTGTATATGCTTGTTTAGCGAGGCCGAGTTAAACTGGGTCAATACAAATATCCTGTTGATGGCCGAGTTCAGACAGTTTGAAATGGGTATGTCGACCAATCGGTATTTCCCCGCTATGGGCACTGCTGGTTTCGATCGGTTTTCAGTTAAAGGATATAAGCGTGAGCCTTGGCCTCCGCCCAATACGATAGCTAATGTTCTCTTTTTCATAGTCTATATTATTTCGTGTATAATTCAATATAATCCGATGCTGCTTTTGTCCAGGAGTGATCAATCTGCATGATTTCCTTTCGTATTTTCGAAAACCTTTTTTGATCCTGATAAAGCTGCAATCCCCGCTCGATGGAATAAATTACATCTCCGGCAGTGCATTGGTCATGACAGATACCAAAGCCGCCATCGCCTATGTCAATTACTGTATCTCTTAGCCCACCTGTCCTTCGCACCACGGGAACAGTGCCATATCTCAGCGCATACAACTGGTTAAGCCCACAAGGTTCAACCCGTGATGGCATTAACAGGAAGTCGGCCCCGGCATACATCGTGTGCGAAAGTTTTTCGTTGTAGCCAATGTACGAACAATAGTTCCCTTTTAACTGATGTTCAAGATGAAGCAAACCTCCTTCGATATCTTTGTCGCCCGATCCAAGCACAAGGATATTAAACTCTCTTCCAAGTTTAGCAAAAGCATAATAGATAGCCTGAGGAAGGATGTCTGCCCCTTTTTCGATAGCCAAACGGCCAATGAATACAAACAAGGGTTTTTCTTTATCGAGACCGTACACATTGCAAAGCCAATCTTTGTTTGCTCGTTTTCCACTTACCAACGTCCTTGCCAAGTATTTCTTTTCCAGCATTGTGTCGGTGGCAGGATTCCAAATATCATTGTCGATGCCATTTAAAATCCCTGTGCATTTTCCACGTTCAATCTGTAGCAATTTTTCAAGGCCACCCATACTGTACTGTACTTCTTCCATATAACTGGGCGAAACAGTGGTTACTTTATCCACACTCTTTATGGCACAAGCTACTGGATTGATGGCATTGTCCCAATCCAAAATCCCATTAAAAAAGGAATGAAAGGGCGGCAGATAGTGAAGTTTATCCCAATCAAACTGACCTTGGTATTGCCCATTGTGAATGGTATAGATTGTCTTTATGTCTTTGAGCCTTTCGTAATCCTTGATTTTGTTCATAAAGAAAGGTATGAAACCAGTTTGTCCGTCGTGACAATGCACCACATCGGGCACTGTATCCTGCATGTTCATCCAGTTGATGGTGGCCACTTGAAAAGTAATGAAACGCTCAGTGTCGTCATCGTACGAATAAATATCGGGGCGGTCGAACAACCCTGGAATATCGATCATACAAAGTTCGTATCCTAAATCGAGACCCTGTGGAACCAACACATTAAAGGTGTAGTTGTGCCATCCCAATTTTGCCTTTCCTGTAAAGATTGATTCAAAATGATTCTCGTTTCGAAATTTATTATGATAAAAGGGCATCACAACACTGGTTTTGTGCCCCAACAAGGCCTGGTATTTTGGCAGCGCACCCACAACATCCCCAAGCCCACCAGCTTTGGCGGCAGGGTAACATTCTGCGCTAATATGTACTATGTTCATCGTAAATAATATTGCCCAAGATACTTGGGTGTGCTACATAAAAATTTGTTATTTAACCATTTGAGTGGAGTGAAGGAGTGGTGGGCGGGTCTTTACTAATTGCTCTCCAATACTCCATCATTTATCCACCATAGCTTTAGCGAAGGCGGACTCCAATTCATTTCCTCTTTGTTTTCAAATCTATCCATTCTTTTCCATTCCGCCAAATTCCATCAAATAGGCTTTGATGAAATCGTTCAACCCACCATCCATAACGGCTTGCACATTTCCGGTTTCGTGACCGGTGCGAAGGTCTTTCACCATTTTATAGGGGTGCATCACATAACTTCGGATTTGGCTACCCCACTCGATTTTCTTTTTCGTGCCTTCAACAAGGGCCTGTTCGTCCTGTTGTTTTCGCAGCTCCAGTTCGTATAAATGTGATTTCAGGATGCGCATGGCATTTTCCTTATTTTTGAACTGCGAGCGACTTTCGGTATTTTCGACCGCAATACCTGAAGGAGCGTGCCTAACCCGAACGCCAGTTTCTACCTTGTTCACGTTTTGCCCACCTGCCCCGCCCGAGCGAAAAGTTTCCCAGGTTATGTCGGCAGGGTTTATTTCGATTTTAATGGTATCGTCGATAACAGGGGACACAAATACCGAGGCAAAGGTTGTGTGCCGCTTGTGGTTGGCATCGAATGGCGACAAACGAACCAACCGGTGAATGCCACTTTCGCTTTTCAGGTAGCCATAAGCCTGTTCGCCTTCAAACTCAAGGGTAACCGATTTTACCCCTGCTTCGTCGCCTGCCTGATAGCTCATTTCTTTTACCTTGTAACCGTTTTGTTCGCCCCAGCGAATGTACATTCGCATCAACATGCCTGCCCAGTCGAGGCTTTCGGTACCACCAGCGCCCGAATTAATTTTCAAAATGGCGCTAAACTGGTCCTCCTCGTTGCGGAGCATATTCTTCAGTTCCAGGTCTTCGATGGCAGAAAGGCAAAGGTTGTATTGATCATCAAGTTCCTGGTCGGTAGCTTCACCTTCTTTATGAAAATCTTGCAACACCACAAGGTCTTCCACAAGGCTTTCGACATTACGGAAAGCATCGGTCCATTTTTTTATTGTGGTGATGAATTTTAATTGTTCTTCAGCGGCTTTGGGGTTATCCCAGAAATCGGGCGACTGGGTTTTCTGTTCCTCTTCTTCTATTTGGATAAGCTTGCTATCGACGTCAAAGATGCCTCCTCAACGCTTCTTGGCGTTTGACTGTTTCCTTTATCTGGTCTGGTGTTATCATCTCAATTGAAAAAATATGTAAGCTGCAAAGGTAGGAAAAAGGTTTGGGGTTTTTTAGTAGTCCAACTACGCCAAGGCTTCGTTGAATAAATCGGCAGGAGATAGTCGGTTTACCCGCCGAAGCTTTAGCGTAGTTGGGCATATGGCAAAAGGATTGAGGTACTATTTGGAAGACAGGCGAAAAATACAAATTTGGAGGATATATTTTTTCAATTTCACATAGTCACCCGATCACTATACGAATTGACCCAGCAACCTAATTCAAATCTCTCCGTCTTTTAGTACAACTTAAAACCAAGGAAATATAAAGGCAGCAATCATTGAACGATTTAGTAATCACATCAACTAAATAAGGGGCTAAGATGAAATCAATAAAAATTAAATTTGACTTCCAGACTTGGAGCACAGCGATTCTTATATTTACAATACTCTCAATGTTGATTCCATTTCAGGTAAAATCACAAGGTTGCCTCCCCCAGGGGATTGTTTTTAACAGTCAATCACAGATCGACAGTTTCCTGATAAATTACCCGGGATGTACCGAAATTGAGGGGGGTGTTACAATAAGCGGAAGTGATATTACTAATTTACAAGGACTGAGTACTATCACAAAAATTGACTGGTGGCTGAATATTGTAGGTAATGATTCCCTTGTCAGTTTAAATGGTATGGATTTATTAGATTCTATTGGCTGGGGAATGCAAATTAATGGGAATAATAATCTACAGAGTTTGTCAGGATTAGGATCTCTGAAATTTATTAGTGGAGATTTCTGGCTGGTTGAAAATCACAAATTGCAAAACTTCGATGGACTTAATTCATTAAAATATATAGGAGGGTCCTTTTACCCTCAAAGCAACAACTCCCTAATTAATTTTATTGGTTTGGATTCACTGGTTCATATAGGAGAGGGATTAGTAATCTACAACAATAATTCAATGATTAATTTTTCAGGTATTGAAAAATTAACAACCATAGATGGTTTATTGGAGATATCTAATAATGATTCTATCATAGATTTTACAGGATTTGAAGGAGTAGAGACTATTCAAGGAAGATTAATAATTGATCAGAATGGAAATCTATTAAGCCTTAATGGATTGCAATCGCTACAAACAGTAAATGAGATGTTATTTATATACAATAATATAAACCTTACAGATATTTTTGCTCTTGAGGATGTAGTTTTCAATGTAGGTGGGAATTTCAGCTTACAAAATAATATTAGCTTATCCGATTGTAGTATACTTAGTGTTTGTGGTTATCTTGCTTATATCCCTCCTGGTCATATATTTAATAATGCACCCAACTGCAATACTACCGAAGAGGTTGATTCTATCTGCAATTCAATTGGTATTGAAAACATCGAACCCTTACCGGATATATTAATTTTGCCAAATCCGGCAAGCAAAATACTAGACCTAAATCTCACAAACGGTAGCCTTGATTGGATTGAGATTTACTCCCAATCAGGGCAACTCCAACAAATAATAAAAAGTGATAATAGCCAGTTGCAAATTGATATATCCGGTTTATCGCCCGGCAACTACTTTATTCGAGCCATTACCAGGGAAGAAGTGTTTGTGAGAAAGTTTGTAGTGGTGAAGTAAAAATAGTCTTTTTGTCATTTTTCAACCTATCAGATAGTCATCGGATGAAAGATTCTGCAAGTATCCACCAAAAAATCAAACTACCTTTTAATTGGCCAACAATTTATCCGATGACTTGTGCAAAGCCAGGCCTGCCATTCAACACGAGACTCGAAGCCCGAGACTCGAAACCCGAAACTCTTTCTAATTCCCAATCACCTTAAATTCTGTCCTCCTGTTTTGCTGGTGGAGGCTTTCTGGGCAGGGGACGCCGTTTGCGCAGTTGTTTTTGAGGCGGGTTTCACCATAGCCTTTAGGGATAATGCGGCTTTTCTCGATGCCTTTCGAGATCACATATTCGGCCACTGCATCGGCGCGCTTTTGTGACAATTCCAGGTTGTATTCGTCGCTGGCCCGCGAGTCAGTGTGCGAACTCAGCTCGATGGTGATGTGCGGGTTGCTCTGCAAAAGGCCAACAAGCTTGTCACATTCTTTCAGTGCCTTGGGCTTTAGATCCCATTTGTTCAGATCATAGTAAATATCTTTCAGCTCGATGGCCTTGTCGACAACCATCCGTTTCATGCCCAGCAAAACATCGTAATGGATTATTTCCGATTCGCTTTTACCAAAAGTGCTGAGGTCGTTTATGCTTTCCGAAAAGTATCCATCCTTTTTGAAAACCACTACATAAATGGATTGTGGATCCAGGTCGAATTCAAATTTTCCTTCTGCCGTTGAGTTCATGGTAGTGGAAATGTCGTAGGTCTGGTTTTTCAATTCAACCGAAACCAAGTCGATGGGCGTGTTTGTTTCGGCATCCGAAATAAAGCCCTCCAGTTTAATCCATATCGACGATTCTAACTCAATTTCAAGGTAAGGTTCCATAATGTTTTTATAGTCTATTTCGGAATACGAGACCGACTTTGTTTTGAAACCCGGTTTGCTTACTACAATATTGTAGTTTTGTCCGGGGTCCAACTTGAAATCGAATGCGCCTTCGGGATTTGTCAATTTCTGCATGTCGGTATTTATGTAGTCCTGCAAAATCACATTCACTTCGCCAATTGGCATTTTGGAAGCAGCGCTTATTACCCGGCCTTTCAACCCTTTCAACAAGTCCAGGTTTTTCTCGAAATAATAAATATCGTCCCCTCCTTTGCCGCCCTCGCGGTTCGAGCTAAAATATCCAATTGTGTGGGTCTTGTTCACGGTGTACGCAAAATCGTCTTTCGATGAATTAAAGGGATGCTTCAAATTGATGGGGTGCTCCCACTTGAAACCATTGTAACGGGTCACAAAAATATCAAGCCCGCCAAGCCCTACATGACCATCCGACGAAAAATACAAGCTGCCATCGGGGTGTATAAACGGGAACATCTCGTTGCCGGATGTATTTACGTTGGCTCCCAGGTTTACAGGCTTTGTCCAATTAAAGCCCAGCTTCCGGCAAACATATATGTCGGTGCCCCCAAAGCCGCCGGGCATATCCGAAATAAAATACAATACCTTCCCATCGGTTGATATGGAGGGATGCCCAATGGAATACTCCGGGTTATTGAAGTCGAACAACTTGATTTCATCCCATTCATCATTTTTCTCACAGGCGGTATAAATGCTTAATTTGTTTATTCCGGCCGAACTTAAATTAGTTTTCCCTTTATTGAAGTTATTGCGTGTAAAGTACACAAAAGTCTGGCCCGTAGCGAAAGATAATGGGCCTTCGTGAAATTTCGTGTTTATCTTGTCGGAAAAGGGGACAGGTTCTCTGAATTTGTCCTGGTGCCCACCGGACGAGAAATAAAGGTCGAGGTAGGGTTCATCAGTCCAGCCGAATCTCATAAAAAACTTTGTTTGGCCTTCTCGGGCCGAGGCATATACTATCCCGTCTTTATAAGAGGTTGCCCCAAAATCGGATTGCTCGGAATTAATATTAAGGTTGAAAACCTTATATTTTGTGGAGTCGCTCTTGAGCAATAAGTCCACATTTTCACATGCCCTTATGTAATCCTGGGCATATTTATCGCTTGGTACAGCTTTATAGTACTCGATGAACCAGTCTTTGGCCTCGCTGTATTTTTTATTGCCCATAAGGGTTTTTGCATAATTCAAATAATGGATAGGCAAGGCCTCGTTCGACCTTACCACGACTTCGTACAGGCGTTCCGCTTTTACACCATCATTTGTAAGTCGGTAACAATTGGCCAGTTTTGCCATTACCCGGAAGTCGTCGCCCGAAGCCAGGTAATTAATATAAGGTTCGATGGCTTTTGAATAGGCCTGTTGATCGTAGTACCTGTTTGCCCTGTTTAGAAAATAACCCTGTGAAAAGACAAGGGCTGGCAAGAGGAGTAGCAAGCTTATTATGAATACTATTTTATTATGAATCTTCATACATAGTTCTCTAAATTAAAAATACCTTGGCGATAAAATATGACCACTTTTGGAATGGAACATATAACTTAATACTATCTCGTGGGTGGTTGGCCTGTTAAATGCCAAATCGGACGAGGTTAGATCGAAGCTATAACTCAGCACCAAACTTTCGCTCAGGCTATAGCCCAGCATAAACACATACGAATCTTTTAGGTGGATGCCCAGCCCAAAATTCAAACCATTGTTCAGAAAAACATTTGTATTGAAATCGAATTGGTTGGGGGCATTTTTAACCCTTTTTATCATAACCGACGGTTTAAAAGCTACGCCCCCTTTTAGAAAGAACACATACCCCGCGGTAAGATATGTATGGATTTGTGCACCCGACATCGAAAACATATCCGCTACGCTATTATCGACCGGAAGCTCGTTGGCAAATATTCGTGGAATTGACAATCCGAAATATAATTGATCAGAATAATAATAGGCGCCAAAACCCATATTGGGCATCCAGAAGTTAACATCAGCTTGTGGAAAAACAGGGTCTGTTTCGTTGAATTCTATTTCTGAGGCAGTTCTTATTTTATTCCAATTTACATTTTTGTTGATAAGGCCGGCTTGAATGCCGAATGACAGATACGATTTGGGAAAGCGGATGTGATAGGCATAACTCAGGAAGCAGCCAAAATCATTTTGTATCCCCAGCTCCTCATTGTAGAGCAAAGCACCCAGGCCAATTTTCTTGCTACTGACAGGTGCTTGCACCGACACTATTTGTGTGGTAGGCTGTCCTTCAATGTTCATCCACTGGTTACGGTAAACCATGTTCGACATAATGGCATTTTTACTGCCTGCATAAGCCGGGTTTACCGATAGTTCGTTGAACATGTATTGCGAGAACCGATAGCTGTTTTGAGCCATTGAAGAAAACCCAAAAACAACGAAAAGCAAAGCAAGAAAGAAAGTTCTCATTGTAAGCAGGCTTTTATATTTCAAGTTCTGTCCCATTAATATTTCAGTATTATGAATGATGATTTGCGGACCGAAGAATTGGAAATAGAAAAATAATAATAATATGTCCCTTCGGGCAACTTTTCGCCTTTTACAGTTCGCTTAAGCGAGCTGTTCGATTGTCCTTCCCAGCGTTTGTCCGGTTCGTCGTTCTTATATCCTTCAACAGAAAAGACAAGCCCCCCCCAGCGATTGTACACCTCAAACTTGTTAGGTAAAGGGTTATCGAATGCATCCTTGAAATTTTCGAGGCCCAAAATCTCAAAATAATCGTTTATCCCGTCCCCATTGGGCGAAAATCCGTTGGGGAAGTATATATCGTAGTCAACAATAATAAAAATGTAAGCCTCATCACAAAGGCTGTCATCGTCACAAATCCTGTAAAGAATGGTATCGTTTCCAAGATAATCCGGGTTGGGGGTATATTCAAAAATACCATTGTAGTTTTCGGTAAAGCCATTCGAGCTTGAATCCTGAATGGAAAAAGTTATTGCAGCAAGCGCATCATCGGGGTCGTATACATTTTCGGTCAGGTCAATTTCCATCGACTGGTTCAGATATGCCTTAACCAGGATATCGCTGGCTATGGGCGGGTCGTTTACCGGAATCACATTTACAATTACCAGGATTTCGTCGCAAAGCGGAGGCATCCCATTGTCGCATATATAAACTATAAGCGTGTCGACCCCATTGAAACCAGTATTGGGAGAATAAAAAATACATGTATCGCTAAGGTCTGGTGTAGGATAAAGGCTTCCGTTCCCGGTAATCGACAAACTTGTGGTTGAAAAAGTCAACAGCTGGTTTTCTTCGTCCTCAACATCGAAACATAATAGCAGTGGAATATCCTCCGGGGTTTCAAAATAAAGGGTGTCACCGGCCGTTTCACCGTTTACCTCTATAATATTGGGTGCATCGTTTACCTCAAGCACTTCGATAATTACCTGAATGGTGGTACATGCCTGGGGAGTACCGTTGTCGCAAATTAGCACCTCCACCGTATCGGGGCCTAAAGTGCCCGGGAGCGGGGTATATGTAAAGCAATTGTCGCTGGTATCGGGATCGGTAACAACAGCCAGCCCGGTAACTGAATATATTTGGCTGATACTTACAATATGCCCATCCGCATCGAACATATCCAGGCAAATTTCGAGGGCTTGTTCTTCGTGGGTGGTATCACGTAAAACATCAGACACAATGCCATCGTGGTCGTAAATCATGGGCGCATGGTTGTAGGGTATCACCGTAATTACCACTATGGCAGTGTCGGTGCTGGTTCCATCCGAAACAATTACAAGTACCGAATCGATTCCAACAAACAAGGTGTCGGAGGTGTAGAGAAAACAGGTGTCGCCAGGCGAGATCAAAGTAAGAGAACCGTTTCCAAGCCCTTGCAAAAATCCGATGGAGGCAATAAAAACACTATCGTTATCGGCATCCTGGGTTTCGATACAAATAATCTGGGGAATGCTTGAAGTGGCAATTTCGTATATCGTATCTGCCTGATTTAATGTTTGAGGATCGAGTATCAGGGGGGGATCGTTTACCGGGGTCACGTCGATTATCAACAATACCGTATCGCATAAGGGATCGGCATTATCATCGCAAAAATAAACTTCGATGGAATCGATCCCAAAAAAGTTTTCGTATGGCATATAGGTGATGCAAATTGTATCGCTCAGGGTATCAACCACAATCCCGTTTGGCACCAGAAGGTTCCATCCCGAAATGGACACATTATTTCCCTCAATATCAAAAAATTCAAAGCAATAGGTCAGCATCGAATCCTCTGGTGTGGTCGTATACAAAACATCCGTGGCAGTTGTTGTGCCTGGAATAAAAACCAATGGGCCATCGTTTACTGGCAGCACATCAATAATCAACAAAAAAGTATCGCATAGCGAAGGGGTATTATTGTCGCAATAAAACACTTCAATAGTATCGACGCCAACAAAATTAGGATCTGGCAGATAGGTAATACAGATTGTATCGGTCAAGGTGTCGATCACAATCCCATTGGGGTTTGGCAAGTTCCATCCTGTAATAGAAACAGTGTCGCCGTCGATGTCGAAAAACTCAAAACAGTGGGTAACCGGTGTATCTTCGGGTGTACTAATAGAGATTTCATCAATAGAAGTAGTTGTTCCTGGAGCAAGCACTACGGGTTGGTCATTCACCGGGATTACATCGATAATCAACAAAACAGTATCGCATAGCGAATTGGAATTATCATCGCAAAAAATAACAAGAATGGTGTCAAGTCCAACAAAATTTGAGTCGGGCAACCAGGTAATGCAAAGAGAATCGTTGCCGATAACCGTACCATTGGGATCAGGAAGTATCAAGTTGCTTATGGAAACCACATCGCCATCCACATCAAAAAAATCGAAGCAGAAAGTTACAGCCTCTTCTTCAAATGTTGATGTTGTGATTTCGTCTGTTGATGTTGAGGTGCCAGGTAAAAAGGCCACCGGAACATCGTTTATTGAGTTGACTGTAATAAAAACCGTATCGGTGGCACAGGGATAAAGCAGCGAGTTACAAACCTGGTAAATTAAATAATCTTCGCCGTAAAAATTGGGATCAGGGGTATATTCGATGGTCGAGTCGGAGGTAATAAGAAAAGTCCCATGAAAAGGACCATTGGTAATATTGGTAAGGACCAAGACATCCAAAGGATCGGGATCGTAATCGTTCAAGAGTGGGTATATAGTAACCTGGGTATCTTCTCCGGTAATTACAAAATCAGTTTGTGTTATGGGTGGATCGTTGTGTTCGATTACTGTAATATATATGAAAGATGTATCACACGACAAACCATCGCATATAAGCACTTCAATGGTATCGGAGCCAAAAAACAAATTATTAGGGATATATTGAACCTCGTTATTAGGCAAAACAATAGCTGTTCCATTTACCGGATTTGTCAGGATGCTCGTTCCTAACGTACCACCAAAAGGATCGTAGTCGTTGCTCAATACATCAATAGCAACAGTATCCCCCTCCATCAAAACAATGGAATCGTTGTTGGCTATCGGGGGCTTATTAATGTGGAGTACATTGCTGGCCGCTTGCGACAGAATATATTTAGGTTCGTAAATAAAAGACGAGTTGTTATTGTTCAGGTTTTCCTGAAGAGCGACTACATAATAGGCATTTTGTGAGGTGTCGAGCGAAAGGGGAACCGACCAAGTCGAGCCAACGTAATTAGAAGTGGTTGCAGCAAAATACCAGTTGCTTCCTTGAGGCTGGATATAAATCCATATCGGGGAGCCATTGCCTGTCCCTGTAAGAGTGAAGTTCTGGTTTACCAGGTTTACACTCTGCGTTGAGGGACCAATCCCAAAAGTGAAAGAATCGCTTAAGTTATTGAAATTTTGATACGTTCCATCTATCCTTATCCGGCCACCACCGCCATTTCCACCATCGTGAGAGATAGTGGTGTCTTGCTGGTCGCCAAGTCCTTTTGCGCCACCATTTACTTCGAAGGTATTGGTGCCGGTATGGTTAATCTTAGCCCCAATAATAATATTTCCGCCCGAGCCTCCGCCACCACCCGATGCGCCTTTCACGCCTACCGAGCTGGGGTATGGGACATAGCCATCGCCGCCATCGCCGCCATTGGCCGTAATTTTTCCAATGTTGGTTTGCTGATGGCTGTAGAGGGCAATTCCTCCACCTCCACCTCCACCGCTTCCGCCAGGGAACAAAGACCATACATTACCGGCTCCACCCCCTGAACCACCACCAAAGGGGACAATAAAATTGTTGCCTGTGATGTTGCCCCCATTGCTGTTATAGTTGGCTTCGCCCCGTTCGCCTATTGTACCGTTTCCGCCACCGCCACCGCCAAATGGCATTTGCAGACTATCCGGTGGAAGATTGATTTCTCCTCCAGCGCTACCTCCCCCAAACATACCCGGAAATGCGTCTGAATTATTTTCTGTAATTGTGTAAGCTTCGCCGTAAGCGCCACTATATCCAAGTGGGTGACCTGTGCCGCCGCCACCTCCCTGGTCGCAACGGCCCAACCCTCCGGGAATGCCATTGATGCTGTAATTTCCACGAAGACTTTCGTAATTCGATTGGGGCGAATTGACAATTTTTCCTGTTGATTCACCCGATTGATTCCAAACAGTAAGAGAATCATATGGCCCTGGAGTACAGCTATACCCTCCCGAGGTAAATCCATGTCCACCATCACCTTGTTTCGAGCCGGCTCCACCACCACCACCGCCGGGCGCAGCATTTTTGAAACTGGCATCCAAATTAAGTATTGTGTTCGATCCAATGGTAATATTTCCTAGGCTGATTAAGGTGATAGGCAAATAGCCCTGGTTTCCTTCGAGGTTAGGGTCGCAATCCAAAGTCGATATAACATAATCCTGGCCGGTACCGGTAATACTAAAGCTTTCCAATATCATGGCACCTCGTGGTGACCGTTTCCCGGCACTACCCCCTCCTCCAATTGAGATGGAAGGTGTGGTTGAATTAATGGCCGGTTGGGGTTGCAAAATATAAAAAGTATCGATAAACTGTGTGACGCCTAGCACTTTCACTCCAATTGGTATTTTGAAAATACTATCTAATAATTCCCAGTCGTTGGAATTCGGATTTACATTTTCGTGGACAAAAATATGGGTCGATATCATTTGGCCTTCCCAGCTTACACAAATAGGACCAATGGTAACTTTTGAATAATCGTCAGGGTTGGTACAAACTACCCTGACAGCATCCGTTGAATTATTTGCAAATAAAGGAGTAATCCCTGTGTAAAAATGGGCCACATTCGTATAGTACAAAGAATCTTCAGGCGACAAGCTCAAAGGAATGTATTTGCTGATAATCTCGATCTTAGTGGCATAGCCCGGTGTGCCTATATCGGGCAACATATAGCTTTTGCCTTCGCTTATTTGCGCCAAACTTTCGACCGAAAATGCCAAAATAAGAATACCAAATACGATGAACTTCTTCATAAAAAAACTTACATTAACCTATACTGCTACGCAAAAATACAATTTAAGATACCTAAAATTGCAAATTTGTACCATTTGCGTAAATGTTGTTACGGGGATACGGTTTTTTCTTTGAAAAGTTCTGAGTCTCGGATTTCGGATTTCGGGGGCCTCGGGGCTATGGTTTCTGGTAGAGACGCACGGCCGTGCGTCTCTACGGCTGTTGCCTGCCGACTATCTACTGTCTACTGCTGGCTGCCTACTGAGACCTGTTTCCTTCGCTCGAAAAAATGCTTCGAGTCGCCCCAGTGGCCGTAGCCGATTTCATCACCAGCAAATTTAATGCGGGCTTCCAGACAGTTGCTGCATTCATCTGCCCCTTCGTCGATACAGGGTTTGTTTTCGTAAAGCAGATAATCGCCCCTGAAATCGGTCGGGGTAATATTGGGCATAATAATGTTGGCTCCCACTTTCAAAGCTTTTTCACGACCAATGGGGTCGATGGCCTGCAGTGCCGTGGCTGCTGCAATGTTAATGTCCTTCATCATGATGCGAAGGATGGCAATCATTTTCAGGGCAAGGGTAAACCTGTCCTGTAGGGGTATTAGAAGATGGCGATGTTGATAGAGGGGAGTGTTTTCGTGTTCTATATAAGGCCCCATCCCAACCATGTCAACACTTAATTTTTTGAAAAACAACAAGTCGTCAGCCAAGTGTTCGCTGGTTTGAAAAGGTAGACCGATCATCACGCCTGTGCCCGTTTGATAGCCTACCCTTTGCAATTTATACAGACATTCAAGGCGGGTATCGAAATCGTGTTTTGGGTTATTTGGGTGGATTTTATAATACAGTTCGGGGGTTGACGATTCGATGCGCAACAAATAGCGGTGTGCCCCACTATCGAACCACCGTTGGTAAGTCTTCTCGGTTTGTTCGCCCAGCGAAAGGGTGATGCCAAGTTCGCCGTTCGAGAGTTTTTTAATTTCTTTTAGAAGATGGTCAATCCGATCCACAAAAACAGGGCTATCAAGCTCCCCACCTTGTATCACCATCGAGCCATATTTGTTTTCGTGGGCAAAACGGGCTGCCTCAAGAATATCCTCATCGGTGATATTGTAACGATGGGCATTTTTGTTGCTCTTGCGAATGCCACAATAATAGCAATCTTTCGAGCAGATATTTGAGAACTCCACCAATCCCCGGAAGTACACCTTGTTTCCGATAAATTGTTGTTTTACTTCGTGGGCCTTCTGAAAAAGCTTTTTCTTTCCCTCATCATCAGAATCAATCAATGCAATCAAGTCGTCTCTTGAGAACTCTTCCTGAAGCAATATTTCGTCAATTGTTTTTGTCATGCCTGCTTGTGTTTCGGGGAGCAAAAATACCACATGTAAAGGAGCTGGGAAATGATATTTGTGGGGTATAATTAGACCTATCCCTCCACTTCGGCGACCATCCTCTTTATTTCGATCCAGGTTTCAGCCGTCATCTTTGCGCCCATCACCTCAATCACTTTTCCTGAGAGAATGGAGCCAATTGCACCACACTTCTCCATCGATAAATTCTTTGTGAGGCCATATAGAAAACCCGAAGCATAAAAATCGCCAGCACCAGTGGTGTCTTTTGCCGTAGCATGGATTACATCCGCTTTATATTGAATCCCATCTTTTTTAATGAAAGAACCCTTCGCCCCAACCTTGACAACAGCTATTTCGCACCCTTTGGCAATCTCATTGAGTGCTTCTTCCGGTTCCTTGCCTGTAAAAGCTTTGGCCTCTTCTTCGTTGGCAAATATTATATCGACATATTCAATAGCAACCTTTTTTAGGAAATCAAGATTGGCCTCCACCACATTGTAACTGGCGAGGTCGAGGGAGATTTTAAGACCAGCCTTTTGGGCCAGTTTCATGGCTCGTTCCAACAATTCGTTATTGAAGACAAGGTAGCCTTCAATGTGCACAATATCGTATCCTTCAAAATCCTTTTCGCTTAGGTCGCTAGCCGATAACTCGACAGCTGCTCCAAGATAGGTAGCAAACGTGCGCTCCGAATCGGGACTTACCAAGGCCATTGCCACACCGGTCTCAGTTTCGGTTTTAAAAAGGATGGGCTGTATGTTATTGTTCCGCAGGTCTTTTTCGAAAAAGTCCCCGAAATCGTCCTTGCCCACTTTACCAATGTATCCACAAGTTGTCCCTAAGTTGGCCAGACCATTGATTGTATTTGCTGCCGATCCGCCCGAGGTGATGTCCTTTTTTAAATGGCCAGTGTTTGAATTTACATGTTCCGACTTGTCCTTGTCGACCAATTGCATGCTGCCTTTAGGGAGTTCGAATTCTGCTAAAAGAGTATCATTGTCGAGTTGTGTCATTATGTCAACCAACGCGTTGCCTATGCCGAGAATCTTTTTCATATCTTAATGTCTTTTTTGAAACAATATTGAAATTTTGTGCAAAGGTATTTTAGATTAGACATTTTCATCGTTTTAAGACTACTTTCTTTTGTGTAAGCTTATAGGCCTCCTCCAGAAACTCTACAAACTTTGGCCATTCAGACTTGTCTGCTTGATGAATTTTATATGCCTTTTTGGTATCAAGCTTAATAAACCCCTCTTCAACTTTTGCTGTGCTTATGAATTCACCCATATTGTTTGAAACGTTTATATTGAATTCTTCCAAGCCTTCTACACTATATCCTTCAGGGATTTTCACATGGATATGATATAGGTATGATTTTGGGAAATCAATATTGATATTAGCGGTTCGTTCCATGTCTTCTTTATCCAGTTCTATCTGGCTCCCTATCAAGCTTCCAAGATTAAGAATATAATTATTCCCAGCTTTGTGTGCAAATTCCTTGGCCGTAAACTCTTCGTTGTAAATAAGTTCTTTTGAATTTTCATATCGCCCATCTGATACCAGATCGAACTTGCTATACGATTCAACTTCAAATTGATCGTGGTGAGATTCTTTAAACATTTCAATTTTCTTCTGTTTCTTTTCGCGTTCTTCTGCTTTTTCTTGTTTACTCTTTTTCTCAGGTTTCTTTTTTTCAGCTTTGCCAATAGTTGGGGCATTCGCCATATAATCGACATTGAAAAGTGCCAATTCATTGTAACTGCCCTTCATGTTTCCTTTTACTTCGATATGGGATTTTACATTCACCAAATTAAAATCGTTATCGATGGAAAGATCCATGGTTTGTTCGTACACATTGCTGTCGTGATCCGAAATAGGGATAGTGAATCGTGTAAAGTCAACTACTTCGGATTTGCTTTTGGGGTCATAATCAAATTCTATTGCTTCCGCACCCATTAATTCAGAAGGGATAAAATCAGGGTTGGTGAAGTTTGAAAACGGGAAGTAATAGTTGTCGCCAACCTTTATTCCTGTTGTCGTTTCGTTTATAATCAACACATCGTCGAATGAGCCATAATCTCTGTCAACCACAATCACATATTTGTGTTTGATCTTTAATTTGGTAAGGATTTCGCTCAATGATAAAGTAAATACATGGGGGCTAATTTTAAACTCCGATCCGTCCATTCTTGCTTCTGCACCAAAAAAACCATCAAAGTTGCTATTCGTGAAATAGTCCCTTAGTTCATAATATAATTCATCTGTTATTTTCTTTGCATCCTTCTTTCCTTTGTATCGTTTATAATCAATTGCTTTGACAAATTCATCGGTCTCCGCTGTTTTCATCAAAACACGGTCCTTAATTTCTTTTATGTCGATGGGGTCGTTGATCATTCCGTCCTCATTCACAAAAATTGGGGTTTCATCCCTAAATCTTTTTGGCACATAATGAACCTGTAGCTTTATAGTTGGTTCTTCCAAATAAGGATATTTCCAGTATTCATCCTTTTGCTTTTCCCTGTCTTCATCCTCGAAAAGGTAAGTCCTGATATGTTCTTTCGAGTGGCCTTTTTCATTAATACCAGGGCCTCCTTCCACAATTTTTTTTGCACCATTGTAGGATCTAAAGTTCACCTGATAAGTACGGCCAACATTGAAGAAATACTTTTGCTTAACAATGGGGTAGACCGCACTGAGTGTGTAAATTTGGGGAAAGAAAGAGTATGTGGTCCTAACTCGATGATAACTTTCTGCCTTAAAGTAGTAGTCCAGGATATCTCCTTTTTCAAGATTTGGGATCGAAATCTTCTTATACATGGCGCTGCTGTTCATCAGATAGTAAACTGGCACTTCGCTCGGCGCGGCTGGCACTGCATCTTCAAGATCCAGCTCAATTTCCCTTCCATCGGGTTTGATTAATTTGATGCCGCTCTCTTGCGTGTTTGGAGGCAGCGAAAAGCTGAAATAGAACACTGCATATTTTTCGACCGCATAATTATCATTCAGAAGGATCCTCCTTCGGGCCACTTCGCGGTGAAACAAATAACCATTGAGCATCCGGAAATATTCATGTTTTATTTTCTGGCATAAGATCACGGCAGATTCATCCTTCCATTTTTCAGGGGCTTCTGTTACCTGAAAATCGGGGTCATTGTCTCCAAAAACGCCGGTATCTTTATCTGGTGCCATTATGCTGCTTTCGTTCCCAAGCAATAAGAAAGAAAAAGACAGGAGCATTAGTAGTGTCAAAGTTGATTTTAAGTTTGTCATAGCAATTCTTATTTGTTCATTTTTATGATTATCTGATTGTTGTAAAATTGGTTTAACGAAGCAATACTTTCGTTCCATGTTGCTATATTTTTAGCTTTAACCGAACCTTTTTTAATACATATTCTTTTGGTATACAGAATGCTACTCTTATCTTTTTCATATTCAAATTTCAAGAGAAATTTGTACTCGTCAGTCTCAAAGTTTATCGGTTCGGGCAAATAGTCAACAGAATAGGATGTGGGGATTTTTATAGTTGTTAACTTATTAATATCAACTTTATAATGGAAGTCAAGGTCGTTTATTCTGGTTGAATCAACATCATAATGTGCAAAGGTTTTCTCAAAATCGGTATTCAAATAGATTTCTTTCGATAGAAAAGTAGCCTGGTTGCTCAATGCTATATTATATTCTAAAGTGATAGGGATGTTTCTGTTTTTTAGATCTGAGGTTGTAATATTTGAAACAGATATGTTTTTGTCAGAGTTGCTTATCGTTTCCATCAAACCATCTTCGATATCAAGGGCTGGTGTGTTGGCCACCAAGTTGAACAATATGTTTTTCTCTTCCCCTTTGTATTTGCTCGTACCGGTTCCAATTAATTTATCATCGACTAATTCTAAATTCAATATTTCTTCGCGGGTATTATGGGTGCAATCAAATTCTGGGACTGTATCAATAATATATGACTCGCTATTTTCTATAAGAACATCCTGACCCTGTATCCTGTGGGCGTAATCTCCCAAAGCAATCCCGTTCTCGGTTGCATCCAGAAAATAGGTTTCACCGTTATAATATAGCGTAGTTATCATGTGGTTGTCGACAATTAGCGATGGAATATCGTAGCTGTACGGTTTACTTCTGGTACCGATCCATGTTAGACGGGCATCGAATCCGGCAAGCTTTAGCATTTCGCAAGTTAGGTTTGCCATCCCCTTGCAGTCGCCATATCGCTCGTGATAAACTTTCTGAACAGATGCAGGTTTAAATCCCATTATACCCTCCTCGTAGGCCAGGTATCGAATATTGTCCTGGATCCAATAAAAGATATTCTCGATCTTTTCTTCATCCGATGTTGAGGTTTTTACGAGACTCTGCACCAGATCCTGCAATGTGTCGGATTTGTTGCCAATTTCTTTTACCAATGGGCTGTACCAATTGTATAAATCATGGGTGCTGTTGAATAGCACCTGGGGTTTGCCATCGGCACTTTGACTTTTATGTAGTACCAATATATGGGGTAGTGAAAGAGCATAGCTCGAAACTAGCTTTTCATTCTTTATAGCTTGAATATCATTAAGCGTATAGGTAATTGTCTTATTGCCTTTTTTGTCGGTGGTTTCTGATTTTTGAATATCAAAGTTTTCAAAGTTTACTTCAATCAAATCAAGCTCCAGCCATTTTGGGATCTCAAACTCAATTGATTTTCTTCGTGTATTGTAGGCGGAGTGAAAATAGGCAGAGGTAAAGTATTTAACGTCGTAAAACTCCTTCGTATACTCATAAGTTCTTTTATCGCCAATGCTATCAAAATCCAGGGGGATATACATTACCATGTAATCGTCGTAAAAAATGCCAGCTGTTTTATATTTTTCACGCCATATTTTACAAGGGTACCTCCTTCCTTTATAATTATAATTATGTGCATCGTACGCATAAGATTCATCATCGTACCAGACTTTCTTTATGTATACATTATCAAGCTCTTTCAGGCACAGTACAGTTTCTTCGGCATACATATAGGCCGACACGGTATTCTCACTCGATTTGTACTTGTATGTATATCTTTCGTTTGATGAGATTGAATAGAAGGTTTTATCCGGATATTTTTTACTCAATTCATTGGTGGATGGGATACCGCCTCCAATAACTTTATCCTCTTGGGCTGGGGAGCTAATTGAAAAATTCAATGTAGAGAATAGAATTAGAAAAGTGTAAAGTTTGTTTATTTCCATATTTGAGTTAATCCTGTTGGTTGATGCTTTTCTCCTCCCGCGAACATATCAAAAGATTGAATAATAAATATTTCAAAAAAGTTTGGAACTTGTGCTAATAGAGAGCACCTTTTAAATCATTGAACAAATTTACTGAGAATAATCAGATAGGCAATTATTTCAGGAAATATTCTAACATTTTATGGCATCTATCCCCGACTGGTGCACTATGATTTACTATATATTAAAGGATATTGGTACCATGTCTCAAAGAAAAAGGCCATCTTCACAGACAGCCTTCCTACTAATTAAAAACTAAAACTATTGCAGCAGGGCAATCCTACTACTATGAAAACTATGATATCATTTAGGGAACATATTCGGTCACGGTATTCATGCCATTTTTAATGGCTTCCTCATTTAGAGGTATTAATTTGTGATAGCGTTCCGGTAAAGACTTTTTCAGGCCCAAAATTACATTCTCAAGCTTAACAATGGGTTTCACTTTAAGATACCCTCCCAATACGATCATATTGAATATTTTGGTATTCCCCATCTCGGAAGAAGATTTGGCAGCTTCGATGGAATAGATGCTGATGTCCTTACGGGTTGGGTGGTGGGTAATCCCATTAGGGTCGTACAACAAAGTGCCTCCCGGCTTTACCGATTTCTCAAATTTATCCATCGACTGTTGGTTGAGGATAATGGCCGTGTCGAATTTGTTAAGCACCGGCGAACTGATGCGCTCGTCGCTCACAATTACGGTAACATTGGCCGTACCCCCACGCATCTCGGGACCATACGAAGGCATCCATGAAACTTCTTGGTCTTGCATGATGCCTGAATAAGCAAGGATTTTTCCCATCGACAAAACACCTTGTCCTCCAAATCCGGCAATTATTATTTCTTCAGTCATATCTTTATTTTTTTCTGTTTAACGATTAGAAATCTGCCCCCTTCTATTTTTCAGGGACTTTAATATCACCTAAAGGATAAAATGGGAACATATTTTCTTCCATCCACTGATTCGATTGTACCGGGGTCATTTTCCATCCCGAGTTGCAATTGGAAACGATTTCCACAAAGGTGGTCCCTTTTTTTTGGGTTTGCAGTTCGAATGCAGTTTTGATTGCCTTTTTGGCTTTCCTTACATTTCGGGGTGTGTGCACTGCCTGACGGCTTACAAAGCTTACTCCTGGCAATTGAGCTACCAGTTCTGTAATCCTCAATGGATTTCCCATAGTCTCCACATCGCGGCCATAAGGAGAAGTTGACGACCTCATTCCTGGCAAGGTGGTTGGAGCCATCTGTCCACCTGTCATCCCATAAATACCATTGTTGATAAAGATGATGGTGATGTTTTCACCCCTGTTGCAGGCATGGATTGTTTCGGCAGTCCCAATGGCAGCTAGGTCTCCATCGCCCTGATAGGTGAAAACTGTTTTATCGGGCCAGCATCTTTTTACCCCGGTGGCAACGGCAGGGGCACGTCCGTGAGCGGCTTGTTGCATGTCGATATTCATAAAATCGTAGGCCAAAACTGAGCAACCCACAGGGGCAATCCCAATGGTGTTTTCAGCAAGGCCTAACTCTTCGAGCACTTCCATGGTAATCCTGTGTGCCGTTCCGTGGCCACAACCAGGACAGTAACTCAGCGTGTTATCTGTCATGAAACTGGTTTTTTTGTAAACCAGGTTTTCTGTTTTAATAATATCTTCGAATACCATTGTTTATCCTCCTATAATTTTTTCTTCCAAAGCCTTTACTATCTCATCGGGAGTCGGAATGTTCCCACCAAAACGTCCAAAATGTTCAACCGGGACTCTTCCGTTCACCGCCAGTTTTACATCTTCTACCATTTGTCCTGCACTCATTTCAACCGATAGAATCCCCTTCACCTTTTGGGTCATTAATTCAACCTCCTTTTTAGGAAATGGGAACAAAGTAATGGGACGCATCAAGCCTACTTTTATGCCTTTAGCACGGGCAATTTCGATGGCTTTTTGGCAAATCCTTGCGCTTGATCCGTAAGCTACAAAGGCATATTCAGCATCGTCGCAGCGAATTCTCTCAACACGGACTTCCGCTTCTTCTATGGTTTTGTATTTCGCCTGTAAATGAATATTGTGCCTTTCCATTTCATCAGACTTCAGAGCTAACGAAGTAATGATATTTCTTTCGCGCGACTTAGGTTTTCCTATCGTTGCCCATGGATATTTTTCAGCAATTTCTGCATCCGAAATTCGTGGCATTTGCTCAAACATCATTACCTTTTCCATCATCTGTCCAATCACCCCATCTGAAAGGATCATAACTGGTGTCCGATATTTGAATGCCAGTTCATATCCTTCTTTTACAAAATCGGCCATTTCCTGAACCGATGCCGGAGCCAAAACGATTAAGCGATAATCGCCATGTCCTCCTCCTTTGGTGGCTTGGAAATAATCGGCTTGCGATGGCTGAATGGTACCTAAACCGGGGCCTCCACGAACCACATTCAAAATAACGCAGGGCAGTTCCGCACCAGCGATATAGGAAATACCTTCCTGTTTCAGGCTAATGCCCGGACTTGACGAGGAGGTCAGGCAATGTTTGCCGGATGCTGCTGCACCATACACCATGTTAATGGCTGCAACCTCGCTTTCTGCCTGTAATACAACCATGCCTGTGCGATCATAAGGTCGTTCGGCCATCAGGTATTCAATTACTTCCGACTGGGGGGTAATGGGATATCCAAAGTACGCATCGGACCCGGCACGAATGGCAGCCTCGGCAAAGGCCTCGTTGCCTTTCATCAATTTTAACTCTTTTGCCATTATATTAATATTTTTCTGATTAAACTTTTATGCTTCCACTTTTGCCCTGTAAACAGTGATGACCCCATCGGGGCAAACGATAGCACAATTTGCACAACCGGTGCATTCTTCTTTTAATTCGGGGTAGGCAAAATTATACCCTTTGCCGTTAACTTCGCTGGCCATGCTGATTACATTGGTAGGACAAGCTGCCAGGCAGACTTCGCAACCTTTACATGCTTCCTTGTCAATTACGATGGCCCCCTTTACTTTTGCCATTTGCTATAGTATTTTAAAGATGTGTATTACTCAAAATCACCCGCAAAGGTAAGTAAAATAGGCTAATATGGTGGTATGATTAATATCAGCTTTTCAGGAGGCTAAGACTTTGATTGATTAGCAATTATTGAATGATTTCTATTTGTAATTATTCTAAATTGAGAGGTGCTTGGGGTATATCCAAATTAGTAAGCAATTACCGAATCTTAAGTTTTTGGGATTGAAGGTTAAATTTTGGAAATGGAAATCACAAACAAGCTGAAAAACTGCTTACTGCCAAATTTTTTCAGGAGGGGGGCAGATGGGCTTTCCGTTTGCTGTTTTGCAAGAAAACTGATTATAAAGAAGGGATCAAAACTTTTACAGTGATGTCCTCTGTTTTCAGGACGGCGGCAAACCATCACTCAACGCCTCAATGGCATAAAAAGCAAGAGACATGATTGGGGATTCAATCCCGGTTTTCACTTGTGATATTTTTATCCCTTTTTCGATCTGATAATTATCAAGAAAGATCATCATACTTTTCATCATTGCTATTGAACCTGCCTTAATTTCAATTGGAATGATTTTAGCGTCGAGTTCGATTAAATAATCCAGTTCGGCATTGCTGTTTTTTGCTTCCCTTGCCCAATAGTACAGCGAAGGTTTTGAATATGGCGCATGGTAGGCCATCAATTCTTGTCCGACAAATTGTTCGGCCACTGCCCCTTTAAACACAGCCGTAAAATCTTTCGCCATAGCAGTATCGGAATACACTTTACTTACAGCATGTAACAAACCTATATCGAGAAAAATCATCTTAAAAAAACTTTCTTTCACGCTGGTCTCCAGTGGCAAGCCCGCACCGCTTGTACGTTTAACGCGATAAACTACCCCTGCCATTTCTAATAGTTCGAGGGCTTCTTTCAATTCCCTCGATTTAATCGTATTGTCTACATGGGCATAAATAAATTTCTGACCCACCATTGTTGGCACAGCATTGAATATTTTTCGAAGGTAACGATGCTTCGATTTCTGGGCATATTTTGCAAAGTCGTCCATGTAGGTGTCTAAGATTGATTGCTGAATCCCTTGACATTTTATTATATCCCCCGAAAGGCAATATTCGCTTACTACTTCGGGCATGCCACCAATGAGGAAGTATTTTCGGATATACTCGTTAAGATTATCGTGAATCCCACCGGGAATTTTTATCAGGTTCTCGAAATTGAGCACATAAGTACGCAAATGCCCCTGTCCTATTCCATCTAAAAATTCACCAAACGACATGGGGAACATATACGCATATTGGATGCGACCAACGGGCATTCTAAATTCTTCTGATTCGAGGGCAAACTCCAATAGCGATCCTGTAGCGATTACATGCAATTGAGGCCGCTCTTCATAAAAATACCGGAGGGCCATCAATGCTTTTGGACAGTCTTGCACCTCATCAAAAAAAAGAAGGGTTTTCCCAGCTTTGGCGAGCTGCCCTGTAAACAGGCTAATTCTTTCGATAATTTCTTTTGGGTCAAACGAAATAAAAATGTCCTTAAATTCAGGATTTCGTTCAAAGTTCAAGTGGATGAAAGACTCAAATTCAGTTCGTCCAAATTCTTCGACGACATACGTTTTCCCAACCTGACGAGCACCTCGTAGCAACAACGGTTTATGTAGTGTATCATCCTTCCAATCGCATAAGGTTTTATACACATCTCGTTTCATACTGTTATCTGTTGAATATTAGTCTATTATGCAAATACTATTTTCAATATGGTCAATTTCCAATGTAAATATGTAATTATTTTGGACATTATCCAACCATGATTTGCAATATTTTTGGACATTTTCCAAGGTTAAATAAGGCTGATTTTGGACATTATCCAACCATAAGCTGATTTTAGTGAGGAAGTACATTGCACTATTTGAGTTAATTCTTACGCAAAAATCTCCCATGCTTTTTCGGCCTGATAGCGCAGCATTTTTAAACCGTTTAGGGAGGTTGCACCTTGTGCTTTTCCTTTTTTTAGAAAGAGGGTTTCTTCGGGGTTATAAATCAGGTCGACAAGCAAATGCTCCGGGGTTAGGGCCGAGTAATCGAGGTTTGGTAATCCATCTACATGGGGGAACATGCCCAGGGGTGTTGTATTTATTATGACATGACTATTTTTAACGATTTCAGAAGATAAATCAGCATACGAAAAAATATCAGTTTGGCTGTATCTCGAAACAAAAGTAAAATCGATCCCAAGTTTTTTCAGCACATAAGCCACGGCCTTTGATGCTCCCCCGGTTCCTAATATCAAGGCTGAATTGTGTCCAGGGTTCAATTCCGGAGCAATCATTTTCTCAAAGCCAAATACATCGGTGTTAAAACCTTTGGTGTGGATCTTTTTTCCCTGCCGGGATATTTGGATCGTATTTACGGCCCCTACTTCTTTTGCTGTTTCATCCAGTTCATCAAGGTAAGGGATAATTTCTTCCTTGTATGGGATCGTGACATTGAGGCCACACAGGGCGGGTTGTGATCGGAGTAGTTTAGGAAATTCAGAAATAGCCTCGATTGGATAATTTTCGTACGCGGCATTAATCCTTTCCTTCAAAAACTTTTCGGTGAAATATTTTTTCGAGAAGGAATGACCGAGTGGGTATCCTATGAGGCCGTATTTTTTCATTTTATTATCACCAAAATAAATTGTGGTGTTGTCTCAACCAATTTACACTTTTACTTCATTACTTTATTTCACCACAATAAATTGTGGTGTTGTCTCAACCAGGAAACCTTTACCATTGATCCTAAATCACCACAATAAATTGTGGTGTTGACTCAACCAAGCACCTTCCACCGCTGATCCTGAAATCACCACATTGAAATGTGGTGTTGTCTCAACCAAGAAACCTTTACCATTGATCCTAAATCACCACATTGAAATGTGGTGTTGTCTCAACCAGGAACTGTCAAATCCCCTTGAGACATCACCCGAATTTATTCGGGTAGTTTCGTAGGTTTACCAGGTGGTTTTGCCGTGTAGTTTTGCTACGGTGCTTGTACCTAATGTGCCTCGTGTTAGTTTGCCTTTGTGCGTCCAAACAAAAAGGCCATCCCAAAACGGAAATCCAAATTCTGGCTGGTGGCTGGCCACAGGGTGTTGAGCTTGGGGTCGTACTTTATGCCCAGGATATTGTCGGTGATAAGGTGCAACTGCCAAGGGCCAAGATTGAAGGCAAACCCCAATCCCAGGTTGGCACTGCCCGAACCAAACATGGTGAAAGTACCAGACATGCTGACAAAACGGCTTAGTTGGGCATTTCCCGAAATGCCATAAGCCATATACAGTTTGTCGTTGTAGTATTTCCCGTTCAGTATAAGCCCTGCATCGAGCCAGGTGTTTACAGCATAGTCCCCTGCGAGGAAAAACCGGGGGCCAATCTTGGTTTTATAACTTTCCTGTGTCGACTTTATGGCAAAGGCATCGCTAATTGTATCGATCAATCTTTCCCACAAATGATCGGGATCATCGGCTCCGTCGGGTACAATATAAGGTGTTAGGTCAACTCCTTCCAGGGTAAACACGGTGTCCTGGCTAAAATTCAACACATTGCTTTGCCATTTAATATGGCTAAACAAGTCAATAACGCTAGCCGACAGGGTGATTTTTTCATTATAGTTATACACTGCCCCCAGGTCGAAGCCCAAACCACGGTTTTTGTTTCCAAAAAAGAAATCGGAAGCCGACAAATCCTGCTCTGTGAGGTCGTGCAGTTTTTCAGGATCTTGATCGTCGAATTCGGCAGTAAGTGGTATGGAGGCATTCATTCTAATATTTGAATGAAGATCCCAGATGTAAGTATCTTCGTAAGTATAAATGCCCATGTCCCAGCTTTGGGTGTCGAAATTTACCATACCACGCAAAAATTTAAGTTTTGCCCCAACTTTTAGATTGTCCATAAGCTGGTAATTGTATCCGAAGGAATACTCGAAATAGTTCGATGCCTGAAGTTTAAGACCACTAAAATCGGCCATTTTGCCAATGTGATCTTTGTTGCCGTTCCAAAGAAAATAGAGAAGGTCCTTGGGCAAAGAAATTCCAGTGGTTGTTTTGTTGCTGATATCAAAAGTGATAAAACCTTTGCCAATCCCGTACCCCAGGCTAATGGGCGAGTACCGTAAATCGAAACCAAAACTATTGTTGCGCGATAGGACATCTTCGAGATGATCGGTATTTTCGAGCACTTCGAGTATTTTCATGCCCCGGTTCTCGTAGCCCAGGTTTATGGACGATAGTCCGGGGAATCCAAAATAAAATTTACAATCGGGAGTAAGGGCGGGGTTTACAAGATGCCTGTCGCTAAGGCTGTGCAGGTTGTACATGGTAAGTTCCTGGGATAAACACACAGTACCGAACATCACCAAAAAGGATATGCCCAACAATATCTTATTTAATGTGCCCTTTATGCATTCTAAAGTTTTCATATTCGTGAAGTTTGAAAGATTAATTAATATCGTACGAATAGTTCACCAATATCCCCACCCGAACATCGAGGGTATAGTCTGAATAAAAAACAGCTTCACCAGTAGAACTTGAAGACGTATTCACAAGAGCCTTAAGAATAATCTTATTGGCATTTTTCAAACTATTAAAACGATCTGTATCCATTTCAATTTTGCTGACTTTTGTTACCGTTGAAGTAACTTTCCCATTAGCATCCACTGGCGCAGCTTCCAATAAATCGATCAAATAGGTATCGAAAACCTGGAAATTTGTCGTGTCCACAAAATCGAGTTGAAGCGAGGTCTCGAAGGGGATCCCATTCACCGCCACAATTGACAAGTGGCCACCAAAAGCATCTTCTACCAAATTATCGTCGATGCTGAAATCAACCGTATCGACAAATTGAAGATTTTGAATACTGAACGATAGAGGCAGTTCAAACTCAAGCCCGATGTTTACCCTGCCATCCGAAGTCACAAAATTGGAGTACACAACACCGGTGTTGACCGAATCGGGATTAGTCACAACGCCACCCCCCATCACCATACGATCGGGAAATACCGATAAAAATTCGGAAAGCTGAGAGTTGGAATTGTCGATTGTAACTATCTCTCCAATAATTTCCTCACCGGGATTAAACGGATAGGGAAAATGGAAGGGATCGGCCAATAATGATTGGGATAACCCTTCGTTGGTGCGGTTGATCAGATCGACAGAAAAATCGACAGGCAGCCCTATGTTATTATCAACGATAAGGTGAAACATGGGGTCGGCAAGGTAGATAGAACCTGAGATATTGGCCAGCTCCGAAAAATTAAAATCTACGGTATCCGGCCCGACTGACAGTTCCTTCACTCCTATCCATCCTTGCACGAGGTCGAACGAGAAAGAGTCAATCTCGTATTTCAATATTACCGTTAAGGACGAATCGAATTCAACCCAGGTATCCGATCCTGCCAATTGAAGGCTTAAAACAACTGGCAAAAAATTATAAGGTTGAAGGGGATTTGTGGTCAGATCGAAAATGGAATTTGATAGATCGAGGCTACCGGAAGATCCTTGACTGGCATCGAACTGAAACGAAAAGGGGACCCCATTTTGGGTAACCGCTGGCAATTCGAGAGAAAGAGAGGCATCGAGGTCGATAAAGGATTCCACGGAATAATGCAAGGATGCTTGATTTAAAGCAACAAGAGTAAGCCGTTCGTTGCCCTCTGCGCTTAATTCTGTACTATCCACCACACCATCAAGATCCTGGGCTGGAATTTTCCCTTTTCCGGCAATCACTTTCACTCCATACGAATTCAGTTCAAAGTAAATACCATCACTTAAATTGACAAGAACAGGTCCTGCGCTGGCATACGTTTCAAAGCTATTAAGGATGATCATGAAATCGTTATATAAAGTTAGCCCGGCCAGTGGAATGGAATCGATCTGCACAATTCCTGGTTCAAGATTAGTAAAAGTGAAAACCCCCACCAGAGTGGAATCACCCATCGGGTC
The DNA here is from genome assembly GCA_021740905.1 of Bacteroidales bacterium. Classification (GTDB taxonomy): domain Bacteria; phylum Bacteroidota; class Bacteroidia; order Bacteroidales; family M50B96; genus JAIOYV01. Next base: position 63,217 of record JAIOYV010000030.1, read on the forward strand.
GATTGTATAAAGCGAAGTTGGGGCCGAGGCAAAAGTAACAGGGATATTGTTTTTGGCACCCAATATCAGCCAGCCATCGGAAAACGTAACATACTCGAATTCTTCGAAATCATCGAAATCAAAACGTTTTTCATAGGTCGACACAATAGCCGGTAAATTGTTTGTAGTGCCATCCAAAGCCTGAATAGCGGCAGCGTCGGCTGTGTCGATCACGGTAGTAAGATCGTCTAAGCTGGCCACTGCGGTAATTGGCCCAAAATTATTCAAGGCTATTTCGCCTAACTTATACTTAAATACTTCCTCCTCCTGATTGGGAATCTCGAATAAATCATCGACAGAATAGCTCAATATCGAATCTTCGCGGTAGATAAAACTGATACTTCCATCCTGTCCAACCGCAAAGTTTGGATCGTCATCAGGGATCAAATCGGCCAGGCTCAGTTGAGCATGTGCAAGGGCTACTGCAAGCCCTGGTTCGTAGGTAAGGGCAACAGGTTCGATTTCTTTTTTACAATTTGTAAAGATAAATAGAAGCACCAAAAGTATCGGGTAGTGCTTTCCGAAAACATGCCGAAGTTTTTTCATATTTAAGATTTTTAATAACTAGTATCACCTCCATAATATCACCACAATAATTTGTGGTGTTGATCCAACCATAGAACCTCTTACATTGAGGTGTCACCCGAATAAATTCGGGTGGTTGTGCCGAGCAATGTTGCTTCAACCAAGTAACTCCCTGCGTTGAGGTATCACCCGAATTTATTCGAGTGAGGTGTGCCAAACCGTGCTGTCTCAAGCAAAAACCCTTATCGGGTAGGTGTTGCCAGGTTTGTTTTTACAAAAAAAACCAGGTTTTACTTCACTTCGTAATTATACAAAAAATTATTATTCGTGCCAACAAATAGATTGAACTTTTGATTTTTGTTTATCGAGCCAATGCTAAAAAGTGTGCGCCCGGTCAGGGGGAAACCATCATACATGGAGCCATCGCTGTTTATCAGGTAGATTTCGTTCCGTTTATCGGCCACAATGCCAAGTTTTTGCTTGCCTCCCGGAAACATAAAAGGGATAGCCGGCAAACTGATTTCCTGCTCGAACTCGAGGTCGATTATTTTTGTTTTGATAAGGTTGTAGACTTCCAGTTTTTTCCCATCGACAAAAACAAAATCCATTACACCATCGCCATCCATATCGAAATAATCGAACCAATGCTCGTTCGAAAATTCACGGAATTTATGGGTTTCCACTTTCCCATCGAAATAGACCATGTACACAGTGCCATCAGGGCCGGTGACGATCATCCTGGCTTTATTGGCCGTACTTCGCTCTTCAAAAATGTATTTCCCGTGTTTTGAAATCGGGAATTGTGTGTCGGGGTCGACGCGCTCCCGGCCTTTTCTATCCAGGAAATAGCTTTTGTTTTCATCGTTGAAAACCAGATAGTCTTTACTGTTATCTCGAAAATGCTGAATCTCGCCGTTGACCGGGTGCTCCGATTTTCGAAACTTCCAGCCATCAACTATGTTCCCTTCTTTTGTATAAAGATAAACCCGCTTGTCTTCGCAGGCAATAAAAATCCGATATTCCTTATTGTTATCGTAATCGACCAGGCCGAGGCCATTGGTGGCTGGCGAATTAAGATTTACCGGATATCGTTCCACGTAGTTGCCCAATCGGTCGATCAGGTGGATCTTGTCTTTTGTGTTGAAAAGCATCTGAAGCTTCCCGTTTTTATAGAAATCAATTTGGTTCACCTCACCTAAAATGGCCTGATCCAGTTGCTTCTCCCAAAGGATGCGCCCCGCATAATTGATCAGGTAAATTTTATGCTTGTCGTCCTGGATAAAAATTTCCTGATTGCCATTGCTGTGATTCAACAGAAATTTGGGCTTGGACGAAAAAGGGGCATCGAGGCGTAGCTCCCAGGCAGTGTGTGGTTTATCAGTGTACACCGGTTCGTATTTCAGGTACAGGTCGTTGTACACCATGTTGTTGTTGCCATGTGGGGCAAACTGGAACGACATGGCGTGAAATTCCTGAAAGACACTGGTGTTTTCTTCAAACATCGTTTTCAAGGGAGCATTTAGCAAAGGGGAGAATAAAGCCAACGACGAAGCAATGTTGGAATAGAAGTAGAAATTGCTCTTATCGGCTGTCTGTGACGAAAACTCAAGATAGTTGAAATCGTTTGCCAGGTTTTTGTGCAGGAGGTTTTCGTGGATAAAATTGCCGATCGCAGCGCGGGATGGACCAAACACAAGGTAATTTTCGATAAATGTGAAATATTTTGTGGAAGTATTTCCAAACAAGCTCCCAAACAATAAGCTCCCAATATTGTGAAAGGGCATTTCGTAAATAGTTCGCGATAATACCTCGTCGAAACAAAAATCGGAACGAAAATCGGCCAAGGTCATATCGTTTACCCCTGCATACGCCTCGATAATTCCGGTTAAGTCTTCCAATGCCCTACTGGGACTAAGGGTTTTGATGATCAAAAAGCTGTTCGCAAAAATATCCTTACTTCTGATTTCGGTAAATGCCAGGGCAATTTCATGGTCAATTTGATTGTAGAGGATATCTTCCAGATCGACCTTGTATTTTTGTTTTATCGTAGTGAGTTCATCTAGGTATTCGTTCGACAAGGAATTGTAGCCCTGATACTGTCTGAACGAAGTACGGAAGGCATCTACATCATCAATCCCAAAGGCAAAAAACGTAGACGTATTGGCGGGCAAAACCGATTCAATCGCAATATTTACAGGTGCCTGGTCCGAAAAAATATGCATGAAGCTCTGGTTGTCAGTACTCATCGAAAAACCGTTGAGGTACAATTCACTGTCCTTAATGGTGACATCGAATTCCGACCAACTGCTGTACGATTCCAATTTCCTGAAAGCTTCGGCATACCCCTTTTCAATCGACAAAGCCAGAAAGGTAGGTAAGGCCTTATGGTTGACAAAAAGATTGGCCGTAGAATTCTTCCCGGCTGTGAGCTTAATTTGCGAAAAGCCCAGCTGCCCAGCTATATTGCTATCGCTACTACATTGTTGCAAGGCCGATTCAACAAGCACTCCATTAGGGCTGATTATAAGTACCCCATTTGCAATACTATAGGATATACTTGACCCACCTTTTGTTGAGGTATAAATACTGTATTTGTCGTAGTCGCGCTCCTGCCACGAATCCTTGCTCCCAAAACGATTTCTGACAAAGCTCTCCCCAGCCTCTTTTATGCTGCTGTTCGGAAACCCCACGATGAAGAGGAAGTCGAATTTTCCTTTGCCTGTAATGCCCGCAGTTAACAACAGGGCATGGTCGTTGAAATAATTCTTTAATCCGGGGTTGACTTTCAACGACGAATCAAAAAGAATTAGCTGCCTACTCAATTTATTATATTGAGGGATAGCTTTTAAGGCTTCGTGCATTTGGTTCTTTTGCCTTATAGCCCCGACCAAATCGTTCAGGTTGTTAATTTCGAGAATGAAGGGGGAATTGACAGGCACTGCACTATATGCAGCATCAGGCTCGAAACTGCGTTGCGACAAAAAATAGCGGTACGACACCCACGACAAGCCCACCAGTATCAAAACAAATACTATCCACTGTATAATCCTTTTCATTTTTGTTGATGAAATTAATCCATCTCAAAAGTACAAAAATAGCCGGGTCTGGCAATTCGTGCAGAGGCAAATAATTTTGTCCCCTCCTCCACAACCCGGGACTAGTAACCTGACAGCGTCTGAAAGACCTGTCAGCGTTTCAGGTGGGCTTGAACCGTTGACGCTGTCATGTCCTTCTCACGATGACAGGTCAAACCGTATCAACCCAAACCTTTGAGCTTGACCAAACATGGATTATCTTTGCCCCATGACAAATTTCGATTCGGAATATTGGGACCAACATTACCATCCTAACCGTAAACCAGGCTGGGACATCGGCTATGCATCGCCTGCATTAATGGCATTTTGTGAAAAATTGGAAAATAAAGAGCTGCGGATTTTAATTCCCGGAGCGGGCCATGCCTGGGAAGCTGAACATTTATCCAGGATGGGTTTTGCCAATGTTTTTATTGTTGAATTTGCCCCAAGGGCCATCGAGAATTTTCTGTCGAGATTTCCCCAATTTCCAGAGTCAAAAATTATCAGGGAAGATTTTTTTGCCCTCACCGGAAAATTCGACCTCATCCTGGAACAGACCTTTTTTACTTCCCTGCCCCGGACCAGCCGTGCAAAGTATGTTCGACAAATGTATAACCTGTTAAGGCCTGGGGGCAAGCTGGTGGGGCTTTTGTTCAACCACGACTTCGATGGCGACCATCCGCCCTTTGGCGCTACCCGCGAGGAATACATGGAATTGTTTATGCCTTATTTTAAAATCAAAACATTTGAACCTGCCACTAATTCCATAAAACCAAGGCAGGGGCGAGAGTTTTTTATGATATTGGAGAAATAGAAGAGAAATTTCTCATCAATCCTCCACCACGCCAATATTTCATCTCTAATCTTATTATCCCCAGAAAATTCAGTAAGAGTAGGAAAACGGTTTTGGGGGAACAATGCCATACCCCGCAAAACAAAATGTTTAACAAGCCCAAAACAATAATCCTTATTTTTGCTCTCCAAATTTGAAGCTATGGACATTTCTGAAATTCAACATAAACTAGAACAACTAAAACCCGGTTTTGCGGGCGACATATTCACAGGCCATACCATGCGTGTACTCTATGCAACCGATGCCTCGGCCTATCGCGAATTGCCAACCGCCGTTACCCGCCCCCGGAATACTGAAGATATTAAATTGCTGATCCGTTTTGCCCGTGAAAACAATTGCTCGCTGATCCCACGAACTGCCGGGACTTCCCTGGCCGGACAGGTTGTTGGGGCGGGAATAGTTGTGGATGTCTCGAAATATATGACCCGCATCATCGAACTTAACGAAAAAGAGCGATGGGTGCGGGTTGAACCAGGTGTAGTGCTTGATGAACTGAACAAATTCCTCGCCCCGAAAGGCCTGTTTTTTGGCCCCGAAACATCCACCTCGAACCGTTGCATGATGGGTGGAATGGTGGGGAACAATTCCTGTGGGGCACACTCGCTGGTATATGGCAGTACCCGTGAACACACCATCTCGCTGAAAACGATTCTGAGCGATGGCTCTGAAGCTGAGTTTGGCCCACTCAGCAAAACTGAATTTGAAGAAAAACTGAAACTCAAGAACCTGGAAGGAGAAATTTACCGCTACACTCAAAATCTTTTAAGCAAAGGGGATGTTCAGGAAGAAATAAGCAATCAATACCCCGATCCATCAGTCGAACGGCGCAACACAGGGTATGCCCTGGATTTGTTGATGGAATCAGAAGTTTTTACCGATTCCGAAAAGCCTTTCAATTTTGCCAAACTGCTGGCCGGATCGGAAGGGACCCTGGCTTTTACCACCGAAATTAAACTGAACCTTGTCGATCTGCCACCAAAAAACAAAGCACTGGTTTGTGTCCATCTCAATTCGGTGATGGAGGCCTGCTATGCCAACCTCATTGCCCTCGACCACAAACCTGCCTCTGTGGAATTGATGGACAAAGCCGTAATGGACCTCACCAAAGCCAACCGCGAACAGGTTAAAAACCGCTTTTTTGTGGAAGGTGACCCTGGGGCTATTTTGATTGTCGAATTTGCCGAACATGATAAAAACCTCATCTATCAAAAGGCCAAAAACATGGAGGCTGCTATGCGCGAAACTGGCTACGGATATCATTTTCCTCTGGTTGAAGGAGCCGATATTTCAAAGGTCTGGACCTTGCGTAAAGCCGGGTTAGGCGTGCTGTCGAACATGCCCGGCGATGCCAAACCTGTGCCGGTGATTGAAGACACCGCCGTCAATCCTAAAGTTTTACCAGAGTATATCAAAGAGTTTGATCAGATATTGGAAAGGCTTGGTTTGTCGTGCGTGTACTATGCCCACATTGCAACTGGTGAGTTGCACCTTCGGCCAGTGCTTAATTTGAAAGATGACAAAGACACGGAGCTTTTCCGCACTATTGCCCTTGAATCGGCCAGGCTGGTAAAAAAATACAAAGGCTCGCTCAGTGGCGAACATGGCGATGGAAGGTTACGCGGCGAATTTATCCCGTTGATGTTGGGCGATAAAATCTATCAACATTTCAAAGACCTGAAAAACACCTGGGACCCAAAGCATATTTTCAACCCCAACAAGATTGTCGACACCCCGGCCATGAATAGTCAGCTTCGCTTTTCACCCGGGCAAAAGACCAAAGAAATTGAAACCGTTTTCGATTTTTCCAGCCAGGGTGGGATTATGCGGGCAGCCGAAAAATGCAACGGCTCGGGCGACTGCCGCAAATCCGAAATCATTGGCGGCACAATGTGCCCCTCCTTCATGGCTACCCGCGACGAAAGCCATGTGACCAGAGCCCGTGCCAACATCCTACGCGAGTTCCTTACCCAATCGAAAAAAGAAAACCCTTTCGACCATAAGGAAATTTACGAAGTGATGGATTTGTGCCTCTCGTGCAAAGCCTGTAAATCGGAATGTCCATCGAATGTTGATGTCGCCAAACTCAAGGCCGAGTTCCTGCAACATTATTACGATGCCAACGGAATCCCACTCCGGTCGAGGCTCATAGCTTATTTGCCCCGCTTGAACAAGCTGGCCGCTCTCCTGCCTCGGTTAAGTAATTTTTTAATGAACATGCCTGGATTTAAAAACAGCCTGGGTTTTGAAAGATCGCGACAATTGCCCGCTCTATACAAAACTACCTTGACACAATGGGAGAAGAAAAACCCAAAAATGCAATCTTCAAAAAATGGAAAAGTCTACCTTTTCAACGATGAATTCACCAATTTCAACGACACCGAAATAGGCATCAAAACCATTCTCCTGGTAACAAAATTGGGCTATGAGGTAATCATCCCAAAACACGTAGAATCGGGCCGTACTTTTCTATCGAAAGGATTGCTTCGTTCAGCCAAAAAGATTGCCCGGCAAAATGTGCTTTTGCTGAAAGATAAGATTTCAGAAGATACACCCCTCGTCGGAATCGAGCCATCCGCCATCCTCTCCTTCCGCGACGAATACCCCGAACTGGTAGGCAACGACCTGAAAGAAACCGCCCAAAAACTGGCCACCAACACTCTGATGATTGATGAATTCCTGGTTCGTGAAATCGAAAAAGGAAAGATAACAAAAGACCTGTTTTCATCCGAAGAAAGAAAAATAAAACTCCATGGACATTGCCAGCAAAAAGCCGTAGCCTCGACACAGGCCACAAAAAAGCTCCTCTCCTTCCCCGAAAATTATTTGGTCGAAGAAATCCCATCGGGTTGTTGTGGCATGGCCGGTTCGTTTGGCTACGAGAAAGAACATTTCGATATTTCAATGAAAATTGGAGAACTGGTCTTATTTCCATCTGTCCGGGAAACATCCACAGAAACTATTATTTCTGCACCTGGCACAAGTTGCCGGCATCAGATAAAAGATGGGACTGGAAGGGAGGCTTTGCATCCGGTGG
>JAIOYV010000123.1 GCA_021740905.1 Bacteroidales bacterium
TCAGCTATAACAATCTGCAAACCAAAGTTACCTGATCCATCGTTTTTATACCAGGCAATTTTGTCATCCGATAATGAAGCTGACAGCACATCCAAATCCAAATCACCATCCAGGTCTATAGCATAAACAGATTTTGGATCATCGACTAAGTTGGAGATAATTTGCTGTGGTCCAAAATTATTCATGCTGTCATTCATAAACCATACTATCTTATCATCAGACCATAAGGCTGATAATACATCTTGGTCTCCATCACCATCCACGTCGGCCATGTATATAGAATAGGGATCGATAACTTGTTGAGCGATTAACTGGTAAGAATCAAAAACTCCGAATCCATTGTTTTTAAACCAAGTAATTTTATCATCAATAGATGCGGAGATAACATCTAAATCTCCATCATTGTCCAAATCGCTTGTGGCTACACATCGCGGAGATGTTATTGAATAATTTACTTCTTGTAATAGATTGAAACTTCCGTTACTATCATTTTCATATACCGCAATTTTGTCATCGTTGAATGAGGACGTTACAATGTCCATATCGCCATCATTATCCAAGTCGTTGGCATGTACGCCATGCCCATCTTCAAGCCCCGTTGACAATAGTTGCTGGGGACCAAAATTTGCAAACCCATCGTTTTTGAATAAGGATAATCCATCTTTTGCAATTGATAATATATCCATGTCATTATCATCGTCCACGTCGCATGCAAATAATGTATTAGGATTAAGTGATGCAGTTGAAATTACTTGTTGTAATGCAAAGTTTCCATAACCATCGTTTTTATACCAAGCAACTTTCTCATCAAGTACAGATGCAGAAAGCACATCATTATCTCCATCATTATCTAGGTCTATTGAAAACACTGAGGCAGGTCCCATTGCCAGCATAGATATCATAATCTGAGATGAAAAATTCCCATTGCCATCATTGGCATACCAGGTAATTTTGTTATCGAAAAGAGAGGACGAAAGCACATCCTTATCATTATCTCCATCAAGGTCGATGGCATAAACACAATTCGCAAAATTATGGGCTGTAGATATAATTTGTTGCGCACCAAGATTTCCCAAGCCATCGTTTTCGTACCACGCAATTTTATTATCAACGGAAGATGCAGAAAGTACATCCTTATCTCCATCACCATCCAGGTCAGCAGCAAAAACTGACCAGGCTCCAGCGGCTAAGTTTGTAATTATTTGCTGAGCACCAAAGTTTCCAAGCCCATCGTTTTTGTACCAGGCAATTTTGTTATCGAATGGAGAAGCAGAAAGAACATCATTGTCGCCATCGCCATCCAGGTCGCAGGAGTAAACTGACCATACCCCATCTGCATTGCTTGTAATAATATTTTGTTGGCCAAAAGTACCGTTGCCTATATTTGGATACCAAACTATTTTATCATACATACATGATGCTGTAAGAATATCAGGAAAGCTGTCAGCATTTAAATCAATTGTAAAAACACATGGAGGGTCGTTTACATCGCTTATCTTAATTACATGATCGGAGAATTGGATTTGGGAAAAACAAGTTAAACAGAGAATGCTATTAATTAGGAAAAACAAGCTTAGCTTTTTCATTTTGTATAAGATTTAGACCACTGTACGTAGGTTGGCATAATAAGATGCGTTTTACATGCCAACTAAGTTATTGAATTGGAATTTTGTTTAATAATTTCAAACATGTGAAGCGTATATAAAAACTGCCTGTTGTAGAATTTTCGAAGAAGGATCTCCCACCACAATAGAAGGATAAAAGGGTTTTAAGTTAATTCCACCCCCTTATCCTCCGCCAGCAGGAGATATCCTCCAAATTCACTTTCACAGTTAATTGTATGAGGTATTATCAAAACGCCATGCTTACATTAATTACTTACTTATAACAATTGTGTTTTTTCTATGTACACTATTTGTTTTAAGTAAAAGTGTGTAAGTGCCTTGTGCCAATGTCGACAGGTCTACTTTCTTTTTCTGCTCACCAATAGAAACCCGGAATGTCTCTTCAAAAACAAGGCTACCAGCTTGTTCGAATACATTTAGAACTGCATAACCCTCTTCGTTTGAATCAAGGTGCAGAAAGCAGAATCCTGAAGTTGGATTTGGGTAAAGCTCAAAAGCAAGATATGGTTCTTCGATATTTTCAAAATTTGTATTTCCTACAATGGCAATTTCTTTGTTGGAGAAATATTCATCGCCCTGCAACCAGTTTTTAAAATAATAACTTCGAGTTGTGTTCTTGTTAGTATTCCATACTTCAATAGTAAAACTTTCTCCTTCACATAAGTTTTCAACAACATTGGGTGTGTATTGGTCATCGCCATAAATGGTAATCGCTGTAAAACCACCATTGAAAATGGCTTTCCCAACTAATTGGTTGTTTTCGCCCAATGCTGCAATCTCATCCCCCGGGTTTGGTGCTGTTCCCCAACTCGAAAGTGGTAAGCCAACAATCATGAAATTATCTGTATTAATATACAACTCATCAAGGTAATTTTTGAAAATTGGGTTTATAGTAGAGTTTTTGATTTGAATGCCTGATTTTGTACAATTGGCAGGATAAGTAAGGCTTGCTGAAGAAGACATGTTGATCTGATAGCCTTCACCGGATAGCATATCACCAATTGCATTAATATTAAATTGTGGCCAATATAAATCCCCCGCTTCATCTTTGACTATAATAATAGAGGTGACTATGTTACTAAGCATAGTAACTGTATTGCCTGGGCAATCACGCAAATAACCTATTATACTCCAACCTTGTGGAATTGAGATATTTGTATTTTCTGGAATTACTTTTAATCCTTCAATGTTAAATGTACATGCCTGTGCGGCATTTAGCTGGTAACCTTCTCCAATGGTCATGTCTCCAATAGCATTTACACCATATTGAGGCCAAAGTACCTGGCCTACCCCATCCTTTATAATTGTAATATCTCCATTATCGATATTGGTTGCTAAAACATTTTCTATATTGTCCCTGTCTTCGAAATCGGTTGGGATAATGTATGTTGAGAATAAGGTCCAACCGATTGGATTTGCAACATTTTGTTTGTCTGTTAGCTCAAAAGCACCAATGTCAGGTACTTCGCGGATCACACGGAAATTGCCATCATGGTCGTATTCGGGGCTGTCTGTACCCAGGTCATCTCCATAATCCACTAATGTTGAAGTTGCAGCTAAACGATAGTCATCGGATGTAGGGTCTTCAAAATCTGCACTTACAGCACTGTAATTATCTGATGATGTTACGGTAGTTGGATTTGTAAGATTATTGTCAATATCATCATCTATGCAGACAATAATATTGTTAATAATCTCCTGGTCATCAGTCGTGCCACCTTCTAGTTCAACACCGTCTCCAGGCGAGTCAATAATTGTATTATGGTATATCAAATGCCCGAATGTTGGAGAAACAGTGTATGTGCCAAGTGTTGGTGGTTCGTCAATAAAAATGCTTCTTTTGTTACTCTCAGTTGTATTCGTATGATTATCTTTAATAATGTTGTTTTGTATTCGAATATTTCCGAGCCCTTCAGAGGCAACACCCTCTCCTTTTCCTCCTTCAATCCAATTTCCATCTACATTTAACCCGAAAGATCCGTTGCCAACCATAATTCCGGCGTTTTGGTCATTATAATCTTTCTGGCCGTAATCGTATATTTTGTTATATGAAATTTCACAATCAATTGAATCCTTCTTAATCAATATCCCTTCCCGTCCGGTGTAGTCAATTATATTGTTGGATACTACTAAATTTGTAAGTCGTGCGGGTTGCACGTAACAGGTACATGTTGGTAGTCCTGAAGCATTGGGTAAAGAGCACGATGGTATTTCTTCTATTTCATCGCCAATTCCCAAACTCATTCCTTGTCCGCCCACATCGTGTATGTAGTTGTTCCTAATTATTACGTTCGCAACCTCATAGTTGCCATCGTATGTGTCATCGTAAACATTATTATTAACAACAGAATATATTCCATATTCGTCGGGGCCATTTTGGATTTCATTATAAGCGTATTGTTCCAGATGTATGCCTGGTCCTGTATGGTTGGCGAGGTCCAAATTTGTTCTATAGATTTCAATATTTTCGATAATAAAATTTTCACAAAAATCCATAATCCTAATACCACTTGCAGCGTTACCAAGATTTTTCATGTCTAGTTTTATTCCATATTGATAAGTACCAACTTGGGTGCCTTGAAGGATAAAGTTACTGCATTTGTAAAACTGGATACAATTTGATGCTCCGGTAGTCGTGTAATGTCCCATAATTATAGCTGGTGTTGGGGTGGGATTGTTGCTTACAATATTTATTTTAAGTTTTCCACCACCTGGAGTAGTTCCATCTATTCCATGAAAATAAATTCGTCCTAACCATTCTGATGTAGTACCGGGTAGTTTTATAGTTAGTATTTCTGGAACAACACCGCTATTCAAAATATCGGTCTGTGAAATTATTTTTTCAGCGCCTTGTGTTCCTGGTGATGGCAAATCAATTATTGTTTCGGTTTGTGTATACCCTGTTCCTGCAAATGTGCAGATTATCAGGAATAATGTGATAGTTTTGATTTTAAGATATGTATTCATCGTTTCGTTTTTTATTGATTTTAGTAAAATTAGAATGTCACATTGCAAAAGAGTGGCAATGAGGTTAAATGTTAAGTGAAAGAAAAATCCGTTGGGGTTGGCAACCTTATTTTAAGAAATGAATTGCCATAAAGTTTTTTACGTAAATAATGTGCCGTTTCTGAAAATGCTTTGAGTTGGTATGGTTTAAGGATGAGACAGACAGATGAAAGGTTTAGTTCTCTCTCTACAAAAATAGGGTTTTGGCCTATACATGATATGTAGGTTAATTTGGACATGAAATATTTTGGATAAAGTTAGTGAATGTTTTTTAGATTGCCATACTTTTGCAGGATGTTAGAAAACATCCATTTTAGGTGTAATGAAAGCGATTTGAAGGGTATTAAGTACCCCCCAAAAACTAAAGATGCTGTAATATTTAGTCTTAAATTATTGGAATAGTAACCTTTAGCTATATAAAAACGATATTTCAGAAAATGTAAGCCATTAATAATAAGGAGCAAAAAATAAGAGCCATTTTCCTTCAAAAACAAAAAACAGGAATTTTTCGGGCATACAAAATAATTGTTATTCAATCTAAATAAGCGCAAGAACAGGACAAGAAAAAAGATGTCATTTTTTTGCCCATTTCAAAAGAAAGTGAATTTTATATTCAGAGCAGGAGGTATTACTATTTTCTACCTCCTATGTGATACGTATCCATTTTCCTTGCCAATGCAATATGACCTATCAAACAACATGAAATATTGTGTTTTCATTAGGCGAAATCAATAATTTGAGTTGCAAACAATGTCAAAACCAAAGCGATATGTATGAAATGAGGTTGAAAAAGATAGCTTGTTTTTTTTCTTATTAGCTTAGGTAACTTCATTAATAAATGTCTTTATCGACTCGATAGCATCAATAGTAACATCGTCCTTATGAATGTTTGGGGTGGTGGTTCTGTACAAACCTTCGAGTTTATCCATTGCTATGGAAACTGTATTAATGTCTATTCCAAAAAGAAAACTTTCGACTGCGTTGGCATACTTAAAAGCATTTTTAATTTCTATTTCTATTTCTGTCATCAGCTTATAAATTTTGTTTGTTAAAAAGATAAAAAAAGAGGGGGTGGGTTGACAATAGATTAAAAGGCTATTTAGTAGCCCAATTAATCCAAATATGTCAACCCACCCCCCGGGTTTGTTGGGCAAAGCTAAAAAAACACCTGCCTCTATCCACCCTAAAATCATGCTTTTTCTATGATTAAAACATGATAATAATTGAAAAATCCTGTATCCAAAATACCTTATTTACGTAGCGTTTCAGGAGTAAACCCGTTGCGATCCTGCTATTAAATTAAAATTCAAAAAAATAGATGAAAATGGTCCTAAAAAAATCCGATTTCGTACTGAAACCGGATTTTTAGTGGTGTTAATCACAAAACCTCATTTTTCATTGTAATTAATCATCTAATTTCTTAGTTGCGCTTAGGTACTGGCGAAATGATTCCTGGTCAACCGGCCTGTAAATATTTCCTTCTTTTGTCCGGTGCACTTCAATGTAGTCCTCTTTAAACAGCCCTCTTTTAAAAAAGAGTTCTTCCTCAATAGTCAAATCAGAATGTTTTAGTTTGTTTTTAAAGAAGTCTGGTTTCTGGAAGAACCCGGATCGCTCGTACCCACATTCCACTGATCTACGTTTGATTTCCGGTTGATCTTTTGCAGCGATGACCAGCCCGAAGCTGACCACCCCGAAATTGAATAACCTGGAGGCCGTAATCAGAAATGGGAAGCCTTCCTTCGCAAGAAATGCCAACCTGTTGAAATCGGGTTCAAAGACATCCTGATTTTCTGAAAACCTGGCTTCCAATTGTTTTATGCCGGTTGCTGAATCAATAATACTGTAACCCCTGGGGGTGTTTTGCATTGCCATTGTGTTATAGTCTTGTTCCATAAATTTCTTTTTTGTGGTTAATTTGTATTCGATCGAACATAATCCATCCTGTTTTCAATAATCTTGCTTAGAAGGGTACATCTGCATTCTCCGTCATTTGTTGGCCTTCCTGTGGGGTAAGCGATTTACCTGCCCTAATGTGATACCATTCGACCACAGTATTGGGGTTATCAGGATCACGAAGCCTTATCCTGCCACCATTCTGACAATGTGGCTCAGGATTTAAAACCCACCCCTTGTAGGCACAGTATAACTCAACCTGGTTTTTGAACTTATTCACTGAGTTCCGGTTTTTCTCGAAACCGCTTTCGCCACGAAGCTCATTGGTTTCCTTCATGAAATCGCCGAATACCTCGGACTTTTTGATATTCTTGTCCAAGATGGTATAATTCAAGTCTTCATCCTGTCGGTTGAAATATTCGTCAGCCCATTTGAAAAAAGTGTCGCCAACCTGGTTGCGGATATTCCGTTTGTCCACATTGTCCATCGGTGGTTCAATTTTATCGAAGCGAAGGTAAATCTGGATGGCAAGGGCAATCAGGTTGAAGAACTTGTTCCAGTGGTCTTCTGTCCAGTCCTTGCTGTAAAAGTTGTGGCCATAGAGCATGTCCGGCGACCTGTTTTCCCGGTATTCAGAAAGCATCCCTTTCTTATGGAAGTAGTCGGAAAAAACAGTATAAAGAATCCTTCGCAAAGTGGATTGATCCATCCTGCGGATGGCGTTGTTGGTTGTGATGGCCATCTTGGGGCTTTGCGCAAAGGGAATGGAGTATGCCTGGGTAAACTTCGCATTGACAGGCATGTCGCCCGTAATGTGTGTAAAGAAGTAATTAAAATTCAGGGAATAGTGGGCATCATCAATATACAGGTAGTCGGTGTCCTTTGTGGCAGCCCCGAATAAGTGTTTGTCATCCGTCAGGTTTTGCTTTTGACCACTTTCGTAGATCGTTGACAGAAATTGCTGTGGCGCTTTAAAAAACAAAGATTTACCCGTTCCTCCTTCGTGCTTTCCTGCATCCGATTCTTTTCCGTCCATCGCAAACACACACCATGCTTTGGATTCAATCTTGTACTTGTGGCACAGATAGCCCAGGGAATAAAGTTTGTTCAGCACGTGCAAGTCCTGAATCTTGCGGTCTTCTTCGGTTTCCTTTCTGCCATGATACTCCACATCCTTCCAGTGCATGTAGGAAGTTTTGTAGATATAGTCGAGGAAACTAAAATCGGTGTCGTTTCGGGTAAGCGAATATCGGTTGTGTGGTTCAATGGCCTGGTATTTTTCTTCTTGTGCCTTCCATTCCTTTGAGTTCAGCTTGTGCTTGTTTCGCTCCTTTAATATTTCCTTTGCCTCTTTGGAGTAATCCGCAGTCAACATCGGATCGAGGATCTTCACATTCCGGTCAATTACTTTGTGTTTCCACACATGGTTTTCAAGCTCGTTGTGCTTTAATTTGATGATGTCGCTGGAAGTGATTTTCCATGCTTCATTGTTGAAGATCAAGGTTTGGTGATCCTTGCCATGTTGGGTAAAGTCAGGTTCAGTAAACTCCAAACGGTTCAATGCAGCCGCTTTCAATTGTTGGGTGCGGTAGGCCATATCCCTTACGGGTTCGGGAAAGTAGTTTTCCTTCAGGAATGTATCGACCCAACTGCTTACATTTTCCACCTTGATGTTTTCAACGAATTTCCCTGTTACCTTTACAAAGCTCCATCCCTCTTTCTCGTTCGGGTTTTCGATGCGGTAAAAACCATTGGCCTGGAGAAAATTCAATGCCCTGGTATTTTTGAATTTGTATTCCTCCCCCTTGAAATTTCCATTCCGGTCGTAATTGATTACAACGTCCCAGAATCGCAATGGCAAAGCGATCTTAACAAGTGTCCTGAAGAAATTACCCCTGGATTCCTTCTTTTTGTAATACTTGAAATAGTCGGTGACATCCTTGCAGGGATTCCCCCTGAAATCCCTGATGTCCTTTAGATCGTCGGGCAGGTAGATGGTGTGGACAGGCTCAAAATCGGGCTTGAAATAGTTCATGGCAAACTCATAGGCGTATTTCATCCCAGGTGCATCAATGTCCGGCAGGTTGTAGAACTTCTCACACATACTTGTAAGCTTTTTGTAGTCCTTGTAATTGATCATCGTGGCCTCGCTGTCTGTCCATACCACATGATAGCCTTCGGAAGCCACATTAAGGGCATCCCGGTCGCCTGAACATTTTATAATCTCCTTTAGCCTGGGGCCATCATTCCCCTTTTTTTTGCCCTTTTCGTCCTCATTTCCCGATGCTTTCTCATCATTGGAATCTTCCACAAATTTGTTGTGAGCATCGGTGACCTGTTGCATACCGTAAACAAAGTCCTTCGGCTTGTTCCCGATGTAGAAAAAGCGGAATGCTTTGTCGATGGACAAAGGCTGGTAAACTTTCTGGAATTCACCCCAATCGAAAATGTACATGGGGTAGTCTTCGGTGGAAAAAAAGGTAGTCCCTTTTTTATTGGTATAAGAAACCAAAGGCGACAGGTTGTAGCGTTCACAAACTTCCGGTTTAACAAATTCGCCCAGGGTATCCAATTCAAATTGGGTAAATTCCTTACGTGTTTTAAACGTGTACTCCTTTTGCGGTTTGCCCGATTTCTCTATCCTTGGTTTGGCAAAAGTGCCCTTGCCATCATTTACAACACTCAGGTTAAGGTTGGAAGAAATTATATTCAAAGTTTTAAGGAACCCGTCTTTTGTATTTGGAATCCCTTCTTCCTCCATCGCAATTGCAATGCCTGTTTTGGCTTTTTCTGAATTGCCATAATCCTTCACGTACCAGATCCCATCTTTCTCGCTCAGTTGGGCTGATGCGTCATCTTCTTTCCTTACCCTGAACTTACGACCTTTCCTGCCAACACTGTCCGTTGCTTGCGGAAGATAATGCAGGATTATGTCCAGCCCGCCCCTGGTCTGGCTTAACAGTTCATCCTTTGAAATGTAATTACCCATTCAACCCCGGATTCATTGTGAACAAATCGTCCAAATGAAGTTCGGAATTGACAACCTCAACGGGCAATGTATCCCTGAACCTCAAATAATCAATTTCAGAGTTAAATTGGTACATGGTAGGGGAATGGGTGATATGGTTCACCATATCGGTTGTAAAATGAACATACATGCCATATCGTGAACCATCCACCAGCCCAATGGTGTTGGGTGCGATCAAAAAAACAAGCTCGTAATAATATGGGGATTGGTCTTTGACATAAATACAATTGGTGTGTGTAATGGCGATTATTGCCGACTGTGCCCTTTGACTGTATGAAATTATCGTTTCTGGTCTTGACATATTAATTTAAGCTTATTGGTTAGAACTGGTGATTTTCTTAAAAAACATAAAGGCTACTTTGCCGGATTTTGGGTCAAAGATGTCTTCGTAATGTTTCATAAACTCAATCTGGAATTCCAATGGGTGCAAGCCCCAGCTTAACAAAGTCAGGGATTGTGGAGGATAGTCCATGCCTTGCCCGTCCTGGCCTTTTAACCGGAATTTGTACTTTAGCATTGTTTCGAACCGGCCATAGAAGTATTCATTGGTGGGGGTAACGAACCTGAAAACAGGTTTCTCGTGGCTTTGCTTTTTATCGTCCCAATAGCCCGCGCAATTGGCCTGTAAGGGTTGTGGGGCAGGAAAGGGGATGACAAAATACTTCCCATCCAGGCTTGGCATTATTTTGATGTTGACTGATTTTGAATAGCTCATACGATTTTGGTCTGAAATGAAAAATTGAATTCGTCCCTGAGTACCTTGACTGCCTTATGACCACTTTGAAATTGTCCTGTTAAGGAAGCGGGTAATTCGATCAAAAGGCTTCCTCTCTTGTGGATCAAAAAAGGAAAGGAATTCAATACCAATTTTAGATGATAATATTTCCGATTGTAATACATCTTCCGGGACTTGTCCATAGCTGGATATTGATTTAAGGTTAAGCTTTGTGTAGAATTTCAAATAGGAATCTTCGTTGGAAGAGTTGGTTGTTTCCTTATTGTCCAGGCTTTTGCCAAGCAGATTGTTATATGCCTGCCACTTGCCTTTGGCCAATAGTCCTGCGAGTTTCTTTTTGATATCAGATTCCTGCTCATCAGGCTTCGCGCTCTTTGATTCAACATAAGCCTGGATAGCTACCTGGTTGCCTGGTTTGATTTCATCGAGCATCCTGCACCGGCGGTTATATACATGCACCTGATAAGTGATTGCGGACTTTTTCAAGCGCATATCGTCATAAAGTTCTTCCGGCTCTTTGATGAAAATAGTCTGTGTTTTTACTTTGCTGCTGATTTGCACGGGGGCGGTAATTGCCAGGACAATCCCATCTGTATTAAATATTGCCATCTCTTAAAGTTTGGTTTCTGTAATTACTTTTTTTGATTTCATCTGCAAGGCACGAAAAAAGGCAGGAAAGGTCTTGCTCCGTTTCCATGAGGCCATTGATCAACGGTTTCATTTCAGGGACTGATAATAGGTCGGTCAAGACAGTGTATCCGGTCGAAAACTCCGAAGCAAAGAATTTTGCTTTGCTGATCCTTATGATTTCAATTTTCTGGACACCATTGTCCGTGCTTTGCCAATAGAGGGTAATGAATGGGTTTTTATCTGCTTTTTGGGGGACTAAAGCCAAAACTTTGCCTTTATAGTAGATTGTTGCCATATTCTATGATAATTTAAGGTTTATTGAATCGGGAACACTTCATCCACCGGAAGTCCCAGCAAACTTGCTACTGCACTGGCCTTTATGCTTGTTGGGCGTGACTTTCCGTTCTCCCAATTGGAAACTGTCGCTTTATCGACCAAACAGGTTTTTGCAATAAGCTTACGCATTGATAAACAGTCCCTATAAGGTAGGCCCTCAATAATTTTTTTTAAATTTGTTTGCTTGTGAATTGTTTTCTCCATATCTTTAACAAAGTTTAATAATTAATAATAGTTGAATATATTGTTTCACAAAGGAAAGGATAATAGCTAAAAGAAACACAATAACCTTCGTGGAAATTATTAACAAAGCATTGTTGAAATTTTAATGTTGCATAGCAACGAAAATATCTTATGTATGGAAAATAAATTAGAATTGGAAGAGAAGTTCAGAAAACTTGCAAAAAAAATTAATATCAGTCACAAAGAGATGGCCGATGCTATGGAAATGACACCCCAAAACCTGAACCGGATTTTCAGGGCAAACAGCATCGAGACCAAATACCTGAACAAATTATGCTCAAAGTATAAAGTTCCTCATGCCTATTTTTTCTCGCCTACCGATTCCCTGGTACAGGATGCCGATGTGTCGAGGATGCAGGAATTGGAGACTAAGGTTGAGAATCTTCAAAGAAAGTTAGATACGATCCGGTACATATTGACTTCGCACGATTTATAGTCCGCCTAAGAAGAAAATTAAAATTGTTGATTATGTTCTGCCTGATCGGATGCCGACTATACTGACCAACATCAGTATACTACAGCAAAAATCGGATCGCTTGACCACCTTATTCCGGTTTTAAACAATATGGTTATTCGACCTAAAATAATAATTGCTATACGCAGATTAACAGG
Source organism: Bacteroidales bacterium (assembly GCA_021740905.1). Classification (GTDB taxonomy): domain Bacteria; phylum Bacteroidota; class Bacteroidia; order Bacteroidales; family M50B96; genus JAIOYV01. The sequence goes on from JAIOYV010000123.1 coordinate 12,113, forward strand.
CAACTATATACTCAATTTATCTTTCGTCGATGTGGTCAAAATAAACTTGTTTTACCTGATCACTGCAACCGATTATTCCAAATTATTTCAAAAAAACTTTTTGCTTACTGTAGATTTCATTAATCCTAAATTGGATGATTTAGAAATTGCTTCGCTTATATAACACAAAAAAAATCAAATTAATAAACCGCTTGATAATTTGGGTATTTGAAAAAAGCGTATATTTGGAAAAAGGATTATAGACAACTGAAAAGACTATGGAAATAAATAGGAAAATCCGATTTATAAAAGGAATGACCAATTACAAAACAAAATTTAATATTGCTATTGAAGAAAATAGCTCAGAGAATCTCGAATTATCATTTTTTTGATTGCATTAGCGAATAATTATTACTAAACCTATAATCAAAACTAAATAAAATATGACAAGCAATTTTAAGTTTCTCAAATTATCAATCTTCACGTTCTGTAGTTTGTTTCTAATATCTTTTACAGCAAACAACAAAAGCTACCAAACAGAATGTGTATCCATTGAAACAGATGGTTATGTAACCATTAAAATATGGGATACCAAGAAAGGATCTAAATATAAATCTGAACAAGCTCAAAAAGATGCTATTCATGCAATATTATATTCAGGTATATCTGGAGGTAATGGTTGCCCAACCCAAACACCATTACTTAATACTTTGCATGAACAAGAAAACTTTAGTCACATCGAAAATAATTTTTTTTCTAAAAACGGTAAATGGAAGGATTTTACAAAAAGTTCGAAAGTTGAAACAACATTGCCCCAAAGCATAAGTGAAAAGAACTGGAAAGTTTATCAAGTCTCAGTTTCTAAGAATGAATTAAGAAAATATTTGGAGGAGCGAAAAATTATAAAATCACTAAATGAAGGATTTTAACTATGAAAAAGATACAACTATTCATCGCGATAGCCATTATGACCTCTTTGTCAAGCTTGTTTGGACAAGCTAAAAAACCAACCTTGATGATTTTGCCAAGTGATAACTGGTGTGAGCAAAGATATTTTATGACAGAATTCGATAATCAAGGTACAAAGCAAAAAGTGCCTAACTACAAGCAAGCTTTTCAAGAGGATACCGAATTAGGTCAGGTTATAAGTAAAATTGGTTCCCTTATGATTGATAGGGGTTTTCCATTAAAAGATGCAGAACAAGAATTAAAAGCAATAGAAGCGAGGGCGGCTGAAGATAATATGTCTACAAGCACTACAAGTGGTTCTTCAATATCAGAAAGTCCTTTAGATAAGTTGAAAAATAAGGCTAAAGCAGACATAATCATTCAAATCTGGTGGAAAGTGAGTATTCCGGACAAAATGTACAATGATTCCGGGGCAAAATGTACAACGACACCACTGGTTAATTTCACTAACAATTATACTAAAAAAAATTATCTATTTGAAGGGCCTTCAAGGTTAAATTGATGTGCACTGGCTG
>JAIOYV010000124.1 GCA_021740905.1 Bacteroidales bacterium
CCCAAATGGATGAACACCTGGTGGCTGTACAAATGGAATGTGAAAAAATGAGGCTGTTACAAAATATTGAAATTGCAGCATAGACAACATCCGAAATATAAACAACATGTTGGTAAAAGTGTTTTGTTAAGGGCCTATTGATCCCGTACGTACGGGAATTAATTTAAATCCCGGATATCCGGTGGAAGTTATTGTCAGCCTATTATGCCTACATTCCGAAATATAAACAAACCTATAATCAGTGTATCCATCATAATAAAAGGGCAAAACCAGATAAGGCATATAAGGACATAAAAATATTTATATTTTCTTATATGTCTTATATGGTGAGATAAGTAGCATGGGGAATTTGCCTTCAGTAAAGTTGAGGTATCCTATCTGATATTAAATGTTTCTACTTAAACAATCCCGATACTTCGGGAGTATGTTTGATGACCTAAGAGCCTAAACCCACTTCCTTACCCTTGATTTGTAGACGAGGTATTCCTGCCCAAATGCTTCTTTCATTAGCTTTTCTTCCTTCGGAATGATAAACCCATTGACAACAAGCACAAAGCCATAAGGGGTTAAAATCGAAAACAGGTTCATAAAGCAAACCCCAATCCCAAAAAGAAGGAAAAACATCCCCAAATACATGGGATTTCTTGACCAAGCAAAAACACCATCAGTAATCAAATGCGATGATTTTTCGATGGCCAATGTTGTTTCATATTTTCTAAACTTATCCCGAGAATTACCCATAATAGTGAACCCGGTAAATGCAATCAAGACACCTGCCATATTATATGGAAATGGGATTAGATTAAAGTCAGGTAATAAGAAACAAAATAAGATAATTAGTACTATCGAATAAACTAAAAGTGCCAGTGGAACAAATGCTTTATTCATAACTAACTTAATATATGCAACTTAATAAATAGATTTCCCAAAAGTAAGAAACCTCCTTATGTAAACAAAATTTAATTTCATAATAAGCCTGGTTTTACATTGCATCTTAACCTTAACCATAACTTAGCGCTATTAAACAATATATCAATTGTGGAACAAGTATATGCTTATGTGCTAATCTGCATCGGTGCTGTTTTCGAAGGCGAACTGGCTTTATTGGCCGGAGCTATATCGGCCAAGGGTGGATTGCTCGATATTCGTTTGGTGTGGCTCATGGCTTTTTTTAGCACCTTGGGCACCGACTGGATATTGTTTCTTAGTGGCAAGTATTTGGGAGAACGGATTATGAAACGTTATCCTTCCCTGCAAAATCGCACTCACAAACCACTCACCTGGATACACCTACACCCCAACCTGATTCTGATTATTTACCGTTTCATTTATGGATTTCGCATAGTAACCCTTCTTATTCTGGGCATGAGCCGGGTTTCCACAAAACGATTTATAATGTATAGCATCTTTTCGGTCTTTACCTGGTCTATGATATACAGCTTGTTGGGCTATTACCTGGGCAATGTTATCAGCAAAACCATAGATAATTTTGAATACCTGGGTGTGTACTTGATTGGAGGATTGATGGTGTTGTCGTTTATGGTATTCCTCTTTAAAACTGCTACAAGAAGGGTTTTGGTCAAGAGGTGAGGGTTATCGAATCTGATTGCTCAATACTACAAAGCAAGGATTGTATTGGAAAACAAAATTGCAAAAATGCGCCAAATCTTACCTCTTAGGATAAACATCTTATTCCATAAACTCAAGCTCCTTCAGCAAACTCGCCTCATACGCAAACAACTTCACATCAGAAACATCCACAACAGCATTTTCTGGCCGGTGTGTCGATAACAACACCTTGTTTATGTTATAGCTTTCAATAGAAATACTTTTAGGTGAAGGGGTGAAATTCAGAAGCACAATCAAGCGTTGCTTTTCGATTTCACGGGCATAAGCCAAAACACCATTTTCGCCTTTAATAAGGGCTTCCCATTTTCCCTGTTGAAGTGCGGCATACTGTTTCCGTAAGGCAATTAGTTTCCTGTAAAAATTGTACAACGAACCTTCATCCCGATTTTCAGCTTCCACATTCAAGGTATGGAAATTCCTGTTGATCGGCAGCCAGGGCTTTTCGCTTGTAAAGCCTGCATTCGTGTCACCGGTCCATTGCATGGGTGTTCGGGCTTTATCGCGCCCTTGATAAATGGGCCAGAACTTCTTGCCCAGCTTATCGCGAATCTCGTTTCTGTGGATATAGGCGTTTTCCATGCCAATCTCTTCGCCATAGTAAATAAAGGGGGTTCCTTTTAAAGTTAGGAGCAACATGGCCAAAATCCGGGCTTTGCGATTGTTTCTTTTGTGGCTGCCAAAATGTTTCACACTTCGGCCCAGGTCGTGGTTCGACAGCACATTACAGGGCCATCCCTCTGGCGGAATGTTATTGTACCAATGTACTATGGCATCGTGGTATTTCCGGGCGTTCCATTGCCTGAACAACAGCGAAAAATCGAAGGCCATGTGGATGGCATTATTTCCCTCATCGAGATAGCTTCCGGCCATTTCCGAATCGCCGGGTGGCAGGGTGTAAATCTCGCCCACCGAAACGCGCTCGTGATAGGTGTCGAGCAATTCGCGCAGTTGGCGCAATATTTTGTATGATTTGGGTTGGTTGCGGGTGTGCCATTTCTTATTCTGAAAAAGGCTTACAAGAAGGCCGGGGTTGTTTCGGAACTTCTTGTCTTTCACAATCATATTCACGGCATCGAGCCGAAAACCATCCACTCCCATATCGAGCCAGAACTTGAAATGCCGCATAAAAGCCTTCTTTACCTGTTTGTTGCGCCAGTTCAGGTCGGGCTGTTCCTTGAGAAAGGTGTGCAGATAATATTGCCCGGTTCGTTCATCAAATTGCCAGGCACTGCCGCCAAACACCGATTTCCAGTTGTTTGGCTTCTTCCCTTTTTGGGCTTCCCTCCAGATGTACCAATCCCGTTTTGGATGATGTATAGTTGACCGTGAATCGACAAACCAGGGGTGCTGGTCGGAAGTATGGTTCATAATCATATCGATGATCACCCTAATGCCACGTTTATGGGATTCATCAAGCAACCGTTTGAAATCTTTCATCGAGCCAAAAATGGGGTCGATAGCCCGGTAATCGGAAACATCGTAGCCCCAATCTACCATGGGGCTTTTAAAAATGGGTGACAGCCATATCGCATCGATCCCTAAATCCGACAAGTAATCCAGTTTGCCGGTTATCCCCGGGATGTCACCATAGCCGTCATCATTGGAGTCCTTAAAACTTAATGGATAGATGTGGTAAATAACCCCGTGTTTCCACCAAGTCCAGTTTGATACCGGTTGTGTATCCATTCTATGGCAAGTTCATATTATACACCTTAATCTTTATAGTAAATTTGGAGTAATGGAGTGATGGAGTAATGGAGTAATGGGAAACAGAACGCGACGTGCTCCATCACTCCAATACTCCAACACTCCAGGAATTCAATCAAATCGACCCAATATTTACATCTGGAACTAATTCCACATCTTCCAAAAACTGCTGCATGATCCTCTCTTTTGCATAATCCTTCGACCTAAGTATGGCCATCTCTTTAAAAGCTATTTGTGCACCAGGTTTGCGAAAATAGCTTTTTATGGATTCGATCATTTCAGTGCGATTCGAAACCACAAAACCGGATTTACCATGCTCGATAATATCCTTTGGTCCTTTGGTGTCGTAGGCCACTACAGGCAGGCCGCAACTCAGAGACTCCAGCACTACACAACTGAAAGTGTCAAATTTTGAGGGCAACACCAGCAAATCGGCAGCCGAATAAATAGCGGGGAGATCGTGGTGGTCGACCCACCCCAGGAAAGTGGCATCGGGCAGGGCGGCCCTTAATTCTTCCTCGGCAGGGCCAGAGCCGGCCACTACCAAATGGATATCAGGAATTGCATTTTTTACTTTTTCCATGATCTCCGGCAATTCCATCACTCCCTTTTCATGGCTGATCCTTCCGGCAAATAAGAGGACTTTAGCTTCTTCATTCAGATTCAAGGCTTCCATTTTATACGTTTTCTTTTGAACAAAAGAATCTTCTGCCCAATGTGATGTGAGGAAAACATTTCGTGAGTTGAATCCCATATCCTTACTGGTCAGCCACTTTTGGTGATCGGTGTTCAGCACGAACAAGCTATCGAAATTATGATAAAAAGCCCGTAGCAATCGCCGGAACCGACTAATATTATCGGAATCCATCTTAAGCACTTTTTTGCCAAACATGATCCAATCGGTATGGATATAGAAATGGGCTTTTACCGAATAGGCATTTTTTAGATAAATTGTTGCTAACCCCATCGGGCCTTCTGTTGAGCAGATCAACCTGTCGTACTCCCCTGTGTGAAAAAGTTTGTGGATATCAAGAAAATTTGGAATTCGCAGAGGTTGTTGCTCATACATGGGCAATTGGTATTCGGCCAATGGTTTCAACACGAGAAGATGATCATCAGGTTGAACAGAATTGCTACACACCAGGATGTCGATGGGCAGGTTCATTCTTTTAATTTCTTCGTGCATCGACTTCAGCACCATCGAAACGCCATTGTTATCCTCGAAAGTATCCGATAGCCAAAGCATACGTTTAGGGTGGACATAATTCCCTAAGTTTTCTGAAAAACTTTGCAGCAACGATCGATTGTTGTAAAGCACCTTGGCACTTGTGTAATTGGCCGCCAAAATCAGACTTGAAGCCAGGAACGGAAACGAAAGCCCATCGAGAAATTCGGGAATATCGGGAACATTGTAAGCCTTCTTGTTTTTGTCGCTTTTGCTTTTCTTTTTTTCGAGGTACGACCTGATTTCGCTTGGCAGTTCAAATTGCTCTAATAAATTATTCAAGGTAACATCCTTGAGGGCATCAACAAACGAAAGGTTATCAATCTTTTGATTTAACCTGGAATACAATATAGAATTGAGGCTGTTGCTGATTGAGGTAATGGACGTATTAAAAGCACCCACAAGGTCTTCGGTGCCATTGTTCCTGTTTTTTGCAATGTTCGACGCCTCATCGAAAACTGGTTTATAGACTTTTGGGATCAGCCATCGTTTCGATTTATTCGGGACCTTGCCCATGAAACAATTGTGAAACAGGTCGATGAAGTTCATGGTCACCTTGTGCCTTTGTAATTCAGAAAAGGCATTCGAGATCAGCAAAGCAAGGGTTTTATCTTTGGGGTTTCCTTTGTGCAAAAGGATACGCAACAGTCCGGGGTCTTTTTTATTTAGCGCAATCTGAAAAACATAATCAAGGAAAGCAATAGTCAGTTTTTCGCTATTTTGATGTGTCCCGAAGGGAGCCATATTTCCTGCACGGATCGCTTCTAATGCCAGATCGGACAAGGCTTCGGTTTGCCTTCTGGTTGAAAGGTCGGGGACATGGAGCCGGGTTCCGGTCAGTCCGGCAAAAATTCCCATGTGGCTGTCCGATCCTCCGGAAAAGGATTTTTTATAGGGATCATTGCAAAAGTCCCTGGGGTTTATTTTAAACTTTTTGGCATATTCGTCGATCGATGCCGGCGAGAGGCTTTCGATCCAGGTTTTCACCAAGAGGTTCTGCCAGGTGTCGCGCTGCCCGTTCAGCACCTCGAAACGCTCGAACAACAATGCAAGCTTATGAAAGAAATCGAAGGGCGGAATCCCTTTGGGACTGTAATAATAAAGTGGATGTGCCCAGATTGTGGGGATATTGTTTTCGTGGGTAAATTGCAAAAAGCTATACAGGTTTCGTCGAAGTTTATTCAGATATTTTTCCTGATCCTCGGTAAATCCATAGGTCAACACATGGATGCCAATATTGAAATCAGGGACCGTACAGCTAAACTCTGCCGCTGTCAGTACATCGATTCCTTTTTGCTGCAATTCGAAACACGAGCGGGCATTGTTGTGGTTGGTTATGGTGATTACATCGCTGCCATTGTCCTGCAAAGTTTTTACCAGTTTGTTTGTTTTCAACCAGGTTTCGGGCACGTTTAAAATCCGGCCCAACAATTCATCGGGCACATCACTGTTGTGGTCGTGGCAATGAAGATCGATTTTTAGGACTTCATTATCGGGGAATTTTTCTTTTTCTTCTTCAGCAAAAAGCGTGAAATCATCAATCAGCTTTTGCTGAAAAGAACCTGTTTTACCAGAAGGTATATTCATTCAATTCAATATTGATTCAACCGGCGATTAAACAACAATTCCCATAACAACAAGTCAATTTAATGTTAGTAGTTTATTAACTTTAAGTATTTAAAAGCTATGAGTAGGAAGTAGTAAAACATACCATTTTTTAAAGAGACATCAGATTGAACAAACAATATCAATTAATAGTTTTCTCTCCAAACTTGATAGTAGGAGTCTTCCAGTCTCATGTAGGAGACTTGAAGCTTTCTCAAGGCATCTAATTCGATTTGCTGATCCTTGTACTTCAAATTACGCTTTCGATGGCAACTTGCTTGCACCCATCGCTGCAATATTTTGCTTTAGGCACTATAGGACAATTGTGCTTATTTTTGATTTTTAGCAAATTGCATATATTTTTGACTGTTAATCAGGTATACGAGGTTCAAGTCCTAGAGGGGGAGCGGTTAAAAATCAAAGGCTTACAAAATTTTGTAAGCCTTTTTATATGCCCTGGTGTAAATTTTCTGGCTATTGTTGGAGGATCAAGCGGAAAATTTTCAATATCTTTTCAGATTCCTTCGAATAAGCATTTTTTCAGATTTGATGCAAATTATCAACTTATTCTTTCACAACCTTCTCCACAAATACCTGCTCACCTGCCACAATCACCCGCACAAAATATTCTCCTGCCGGAAGGTGCCTAATTTCCATTTCAACTAGATATTCGTTACTGATTTCCTTCTCCAATAAAACCTGCCCGTATATGTTGATGAGTTCTAATTTTCCAATGGGTAAGCTTTGGCCTAAATCAATATAAAGTTTGTAGTCGGTTGGGTTGGGGTAGATTTTAATATGAGAAAATAAATCATCCTCCTTGTAAGTATAATTTCCAGCAACAGAAATTTTATTCTTGCCATATTTGCCATCCCCTTCCTGCCATGTATTTACTGTGAGGAATTCGCCATTGGTCAGTTTGATAATAAATTCCTCCCCTTCTGCCAAACCATCAATTTCGGGTGTGGTCTCATCGTCACCCCAAAGGGTGATTACTGTGAAACCGTCCTGCACAAGACCAGCACCCACTATTAACCCAGATTGAGAATACACCAGGATTTCTTGCCCTGTTTCGAGACCTTTGCTTTGCAAGCCCAGGGTCATGTTGCTGCCAGTGTTTTTTATAGCCGGCAAGGAGAAGGAAGTAGGCTGGATAACTATTTTCGAGCCTATGGTATTGGCAGGATAAATTAGGGTTTGGGCTGAACTCATTTTTATTTGATAGCCCTGGCCAGGTTGCATATTTCCAATCAGGTTAACACCATACTGTGGCCAATAAGACATCCCATTTCCATCTTTCACAATGATTACCTGGTTTATCACAGGTGAAAGCATTTCAACAATGGATGCCGGAGCAGTCCGCAAATAACCTAAAATACTCCAGGCTACCGGTAATTCAATCGAAACTGTATCAGGCAGGATTACAGAACCTTCGATTATAAGGGTGTCGGAGATTGTCATTTTTATTTGGAATCCCTCACCGGGAGTGATGTTACCAATCAGGTTGACACCATATTGAGGCCAGAACGACATACCGTTTCCGTCTTTCACAATAATTACATTTCCAACTATCTGATTTAATACATCTTCAATATCAGGCAAAACAGGTTGTATATAGGTAGAAAACATGCTCCATGTGCCGGAAAGAACGATAATCTGTTGTTCTGTGACAGATGGCGCACTTCCTTCCAACGAGACTACCGCACTCATCCCATTTGTAAAAAAATTGCCCTGGTTAGGGAAATATAAATCGTAAGTAGCTGTCAAATCTGTTTCCAGTCCATCCGACATACGCCAGCATTTCCAATGAAAACTTTCGTTCGCTGCAAATCCATCTTTTGTACTGGTAGTATTGTCGTCGCCCCATGCCGTAACAGGGAAAATATCGGTAGTATATTCCGTGTATCCCCCACATTTTAACAGGCCATTGTCATCGTAGAACACACCCACAAAGTCTCCCGGAGAAAGGGGGACATTATCAATCAACACCGGTGTCCCTGCGGCAAATAGGATGATATGGTTGCCAGACGTTTGTGTATATGTCCAGGGAAGAGGGAAAGGGATTGTATCAATCACTTGTAAATAATCCGGGTAAATGATAGTGTCGGAACTCAAACTATTTGAGGCAATTAATGAAACGGAAAAGGTGTCGGCATTTTGGTAATAATGCACAGGACTTTGAAGGTTGCTTGTTGTGCCATCGCCAAAATCCCATAACCAATTTGTTGGGGAGCCCGAGCTTTGATCGGTGAAGTTAACCATTTGCCCAAGATCGATTAAGGTATCGGAAACCGTAAAGCTGGCTACGATGGGTTCTTGCACGGTAATAAGGTCTGGTTTTACAATGCTGTCGGTCAAAGAGCTATCTGAAACAGTAAGCGAAACTGTGTAAGTGCCTGGAGTTTGGTAGATGTGAAATGGATTCTGAAGGGTGTCGGTGGTGCCATCCCCAAAATTCCATAGCCATGTTAATGGAGCACCATAGCTATTGTCCATAAATTGAATATTTTGACCAATTACTGCAATGGTATGCGAAGATGAAAAGTGTGCGTCGAGATGTTCTGGTTGGGTTAATTTCAAAGTGAAAATATCGTTGTCGCCATTGGATCCTAAATAGTTGAATGCAGGGCCTGGATCAAAGTCGGAAACGCCATAGAAAGTACCTGCAACATATACCCCTCCTTGGTTGTGCACCGAAACAGTATATGCCTTTTCAGTAGATGTTCCCCCAAGTTTTGTGGCCCAAAGTAGATGGCCTGTTGGATCGTGTTTGCAAACAAAGACATCGTATTGTCCTGAAGATGTCAATTCGAAAGTATCGATCGCATAGTAGAAATTTGTGGTATGTTCGAAATATCCAGTTGAATAAATATTGTCAGAGTCATCGATTGTAAGAGCTTCGCAGCTTTTGGCATTGTATGACCCATAGCTTCTCACCCAATTAAAGCTACCGTTACTGTCGAGCTTTAACAGGAATGCATCGGTACTTGAGGTACTAGTAGAAAGCTCATAAACACCGGTGTCTGGGTCAAAATCAACAGTCGAACCAAAACCTCCGGCGAGATAGATGTTATCCTGGCTGTCAATTTCAATGGAAACTGCGATCTCGCTTTGACCTTCTTCCCCAATACTTTTTGCCCATACAAATTCACCATTACTATTCAGTTTGGTAATAAATATATCGTAAAATATGGGTAGGTAGTCAGAAGTTAGGTTGAAAGAGCCAGACCCCGGATCGAAATCGACTGTCCCCTTGAACCAACCAGTTATATATACATTTTGGTTAGCATCCACGCCGATCCCATAACAAGAAGTAGTGGCTGATGATCCACCGAAATTTTTGGCCCAAACAAAGGCCCCAGATTCGCTAAACTTACATACATAAACATCTTCTACTCCCGTAGGGTTTATGATACTAGTGCCAGCACTTGGATCGAAATCGGTTTGCACACTAAATCTCCCTGTAATGTAAATGTTGTTCATGTTGTCGGTACACATTGCAAAATTATAAGCCCAATTGCTACTTATTCCTTTTGCGAAGACATGGTTGCCAAGTGAGTCGAGTTTAAGAATAAATGTTCCAGTATTTGAAGAAGTTATGTAGTTTGTGCCTGGGCCGGGATCAAAGTCAACAGTCCCAGTAAAATTACCAGTAACTATTACATAGCCTTCATTGTCAATTGAAATACACTCGCCGTTTTCATAATTTGTGCCCCCAATCTTTTTGGCCCATAAGAAGTCTCCTGCCGGGCTTACCTTGGTAATATATATATCTGTATTACCGTTTGACGTTAAATTGCTTATACCAGCACCAGGATCGAAATCGACTGTTCCATAAAACCCGCCAGTGTGAAAAAAGTTCCCAGCAGCATCAACTGCCGAAGCTTTGACCAAATCGGAGGAGCTCCCCCCAATACTCTTTGCCCATGTGTAAGGTGGAGTGTGATCCATTACCTTTAAATATTTTTCAAGGATAAGGGTATCGCCTTTTATGCTGTCCGAAGCGATCAACGTAACTGTGTAAGCGGCAGGGTCTTGATAAATATGTGTGGGATTTTCGAGGTTCGAGGTTGTTCCATCTCCGAAATTCCAATGCCAGCTTACAGGGTTGTTCAGGCTTTGATCGAAGAAGTTGGCCGTGTCTCCCTTAGTTATCAATGTATTGGAAGCTGAAAACTGTGCTATTGGGTGAACCGTTTGTGAGAGCTTAAGAACAAATCCTTTATAAGTGCCAGATCCGCTCAAATTGTAGACCGTAAGGTTAGGGTCGAAATCGGCAGCCACGGCATACATACCCGTTAAGTATATATTATCGTTGTTATCTACTTTTATCCCAACACCCTGGTCTATACCTTGTCCTCCGATGCTCCTGGCCCATTCAAAATTGCCCAAGGTGTTCAATTTACAAATAAAAATATCATCACTATTTACTGCATTGAGGATATAGGTACCCGTTCCTGGATCAAAGTCAGTATAGTATTGATAAATGCCAGTTATATATACATTGCCCGAAATGTCAACGGCAACCGAATAGCTTCTGGAACTGTTGTAATAATTTGCATCATGTATGAAATTTGTCCATTGGTCGATCCCCGAACTATCTGTTTTCGAAATGTAAATTTGGTTTTTATACGACGATTGGATACCCACATATCCTGTGGTATAAACATTTCCATTGAGGTCGACGGCCACGTCGTTTCCCCCGCAATGGTTCCAGGTGCCAATTTTTTTTGCCCAGCAAAACTCACCTGCACTATTGATCCGTAGGACAAATGCTTTACTGCCACCGCTGGCAGTGAGATCATACGTAGTAAAGCCGGGGTCGAAATCGGCTGTTCCCACAAAATAGCCTGATATAGCAATGTTGTTGTTGATATCGAAGTCGATTCCGGTGGCAGCAATATCGCTCAATCCAGCAATGCTTTTGCCCCAAACATAGGTGCCGGTCGAAGTCAGCTTTAAGATGAAAGCATCTTCGCCGCCACTGGAGGGGAGAATATAAGAGCCAGGGCCTGGGTCAAAGTCCATATAGGATTCAAAAGACCCTACACAGACAATTTCACCTAAATTGTTTTGTGCTATCCCTTTTCCGATATCATAACTTGTGCCCCCTATATTTTTTGCCCAAACCAAATTACCATCCCAGTCTATTCTAAGGATGAAGATATCGCTTTGGCCATTCGACGACAGGTTGGTAGTTCCAGGATTAGGATTAAAATCCACATTACCTGTAAACTCACCGGTAATGTATAGATTGCCTATCGAGTCGGCAGCAATACTGTTTGCCCTATCGTCGCCTGTGCCACCAATAGATTTTGCCCAAACAAAATTCCCTGATGAATCGAGCTTTGAAATATAAATATCTGCCGATCCATTTGATGTAAGTGCATATTGACCCAGGCCTGGGTCAAAATCAACAGTGCCCATAAAAAATCCAACTGAATAGACATTCCCATATTGATCGAAATCGAGTGCATAACCTCCTATCACATTAGTCCCCGTGAAACTATTTGCCCACTCAAACTTTGGTTGCTGGGACATTAAACTTAAACTTATTACAATAATTCCGATTAGAGTAAAAATTCCTTTTTTCATTTTTCTATTATTTTGAGTTTATTATTGATTTTCAGTTTATTATTTCACCACCTTCTCAACAAATACTTGCTCATCTTTCACAATCACCCTCACAAAATACTCCCCAGCCGGCAAATGGCTGATGTCGAATTCAATCTTTTGCAGGTTGCCAATTTCTTTTTCTAGAATTACCTGCCCGTTTGTATTGATGAGTTCGACCGTTGGTTGCCAGTCGGAGTGCGACTTCAAGTCGCGCCCCGACTTGTTGCAGAGGTCGATGTAAAGTTTGTCGTTGGCTGGGTTTGGTAATTTATTTATATTGGATAGGTGCTTTCTATCTATGACAAATATAGGATCGGTTATCAGGGCAAACTGTAGCATGTTGTTGAAAATGATTCTTTGCTAAAAGTACAGATTATTTTTGGATTAATCATAAAAGAGATAGTCGGCAAGTGGGTTTTGTGTATGGGTGTATTAAAGTAAATATAACCCAGAACGAACCTAATCGTTTTAGAATAGGTTCACGTTTTTCACAACACCTAATTTGCTGTCAATTATTTTGAGAGGATAAAGTGAACTGTAACACCAATCTGTTTCAGTTCTATCTTTTGACAATTTTTCTCGAAGAATATCTCTTATCGTTACCTACGTATCCACTTATTATATAGATTCCTTGTGGTAGATCCCCGACGGAAATTTTTACTTTTGAGTTATAATTGTTTTCAACAGCTTGCTCCACTACTTGCTTCCCTTCCAAATTAGCAATTCTTATTATTGCCAAATTACAGTCAATACATTGTATGCTTATATAATCGGTGGTTGGATTGGGGAAGCATACCATTTCGAGACTATCTTTATATACACCCGTTGAAGGCCTGTCTTGCCAATAGGAAACCCAGGGACGGGCTTGCTTAATTACAAGCCGATCGTCGCTCGTAATCTTATATTCGATATCCATGGCAAACCCATCATCACCAACAGCATCGTAAAGTGTCGCAAATTCCTCGTGTATCACTAAAAAATACGCTCTCATTTGGTCGAGGTATTTTTCTGCCATGATAAGTGTATCGTTGGATACCAGATTGGAACGTCGAATAACCAAGTAATCGTCATCAGTAACCGTAGCTTTGTCTAAGAGGATCTCTTCGGCCACAGAATTAATCTCCGGGTTGGTGATTAAATCTTCTCCTATTTGCGAATTCAAATAGAAGGTGTTAGTGGTTTGATAGAGGGGATCGAGACTAACACCAACGCCATTCGCTTTTTCATCGGTATAATTAGGATGACACAAAACCCCCATCGATGCAACGAAATGATTTACCCTAAAAAAGTCACGTTCGTCGAAAGCCCTGAAATTCCACAAGCCTGCATATACCTGTTTAATAGATTTTGAAATATGCCCCTCGTCGGGATGCTGAGTTTTGGAAGTATACAAACCAGCTCCCGAAAAACCAGGCATGTCTTCATTATTTGAACTCGACCGGCAACGAATGGATGTACCCTGGGGAAACGATTCCTGCATGATTGCTAATTCATCCAGCATCCATTGAGGCATATCCGCATTTTCTATTTCTGTTCTTAATTCTGCAAGCATTTCTACCCTTGCTTCTCTATTGGATACAAAATCAGGGTTGCTCAACATAGTTTCTATCTCATTGCATAGCTGTCCGAAAGATTAATATAGGAATAAAGCCCGAAAATTCCAATTTTTGAAGCGCAAACTTTTAAAAAAAATTATGGGCTTTATTCCACTGCATAAAAGTATAAAAAATTCGACTTTCCCCTTGTTGAAAC
>JAIOYV010000125.1 GCA_021740905.1 Bacteroidales bacterium
ACCTTGCAAAAGTACAAACCATATTCAACAAGTTAAATATCCCCTTTTAATGAAGCAATCGACAAAAATACTCATCGGATTAGGCATGTTGGCCTTGCTGTTTGGCTCAACCGTAATGGCGGCCAAAAAGAAATTCATTGCCCTTCCCGGTCTTACTCGTGGCAACAGGAACAACAACCCAGGCAACATCCGGCTCACGGACACTACCTGGAACGGCAAAGTGCCCAACCACCTGAACAGCGATGGGGAATTTGAACAGTTTTACAAGGAAGTGGATGGGGTAAGGGCAAGCATTATCAATGCCCGTACATGGATCAATAGAGGTAAAAACACTATTCGCTCATTAATTACTACCTGGTCGCCACCAAAGGAAAACAATACGGAGGCTTATATCAAAAGTGTGGTGAAGCAAACCGGGCTCACCGAATACCAGACCCTTCAACCTACAAAAGCCTATCTGAAGAAACTGGTCATGGCCATCGCGAAACATGAAACAGGCACAAGCATTTCAAGTCAGATTTTCGAGGAAGCATGGAAATTAGTACCCAACTCCTAAACCCAACAATAGATGAACACTCTTTGGTTAGCCCGTAGGATGGGCAATGGAGCAGGGGCTGACATCAGCTTCGATGCCAACAGGCAAGTGACCCGTTCGGGATTGCCTAATATAACCCCTGGCGGGAACGATATAGTAGAGGCACTGGAAAACTGGTGGTATCCTCCAACTGATGCCCCTATCATTGATGCTTTCACCTTAGCCGGAAATGCAGGGTCAACGGTAACAAAACTTGTCCCTATCGAACTTACAACAAGCGGGGGAGCTTATTCTCAGTATAGAATCAAAGAGGGTACGTTTGGGGAAAGCTCGCCTGACTGGGATGGAATTGACTGGAAAACCGGCACAGTGCCATCAACTTTTACTTTGTCTGATACCAACGGAAATAAGCAAGTGTGGCTGCAAATCAAAAATGACTATGGCGAAAGCCTTGAAGAATATGATGATATAGCTTTAGCAATAGAGATACCTGATCCACTTTACATGGGGTACAGGCTTGAAGGGGAAGGTTCTACAATTACGGAAGATATAATATTAGGAACTACTGATCCTGCACAACAATTAGAAATGGATGTGGCAACCAATAACCCAGCATTTCCAAGCAAACTTGACTTATCCTGGAAAGATGAACAATCATTCGGGTTGGACGAGTTTACCCTATATTGGATGTGGGTAGCAATCCCTGAAAGTAGAGCCGATGCTTATGTATATCAACAGAACATGGACTTTGAAGCAGACAAAGGAGGTATCTCTGGTATATTGGTAGGAGGTTCTTATCAATCAGTCGAAGTGGATGGTAAAGGTTACAGATTGTATGTGAGGAATCTTTACGCCCCACAAAATTTGAGATTTGGGTATTCAACCCTTTAAAATAGATAAAAATGGCAATAGCATTAACAACTGATCTATACATCGTTAATAAGCCCTTAGAAGTAGGTGGTGTTATTGGCACTGGATTGCAATTTGAAGAAATAGCTGAGATTCCCTCAACTGTTATGTATGCCGGAAAAATCATGCAAGATGTCGATAACGGTAAGACTTACCGGATAGACGATGATGGCGTAACGGCATCCGAGGTCGTAATTATCAGTAAGGCAGATCACGAGAGATTATTAGTATCAGCGAGTATTGTGAATGAATCATTTACAGGAATAGAAGTTTTAACCCAAGCTGAGTATGATCTTATCGCTGCACCAACTGAGACAGTTTTATATATGATAAAACCAGCCGTAGAATAATGGGACAATTTACAGGATTAGGAGCAGGAACTATTGGCGACCCTCACCAGATAACCACGGTCGAGCAATTCAGACAAATGAGCTACTATGCTACTGATGCCCCGGTGCTTGTTGGTGCAGGTGACGTTCAGTTTACTGTAAGGGGGTATAATCAGGCAGTTGCAAATGACTATCGTGTAAATCTTATTGTCTACGGTACTCCCTCCGGGATGGATTATGATTGGCAGCACGTTGGTTTTGGATACGAGGTCGGAGACACATTTTCTGTGAATGGTGGGATAGATGGTTACTTGACGACTGGCACGGTAGCCACAATAAATGGCAGTGGGGGTATAACTTCAGCCACAATTCTTGTCGCTGGTAAAGGATATTATACCGGATCAGTCGGTATCCCTGTCACGACTCTTACAGGTAATGGTTCAGGTGCTTATATCAAGCTCACGGGCATTGTAAATAATAAGTTTACCTGGTCTAAGGATGGTGGAGCAGATTCAGCCGAAATAACTATCAATGTTGGAAGTAACACGTATATGACGGATGGCATATTGATAAAGTGGTCAACTAATTCAGACATAAATATAGGTAATTATTGGACAATTCACGCTGACCCGGTAGGCTACTTCAAATTGATGAATGATCTTGATTTTGGAGGGACAAGTACATCGGCATCTTCCATTTCAATAGGAAACTATTATAGCCACTTAGACGGCGATGGCTATGAGTTACAGGGTGTGGCAGTATATACGTCAGGAAAAGGCTTTGCGATAAAATCCGGTTGCTCTATCAGTGACTTGACTGTTCGGATAACAAATCGGGTGGGTGTTGTGGTTAGTGATTATAATAACTTCCTTTTCTTAGGAGGGGGTTCAGAAACCTTAGACAACACTGTAATTTCTGGTCTGCATATCATAATTTCTTGTGATGCCATAATGGGTCACTTTAGCAATCACACTTGGAACGCTACGTGTACCTTAGAGAACATCGTTTTAGAAGGAAACCTGCAGGAGGTTTTTTCGGGTGTAGCTGTAAAATGTTTAGTGGAAAGCCTAAAGGTTTTAAGAACAGGCAATACACTATGGGCAGGTGGAGGACTTACGAGAGTTCCCTTGGTTAAGTCATTGGAAGGCGAGCTTAGGTATTGCCAACACATTCTATTGGGGATGGATATTACCGCAGGAAGTTCCGGACTCTTTGCCAGTTCCATGTCCAATACAGCATTGATAACAGAATTTTTAGCGATAGGCTACCTTAATGTAGACTATTCATCCCTGCCGACTACCCAAGCCTCTCACGCAATGGTAGGTCAGTCCACAGCCACAGCAGGAACGTCCAGTGAAATAAAAGATTGCTTGATAAAAGGG
The DNA here is from genome assembly GCA_021740905.1 of Bacteroidales bacterium. GTDB lineage: Bacteria > Bacteroidota > Bacteroidia > Bacteroidales > M50B96 > JAIOYV01. Next base: position 3,156 of record JAIOYV010000125.1, read on the forward strand.
GCTTCCCGGAAATGTGTCGTTGGCGTATCAAGATGCAAACCCAGGCACACCCTATTGCTGAAATCGACTTTGACAGCAATGTAATCAGGATTGCGGGTGACATAACAGGTGAAACAGGGTTTATCAAGCAAATTACCATTGGAAGCTCCACCGATAATGACGGTACATATAAGACCTCATTCATCATGTATGAGATCGCCAACGAAAAGACGGCCATATACCTGGCTGATGAACTTCCCGGGATTGTTGCCGATGGCGAGATCACTTTCGATAACTACATCATTAGCCGGATTGGGCAGTCCGTCAACTTTCAATTCGACCAAAAGGACAAAGTTTATGATATTGAATTCTCTGCAACCAAGACAGAACAAACGGATGTTGAGATCAACAGGGAAGGATACTTTGACACTCTTGAAGCAAGGCCGGTTGCCAAATTCTACCAGGACAAGTATCTGATTTACGAAGGTGACAACGTATCCTTCTTTTCAGAAGCATTTGCGGCTGCAAGCTACGAATGGTTGATTCAAACACCGGAGGGGAACATAACAAGAAGCTCCGAAAATGTACTAAACATTCCATTCAGCACGGCAGGGACTTTTTCAGTCCAATTGTCCATAGGCAATGGGATAGGCTACAATTCCATCCTAACGAAACCATCAGGTGTAGTAGTGGAAGAAATCCCTGCACGGCCAAAACTTGACTTCAATGTTGACAAAGAAGTGATGTTTGCCAATGAAAGCCTGCAATGTAAGTTGCTAACAGATGCTTCTGGCGAAGGAAGGTTTACCCGCTTTCTTCAAGCCAACGATGTGGTGAAATGGGTCGTGAGGAGATCAAGCGATAAAGTTGAGTTACTGACAGTATTAGAACAAGAACCCTTAATTGATTGGAATACAGCCGAAAATGAATGGGAGTAGTTAATCGTGCAGTGTAATAAAACGGAAACAAGGTATTAATCATAATTCTTTTATATCACTAAAAGATTTTACAAAAATACCCTTTTCAAGAAAAATGAAATTTTGCGAAATGTCTCTTTTTGATGCTAAATCATAAATAAACAAGGAAATATATTTTGATGTTTTGTTTGATTTATAATATTTTGTATCGATACCAAATATTGGTTTTTTAATATTGTAATATTTTTTCATGAATTGGCCATCATAGTATTCTGCTACTATAAAAAGTTCTATACTCTTTTCATTACAAATATTTTGTAATAGTTCTAAAGAATAACACAATTTACTTTTACATCTTGGAGACCAGAAGTACACAATTGAATTTTCATATAGTTTTACACAATTTTTTAATTCAATACCATTAGTGATTACAATTTTTAAGCTATCAGAATATGCAATATCACAGATTGAGACTGAATCATCGAGTCTTATAAGTAGATTTGGTGTTTCGTTTTTTGTTTTATTGTAATAACTATATAATCCTTGAAAGGTTCCATCAATTTTACATGAAGAAATTAATACTAAAATAAAAACCAATAATACTTTACTTCTATTTTTCATTGTTTAATGTAAAAACATAATAGAGATGCATACTGATGATGTATGCACCTCTATTTAATATTATTTCTTAGTTATGTCCAAAATATAGCCTCCTTCATCTCCAATTTCATCATTAAATTGATAATTACCACTATGAAGAATAAAATCTTCATTCTCAATATCATCATCAATATAAAAAATAGATTCATTATTAATTGCATCTCGTTGGACTTCATAAAATGAATTAAGCTTAATAATAAAAGTCCCCTCGTTTGTTTGAGTATCAATAGTAATTATTGCAGATTTAACTATATCTTGAAATGAGTCACAATCAACTATATTATTATTTTCATCTATACAACAGAACCAACAGCTAACATAATTACACAAGCCCCAGCCATCACAATCCTTACTTGTTCTACCCCATTCATCCCATGCAGCATAATGCACAGTAAATGATTGATCTTTAAGATGCACAAAGTTAGAGGTGTCATCATTTAATGTGTCATGTTTAAGATCATTTCTATCGCAAGAAAATAATAACAGTGCAAAGACTGTTGCAATCAATGTTGAAAATACATAATTTTTCATAATAAAATTTATTAAATTTCGTCTACTTTCAGGATTCTTTAAGTCGCTGATTCAACTTTTCCGACTAATGAATATATAACTTTTACAATACTATTTCAGCAAAATATGGATAAATTGATCATGTAAAACTTGTAAAATGACCACCACAAAGATGAACCAAAAAAAGAGTTTTACAATCACTACTGTCCAGTTGTAGGTCCAAGCCATCAATAGTTTGATTATTGTAATCTTCATTTTCTTATTTTCTTATTTTCTTAATGGTACTCAAATTATTTAGTAGTTTTAATTCTCCTAAAAAAAACATCAGGTGACTCTTCTTGTGGTCTAAATTCAATCGGAATCAAATCATTATTTTTTAAAACTAATGCACCCGAAGAAAACAAACCTAAATCATACTTATCAATATTTTGGTCTACATCAAAAAGACAATCATTTGTATACTTTTCAGCTAAGCTTTTTTCCAAAATATTTAATCTTCGATTGTGTGACAATACGATTTTTAGATTTTCAATTTTATCAGTTTCATTTAAATATTTCATTAATTTCATACTACAACTCGGACATCCATTCAAACTATAAATAATTAAATAGTCGAAATCACGACACAACCTAACCTCGTAATTGCTTTGCAAGTACTCAATTAACAAGTCCTTTTTTGAAAGCTCTGAATTACATGTCACAAGAAACAATAACAGCAATAAAATAACTCTATTGTTTAAATACATCGATTATTAAGTTTTTAGTATTTTGTTTAACCAATCCAAATCCTTCTTTGCAAACAAAAAATGAATTTGCCAAGTACACACCCCCTTGAATAAAATATTCATTCTCAATTTCAAAGTTATTTGAAATGACCATCACAGAAAAAGAGGCAGAAAAAACTGTATTATAAATACCATTTTGTTTATATAGTTCCTGTTGATGGCGTACAATTCTGTAATATTTATCCCTGTACGGATCATATTTAATTCCTAAATAAAAAGGTTCTGTTATTTCACGTTCTTTCCAGATTCTTTGATCCTTTAGTTTTGCATATTCAACCGGAGCAATTTTATCTATATAAAAACTAGAGACAGTAGGTTCATCTTTTGTTCCGTCGGGATGTAGAACGCAAAGATTGTGATCACAGGCAAATGAAAATACAATATCACCAAGGTTATTAAATGTATACGAATTTTTCGCTCCATTAGGTAAAAAGGTTTTAACACCTAAATACGATCGAGGAAAAATATTTTGAAGATTATTAATTGATAATTCAGGTTTAAATCGTAAAATAAATAATGGAGTTTCCCTTTTAAGATAGTTGAAAGAATAGTTGCCATCGTCATTAATCGATCCCCTTATTTTGTCTATTTTCTTACTTTGTTCTGAATTAATTAAGGACGGAAAATTTGCGCTCGAGCCAACATAAAGTCTATTATGCGCAAATAGCAAAGGCTTAAAATTATTTATCATAAACTCCAATAAAAACACAGGGATCTGATTTCTAACAGCCTTTACAATATTTATTAAAGGATAATCTAGCAAGTTAATTACAGAATCTGGTGTTTGAAGTAATATATAATCAACATTACCCATAAAAAGCGAATCTTCATTATGATAATAGAATGAATTAACAAGCCTTTGAGATTTGATTTCAATCTTTGAATCTAATTTTCCTTTATTAAAATCAAGTACAAGAATGGACTGATTATCTCTATCCAAGTACAAAATTCTATTAATAGCTCCTGAATCGATATATTGGAGATAAACAAAATTGCTGGGTGGCTTTTGGATTTCAAAATCAATAGTAACCGTTGGATTTATTGTGGACTTTGTACTACATCCAAATAAAAAAACAATAATTGATACAATTAAGGCCGTATTCCCATTAATAAAACTAATAGAGCCGGATAATCCGGCTCTATTATTCACAATACTTTTACCAATCATACTCAGGACAATCTGAATATTCCGTTGCATTTAATCTAACAAGAAAAAAGTGACCATTGAATATTTTAATGGTTACTAAATCGTCATAAAGGTCATCTTCAGCCTCTTGCGGTAAATTCAGCACCTCATTGCCACCATTATCAAAATACCATGTCTTTACTGCCGAAGCACCAGAATTGATAGCTTCAGTCAACGGTGCTGCACAAAAGTCATTTAATTCATTGGCAAGTTCCTCATCTAATTCAATAGATTGATCACCAGAACCATTGGGCCCATTATAAATTCCTTCAATGAAAATAGTTGGCAAACAATTTGATTCTGGCTTTCTACATTCACCCGCCTCTGCATCAAATACTCTATTATAAGTGCCAACTATCTCAAATATTGGCCAACCTTGATTATTAACTTTAATATAATAACCTTCCCATTCAACAATGGTTTTTAATGAACTATTTGGAAATTCATTAGTAAATTCACTAGCTGTGTTACCTTCAACACTTGGAACTGTTAGTTCAACATTTTCTTCACATGCAAGAAGTAATACTACTGCACATAACATAAAAAATTTTAAAATACGCATAATCTTAGATTTAATTGTTAATAATTAGTCACCTTTTATTCGTGCAAGTAATCAATTATCTGTTTGAATATTCAACTGTAAAGTAAGAAAAAAAGAAAGAAAAAAAGATTTTTTTTTCATAATTAACACTTCTTTAACAAGTTCAAAAGATTGACTTATGAGTCTGCTCCGATAACACCCATGCTGGCGCGGATTCCAAGCCCTAATAAAAGAGATAATTAGTAAACTAACTGAATTCCCTTTGATAGGATTTGTAATCTTTGCCTTTCTCGCCAACCCTGTACAGCATTAGAAACGATGTAAATGCCATTAATATTATTGAATCTGTACTTCCTGCATCATTAGAAGATTTTTTCATCTTAAAAATGTAAGGATTAAACTTGAAAGAAATTGCCATCCTATAACTATCCCCTTCTCTGCATGATAGGTGCATATCCGGGAAGAAAGAACTTCCCGGATATTATATCAATTACATAACAAAATGAAAGCCATTTTGCTTATTGTAATAGCTTGTCCCGATATTTTGCCGGGAGTAAATGCCGATACATATTTGAAGGGGCTTTAGGAGGGGAACGAACTAAAGGCGCATTTCAAATAATAATCGGTATTATCCATCCTGTAATGAAATAAACAAAGGGGCTGGTATGGCTGGCATTATAGAGCAAAAGCCTGCACTGCATAAGGCTTTTGGCGTTTTTTAACCTGAATTTTCTTACTGTTGCAAAAGCAACCAAAAAACCCAAAAACATGGCAAACAGAAAAAGACCAACAACGCGCAGCCCAAAACAAAAAGCGGCAGCAAAAAAAGTACAGGCAATCGGCTCCCAGATCATCAAGATAGCCAAAGGCATCCAGAAGAAAAGCCCTGGCAAGAAGTGGGTAAGTTGCATGAAGGAGGCAGGTAGGGTGTATCGCAGTATACGTTGATAGGTCACATTCCAAAGTAGAAAGCAGGTTCAGAAATATTTAATTTCAAAAGTAGTTCTCTCAAACGTATCATAAAGGCAATCCCCAATGGACAAACATACCCTGGTTAAGGAAATAATGAATACTTTGCTAACAGGTGACAAGATCACACGCTTGCAGGTAGAAAAGTTGGCCAAAAGCTATGGCCTTGTGAACAAGAACGAGATTAAAGAACTTTCTGAACTTGCTTTGGTTTTGGCAGCCCGGACAATAGCCCATGAAAACGTACCCTTAAAGCAACGCTACAACCGTATTGTCCAGCTCTACAAAGACCAGATGAATATCTCGTTCCGTACCAGCATGAGTATGATGCTCCAACAGTTCAGCACCCCTGCACCCATTTCCTTTCTGGCAAGTACCTACATCAAATCCGATGCACCCAAGTCCATCCATTCAGCACCTGAATTGTACTTTGAACCCAGTGCCGGAAATGGACTTTTGACCATCGCCCTTGACCCACAAAAGGTCATTGTAAATGAAATGGACGACATACGCTATGATAACCTGTTGCAGCAACCCTTCCATAAAGCGACAAGGGGGGACGGCAGCATCCCTTTTCCTGAGTATTATCACAAAATGGACGGGGCGATCACCAACCCGCCTTTTGGCAATATTGGCATGACAGTTATCGACCGTTTTCGGATTTACCGCCTGGAACACCTCATGTCGATCCGTGCGCTGGATACGATCAAAGATTCCGGTAAGGCTGCCATCATCATCGGGGGGCATACCCACTACGATCCCAAAGGCAGGATAAAGGCCGGGCAAAACCGCTATTTCCTGAACTACCTGCATTACTACTACCATGTGGATGATGTCATCAACATTGATGGCAGCAAGCTTTATTCCCGGCAGGGGACAGCAATGGACGTTCGCCTAATCCTGATAAATGGACGGAAAAAAACGGCGGGCGGGTCTGCACCCTTAGAGGCATACACCAACACCGAAGTCATGCTTTCCTGGTCGCAACTCTGGGACAGGGTAGGGCTTTACGATAAACCCACAAGCAATGAAAAGGCGAAAGCCAGGGCAAAGGCCATCGCATTGAAATTCTAAACCCAAACAGCAAGAACAAATGAAAGTTTCAGTCAAACAAACAGCAACAACAACCACCATAAAATTTGCTTCAAGCCCCACCTGCATCGTTGTATCCAGGTTGGTTGAAATGGGCTTTAAACCCAGTAAGGACTTTAAGCTCTTTGTCATTTCTTCCAGTAAGCTCGAAGACGGCTTTGCCAGATATGTGTACCACCTGTTAAAGGCCGGTGGCTGCAAAGTCCTTGAGGGCGAATTCAAAGGGCTTGGTATGGCTTATGTCCCGGCATCAGAACAAGGGACAGTCCTGAACGTGGCCACACCTGACAGCATGGGCTTTGAGATGCACGTGGCCATCCGCAAGGTAAAACAAGAATTGAAAAACGACCTCTTTGGATTTGTTGCCAAAGAACTGGGCTACTCAGCCACAGCCTTGATAAATGCCCTGAGTGCAGAACAAATTGATGCGGTGGCCATGTCGATTTACAATATCCAGAAAGGGCAGGGGATCATCATTGGCGACCAGACAGGCATTGGCAAAGGCCGTATCGCGGCAGCCATGATCCGCTATGGGGTGATCCATAAAATGAAACCTATATTCCTATCCGAAAAACCCAACCTGTTCAGCGACATTTACCGCGACCTGGCAGACATTGGGAGCGATGATCTGAAACCCTTCATCGTCAACTCGAAAGAGGGCAAGACCCACGTAAAAGACCGGAACGGGGACATTATCTATTCTGCACCGGAAAAGACCGACCAGGAACGTATCCTTAAAAGTCAAAAGATACCCGGCTATGATTTTGTCATGGGCACCTACAGCCAGTTCAACCAGCCCGACCGGAAACCCCTGAAGCCTGAATTCCTCACAAAAATGGCACAGGACAACCTTATTATCATGGACGAAGCCCACAATGCTTCCGGGTCGAGCAATACAGGTGCTTTCATGCAAAGTGCGATCAAATCCGCAAAAGGGGTGGTTTTCCTGTCGGCCACCTTCGCCAAGCGTCCCGACAACATGCCCATCTACGCCATGAAAACAGCCATGAGCGAGGCCAACATGACCCAAACGGATTTGGTGGAAGCCATCCAGTCCGGGGGTGTGGCACTTCAAGAGGTGCTGTCTTCGCAGTTGGTTGCCGAAGGCCAGTTAATGAGGCGTGAACGTACCTTTGAAGGGATTGAGGTAAACTACGACACCCTCTATAATCTTGCACCGGAACATACTGCCATTGCCGATAATATCACCGGCATACTCCGCGACATCATTGCTTTTCAGAATAAAGCAATCCTGCCAATGGTGGAAGAAATGGATGAAATTGTGAAGGGCGAACAAAAGGAAGCTGAATTGCGCCAGGGAACAGCCAACGCAGGTGTCGACAGCCCACCTTATTTTTCAAAGGTCTTCAATGTGATCAACCAGATGCTTTTCTCCATAAAAGCCGAAGCTGTGGCAGACAGGGCAATTGAGCGATTAAAGGAAGGAAAGAAGCCGGTTATCGCTTTTGCAAGCACAATGGGGTCATTCCTGGAAGAAATGGCCGTGCCGGGTGAAACCATCAATGCAGATTTTTCGACCGTGCTGATGAAAGGCCTGGATACTGTCATGCGTTATTCGGTGAAAAACGAGTTTGGCGAATCGCAGAAAGAGGTTTTTAATCTTTCCGAGATGTCACCGGAAGGACAGGATATGTATGGCAGCATCATGGAACGTATTGAAAGCGTGTCCACCGGGATTACTATTTCACCCATCGACATCGTAAAGCAAAAAATCAACCAGGCTGGTTTTTCGGTGGCCGAAGTCACAGGGCGTAAATTAGAAGTACAATTCCAGAAATCGAAAAAGACCGGGAATTTCAGTACACATGGCCTGGTGCTGAACCGGAAGAAAGAAAACACCAACGATGCTTTTCGTATGTTCAATAATAATGAGGTGGATGTGCTGATGATCAACCAGTCGGGGAGCACCGGGGCAAGTGCCCATGCCATTGTCACGGACAATGTACCGGCTGACCAGGTCAAACAGCGTGTCATGATCATCCTGCAAGCAGAACTGAACATCAACACCGAAGTCCAAAAAAGGGGCAGGATCAACCGCACAGGGCAAATCCTCTTGCCCATCTACGATTATGTGATCTCGGCCATCCCCGCAGAGCAACGCCTGATGATGATGCTCCGCAAGAAACTGAAATCCCTCGATGCCAACACCACCAGCAACCAACGTAGTTCCGACAAGGTGCTTAATGTGGAAGATTTCCTGAATAAAATCGGGGACAAGATTGTCAGGGAATACCTTTTGGAAAACAAAGAACTTAATGAGCAATTGGGCAACCCCTTAAAGTTTGAAGGAAAAGATGGCGATGACAAAGCCCTGGAAGGGGATGCCAACAAAGTGACAGGTCGTGTGGCGGTGCTGTCGGTGAAAGAACAGGACGAATTTTACAAAGAGATCAACTACCGCTACACCAAGCAGGTGGACTACCTGAAATCCATTGACGAATACGATCTGGAGGTGGATACGATGAACCTGATGGCCGAGACCAAAAATCGGATCATGGTGAAGCTGGGCAAAGGAGGTGAATCCGCTTTTGGGGAAGATGTCCACCTGGAAAGGGCAGAATGTAATGTGCTGAGAAAACCTTTCAAGCGGTCGGAAATCGACATTCTTATTGCTGAAGACCTGCAAGGCCGTGACCCACTGGAAGCCAGGGACGAACTCATTGAAAAGTACACCCAGTTTGAACAGGAAAGGTTTGCCATTGAAACTGACCGCTTAAACAAAAAATGGGACGAGATCGAGCGCAATATTACCAACGAAAGAAAATACCACAAACTTGAAACAGACGATGAAAAGTCTGAATATCTCAAAAAAAGGAAAGACCAGGTCGAAAAGTCAAAGGCAGCCGACATTGAAGGTCTGGATCAAAAGTCAGGACACCGCCTGGCGAATATCAGGCAGGTGTTCAAATTCTTTACAACAGGCATGGGCTTGAAATATCCAAGCTGGGGGAGCGATGGGGATGTAATGTCTCCGGCTTTGTTCTTAGGGTTCAATATTGATGAGAAGCGCAAAAACCCGTATGCCCCGTCAGCCATCGATGCTAAGTTTGCGGTGGCGGATTCCAGAAAGTTCATCAAACTGGCACTGTCGGGTGACCAACGAAACCAGATCGACCGGATCATTTCCCGGTCGGCGAACATGGCACTTTGGGAACGGGAGGAAGTCCTTAAAGACTGGGACAGTACCATCCAGAAATCAATGGTCAACCGCAAAAGCAGGCACATTATGACCGGCAACCTTTTGGTGGCAGCCGGCTCGTACAACAACGGCAAACTTGTAGCCTATACCACCATCGACGGCAAAGAAGTAAAAGGGCTGTTGATGCCTGAAAACTGGATTCCTGACGACAGTGCCGTCAATGATGTGATCCGTGTGCCGGTTAAAAAAGTGGCGAAGTACATCATTGGAAGCACCCAGGGGAGCGAACATCGTTTCGATCATGGCATCTCCATGTTTAAAACACCCCGCGACAGCTTCAAAATACTCATTCCCAAAAAGC
>JAIOYV010000031.1 GCA_021740905.1 Bacteroidales bacterium
ATTCATTAAATTCTAAGTTTATTGTAACAGGAAATTGTACTGTGGGCACCAATCCCGGCGAACAATGCCCTCCAGGGTACCTGGATTATTCTACTTTTGAGGGTTTTGATATTGCCATACGTGTTTTTGGAAGCTCAACTACCAACACTGCCTATATCTCTCAATGCTCGTTCGACAAAAATGCACGGGCCATACAGATTGACGGTATAAACAACGCTGTGATTACCCGCAATTATTTTAAATTAGGCGATTGTGAGGTAACAGGGATCCCTGACCCCATCCCATCAGAATATGGAATAAAACTACTTAATTGTACTGGTTTCATGGTTGAAGAAAATAAATTTGAAGGTGTAGATAACTATATTAATTTACCTATTGGAATAAATCCTCAACAAACAAATAAGGGATACTCCGATAACAACCAGATTTATAACAACGAATTCGATAAAATGAGCACTGCATTGCTGCCACAAGGAATTAATAAGACTGATGATGTGACAGGGCTACAGCTTTTGTGTAATGATTTTGAAAATACTATTATTACAGATATCGAAGTGGCATTTATGCTTGACGATCCAGTCAATCAGCTTGCAGGGATTCGCTTCTACCAGGGTAATAGCGCTGGACTAAATAATTATTCGGCAGCAAACCGTTTTACCGACTTAGCAGCAAACCCAAACTTGGAATACCATTACAAGTACAAAACACAAGGAAGTATCTGGTATTTCTATAATGATAACGACCCGGCAGAGGAACCCATAAAATTCACTGAGTACAAAGTAATTCCTAAATTTGCAGGTGTTCTTGAAAATAACTGTCCTTCGAACATAATAGATGGTGCTCATTTCGAAATGGAGCCATCAAAAGTCAGTAATGTAATATCTAAATTCAATGTTGGTAAAACTGCATACACGAACATGTACTACGCCTACCTCCAAGAAATAGACGGAGGCAATACCCCCCTGATATTGCAACAAATCCAAAGCACCTGGCCACAAGAAGCCTGGGACTTGCGCAACGACCTGATGGCCCTTGCCCCTTATGTGTCGGAAGATGCTTTGCTCGAAGCAGCATTTTCGGGAGTATTACCCGATGCAATGCTGTTCGAAATTTGTTTGGCTAATCCGGATGCTACACGAAGCGATGAATTTTTACGAATTTTACGTGAAGATATTCCAAATCCTCTACCATTATACATGAGCAACCTAATCCGTGAAAACTGGGATTTGGAAACCCCACGTACAATCCTCGAGCGTGGCATGGCTTCGACTTCGTTTATAATGGATTACAACCTTAACCTACTCTTAACAAACGAGAAGTTGAAGGCAGAGCCGAATGCTGATTTATTGCGTAGTTATCATTCTCAGCGCGACTATTTGAACGACCGCTACAGTATAGCCGACAGCTACATCGAAGAAGCTAAGTTCGATTCTTCTGCAATAGTATTGGATCAAATACCTGTTGATTTTGATTTGGACGATCCCGCTATTGATGAGTATGACAATTACTATCTGTATCACGACCTTTTGCAAGCGTTGAACGATAGTAGCCGTTCAATATTCGATCTCGATACTACCGAAATTGCATTATTAGAGCAGATATCCAACGACAATACCGGTCCGTCGGCAATTAAGTCGAGGAACATTTTGTGCTTTGCTTACGGTATGTGCGAAGAATATCCGGGCAATCCGGGTGATACAACACAAAACAAGTCTGTTTCTTTCCCGGGCAACCCTCAGCAAATAATAAACGAAGCCTACACTACATTGGAGGTCTCGCCTAATCCGGCAAAATATTATGCCGAATTTAGCTGGGAGATCCTAAACCTCGAAGACGAGGCAACGCTCGAAATATTTGATATTTCAGGAAAGTTAAGCACATCTCATGTTATCAGTTCCGATAAAGGGAAATGGGCTTGGGATACTCGTGATGTCACACCTGGTATTTATTTATACTCGATAAGAATGAATGACTCTCAGGTTGCGAATGGAAAAATTACAGTAAGTAAATAATAATTATTTTTATTATATTTGATAAAAATATTATCTAACATGCCCCTGCCAATACAGGCAGGGGCTAAAAACAAGAAAGATGAAAAAATCAAGAAAAACACTATTCCTATTTTCAATTAGCTATTTATTTGTTGTTTCTATTTTTGCCCAGCCTTTTTCATTAGATGAAACCTTCCAGTCAACTTATGTATTTAGATACTTTAATTATTTTGATGAAGTTGGTAATATTGGCTCTTTATACGAAATGGATGATGGTTCGTTAAGAATAGGTGGAGCCTTTCAGGATCCTTACGACAATACTTTTATTGGAAACAATATTAAATTATTTTCTTCCGGATTATTCGATCCGAATTATGGCTTTGGTACTGCTGGAGATGGAGTAGCTATTAATTATTTTTACCCTTATATATATATATCAGGTTGGTCAGGCATGGTTAGAAGTGATTACCAGACAGCAGCAATAGATACGGTTTTCACATACTACAGCGTTTCTAGTAACTGGAGTGTACATTCTCCACATATTTATAGATTAGATAATGGGGATTTACTTGTTGGAGGCTCCCTATTTTATCAACTTTGGACACCCGAAGAAAGAAGGACGAGCATTGCCAGGATATTCGAAAACGGTATCTACGATACCAGTTTCCATCACGACGCTGACAATGCTGTAATGCATTTTGAGAAATACGATGAAGCCCGGCTGATGATTTTCGGACTATTTCATACCTACGACAACATTCCTATGCGTGCAGTAGCCCGTATATACAACAACGGCAGCCTCGATACAACCTTTCACAGTATTGTTGTAGGTATGAATGGCTTAGTTTCTAAAATTTTTGTACAGGAGGATGGTAAGATAATACTTGGCGGGAACTTTTTTATTGCCGGAACAACAGAACGCATTGGCATGGTACGCCTAATGCCAAACGGCGATCTCGACACCACCTTTAATAATTTCAACAATGCCCAAAGTCCAAATGGCCTTCTGCCGAATTATCCAAACGATGAGAACCAGTATAGCATATATGCAATGGTTAAAACATCGAACGACAAATTGTTGATAGGAGGCGATTTTACAAACTATCAAGGTCACGAGCGCCATAATATTGTCCTCGCGGATTTAAACGGCTATATCGACACAACAGTTTTTACCGGTTCTGGTATCGACACCTCCCTTGGCCTCCCGGCATCCTGGGCTCAGACCAGGGTCGCTTGTATCATCCATGCCCAAAATGACAAATACTACGTGGCTGGTCAATTCTCCGGTTTCAATGGGCAAATGGTGGAGCCTATTATCCGGCTCAACCCACACAACTACGTAGGTATTGAGGAACAAACAGAAGAACAAGGATTGATGATTTATCCCAACCCCGCATGCAATAAAATAAATATTAAGTCATTTAAAAACATCGAAGAACTCGAAATCTATAATTTGCAAGGGCAACTTATGCAAACAGTAGGCAACAGCATCCAGCAACAAAGCATCGATGTATCGCAATTTTTGCCTGGTACTTATTTTTTACGGGCAATCGGCAAACAAGAAGTGTGGGTAAAAAAGTTTGTGGTGGTGCGATAATTAAGGATGAATGATTGTTGAGTTATAGGATGAAAAACCAGAGCGGGTTTCGATCAATAAAATTCTAATATCTAATAAAATAGCGATTATGAAAAGGACAATTTTAATTTCATCAATAACACTTATGTTTATCTTGCCTTTTGGTTCAACATTACTATGTCAGGTAAGTTTTGTGGACACTACTTTCCAGGTTTATAATATGCAATCACATGGATCAGTTTATCATCTTTATGAATTGCCTGATAAACGATTACTGATTGGTGGCGGTTTTAGTGACTCAGTTGCCAATATTTCTGCCATTGGTATGCTGCATACCGATGGAAGCATTGATACTACTTTTCAATCGGAAGTCGATGCAGCAGTCAACCTGATGGATGTGAAAGACGATACCATCTTTGTTCAATATTATAATCGGTTTGAGAAACTTGATTTCTTTGGCAACAGAATAGATACTGGCTGGTCGAATAATTTTAATGAAATATTACAACCTACTACGTTCTTCATATCAGGAATAGTTCATTTAAATGACGGGAGTTGTATTATTAGTACACATGGTGTTTTTATTTATAAGAACAACCAAAAATCAGTTAAGAAACTTTTGTGGATAAAATCAAATGGGAAGATCGATACCACAATGCTTTTTGACACAGATTTTTCAATGAATAATATTGTGAAATATGATGAAAACAGGTTCATGATGAGTGGTGGTTTCTTTAATTATAATGGGATTCCAGTGAAAGGGATATGTAGGATTTATAATAACGGAATCATGGATACTACCTTTAACAGTTGTATTCTGGATGGTGGTACAAAAGTGCTACACATTCAACCCGATGGCAAAGTTATCGGGGCAGGGATGATTACGGTTGACAATTTAACTGACACACTTTGGTTGCACCGGTTCAATGCAGATGGGAGCCTCGACATGACTTTTAATAATCAGAATTCATTGACTTTTCACACAGTATATTTCGGTTCATGGGCAAGGATAGAAACTGTTTGCCCTACGGCTGATGGAGGCTATTTAATAGGTGGAATGTTCGATTATTATCAAGGATACAACAGAAAAAACATTGTCAAAACAGACTACAACGGTTTTATAGAACCCTGGGCACTGCCAAATACTTATCTCGATGAAAACATGTATCAGATTATGGCAAGGGTAAGAACAATTATTCAGGGACAGGATGATTACTATGTGGGTGGTGAAATATCTATGCTAAATGGGGTAAATGTAAGTAAAGTTTGCCGTTTAAATGGGCAACTAATAGAAGTTGAAGAAATTAATATGGATGAAGAAATCAGCATATACCCCAACCCGGCAAAGGATAACGTAATTGTAAAGTCGCTTAAGTATATCGAACAACTCGAAATCTACAATTTAGAAGGACAACTACTACAAATTACAAAACCCGGTAAAAAGGAGGTGAGTATTGATGTGTCGGCTTTGCCGCCGGGTTATTACTTAATCCGGGTATCTGGCTGGGATGAAGTGTTTGTGCGGAAGTTTGTGGTGGTGCGGTAACTTTGCGGCATAAGCAACTTGGCAGTGTTGAAATCGGGAGATGGCAATTGTACTATAATATTTTATAGTTTTAGACCATGCAATTTTTAGGTCTCGACATCGGCAGTTCCTCTGTAAAGGCATCCATCCTTGATGGGGAAACGGGGATTTGCCTGGCTACGGCAAGCCATCCAAAGAAAGAATTCGCCATTGATTCGCCAAAGCCTGGATGGGCCGAACAAAACCCCGGAATTTGGTGGGATAGTGTAAAGGCCGTTGTTCATGAACTATTGTGTTCTGAAAAAGTAAATAAAAACAAGATTGCAGGGATTGGCATCGCCTATCAAATGCACGGCCTGGTGGCAGTCGATAAAGAATTAAACCCTGTACGGCCCTCCATTATTTGGTGCGACAGCCGGGCAGTAGAAACAGGCGAAAAATCTTTTCAGACAATTGGCAAGGAAAAATGCCTGGGGCATCTGCTCAACTCACCTGGAAATTTCACGGCAAGCAAACTAAAATGGGTAATGGATAATGAGCCGGATATTTTTGAGAAAATCCACAAAATAATGCTGCCCGGCGATTACATTGCCCTGAAGCTATCAGGCGAACCAACCACAACCATTTCCGGTTTATCGGAAGGGATGATGTGGAATTTCGAAGAGCAAAACATCGCTTCTTTTCTTCTCGAAGAAATGGGTATTTCGAAAGACCTATTGTCCGATATAGTCCCCACTTTTGGTCTTCAGGGCATTCTCTCCCAATCGGCTGCCGTAGAGCTGGGCCTTCCCAAAGGGATCCCCATTACTTATCGTGCCGGCGACCAGCCCAACAATGCTTTCTCGCTAAATGTATTAAATCCGGGCGAAGTAGCCGCCACAGCTGGGACTTCAGGGGTGGTTTATGGCGTAAGTGATACAATAAAATACGATCCTTTGTCGAGGGTCAATACCTTTGCTCATGTAAATCATGCGAAAAAGCAAACCCGTTTGGGCGTTTTGTTGTGCATCAATGGAACCGGAATTTTAAATTCGTGGGCCTTGCGATTTATTGGGAAAAAAGCAATTGGCTACGAGGAAATGAACCGGATGGCCGGGCAGGTCCCGGTTGGTTCGGATGGTTTGCTTATCCTTCCCTTTGGGAACGGGGCAGAACGCATGTTGGAAAACAAAGAAATCGGCAGTTCAATCCACAACCTGAATTTCAATATTCATAATGAAGCGCATTTTTACAGGGCGGCCCAGGAGGGTATTGCTTTCGCCTTTTTCTATGGATTGAAAATTATGAAGGAAACAGGAATTTCCCCAAACATAATAAGGGCAGGCCATGCCAATATGTTCTTGAGCGATGTGTTTGCTCAAACACTATCGAATATATCGGGCACACCTATTCAGCTTTTCAACACCGATGGCTCGTTGGGGGCAGCCCGTGGTGCGGCTTTGGGGGTCGGATTCTATCAATCGCCCAGCGATTGTTTCAAAAATCTGGAAGTGGTAAAAACAATCGAGCCGGATATCAAAAACAGGAACGCCTTTCTCGAAACCTTTTCAAAGTGGGAAAAAAAACTAAATAAATGTTTATTGATTAATGATAATTGATTAATAATTAAAATATAAGGCAATGGATTATTTTAAAGGAAACAAAGAGTACTTCAAAAATATTAATAAAATCAAATTTGAAGGGCCGAAATCGAGGGATCCCCTTGCGTTTAAATGGTACGATGAAAACCGGATGCTGAACGGGAAATCCCTGAAAGAGCATCTGCGCTTTGCTGTGGCCTACTGGCATTCGTTCTGCGGAACAGGGGCAGACCCATTTGGCCCGGGCACGAAACAATTCCCCTGGGATGGGGCAAATAATCAGATCGATGCTTCCATGGAAAAACTGGATGCTGCCTTCGAGTTTATTACCAAGCTGGGCGTGCCCTACTATTGTTTCCACGATACCGATGTAGTGGGCGATGGAAGTGTGTTTGAGATTGAAGAGCGCCTCTCAAAACTCCTTCCTGAAATGAAACAACGACAGGATGTTACAGGCGCGAAGCTACTTTGGGGAACGGCCAATGTGTTTTCCAATCCGCGCTATATGAACGGTGCTGCCACCAATCCCGATTTTCTTGCATTGACCAATGCGGCTGTTCAGGTGAAAAATGCCATCGATGCCACCATTCAATTGGGGGGAACAAACTATGTGTTTTGGGGTGGCCGCGAAGGATATATGAGCCTCCACAACACCAACATGAAAAAAGAGCTGGATCATCTTGCCCAATTCCTAAGCATGGCAAGGGATTATGGAAGAAAGCAAGGATTCGCCGGGACCTTCCTCATCGAGCCAAAACCTATGGAGCCCACGAAGCATCAATACGATTACGACTCGGACACTGTGATTGGCTTTTTAAGAAAGTATGGCCTGGAAAAGGATTTCAAACTAAATATTGAAGTGAACCATGCAACTTTAGCCGGACACAGTTTTGCCCACGAACTACGGGTGGCTGCCGATGCCGGATTGTTAGGCTCGATCGATGCCAACAAGGGCGATTACCAGAATGGCTGGGACACCGACGAATTTCCCACTAATATCTATGAAGTAACCGAGGCCATGATGGAAATCATCCAGGCTGGTGGTTTTACAAACGGGGGAATTAATTTTGATGCCAAATTAAGAAGAAACTCTACGGATTTGGAGGACTTGTTCATTGCTCATATCACAGGGATGGATGTATTTGCCCGAGCATTGATAATTGCTGATAAAGTGCTTCATGAATCAGAATATTTAAAACTAAGGAACGATCGCTATGCTTCGTTTGAGTCTGAAACTGGAAAGTCGTTTGAAGAAGGCAAACTTGATTTTATCGATTTGTGCGGCTATGCAAAACAACATGGAGAGCCTAAACAAATTAGCGGCAAACAGGAATTGCTGGAGCAAATGATCAGCTGGTTTATTTAGTATCTACACAAAAATACCCAGAAGCAATAAAATTCAAATCACAAAAGACAAAAACCAAATAAATATCAATATTCAAATTACAATAAATCAAACTGTTTCGATTTTGATTTTTTTGACATTTGAATTTATTTGATATTTGGAAATTGAATTTTGGAGCTTTCTTATTATCACAATATTAAATTTATGGAAAAAAGAAAAGGATACGTATTCATGCTCACGCTTGTCGCCACACTGGGAGGTTTGCTGTTTGGTTACGATACAGCTGTAATTTCCGGGACAGTGGGTTCGCTGGAAAAGTTCTTTATCGATCCCTTTGGTTATACCGAAACGTATGCCAACTTCATCGAAGGATTGGTCGTGTCAAGTGCCTTGATTGGATGTATTATTGGGGGGTTGGTCGGTGGTTTGGTAAGCCTGCACCTGGGCAGGAAAAGAGGCTTGATGCTGGCAGCTATCCTGTTTTTGTTTTCTGCATTGGGATCATCCATGCCGGAATTCCTGATCCGGCCTCTTGGCGAAGGCGACCACACCTTTATCAATATTTTTATTGTTTATAGGATAATTGGCGGAATAGGAGTGGGGTTGGCTTCCATGCTGTCGCCCATGTACATTGCCGAAGTTGCCCCGCCACACATTCGTGGGAAATTGGTGTCGTGGAACCAGTTTGCCATAATTGGGGGTATGTTGGTGGTCTACTTTGTAAACTATTCCATTGCCCTTCAAGGCGACGATTCGTGGTTAAATAATATTGGCTGGCGATGGATGTTTGCTTCGGAAGCTATACCTGCCGGGATATTCTTATTACTACTTTTCTTTGTCCCTGAAACCCCACGTTACCTCGTAATCAAAAATAAAGATGAACAAGCCCTTCGAGTGCTCACTAAAATTAATGGCCCGGCGAAAGCCAACGAAATTTTGGCCGATATTAAAAACACAGTGGCCCATAAGTCTGGGAAAATTTTAGCTTTTGGTGTTTTTGTGATCGTAATCGGGATAATGCTCTCTGTTTTTCAGCAATTTGTAGGTATCAATGTGGTGTTGTATTATGCCCCCGAAATATTTAAGAATATGGGATCGGGAACGGATTCAGCCTTGTTGCAAACCATCATTGTGGGCATTATCAACCTTGCCTTCACGGTGGTTGCCATCTTGTCTGTTGACCGTTTTGGGCGAAAACCATTGCAGATAATTGGTGCTTTGGGCATGGCTGGGTTTATGTTTGCTCTTGGCTTCACCTTCTTTTTCAAACAACTTGGATTGGCCGCACTCGTTTTCATGTTGGGCTATGTGGCTTGCTTTGCTGTTTCGTGGGGCCCGGTAACCTGGGTGTTGTTATCCGAAATATTCCCCAACAGAATTCGTGGCAGGGCAATGGCTATGGCAGTTGCCGCGCAATGGATTTCCAATTATTTCATTTCCTCCACCTTCCCTATTTTGGATAAGTCGAGCTTCCTGGTCGAACAATTCAACCACGGTTTTGCTTATTGGATTTATGGGATAATGGGCCTACTGGCGGCCTGGTTTGTCTGGAAATGGGTACCCGAAACCAAGGGCAAAACACTGGAAGAAATGGAGTCGCTATGGAGGAAATAATATTGAAATATTTTAAATGAAACAATGTATTATACTTCAAAATGAGGTGTTTTTCAATCGTTAAAAGAACTGTTTCTCATTTATTCACAAAAACTGAAAATGCCGAAATAGCTAATGATACAATTGTATCATTAGTAAATAACATTGTTCAAAACAAGTGAGTCAAATGGTGGTGTTAATTGAAATATAATATTCCAAGGCAATTGATTTGTTCCCATATAAAAAAGATGTGATGGTGATTAAGTAATACATATTCAGTAGTTTAATGGATGTAATAACAAGCTATTCTAAATAGCACGGTTGGCTCGGTCAATTATAGGTCATTACCAAACTATTGTTATTTTTGAAACCAGAATATTTGCGCCATGAACGTATATTATTTACTTAAACCATTAAAAAACAATTGCATGAAAAAGTTAGTAGCAGAATTTATCGGGACCTTCTGGCTGGTGCTGGGAGGTTGTGGGAGTGCTGTTTTAGCAGCAGCATATCCTGAGTTGGGAATTGGATTTATGGGTGTGGCCCTTGCGTTTGGTTTAACCGTAGTAACCATGGCCTATGCCATTGGACATATCTCGGGTTGCCATCTCAATCCTGCCGTTTCGATAGGCCTATGGATGGGTGGACGTTTTGACAAAAAAGAACTTTTGCCATACATTATTTCCCAGGTATTGGGTGGAATTGCAGGGGCAGGGGTACTCTACCTTATTGCCAGTGGGAAACCAGGATTCGAACTGGGAGGGTTTGCAGCCAATGGATACGGCGAACATTCACCCGGTGGTTACAGTATGGTTGCAGCCCTTATCTCCGAGGTAGTTATGACATTTATGTTCCTGATCGTAATTTTAGGTTCCACACATTCAAAAGCACCAAAATATTTGGCAGGATTGGCTATCGGTCTCTCTTTAACGCTGATCCACCTGATTAGCATCCCGGTAACAAACACATCGGTAAACCCTGCACGGAGTACAAGCCAGGCAATTTTTGCAGGCGATTGGGCCTTGGGCCAGCTATGGCTCTTTTGGGTAGCCCCAATTGTAGGTGCAATTTTGGCCGGCCTGGTATATAAATATATGTCGCCCGAAACGGAAGGATAATCCGTAGAGGACATTCCTGAAAAATTGGAGCGTTGGAGTATTGGGTAGAACTTAGTAATTTCTTTCCCAATACTCCATCACTCCATTTTGAAAGGGTGGATATTGTCGTACTACCATTAAAAAAGATCACACCAATGAAATCAATTCGGGGAATAGTATTTTTTGTTGCGGCAATCATTTCATTGGTCGGTTGCTCTAGTGGCCACTACAAATTGAATTATGCGCTGACCGATCCAACTGAATTTAAAAAATTAAAAATTCGAAACAGACGGTTAGATAGTATACCTGCTGATATTGAGAGATTAACAAATCTAAGATACCTTTATTTATATCGAAATCGCCTTAATTCGATCCCCAAAGAAATTGGGGAATTAGCAAAACTTGAAACACTGATTATCAGTGCCAATAATATATCAAGTATTCCCCCTGAAATTGAGAACTTACAAAACTTACAGAAGTTATCCTTAAGGTATAATAGAATAAAATCCGTATCCCCTGAAATTGGCAAATTAGAAAAGTTGAGAGTTTTGAAGTTAGACAACAATAAATTGAAAACCTTGCCAAAAGAAATAGGAAATCTTAAAAACCTTCAATATTTATATTTGAATGATAATGATTTATCCCTTCTTCCAAACGAAATATGCGAACTAAAAAACCTAAAATGTCTCGTTATCGGAAAAAATAGTTTGGATGATCTTCCTTCTGAATTGGGCCAATTATCGAATTTGATTGAGTTAAATGTTGCATTTAGCGGAGCTTTACTAAGGATACCGGAATCCATTTATAAAATGAAGGCATTGGAGTATTTATACGTCGACAGTAGTATTATTTTGCCCTATTCAATTATTAGTGCCAATCCACGGTTGCAGGTAATACAAGTGAAAACCAAGAATTTTGATTTGCAAGAACAAGATTTGGAGGAGGAAATCAAAAGCCGTCAAACCCCTGAATTACCAGAGTTGATTCAGGAACCTAACAATATTTGAAAATTGTACTGGTTCATCAACTGATTATTCGGAGGTGAATATCTTTTATGATACTCAAGTGCTTCCTTTAAAATTAAGGTGCAGGAGGGTTTTAAACCATTATACAACTCTTTTCTTTATTGAAACAATTGCTATTTTTGAAAACACGAAAATCAGTATCATGAAAAGCATTCTTTACACAGGCCTTATCCTGGCGGCAATCATTTCTTTGTCAAGTTGTTCAGGTTATAAAAAATTGAACAGAGCCATTGCCGATCCAGTTGGGGTAACCGAGTTGAAAATCAAATGGGCACGCCTCGACAGTATCCCCGCTGCCATAGGCACCCTTAGTGATTTAAAAACCCTATATTTGTTCAAGAACGGGCTTGATTCGATACCCGATGAGATCGGAAACGTGAAAAACCTCGAAACCCTCATTATTAGTAGCAATAAACTTAGGTCGATCCCTTCTTCTATCGGGCAGCTAACAAAACTGAAAAAGCTTTCGCTAAAACATAACAGGATTAAAGAATTACCATCGGAATTTGGGAATTTGGTAGAATTGGAGGAATTGCACTTGGATTACAATTCCCTTAAAAAGCTTCCTCCAGAAATTGGAAACCTAAAAAACCTTGAGTTTCTTTATATTAACGACAACCGATTGCAAGAAATCCCCAAAGAAATTGGAAACCTGTCGAATTTGAAGTTTTTGGTGATTGGTAAAAACAACCTCAATTTCCTTCCTTATGAAATAGGGGATTTGACCAACCTGACCGAATTGAATGTAGCTTTTTGCGGACCATTGGTTGAAATTCCCGAATCGATAAGCAATTGCTCGTTTTTGGAATATCTTTATATCGATAGGACTATCGTTTTGCCTTATAACATGGGGAATGTCAACCCTAGGCTACAAATTGTGGTTAAGGAAAAGGGGGAGATAAATTAGTGTAGACGGAAACTCCATCTTATCAATCTAAAAATACAATAATGACTTTTATCCCGATTTCAATTGACAATTACGTAAAGAAGCATCTTGCACTTAATCCTTCCGAAAATGAAAAGGATTTAAGAAAGCAACTGAACTCCGCCTTAGAGTTTTACCTGAAAGGGGGGAAATGTGATTGTGGGAACGACATCTGGGTGATTGGATCAGCCGCAGTTGGGCATGGCTGTTTTACCTGCATTACCCGAGAAAGCAAACCTGATGAAGATTACGAAATTGATAAGGCTGTGAAGAAATCCTTTGCACCCTGAACCGACATGACCAAAATAATGAAAAGGAATTTAAGTGTTATGCTTATCTGAAACGATGAACTAAGAATAAAAGGTGGGTAACTTACCTATTCATACAAACTCTATCTGTAACTCTATTGAGTGTTGATTACAAGTGCTTTATAATTTATATCGATGGTTAAATTCCTTAATAATTGGTTCTGCTTCACTCAGATCAGACTCTTGGATAAATAAATCAACCGCAGAGGGTCCACCCGCAAAAAACCCAGCCACTATTCCTGAATTATATTCATTTTGGATTAAACTCGAAATTCCAATTTGATCAAATTCATCTTTAAGAAGATTTACTTCTAATTCTGTTCCTGAAAACACTCTTATAATTTTGGATTCTTTATCCATTCTATTGATTTTATATCATTTGCATTTCCACAAATTATTTATACTTCTTTATCTCCCCACTCTTCACTCTTTTAAGGTACGAAATCAAATCCCGTTTTACTTCGGGTGCCAGGATGATAAGGCCGAGGATGTTCGGGAAGGCCATGCTGAGGATCATCATATCGGAAAAGTCGATCACCGCCCCTAATTCGGAGGAGGCACCAACTATGATAAACCCGAGGAAGATAATCTGGTAAGTCAGCCTCATGTGCTTTTTGGTGCCAAATTTCCGCTCGAAAAAACTGCCAAACAGATAGTTAAAGCCCTTTTGTCCGTAGTACGACCAGGAGATCATGGTGGAAAAAGCAAACAACAATATGGCAATCACCAGCAGGTAGGGGAACCAACTAAACACACTTTTAAAAGCTGCCGATGTGAGCTGTGCCCCTTCAAGCCCGGTTGGGTTTTCGTGGAAACCGGTAAAAATAAGCACCAGGGCGGTCATGGTGCAAATAACCACGGTATCGATAAAGGGTTCTAAAAGGGCAACTATACCTTCGGTGATAGGTTCGTCGGTTTTTACTGCCGAGTGGGCAATGGAGGCTGAACCGACACCTGCCTCGTTGGAAAAGGCAGCACGTTGGAAACCCACAATCAACACCCCGATTATCCCACCTTTAATGGCCGATGGGGCAAAGGCACCAAAAAATATCAGGCTAAAAGCTTCGCCGGTGTGCGATATATTTATGAGGATAATTATCAAGGCTACGGTTACATACATGATGGCCATAAAAGGGACTATCTTCTCGGTCACCTTGGCTATGCTTTTTATACCTCCAATAATTACAGCCCCAACAAGGATTGCCAGGATAACGCCAAACATCCACCCATGGCCATCGAGGGCGGGGTAAATCACAACCAATTGCGAAAATGCCTGGTTGGCCTGGAACATGTTGCCACCCCCAAACGAACCCCCTATTACAAGGATAGCAAAAAGCACGGCAAGGACTTTTCCCAACCCTCCCAAATTCTTTTTCTTTAATGCCTCGCTTAAATAAAACATGGGACCTCCCGAAATAGACCCGTCCTTTTCAACTTTGCGGTATTTCACTCCCAAGGTACATTCCACAAATTTAGATGACATGCCAAGTAATCCGGCCAGGATCATCCAGAAAGTAGCCCCCGGCCCACCTATAGAAATGGCCACTGCCACCCCTGCAATATTCCCCAGGCCAACGGTTGCCGAAAGTGCTGTTGCTAGGGCCTGGAAATGGGAAACCTCGCCGCTATGGGCAGGGTTGTCGTATTTTCCTGAGATCAATTGAATGGCATGTTTGAACCCACTGATGTTTACAAAGCGCATAAATAGGGTGAAGAAAGTAGCTCCAAGGATCAACCAGATTACTACAAAGGGGATGTTTGTCGTGCGGGGGTCTCCATTGGGGTGATACATTATTGCGCCCTCCTCGTCGTGGATAACCGGGTCGTAAATGCCAAAATAGGCAAACACATCGAACATCACTACAGTACTCATAAAATCGACGATGGGCACAAACGTCGAATTTATGTTTTCGCTCACCGATTCGGCAGGGACCGCAACCACAGCCGAATCTTTCAGGCCAATAGCATCGGTTACCCACAAAGTATATTCTTCGCCTTCCGTCAATTTGGTGGCTTCCGAACTACTAAGGGCAACATTTTGTTTCGACCACTTATAGCTATAAGGGCTTGTTCCGCCAGTTACATACGCTACTGCCCGTCCATTGTTTATTTTTGGCGATGGGTTATATACATCGAATGTGATCTGAAGAGGCGAAGTGGGGCCTATTTCGCGCAAAGTGTCCGATTGCATAATACTTGATTGGCTTTTGCCAACCTTGGGAGTAATGGCCAGGAAAATGACTATTGCAAGTAGAGTAAATCTGTACATATACTTTGTTTTTGAACGAAACAAGTATAGCAATAATGTTTCTTCTTTCAAAGGGGGATCAGGAGGATATGGTTCAAGATGCCCTTTGCTTCCGTGCAACCGCTTTTTTTGCGGTGGCACAGCTATTTTGAACCAGGCCGGATTAGTGGACACGATTGAGACGCAAGCCTTGCGTCTCTACCGGTGCGGGACGAGTGTCAGTGTGGCTCCAAGCCACGCCGACACTTTGCGCTACCAATTGAAAGAAGACGCAAGCCTACCTTCGCTAAAGCTACGGTAGGTAAACCTTGCGTCTCTACCAGTACGAAGGAATACCAGTGCCACTACCTGTCATGTGGCTCGGTTCAATAAATTTTACTGCTTCACAATTTTATACCTTACAGCCTTTTCTCCCATCACAACTTTTAAATAATACAACCCTGCTTTCAATTCTCTTATATCTATTTGATAAGGAAACTCTGTTGGTTTGTCAACTAGGATTTCTTTTCCTGTGCTGTTGTACAGAAAGCAGGTGACCGTGCCTCGTGGTAGTAAATTATTAAAACCAATATTGATGAAACTACTTGTAGGATTAGGGTAAACCGAGACTTTCATGCTTTCTTCTTCTGCCACAGAAAGACAGAAAATGATTATTAATTGCGTGGTATCGCTGTTGGTGCAGCCAGTGGTGGTGTCGGTAAAATGGTAGCTGATTTCGTGAGTGCCGGTATCGGCAAGGTTAAGGTTGATATTTGATGCGGTTACTCCGGAACCGGCAAAGTATCCCCCTAAAGGTGATGCTAACGGAAAATCAATGGTTCCGGTTTGGATGCAAAAAGTATCCTGTGGAAAAGGTGAAATTGAAACAATCGGCAACGCATTTACAATTAGTTCCGTGCTATTGCTGTTGGAACAACCTGTGGCGGTATCGGTAAAAAGGTAGCTTATTTCGTGTGTACCGACCCCTGCCTGGCTAATGTTTAAAACAGGTGGCACAACACCCGGCCCCGAATAATACCCGCCAAGAGGGTTTGCCATTGGTAAGGCAATGCTACTTTCCTCGAAGCAAATTTCATTTTGAGGGAAAGGGGCAAGCGATACCACAGGAACAGGGATTTGCGAAAACGCAAGTTCTACCACGCTATCCAACCCAAAAATGGTTTGCAAAGTATCGTGGTAAGTGCCGGAGCTAATGAGAAGCTGGCTGCCGAAAGCAAAAGGTTGGTTGGCACAGGCCGAATCGGAAGCCGATGTAATATAGCCGAGGTTTTCTGCCCACGCTATGAGGCCATCACTTTTTGAATTGTAAAGCACATCGTTGTCGCCATCACCATCTAAATCGTCAACTACAATGGAAGTAACATCGATGGAGTCGGCAATGCAGGGACTATAACCACTGGATGCATAAACAAAATTACCAAGACCATCGTTTTCGAGCCAGAACAGGGTGAATGGTTGCGAATATTGTTCAACTATTATGTCTATGTCTCCATCCTTGTCCATATCTTTTAGCTCAATTTCATCGGTGCTCCAGGCTGGAAATAATTGAGTACTGTTTGCAAACGTACCGTTCCCATTATTTTTTGCCCAGCCAATATGGCTCCCATAAGGGTTTTGGTTGTTGGTAGAGTACACAACATCCAGGTCGTTGTCGCCATCCAGGTCGGCGGCATTCACAGCTTTTGAATACCAACTGTCGCCAATGGGTATGAATTGGAAATTGTTTGCCCCTCCCAGGTTTTTGCCCCACTTTACCAGGTTTTCGGTAAACAGGATATCCATATTTCCGTCATTGTTGAGATCGAAAGTTTTAATATCGTTAATTGCCCCGGATCCTTGCCTAATGATAATTTTGTTACCGAAGTTGCCGGAACCATTGTTTTTCCATAAAAACAACTTGCTATCAAAGTTAGGGTAGTTGTTCCCAGTCGAACCAAATAAAATATCATAATCGCCATCCCCATCTATGTCTGAAACATGGATATCTGATCCACCTACGGCAGAATCGCAGACTATTTGTATGGGGCCAAAATGGCCAGAGCTGTCCTGTTTGTTCCAGCCAATATTTTGTGTGCTATTGTCACAAAAAAGAGATATTACATCCAACAGGCTGTCACCATCCAGGTCTTCTACATATAAATCATAAACATGGTCGAATGCAATGTTAATTGTATCTTCCAAAATATAATTTCCATTCCCGTAGTTTTTGAACCAACATACACTTAAAAAATAATCATTAGCACCCACAATAATGTCCTTTAAGTTGTCGGCATCTATATCCGAGAATACATATTTTTTTGGGCCATTGATACCAAAAGTTATCATGTTCCTTGCTCCAAAATTACCAGTTCCATTATTTGGATACCAAACTAGGTTGCTAACACCAATAGTGCTTGCAATATCCATATCACCATCATTATCATAATCTGCAAAGGTGGTTTGTCCATTGGTGTTATCCAGATATATAGTTGTATTAAATACTCCGGCACCACTATTAATGTACACTTCTGCCGGGGTAATAATGTCAAAATCATTATCAGAATCGATATCACCCGAATAAACCAAACCTGTATAGTTATTGGAAGTAATGATTTGCTTGGGTCCAAAACTACCCAATCCATTATTTTGAAACCAGGCAGTTTCGTGGCTATAAGCTGAAACAGATAGAATATCCATGTCCCCATCACCATCAATATCGTAGGAGGAAACATTGTTTGGCATCAATAATTGTTGGGAAATAATTGCTTGTTGGCCAAACGTCCCATTTCCAAGGTTTTTGTACCAGGCTATTTTATTATCGTAAAAAGATGCAGATATGACATCTATTAATCCATCTTCATCCATGTAGGCTGCATAAACCGACATAGGAAATGATACAGCAGTTGAAATAACCTGCTGAGACCCAAAATTTCCTATGCTATCATTTTCATACCAAACGATTTTATTGTCCATGAGTGAAGCTGATAAAATATCAATGTCACCATCATTATCTAAATCTGAAACATATAGAGTTAATGGAGTACTAATCAAATTTGAGTCTATTATATTTCTATTAAAATGTCCTGTTCCATCGTTTTTATACCACGCAATCTTATTAATATCAGACATTGCTGCAATTACATCAACATCACCATCATTATCCAGATCAATTGCCTGAAGTGTAGCAGGATTGCCAGGTTCTACAGAAATTAGATGAAGTATTCCAAAATATCCACCACCTTGGTTTTCAAACCATAGTATTTTATCATCTATTGTGGACGAAATCAAAAGGTCTATATCATTATCCTGATCGAGATCTGCAGAAACGATAGTACCAGGGAATTGAAATAATTGCGTTGAAATAATTTGTTCCTGGAATTTAATTTGGGATACTGATGTAAATACCATTAATAGCAATAGTAAGATAATATATTCTTTTTTCATAATTGAACAATTAAAATTGCATCCCGACCAAGGGTCGGGATGCAATATATACTATTTAATAATAATAAGTTTCGTTTGATTACTAGTATTTTTACCTTTTAGATATACAGTATAAATACCTGCTTCCAAAAACGTGAGGTCGAGTTTTTGCTTATAAGCACCCTCTGTAATCATTAATTCATCGGTATAGACAGTTTTGCCGGTAAAGTCAAAAACATCTAACTCTAACTGTTGTTTTTGCATTGAATTAATTTCAAGTAAAAATTGTCCATTACCTGGATTTGGGTTTATCTTAAAATCAAAAATGAATGCAGGATCTTCCACTTCGTTAATTGCTACAACATCAATTCCATTTTTTAGATATGTACCGTCACCTTTATCCCATTTCACAAATTTGTAATTTTTTATCGATTTGGTATTTGGACTCCATACTTCAAAAGTAAAGCTTTCGTTTTCAGATAAGTTTTCAACTATACCAAGTGTATAGAAATCATCACCATAAATTGTAATAGCCGTGAACCCACCTTGGAAAATAGTTTTACCTACTAATTGGTTGTTTTCACCTAATACGGCAATTTCGTCACCAACTTCTGGTGGTGTACCCCAGCTTTCGTAGGGGATACCAACAACCATATTGTTGTCAGTGTTTATGTAAACTTCCTGGGTGTAATTTTTATATGCTAATATTGACTTATTGTTAACTTGTGAACCTTGTTTTGTACCTGATAAGTTTTCCTGATATGTTAAATATTGTTGACTATTCATTTTTATTTGATATCCTTCTCCTGGAATCATATTACCTATTGTATTAAGTATTCCATTTTGTTGATAAGGCCAGTAAATTAAACCGTCTCCATTTTTAACAATCGCAATATTGTAAGGAAAAGCACTTCCAAGAATATTACTAAGCATATCTCCAATATCTGCCGGGGTTGTCCTTAAATACCCAATTATGCTCCAATCAACTGGGATGGTAATCGAAGATGAAGGAGCCTCTGGAATAATTCTCACACCTGTAATATAAACAGTTGCTGCACTAGCCATTTTTATTTGGTAACTTTCTTTTACTACATAGTCACCAATAATGTTTAAATTGTACACAGGCCAATATACTTGTCCAGCTCCGTTTTTAATTATTATCAAATTATTAGGCAATTGAGAGGCAAAAACAGTACTTAAATTCTGATTGAGTGTAAATAGATATGTCGACCATAAACTCCATTCATCAGGCAAAGTAAGCGTTTGTGTTTCTGTGTCCCCATCTCCCAGTCCTAAAACAGCATATATCCCAAATTCATCTGTAGTAAGTGTAATTTCATTGTTTATTTGGTCGTGGTAAACATTCGCTAAATCCTGCTTTACCCACCCATTGAGGGCATTATACTTAAAAAAACATAGAAATTCTTCATTCACTGCCCCTAATTCATTGTCGGTATACTCAACAGTAATTGTAAAATCATTTGCTGCTATTGTAATAGGATCGTTATTCTGGTCTTTACATGTAACCTTAAATTCGTGTAATATGCTTTTTAGATGGTCGAAATCATCTTTAGCGGCTAGCACATCGCTTGCATATTCTACATAATCAGCACTGCTGATAGTAAGATAATCTTCGCCGGCCCAATGTGCCGTATGATACACAACAACACCACAATTTGTGCAAATGGAATTAGCCGGAAATGAATAGGTAGTCCCATCTCTGGGTGAATAGAGCCCTCCTCCTGCGGAACTTACAATATTATTTACCTGTCCAAACATTACCGCATAATCCTTTGTTTTGTATTCCTTCTCCTGCATCCAGTCCAGGGGTTCCAACAGGCTTTGCTCATAACAATGGTCGATACCGTTAATATCGGTTACACAATCTTCAGTACTTCCGTTTATTGCCCAATAGAACGAACCTGGCAGTTTTTTTTCGGCCATATAGTTTACAAAATACCTAAACCATCCTTCGCTGTATTCGGCCTGGTCGACAAGTGTACAACCTGGATTGGAAGGACATGTTTCGAGATGGTAGAAAGCCCCAAAACTACTAGGAATCACTGCGTGATTTTTAGATAGATACCCCCACCTGAAATTATTTACACCGGTGATATTCGATTGGTTGTACTTTAAACTGTCGATCACATAGTATTCCTCGAATTGGGTTGTGTGTGGGCTGAACACAAGTTTGTGATAGGGAATAATTTCAGGATCGACAGGATAATAGTATGTACTTTGGGAGCTGGAGTTTTCCCCATAAGTTGAAAGGCTTTCAGCATTACCATAATTATCACTGGAATTATTAGTTGTTCCGAGAGAAGTGCTGTAGTATTCAGAAATTTCTACTTCTTCACTTACTTTGGGTAAACTTCCGTGTTCTTTAACCCCTTCAACAAAAACAAGCCAATCGGGGTTTATGGCCCTTATATTTATACCGGCGGTTTGGGCAAAACGCCTGAAATCATCCACATCGCCCGAACCATCCCATTTGGCTTCAAAGGGTTCGTTTATCAAGCTTATGCCAACAATATTATTTTGTTGCAGGTTTTCGGCCATATAAAACAGGCTTTCGAGATAATCTGTTTCAGTAATGCTGTACGTACTGCTATACCACAGCCCTATATCATTAGTGGCTTCAATACCAGTGAGCGACAATACCACATTTAAATCAATCGCAGGATTATTGCATCGATCAATAATCTCCACAAGTGCTTGATAAATGGTTTTAGGGGTATTCGGAGCTGAAAAGAAAATACTGTTACCAAGTAAGTTGGCATTAACCTCTGATAGTGGTATTGTTTGGGAAGCATTGCTCATTTGGTCTACGATTACATCAACCGGATAACACAACCTTATAGTATTGTATCCGAGGCTTTTTATCTTGTTCAACAAATCATCTATGCCGTAATTATCTAAAGATAAACCGGATATACTGCCGCTTTCAATGCCCCATAGAATTACTCCCCGCAAATTGACCAATTCTGGATTACCTGAAGAGACATCCTTTTGATAAATATTTCCCTTTTTGTGCTTGAAATCAAAATTGTTTAGATCGGCATTAACAATATCGTCGGTGGCAAAATACCATCCGGCAGGGCTGTTGTTTACAAAGTCGGTTTCTTCGGGTGCATAATATTCAATTGCACCAATATCAACCCCGGTTGAACCGATTGGCGGGATACCTGCGGGAATATAATGGCCAAAATAGTCCGATTTGTAATCACTTAAACTAATCCCTTCATCAATACAGTTTGATGTAGGGATCAATGTAAAATCTTCAGCAGTAGTAGGTGTAGCTGATATAAAAGGGGAAGTGCCAACAGAATTAATTATTGTAGGAGGACTACCGTACTGTGAATTTTCATAAGCAATTAAAGTACTATAAGTAGCTAATCCACATGTTATATAGTTGAGGAATTCTTCTGGTATAGCATTATAACTGGCAGTGACTGAATTTAAAGAACTAAAGTCGTATACTTTGCCACTCTGAACCCCCAGATAAAAAATATTGTTATTTATCCAGGCATTGCATCCTTGTGTCCCATCTAATTTCAATGCTGCGTAATTCGAGCTATTATTTTCAATATAAACTGTGTTATGATAAATATAAGCAGAGTAACCTATTGAACCTCCATTAAAATAGATGCCGCTTTCGCTACAGTCCTTGATGATATTGTGGTGTACTTTTGCAGATGTGAAATTTGTTTGATTACTTAATATTCCATTTGTTGAGCCTTCTAACCAATTATTATAGACATTATAATACCCATTCCCTAATGTTACACATGATGTAAGATTTGTTGTACCAATACATATATTATCATGGAAGTTATTGTTGTCACCTGTGCAATTCATTGCATAAAATAACCCATCTTGAGCTAAGGGCGTACAATATAGGTTGTTGAAAGCAATATTAAAGTTTTGTGTGGATTGAATGGAAATACATTGATTTTCTTGATAAGATGAAGTAGATTGGAAGATTTGAGTGATAGTACACCTTGAAACATCTATTGATTCTGAATAAAGTCCTATCTGTATACCAGAAACAGAAGTAATCTCACATTCAAGTATCTCCGAATTTTCTGCACCTAATACAGTTATGCCACTCCCCCCAGATTCAATAAAACAGTCATTAATAGTAATATCATCATAATATTCAGTGAAAATTGCATGTACAACAGTTTGAATGTTACAATCGCGAATATTTAAACCACTATTATGATCAATTGAGCCTAAACCTTCTGCATTTATTCCGTTCTGATAAGTATTAATATTGCATTCGTTGATCTCTATATGATTATAATTGTGTAAGGATATTCCAACATTACATGAAACAGGATCATCAATAATGCACGAAGTGATTTTTAATCCATCTCCAGAGATTGCATAAATTCCATAATTTGCCCCACTAATTATACATTTGTCGACAGTAATTGTGTTTGTGCTAAATCCAGTAATATGAATGCCTTTATCTGTAGTATTCAGGCCTAGACAAAGTAAATATAGGTTTTCAATGTGTATATTATTTTTGTTGTTGATAAGAATTATAGATGTTGTAGATGAAGAAAGTATTTGGGGTTTGTTTCCAACATCATAAGCTCCTATTGTAATGTTGTCCGCACCAATTGTAAGAGGAGATGATAAAGAAATTGTTGTTCCTCGTTTTATTAGGTAAACATCACCGGCAACCCAAGATAAATTTGTTAAAGTCTCCCAGGGTGTGTTTATGGTTGTTCCATTATTACTGTCATCACCTTGTCCATTAGGTGTCGGATCAATATAATATGTGTTTGGTGATTGTGCAAAAAGTGCACTTAATTGTAAACATAGCAATAATACTATTGCGATTGTTTTAAGTATGCTGCTCGATTTCATAAGAATAAGTTTAAAGGTAATAATGTCTGAAGCTTTTCTTTTATTCGTGAAAGATTTTTCCCGGGCTGAGGACATCCGGCAGCAAAACCACCGAATGCCCGCTAATAGTCGAACTTGTTCTTACCAATCAGAAAGATGAAATTACCGGGATGAAAAAAGAGCGGGTAGTTTTTACTCTCTCTCTCTCTCTCTCTCTCTCTCTCTCTCTACAAACACTGGGTTGTGGGCTTTGCATGGCAGTATGTAGGTTAATTTGAGCATAGGTTTCGGTAAAATTTTATCCTTCAAAAATAATAAAATAAATGATATTGAAAAGGGGTTTTAAGATTAATTTACACAAAGTAATCGGGTGAGTCTGTTTGCCAATGCAGCCAACTCTTGTTACAAGTCTCCGGGTGAGTTTTGAATGAAAAGCCCCGTTGTTCGAACTTTCCGCTACTTTTGCATAGTACTCACCCGGTGACTGAACCTGTGCGGCGCCTACTCGAGATCAGACCAGCATTAGCGGTGCCACTCCCGCACGTGCGGGGGTTGCACCGGTGAAAAACCTTTTCGCCAATCATTCTGATTTCTAAGGGCAAATACCTACTTTTGCAGCCTCAAAAAATTGAGATTGATATAATTATACAGAGATGGGAAATATAGTAGCGATTGTGGGACGGCCAAATGTGGGCAAATCCACCTTTTTCAACAGGCTTACCGAGTCGCGCCATGCTATTGTCGACGAACAAAGCGGCGTTACCCGCGATCGCCACTATGGCAAATCGATTTGGAACGGCAGGGATTTCTCGGTGATCGACACGGGCGGATATGTCGTAAATTCCGACGATGTGTTCGAGGAGGAGATCAGGAAGCAAGTACTTCTTGCCATTGCCGAGGCCGACACCATTGTATTTATGGTGGATGTGACGAACGGGGTTACCGACTTGGATCAATCGGTTGCACAGATTTTAAGAAAAGTAAACAAGCCTGTATTTCTTGTGGTGAACAAGGTGGATAACAACGATCGTATTTTCGATGCACAGGAATTCTATAGTTTAGGGCTTGGCGAATTGTTTTGTGTATCGTCGATGAATGGAACCGGCACCGGTGAAGTGTTGGACGAACTGGTAAAGACCTTCACCAAACCCGATGAAATTGAGGACTCTGAAATCCCTCGCTTTGCCATTGTGGGAAGGCCCAACGTAGGGAAATCGTCGTTGGTGAATGCGCTGGTTGGCACCGAGCGGAATATTGTTACAGATATTCCCGGCACCACCCGCGATACAATCGATACCCGCTACAATAAATTTGGGTTCGAGTTTAACCTGGTCGATACGGCAGGGCTCCGAAAAAGGGGCAAGACCATGGACGACGTGGAGTTTTACTCTGTAATGCGATCGATCCGCGCCATCGAAAACAGCGATGTATGCCTGTTGATGATCGATGCGACCCGTGGCATCGAATCGCAAGACCTGAACATTTTTCAGCAAATAATAAATAACCGAAAGGGGGTTGTGATACTCATCAACAAATGGGATTTAGTCGAAAAAGATACAAAGACCTCGCTCGAATTCACCAATAAAATAAAAAGCAAGCTCGCCCCTTTCAACGATATTCCCATTGTTTTTACGTCAGCTGTCAGCAAGCAACGGATACATAAAGTACTGGAAACAGCCATTGCCGTGTTCGAGGCCAAGAAGCAAAAAATACCTACCTCGAAGCTGAATGATGTGATGTTGAAGGCCATCGAAGAGTATCATCCACCGGCTGTAAAGGGCAAGTTCATCAAAATAAAATATGTGACCCAACTGCCCACGTATGCCCCCAGCTTTGCTTTCTTTGCCAATTTACCACAGTATATCAAGGATCCATACCGTCGCTATCTCGAGAACAAACTGAGGGAGTATTTCGATTTTTCAGGAGTCCCAATTCAGATTTTCTTCAGAAAAAAGTAATTTTGTGAATAGCAAAAATGCCACAGATTATCAGATTAAGGATTTCAAATTTGGAGGATTTATTTTAATTGTTTCATTATAATAGAAGTAGACAGTTTGCGTTAATTGTTTCAAAATAAAAAGATGAAGTTCAACTTTGCTAAAATAATTTTTGTAGTTGTCCTCTTCCTGATGGGGTTTTATTCGTGTGGCGAATTGATTTCCTATTCCGAAACCCCGGCCATAGAATATCGCGACCACATTGCAAAAGACAGCATCAATTTATTGGGCAATGTCAACCGGTATGTCGAGCTTAAGTTTTCAATTATTGATGGGGATGGTGACTTTGGGCTATCGGTAGCCGACACCATGCCACCATTCGACAGCCTGTATTACTTCAATTTCTTTACTACTTTATACGGTTTCTCGCATGGGAAATTTGATAGCGTGGCCATTGAAAATCCCAATTTCAGGATTAAAGATGTCCCTATCGAAGAACATAAAACCTACAAGGCCGACATCTATGTGGAATTCGACTACCCTAAAAGTTTTTTGAAATTCGACACTATTAAATACGACTTTTATGTGGTTGATAAGGCATTGCACCATTCCAATACAGTTACAACGCCAAACATAATTTTTGAATAGGGGTTTCGAGTTTTGTGTATCGGGTTTCGTATTCATCCCCATCTATCGTCTCTATTTCATAGCCCAATTCAGTCTCCCCCTTAAATTAAGGGGGACAATCCGTGTTTCATAGAAAGGGGAAGTGACAACTTCCCCAAATTTGTGCAACAAGGGAAAGCCTTTCCTTATTTTAAGGAAGGGTTAGGATGGATGAAAAAAATATGAGGTTTCCGGTTTACGGCACCCAGCAACTAATACCCAGTAACAAGCACCCAGTTTTATTGCAAATATGATTCGAGTGTGTGCCCCGAAAGGTAATCCTTGAATTCACGGGTCATTCTTTGGGCCACATTTTCGAGAATACATTTTCCAAATGGGCAGATAGGCTTGTCAAGGGGGCAAGTCGTGATTTCGATTTTCCCTTCGATGGATTCATAAATGTCGAGCAGTGTAATATCTTTAGGATCTTTTTTCAGGTCGAACCCACCGTTTGGCCCACGCAGAGAAGTAAGGAAATCATCTTTAACAAGCCTCTGCATTACTTTGGCCACATGGTGCCGCGACGATTGGGTGGCTTCTGCAATGGTTAGCACATTGGTGGTATGTTTGGCCTGGGCGACGAGGATCATTCCGTGGAGCCCAATCGAGGCCGCTTCTGATAATGTTACTACTTTTGCCATCTGTGTTTTATGTCATTCAGTAAGGAAATGTTTTAATGTGTCAAAAATAGTAATCAATAGGATATAATTGTATAATTATTGGCGATTAAATTAACTTATGTTCAGAATTGTTTTTATTGTCGATCGTAGACAATTATTTTTTACTGATTATGTTTGATAAAGTCGATGACCATTAAAAGAAAAATAAAAGCCGGATGAAAAGGGTGCTGATTTCTGTGACCAATGACCTTGTGACCGATCAACGGGTGCATAAAGTGGCCATGTCTCTTACAAAGGCGGGCTATTCGATTACACTGGTTGGAAGAAAATTGGCCCAAAGCCCTCCTGTTTCGCAGCCCTATAGTACCCACCGGATGATTTTGCTTTTCAAGAATGGTCCCTTGTTTTATGCTGAATATAATATCAGGTTATTCTTTTTGCTACTATTTTCAAAAGCCGACATTTTCCTATCGAACGACCTCGACAGCCTTCCGGCCAATTTCCTTGCTTCAAGAATAAAAAATAAGCCAATTGTTTACGATAGCCACGAGCTTTTTACCGAAGTGCCCGAACTGATTGACAGGCCAACTATCCAACGAATATGGCTTGAAATTGAAAAGGCAATCCTGCCAAGAATCAACTATTCATATACTGTTTGCCAATCGCTTGCCGATTATTATCAGCAGAAATATGGTTTGTTGATGAGGGTTGTGAGAAATATCCCGAATTGTAAAGGACAAGTACAACCCGAACCTGATTCCAAAAGAGAGAATGTTGTCTTGTATCAAGGTTCCGTGAATGTTGGCCGTGGTGTCGATTTGGTCATCAAGGCCATGAAGTTTTTGGAGGGTGTTGAATTCTGGGTGATCGGGTCGGGCGATGTGGAAAATGAGATGAAAGCCCTTGCCCATTCGGAAGGTGTTGCTGATAAGGTGAAGTTTTTCGGAAGGATCCCATTTGCAGATTTACGCCAATATACCCGGCAGGCAATGGTGGGCATTAGCCTCGAAGAAAACCGGGGCCTGAATTATTACTATGCTTTGCCCAACAAATTATTCGATTACATCCATGCCGGAGTACCAATTCTTGGTTCCGACCTGCCCGAAATTTCAAGGATTATTGATTCTTACCAGGTAGGGATAGTTGCAAAGAGCCGGGAACCGGAGTACATTGCCAGAGAGATTAGGATGATGTTGAGCGATCAGGAAATGCGCAGTCGATGGGATGATAATCTGAAAGAAGCTGCACATGGACTTTGCTGGGAAAACGAAGAGAAAGAACTGATGGCCCTTTTCGATTCAATTCATGTTTAAAAAAGTTGACCAACAGATAGCCCTCATCTTTTACTATTTTTGCCAACAAATTTTACGAAATGACAATAATAATCCTGATCATTACAGTAGCGATTTCAATTCTTGCTTTCAACAAGCCGGAGATTATGGACCGGCTCCAATTCAATCCATCGCAAACCTACCATCAAAAGCAATGGTACCGCCTCATAAGCCATGGGTTTGTCCATGCCGGCTGGTGGCATTTGATTATTAATATGCTTGTATTTTATTCCTTTGGAAGAGCTATCGAAGCGGATTTTGATGCGCTTAAGATGAATGGTCTGATGGAAAACCCCAATTTTAATTACGCATTCCTTTACTTTGGGGGCATTATCTTTTCTTCTCTATTAACCTTAAAAAAGCACAAAGATAATCCTGGGTATAATTCGGTTGGGGCTTCCGGGGCTGTGTCGGCCGTGGTTTTTACCAGTATTTTTTTTAATCCCTGGCACAAAATATATTTTTACGGGATAATTGGCCTACCGGGAATTTTGCTTGGCCTTATCTATCTGGGTTACTCCTATTACATGGGCCGCAAAGGCGACGGCTTTATAAACCACGATGCCCATTTTGTAGGAGCTGTATATGGTTTGCTTTTTCCTATTTTAATAGACCCGGATTTGATTAAGGTATTCGTTCACCAATTATTGAATTAGGACTATGGAGAAGGCAGTATTTTTCGATAGGGATGGTGTAATCAACAACGATACGGGACATTATTATATTCATCGGGTTGAAGATTTTCAATTCAACCTTGGTGTTATTGAGGCAATGAAACTGTTGGTGGAAGCTGATTTTCGGCTTATCATTATTTCTAACCAAGGGGGCATTTCAAAGGGGATTTTTAAAAAGGAAGACACAGAAAGGGTACACCTGTTTATGTTGGATGAACTCAAAAAACATAACATTTTTCTTGATGAAATATATTATTGCCCCCATCATTCTGATATTGAAAATTGTTTGTGCCGAAAACCATGTTCTATAATGATAGAAAAGGCACTTGCTCGTTTTTCAATCGATCCACGAAAATCGTACCTGATTGGCGACAGTCCCCGAGACATTGAGGCTGGAAAAAAGGCAGGGCTAACTTGCTTTTTAGTTGATAAAAATGAAAATATCTTCGATTTGTGTAAATCAATTTTGGCTAAATAGACAATGGAAAAGCTTGGTTACATAAATTATAATGGTGAACTTTTGTCAAGCGGGGTTCCTGTAATAGGCTCATCAAACCGGGCATTTTTATACGGCGATGCCCTATTTGAAACCATGCACGCCAATGGGACCGAAGTGCAGTTTTTCGATCTTCATTATACCCGATTGACAGAAAGTGCTAAAAAACTGCATTTCGATTTGCCCTCCACTTTTTCTTCTGCTTTTCTACAAAATGAAATCCGGCGCTTGGTACAAAAAAACCGAAGTTTTAAGGGATCTCGGATACGAGTAAGCCTTTTCAGGAATGATGGGGGATTTTACGTGCCTACGACAAACCAATGTTCTTATGTGATTGAACAATCTCAGCTCCCGTCTGCAAATTATCAATTAAATACAAATGGTTTGGTTATCGATATATTCGATGGGATAAAAAAACCAGTCAATTTATTGGCGGAGATAAAATCGGCCAATGCACTATTGTTTGTGCTGTCCGGAATATATAAAACCAACAATCAATTGGATGATTGTTTATTGGTGAATGAAAAAGGTAACATTATTGAGGCAATCAGCTCAAACTTATTCCTGTTCAGCAATAGCATATTGTACACTCCCCCCTTAGTAGATGGCTGCCTGCCTGGGATTATGCGTTCTGTAATCCTATCTATTGCTAAAAAAGAAGGGATTCAAGTGGAGCAAACTTCAATTGGATATGAAAACCTAGAACAGGCCGAAGAAGTATTTTTGAGCAATGCTGTTTCGGGGATCCGCTGGGTGTTGGGCTACAAAGCAAAACGATATTTCAATCAGCGGGCAAAATATTTTATCGACAAAATAAACCAGGAAGCCTACTCCTAGTTGCTGTCGGGATTTTCAGGAAAATTGGCCCAGACTTTATATTTTTCGCCCATATCCAGTAAAGTGTGTTTCCATATATTCCTGGTAGATCTCATTATTTTATCTGTGTTCAACTCAGTCACAATCCATGAGTTCTGGGATAGCTCATCGTCCAACTGATTGGGCGACCAACCTGAATATCCGATACAAAATAAAACATCTTCCGGTTTTACCTTTCCCATGCGGATCAAGGATCCCATTTGCTCGAAATCGCCTCCCCAATACAAACCTGGCTTTATTTCCATTGAATGGGCAATGGCAGGGCCTAATGTATGGATAAACTGAACGGTATCGGTACTTACAGGCCCACCTACCGAAACATTCGCATTGAAATCGGGAAAGTCGGGTAGAAGTTCTGTAAGTTTCACTTTTACCGGGTTGTTGATCACAAAACCAATCGACCCATCAAGGTTATGTTCTGTCAATAAGACAATTGATCGTTTGAAATAATAATCATTGAGAAAAGGTTCCGCAATCAGCACCCTGCCCTTTGAAGGAAGTATTTGATTTCTAATTGTAAAAATTTCTTCAAGCATGGCTAAAAAATTTCTTATTCAAATATAAACAATTCTTTAAATAATGAGTTTAAAGATGCTTTAAAATAAACTCTTTTGAGAAATTATTTTCTACTTTTGACAAAATTTTCAAATTGGAGCAAATGAAGAGACACATATATTGGTTATTATTCATTGTAATTGTGTTTGCATCGTGCAGACAAAACAAGGAATTGGTTTATCTGCAAAATCAGGATGGGGATAAAAACACATACATTTCACCAACAAATCTTGAAGAGTATAAAATCCAGATATCCGATATTCTCTACATTAAAATATTCAGTTTAAATAAAGATTTGGTAGATTTGTTTAATGCCGGGGGGGCAGAGAGCAGGACTACTGTACGTTACGACCAAGCCTCAATGTATTTTGAGGGATATATGGTGAACGATTCTGGCTATATTGCAATGCCAGTTTTAGGTGACATTAATGTTGAAGGCTTGAATATTAAGCAGGTTGAAGAAGCCGTTAAACTTATTGCCCTAACTTATATAAAAGATGTTTCGGTAGTTGTGAAATTAGCCAACTTTAAAATTACGATGATAGGGGAGGTTAAAAACCCTGGCTTATATTATATGTATCAGCGTCAAACTTCCATCTTAGACGCAATAGGGCAAGCCGGCGACCTGACAGATTATGGGAACCGAAAAAATATTTTGCTTATCAGGCCCGATAAAACTGGCTCTACAACCTATCGGATAAACCTTGCGGATGCTGAATTGCTAAGTTCCGATTTTTTCTACTTAAAACCCAACGACATTTTATATGTTGAGCCAATGAAATCGAAGGGAGTTCGACTTCTTCTTTCCGACTATGCAACAATCTTAACAGCTATTTCATCGACCCTCACAGCCGTTGTTTTGGTATATACATTAGTTACACTCTAAAATAAGACACGTGAACAACAACAACGAAAATATTTATCAGGAAGAAAATATCGATCTGAAAAAGTACATCTTTCAAATTATTGGCAATTGGTACCTTTTTGTGATTTTCATTTTTATAGCCTTCTCGATTGCCTATTATGTCAATAAATTCACTACACCAATATATAGTGTTTCATCCACACTTTTGGTAGAAGCAGATAACTCAAGGACAGGGGCAGAAAACCTATTGGAGGGCTTAAGTTTATTTTCAGGAAAAAAGAATCTTGAGAATGAAATTGGAATTCTTAAGTCGTTTAGCCTTACTCAAAAAGTGATAGAGGAACTTGATTTTGAAGTGTCTTATTTTATGATTGGCGGGATTAAGTCCGAAGAGATTTATCAGGAATCTCCCTTTGTAATTCATATTGATACCGCCAAAAAAGAAATTTATGGGCAACCCGTAAACATAAGTTTTATCTCTGAAAACACGGTTCATATCGAAATTGAAGACGTGCTTTTAGAATCAGAAGAGATTTTTCAATTTCAAAAGGATATAAAATTAGGTCAACTGGTAGAAAACGAACACTTTGCTTTTTCAATTGAATTAAGAAAACCGGAAGGCTTTAATTTTGAAAAGGTTAAGGACGAAAGATATTATTTTGCCATGAACAGCATTACTGCCCTAACCAATAAGTATCGTGGTAAGTTGGAAATTGAACCAATCAATCGAGAGGCTTCGATTTTAACCCTGTCGACCAAAGGTGAAGTAGCACAAAAAGAAGTTAACTTTTTGAATAAACTCGGCGAGATGTATATCCTGGGTGGGTTGGAAGAAAAGAACCAGATTGCCAAAAATACCATTAGGTTTATCGATTCTCAGCTCAGCAATATTTTGGACTCGTTGCGCCTGGCTGAAGACGATCTTCAAAACTTTCGTCTGAGCAATAAAATTGTCAATTTAGGAGAGGAGGGTACTGGCTATTTAGCTAGATATGATCAGCTTCAAACTGAAAAAGCTCTGCTTCAGATCAAGGCGGAGTATTACGATTATTTGTTGGAATATATCCAAAAGAAAGATAATTATAAAGATGTAATCGCCCCTTCCACATTAGGGATTGAAGACCCATTGCTGAATTCAACAATACAGAAACTTGGAGAATTATATCAGGAGAAAAGTGCAATGCTCTATAGTGCCACTGAGAATAACCCCGCTCTGAATATTATCAATTTGAATATCCAAAACACAAGGGCTAATTTATTGGAAAACATTAAAAATATCATTCAAACATCAAAAATATCTCTGAATGATATTAATAAAAGGATTGCTGCAGTAGACAAGCAAATCCAGAGTTTGCCTGTCACAGAAAGGCAATTGTTGAATATCCAGCGTGCATTTAACTTAAACAATAACATTTATACTTATTTGCTTGAAAAGAGGGCTGAGGCAGGAATTGCGCAGGCATCGAATATTCCCGATAATAAAATGCTTGATCCCGCAATAATTGAAAATGTCGATAAAGTAGCACCTAAAAGCTCGATGAACTATGCCATCGCCCTTGTACTTGGAATGTTGATCCCATTATTGTTTTTGATTGGGAAAGATTATTTCAACGACAAGCTGGTCGATAGGAAAGATATTGAGAATAATTCAAAAGTACCCATCTTTGGGACTATTGGCAGTAATGTTAAGGAAACTGAGATCCCTGTTTTTGTTAGCCCAAAATCGTCTATCTCCGAATCATTTAGGTCACTCAGGACCAATCTTCAATACCTAAACATTGATGCTGATAAAGGCACAAGGGTTGTTTCTGTTACTTCCACTGTGAATGGTGAAGGCAAGACATTTTGTGCCATCAACTTGGCAGCCATCATCGCCATGACCAACAAAAAAGTAATATTAATTGGACTTGACCTTCGGAAACCAAAAATCCACAGGGCATTTGATAACATTGGAAACGACATTGGCATCAGTACTTTTTTGATTGGAAAAAGCAAAATGGAAGATATTATCCTTCCAACACCGATTGCCAATTTGTTTGTTGCCCCGTCAGGCCCTGTCCCACCAAATCCGGCTGAGTTGATCGAATCTAAAAACATGGAGGACCTAATAACCGAATTGAAGAAAACCTATGAGTATATCATCATTGATACTCCTCCTCTTGCATTGGTAACTGATGCTTTGCTCGTTTCAAAATTTACAGATACCAACATCTACGTAATGCGCCAGAACTATTCGCGTAAGGATGTGGTTGACCTGGTAAATGATTTCTATGAGAAGAAAAGTTTCAGGAATCTGGGGATACTTGTGAATGACATAAAGATGCCAAGTTATTATGGTTATGGATCGGGTTATGGCTATGGTTATGGCTACGGCTATGGCTATGGGACTTATGGCTAT
This sequence comes from Bacteroidales bacterium, assembly GCA_021740905.1. GTDB lineage: Bacteria > Bacteroidota > Bacteroidia > Bacteroidales > M50B96 > JAIOYV01. Next base: position 33,891 of record JAIOYV010000031.1, read on the forward strand.
GGTGCGTATGGTTACGGGCACGGCTATTATGATGATGAGCACAAACCGCTTACTACATCGCAAAAGGTGAAAAAGTTTTTTAATCTTGATAGATCAAAGAAAAAAGCATAAAAACAAAAGGGGTGGTAATTCATCCCTTTTTTTATATCATGGAAAGAAAATTAAAAGATAAGAATATCCTGATAACAGGTGCCTCACGAGGCATTGGGCGGGTTACTGCTGAATATTTGGCTGAAATGGGGGCTAGACTAATTCTCCATTACAATAAAAATGAAGAGGCTGGTACTTCATTGTTAAAAGCATTACCAGGTAAAGGACATACCTTGCTTCAAGCTGATTTTTCAAAAGCAGTTGATTTTAATTCGCTTATTAAGACATGCATTGGTGAGACAGGACAAATACATGCGCTGGTAAACAATGCGGGTGTTTATTTAGAAAAGAAGTTTGATAACCTGGACTTTGATCACTGGAAAGATATTTGGGAAACTACTATTTCAGTAAATCTTACCAGTGTGGCTCACCTAAGTTTCGTTGTGTCAAAACACATGGTGGCAATTGGAGGTGGAAAAATAATCAACATCAGCTCACGGGGTGCTTTTCGGGGCGAACCCAATGCCCTGGCTTATGGTGCAAGCAAAGCCGGGTTGAACAGCCTGGGGCAGTCGATGGCACAAGCCTTGGCCCCCCATAACATATTCGTGTACACGCTGGCCCCCGGCTTTGTTGAAACAGAAATGGCACAAGTCGCATTGGATAGTCCAATAGGGCCATCCATAAAGGCGCAAAGCCCGCTCAACAGGGTGGCACAACCCATTGAGATTGCCCGCACAATTGGCTTTTTGCTTTCCGAAGAAAACGAATTCCTAACAGGTTCCATCATCGACATTAATGGGGCATCCTACCTACGCTCATAAGCCCGTTGCGATTTTGTGCGATCGGATATTATTGCTATCCTTGCGCTACATGGTACATCAAAACCTGGCAATATGATCAAAGGAATAACATTATCAGTCCTGCTGTATTTAATTATTATCAGCACAAATTGTTTTGCAGAAAAGGGTATTTACATCCATAAAGATAAAATCATCCTTCGTGGTCTTCCATCAAAAATTACCATTGAAATTGAAAACGATTCGTTGTGGGCAGAGTTTGCAAAGGCTCCATTCGTCTCGGTAAACGGGGAGCAACAGAGTGTAACTCTTTCAGGCAACAAAGCTATTTTTGATTATACACCTTCTGAAAAAGAAATCCTGGATATTTCAGTTTTAGATCAGGTTTTCGAGGTTGATGTAAAGCCGATCCCGTTGTGGATTTCCATCCTTCCTCCCTTGATTGCAATCGTATTGGCACTGCTATTTCGTGAGGTATTTACAGCATTGATCCTCGGAATTTTGTTTGGGGCTGCTACCATTTTTTATTTTCAGGGAAGTTCGGTTTTTCTTGCCCTATTTCAGGGTTTATTTGCCCTTGTCGATACTTATATTTTACAAGCCCTGAATAGTTCATCTCACCTCAGCATTATTTTGTTTTCTATGTTGATAGGGGCAATGGTCAGCCTTATTTCTGCCAATGGGGGCATGAACGGGATTGTTCGACGGCTATCGAAGTATGCCAACTCACCACGCTCCGGGCAGTTTATTACCTGGTTGTTGGGGGTTGCCATTTTCTTCGATGATTACGCCAACACCCTTGTGGTTGGGAATACAATGCGCCCTGTAACTGACCGACTTAAGATTTCGCGCGAGAAATTAAGCTATATTGTTGATTCGACAGCAGCACCAGTGGCAGCCATTGCTTTTGTGACCACCTGGATTGGTGCCGAGCTAAGCTATATTGAAGACGGGCTGCGAAATGTAGGCTTGGACGAAAGCCCCTACCAGGTATTCCTAAATTCGCTGACTTACTCTTTTTACCCTGTACTGGCTTTGTTGTTCATCGTAATCCTGATTTGGCAAAATCGGGATTTTGGTCCCATGTACAAAGCCGAAGTGAAGGCTCGGCAAAGCGCTCCTGATATTGCGTCCGTGCAGAAAAATGGCGGTTCACAAAACGAGGATCAGAGCAATATTCCGGCACGCGCTTTTAATGCTGTGATACCGGTTGCGACAATTATTTTTGTTACGATTGGAGGCCTTGTGTATACTGGATTGGAAACTGTTTCATGGAATGTAGACTTAAGCCTTTCTAAGAATTTATCGGGAATTATTGGGGCTGCTGATTCGTATCGGGCACTGCTTTGGTCATCTATTTCGGGAGTAAGTGTGGCAATAATCCTTACACTTGTCCAACGATTGTTGAGCCTTCAGGAAAGCATTGAAAGTTTGATTTCCGGTTTTAAAACCATGATGACTGCGGTGCTGATCCTAATCTTGGCATGGGCACTAGCAAAGCTCACAGAAGATTTACATACCGCCGATTTCATCACTCAGATTTTAGTTGCGGTCGAATTAAATCCCTTTTTCATCCCCGCCCTTACGTTTATTATTTCAGGTTTGGTTGCCTTTTCTACCGGATCGTCGTGGAGCACCATGGCTATTTTGTATCCATTGATATTGCCGGCCTCGTGGTTATTATGTGAACAGAATGGTTTAGGTTACGATGAATCGATGGCTATTTTTCACAATGTGGTTTCAACGGTATTGGCCGGTTCGGTGCTTGGCGATCATTGTTCCCCCATTTCCGATACAACTATTTTGAGTTCGTTGGCCAGTTCGTGCAAACATATCGACCATGTTAAAACACAGTTGCCTTATGCCCTTGTAGTGGGAGGTACGGCTTTGGTATTTGGTACAGTTTTGTCCACTTTCAATATTCCAACCTGGATACTATTTTTACTTTGCCTGGTGATTTTATATTTGATTGTCCGATTTGTCGGCAAAAAAGTCCCGGACATGATCCAAGACTAATAAGCTACCTTACATCCTGGATTAACACCACATTCTTCCCGCATGTCCTTCCTTTTTCGGCATAAGCATGGGCATCTGAAATTTCATCCAAAGGAAACCTTTTATCAATATTGATTTTCAATTTTCCTTCTTCGATCCAACTGGCTATCAATTCAAGGTCTGTAGAATTTTGTTTGCGGAGTATGGTCTTTACTTTTTTCCCATTGCTGAATGGCTGGAATAATTTATGAAACAATACAATCGGACGGGGCAGTGTGGTCACATATATACCGCCCGGCTTTAGCAATTTTTTCGTTTTCAGAAATGAATAGTTCCCAATTGTATCAAAGAACACATCCACTTTTTCTGATAATTGAAGAATATCTTCCGATGTGTAATCAACAAAAACATCGGATCCTAAACTTTCCATAAAGTTTTTGTTTTTGCCACTGGCAATAGCTATTATCCTTGCCCCAAGTATTTTTGCAATTTGAACAGCTACATGCCCAACTCCTCCTGATGCTCCATTAATAAGAATGCTTTTTCCAGAAGTAAGTCCTGCTTTGTCACGCATGGCTTGCAAGGCAGTGAGAGAAACCAGTGTTGTTGCAGCAGCTTCCGGGATGGCCAGATTTGCAGGTTTTAGGGCAAAACATTTCTCGTGTCCCAGTGCATATTCGGCCAAAGCCCCGCCGTATTTATTGTCTAGATCGCCAAAAACAATGTCACCTACCTTGAATTTTGTGATTAGCTTGCCGGTCTCAACCACCTCACCACATACATCATAGCCCAGGACAATTGGGAAAGGGGATCCGAGAATGTATTTGTGATTTCCCATTCTATGTTTCCAGTCAACCGGGTTGATGCTGCTTACAAAAACTTTTATCAGGATTTGATCCTCTGCCGGAACAGGCTTGGGCACATCTGCTATTTTAAAAACTTCGGGGCTGCCCCATTGTTGAATTATTGCTGCTTTCATTAAATTCAATATTGATGGGCAAAGATAGGCTGAAAATAGGAATGAACAATTTGTCGGAAATGGAGTTATGCTGGTCAGGACTTGGAATACTTGTCGGGTAATAACACAAATATTTTAAAACTAAATATCTGATTTACTATGAACAACAAATTAAACATGAGTATACCAAAATTCATCTTTTTGGGATTTGCCCTCTTTTTATTCGCTTGCAATGGAAACCCTAAAACTGGGCAAACAACAGATAATGTTCAGTATAAGATTACCAAGCATGGCGAAAACATTACTTCGGAAGGTGCTTTAAACCCCGAAGAGTTTTTAAAACAGTTCGAAGGCAAAGACTCCTTGCGACTTAAACTGACTGCCCAAATTGAAGAAGTATGTGCCAAAAAAGGTTGCTGGATGAGCCTCGACATCAGCGATGAATATAGCATGTTGGTGCGTTTTAAGGACTATGGTTTTTTTGTACCCAAAGATGCTGCCGGTAAAATGGCAACAGTAAAAGGCGTGGCACGGATCGATACTATTTCGGTAGCCGAACAACGGCACTACCTCGAAGACAGCGATGCAAGCCAGGAGGAAATCGATGCCATTACCGAACCCGAAATTTCTTATACTTTCGAGGCTACCGGGGTGATTATTAAAGAAGAAATACCTGTGAGTGATGAAGAGAAATAGGATCGTTTCGCAGCTTTGCATATTTGTCATACCATTGGCCGTTTTCAGCTTTTGCTCTTCGCCTGTTGAGACTAATAATAAGCAATCAGCAATAGAAGCTGAAGAATGTGTCGAAGTTTCTGAAGTAAATCCCAATGGCGATAGTGAGTTGGCATTGTTGATGCGCAAATTGTTCGAGGATGCCGATTCGTTGCGTTCAGCAATTCAGGCTGGTACAGGAAATATTGATGAGGATTATATCAAGGCCATCGAGCAATGCCACACAGCCACACCCACCGACCCGGATGTGAAATCGGTGGATTATCAAGCATTTACAAACTTATTGGCGATGGAAGCAAAGACATTGATGAACGCAGAAGACAATCATGTTGAACACTTTAATTCGATGGTCGGGAAATGCATCGATTGCCACAATACCTTGTGCCCGGGGCCAATAAAGAGGATTAAAAAATTGTATATCAAGTAGAGAATTTGAACAAGAAGGCAAACTGTCAGGGCTTATTCTTGTGTAGAACAGGACCATAACAGATTTGGAATAAACTGGCTGTTCATCTTGAGGTGTCAACTTGGTATCTCATAGTGTTTATCATAAAAACACTACCTCTTCAAGAATCGCAAAGCCGAAGCTTTAAACGACACCCAAACTTCCTTGCCTGTTTGCACATCGAATCGTTCCATCGAACGCTGTGTAATGACTACTCTAAGCGGAATTCCAATATCGACAACCAATTCGTAGCCTTTAATGTCTTTAATGATTTCAAGGATCCTTCCTTGAAACATATTGCAGGCACTTGTGGCAGTAGGGCCTTCAGATAGGATAATATTTTTGCTTCGTAGAAAGACGAAACCTTGCCCGGCTTGCTGACCTGATAAGAGTTTAAAAGAAACACTTTCGTTTATTTTGGCTGTTCGTTCTTCCTCATGGTTGGGTTCGAGGAGGGTTGCACTGAAAAAATTCCGGACCCCCACAAAGTTAGCCACAAAACGGTTTTTCGGGTTTTTAAAAACCTCGTCGGGACTGCCCGACTGCACAATTTCACCCTGGTGCAAAACAGCCACCCTGTCGGCTAAGGAGATGGCTTCCTCGTAATCGTGGGTCACATGGATAATCCCAATGCCTTTTTTGTTGATAGAACGCAACAGGGTGCGAAGCTCCGATTTCAATTGCACATCGAGCGAGGCAAAGGGTTCGTCAAGGAGTAGGAATTTTGGGTTCAATGCAAGGGTTCTGGCCAGGGCTACCCTTTGCTTTTCTCCGCCCGAAAGGGTTTCTGGTTTGCGATCTAACAGTGCAGTAATGCTCATTTCTTCGGCAAGACCTTCAACCGTTTGCCGAATCTTCTCTTTTTTGATCCCTTGATTTTTTAATGGGTAGGCAATATTCTCGCGAACGTTTAGATGTGGAAAAACTGCGTGGTCTTGAAATACTAGCCCGGTTTGCCTTTTCTGTATCTTTTCATAAGTAATATCCTTTTCATCAAGGATAATATGGCCATCATCAGGAAGGATCAATCCCGCAATTAGTTCGAGGATGATGGATTTTCCGGCTCCCGATGCGCCCAACAACACAAAATATTCACCTGAACCAATGTCAAGTTCGATATTTTTTAGATGAAAATCTCTATATGATTTCGATATATTGCTTAATTTCAGCATGTAAGGCTATGTTGTTTTCTTCCCGAAAGGTAATAAAAAAAGGTGAAACCAACTGGGATCACCTTCTTTCTACTTAACTAACCTAAACCTATGAAAAATTTTAACTTACCTGAACAAACATTGATACGGGACGATGGCACAAAAGGTTTTTCATTTTTCATATTAATTGAGATTTAATGATGAACTGTCCTGTTTTCAATATGAATCTCAGGTTTTGTTTGATAGATGAATTCCACTGCTTAAAACATTTTTATTCTTTTTCCCAATTCAACTCTGCTTCCAGGTAATTTGCACCTCGCAATACCACATCAACATTCAGAATTCTTTTTTTGTGTGAGCAAATATAAACCCTTTTACTTTGTGCCCAGACGGTTTCAAGAGGATAGGTATTAAACCTCAGATTAGCCTTGGGAACAAAAAAAATATGCTGTGAGATTTAAGCAAAGAGCGAGGATGCAATAATTTTCTAATCTTTCAGGGATTCTGTCTAAACTTTTATTATTCCCAAAAACAGGATGTTGTATGGGTATTCCCAATCGGATGAAACATGCTGATCGTTGTTAACAAAAAGCCTTTATTTACAGGGATTACAGCGAAACATTATAAAAAAACTGCCGTAGAAAAACACGAAAAAACGGTTAACAACTTATTTCAATTTGTGAATACGTCAGGAAAATATTTCCGTTCAAAGAGGGAATGTTTGAACGAACAAAAACTTTAGATTATGTTAGAATATACCAAATCGCTTCTACAGAAAGTAAGTTTCGACAGGGGCTTATTCCTAAAGGAGTTGAAGAAATCTGCCGACTGGCTGGACCAGGAAGACAGGGGGAGGTTACGTTCTTGGAGCCTGACCACATTCTACCACATGTATGGAACGGACATCAAGGAAGTATTCCACTCTTAGTCAAGAAATTTAGCCCTGCCTTTTTTGGCGGGGCTTTTTTTTGCCATTTCTTTGTAATATTCGGTGGTGGTATGTTGCGCCGGCAGTTTTTCTCCCTCCTCAAGCAATTCGACTAATTGCCGGTTCGTTATGGCCGGCCCGTATTTTGGGTCTAATTCCAAAGCCCGGTCGAAGTGGTCGAGCGCTTCTAGTTTTCTGCCCAGTTGGGCATAACAAATCCCCAGGTTACCATACGTTTGGGTATGTTTTGGGTCGAAAGACAATACTCTAGTAAAGCCGGATATTGCTTTGTCCCAATCGCTCTTTTCCATGGCGGCAAAGGCATCCTTGAAAAAACTCATCGAATCCGCATACTCGTCGAAGGTCATATTTTTGTCTTTTCGTATACTGGCTTCCATGTCATCTAAAATCTCCTTTGCATGTTTTACAAAATCTTCGGATTCATTGCCAAGCTCTACTACTTTCCGGTAAGATTTTACCATCAGGTCAATTTCCAAGCGCTTTTGGTGGAGTGATCCTTTATTATGCCAGGCTTCTACGTAATCGGGGCTAAGCTCAATGGCTTTTTCAAAATAGTGAATGCCTTTCTCGGTTTCGTCCCTAAATACACATATCACACCCAAACCAAAATACACATTGTCTACGAACGGATGTTCCCGGCGCAATGCAAGGAGTATTTTCTCGGCTTTATCCAAATCGCCTCGATTGGCAAGCTCTATTGCACGATGTACTTCATCATCGACATCTGGGCTGATTTCCCCGAAAAATGGGGTTGCTTTCTCCTGCGATGCAATTTCTTTTTCTTGCCGGTCGCTTTGGTATTTTGCAGCTTGGGCATAAAAGTCGCACCCTTCGCACAGGTTATTTCTGGTCTTTGCACAACAAGCAGGGCAAATCAGGGTATCGTTTTTTTACCAGGCAAACTCGTCGCCCCCTGGCGAAGGAGCAAATTGGGCAAGCTGTTCTTTTCATATTGAATTGGGTTTTGAAATACTTGTTGCAAAGAAAATGAAATACTGGAATTGTCATGTTTCTCTCAAACTTGTATTTTTCATAGATTATTTAGTATCCCGGAAGGAAAAAGGATTTCATTCTTAGTGCTTTTTCCAACTCCTGATAATCCGAAATTATGTTCCTTTCCTCGGCTATTCTCAAAACTGCCCTGGTTGAAACTGGTATTAGATTTAATTCTTTCGCCTCGTTATAACCTTTACGATCATCAATAATCACTATTGCTTTCTGCTCCAATGCTAATGTAAGGGCATCCCGTTCTCCAATATCCAATCGCCGACTAAACTTGTATGATCCTCTTGTTTCGGTAACATTAATATAATTTTCACAAGCATGTTCAAAATATGATTTTTCATCAGGTGTGCAATTTCGTAGAAATTCATCCGATACCGAAGTGGGAATCAGGACTTTTCCGAAAAGCTTCTCAAAAACATGCAAATGCCTTATCTTGGACAATGCAATAATTGGACTTGTATCGGAAACGAATCTCATCCGTTTGTGGTCACGTTTCGCAATTGAGAAATCTGCAGATCCAATTCGTTTTCATTGAGCGTATCAATGGGGATCCCCCTGTCCCAGAGTAGTTCAAGAAACCCTCGATAACCAATTTTCAGGATTTCGCCACATTCCCCAATCGAGAGATGTCCGTTCAGATATTCCAAAACTATAAGCCCCCGTTTCATTTCATCCCTGACGGCTCCAATATTCTGTCCATAGGATTTCATAATGACATCAGGTATTTCAAGAGTAATCGAATGCATGTTCAATAATTATTTGAGTGATGTTGCTCCTTAATTTTATTTACAGCTAATATCGGAAGAATAAGCATGAAATGCAAGTGAATAATATTCAATAATTTCTCAAATTGATTCCGTGTATTTTGCCTACTAATAGTTGTATTTGAAAAATAGTAATTTGAGTAATTGACCATGGGGATTTCTTATTTAAGTAAAATTACATAATTAAACAGAATTTCATGGATCACTAATATATTTCAAGATTTGATTCTTGCCAATTTGGATGAATTAATAAATCATTTAGCGATACGGTAGCGAATTCGCCACTGCAGCTAACAAAGAATAATTTTTTATCTTCAGTAAGAAACATGTCCATGCAAGGAGAACTAAACATATTCATATCAAGCAATTCCAGGAGATCAAGATACATCTTTGATTTCACATTCAGTAAAACGGTTGGGAAATTTTGATTGATCTGATCGGTTACTACAAATAGGGAATCGTTAATATTGGAATATATTCCATCCAAAGGAAGAAGATCAATAATAATTCTCTTTTGGTCAGAATTCAAATCGTATTCTGTAATAAATCCACCATAATCCTTTTGGGAGTAAAAATACAATTTTTGTTTTGATGCAAAGGGTTTTAATAAAAGTCCATTAGGGTACCTTTTTTTCTCAGATAGTAAATAATTCTCCCAATGCTCATTTAAAGTATAGATTTGTAGACTGTCATCTATGTAATTAATTTCTCTTAAATCTGAAATATTGAAATTTCTTATTATGCTATCGCGGTCAATAGAATATATAAAGGATTTGGAGTCCGATTGAATGTATAGTATTCTTGAACGAAGTGATCCCCCGACAATTTTATAAGATGGATCATTCAATGAAAAAATGTCTAACTTATTTGTGGATATATTTAAAAATTGAAAAAGCCATTCTTTTTCTTCATCCATTTTTACTGAAAGTAATAATGTTGAGCCTAATATATCCAATAAAGTTGTCCAACCTTCTTTTGGATTTTGATAGTATTCAAAATTTAAAGTAGAATCTGAAGAAAATATTTTTTTATATATCAATACTTCATTTCCTTTCGGAAGTATTTGGCCAGTATTTTGGTCATATTGTCTCACGTCAATCAATTCAGAATCATTATCGCCTTTATCAACCTCATGATTGGAAGGTGATTTTTGATGTTTGCTGTTACAACTTAGAATGATTAATAGTGAAAAGACGCATTGACTGCAAAATGATATTCGTTTTAAAGTGATCATATTATTCCTATACAAATATTTTATCGGCTAATATCCAAATTAAAAATGTAAAACACAACAGACAAGATTATATTCCCTTTCCATTTTTATCCCTATTTTCGCACAAATTTTAATATCGGAATACAATGTACAGAACACATACCTGCGGAGAACTTCGCATCGAGCATATAAACAATACAGTGACCCTTAGCGGATGGGTGCAAAAAATGAGAAACCTGGGTGGGATGACATTCGTTGATTTGCGCGACCGCTATGGCCTTACGCAATTGGCTTTTAACATGGAAACCAATGCAGCCTTGTGCGAACAGGCCCGAAAGCTAGGGCGCGAGTTTGTGGTGAAAGTGGAAGGCACCGTGCAGGAACGCAGTAGCAAAAACCCTAAAATGCCCACCGGCGATATTGAAATTAAGGTCGAAATTTTATCTATTCTGAATAAATCGGTGACCCCGCCATTTACCATCGAGGATGAGACTGATGGGGGAGACGAACTCCGCATGAAATACCGCTATCTCGATTTACGCCGGAACCCGGTGAGAAAAAACATTGAACTTCGGCACAGGATGGCCCAGGAAGTTCGCCGATATCTTGATGCACAAAAGTTCATCGAAATAGAAACCCCGGTGTTGATCAAATCGACTCCCGAAGGGGCACGGGATTTCATTGTACCCTCGCGCATGAACGCAAACCAGTTTTATGCCCTGCCCCAGTCGCCGCAGGTATTTAAGCAATTGCTGATGGTGGCCGGGTACGACCGATATTTCCAGATTGTAAAATGTTTCCGCGATGAAGACCTTCGCGCCGACCGTCAACCTGAATTTACCCAGATCGACTGCGAAATGGCTTTTGTGGAGCAGAACGACATTCTCGATACTTTCGAGGGACTTGCACGGCATCTTTTCAAAAACATATTAAATGTAACCCTCGAAGATAAATTCCCGAGGATGGCTTACGATCAGGCCATGACCTTATACGGCAACGACAAACCCGACCTGCGTTTCGATATGAAATTTGTCGATCTGACCGACCTGGCCAAACAAAAAGATTTTGTGGTTTTCAACCAAGCCGAATACATTGGAGGTATATGTGCCGAAGGATGTGCCGGGTATTCAAGAAAGGAACTTGACGCAATGACCCAATTTGTGCAGAAGCCACAGATAGGGGCCAAAGGTCTGATCTATGTGAAATACAATGAGGATGGCAGCATCAAATCGTCAGTGGATAAATTTTACACCGAAGAAGATTTGATGGCCTGGGTTGAATTGTTCAAAGCCAAGCCCGGCGACCTCTTGTTGATCTTGCCCGGAGAAAGAAATAAAACACTGCCCCAATTATCAGAACTCCGCCTAGAAATGGGCGAGCGGCTTGGTTTGCGCGACCGCAAAAAATTTGTCCCTCTTTGGGTGGTCGATTTTCCCTTGTTGGAATGGGACGAAGATTCGCAACGCTTCCACGCCATGCACCACCCGTTTACATCACCAAAAACGGAAGATGTACCTTTGATGGAAACCGATCCTGGAAAAGTCCGGGCAAATGCCTACGACCTGGTTATTAACGGGGTTGAAATTGGCGGTGGTTCTATCCGTATTTTCGACGAAGATCTTCAAAAGAAAATGTTCGACCTATTAGGATTTACTCCAGAAGAAGCGCAAGACCAGTTTGGTTTTTTGATGAATGCCTTTAAATATGGTGCTCCCCCACACGGTGGTGTGGCCTTTGGTTTCGACCGTTGGGTAGCCATGTTTGCAGGCATCGATTCAATTCGCGATGTGATTGCCTTTCCAAAGAATAATTCGGGTCGTGATGTGATGATCGATTCTCCATCGCCCGTGGCACAGGCACAGCTGGATGAATTGTTTTTGAAGATGGTTCAGCCAAAATAGAGGCTGTTAGAAATACCTGGTTGCTTTTTTAGGTACTTTTCGTTTTGAACCGGAATCCAAAATTTTGGGCGCGAAGATAGATGGTAAAAAAAAGGATTTTTGATTGATGATTAATCCCGAATAAATGACGGGACAGGCTGATTTATGATTTAAGAAGTATGAGGTGCCACAAAATCGAATATCAAAAATCGTTGATCTTATATCTTAAATCAAAGTTTTGCTATTCTTTTTTTTAGGACCTCTGAAAAATGGGGCGCGGGCCAATCCGGCTTGTCTCCCTCCAAAGCAAATTTACTCAGTCAATCCGGTAGGTATTAGCCTTACCGGTTAGCATGAGTAGACCGAAAAGAACCCGCTCGCCCCAACATTGATATTGCTATGTATATCAAATTTCTTGTCATTAGGACTATTCACCAATAATGGCTCATGCAGGTTCTTTACGAAAACAAACGGAAATGGTTAGCTTTAGTTGGATGGAAAAAATTAGCACTTATAATATGGTTCCACCTATCATTTTTAGAGATAACCAAAAAGTCTGGGCACAATGAGGATTAGCATAAAGTGAGGATTTTCGATTGATGATTAACCCATGCTTATAGCGGGGTTGATCCTTGTACTGAAATCAATAATTTCCAAAAAAAAAGCAGGCCATTTCTGACCTGCCCAACCCTACTACTTTGATTGTTGATTGATTGATCCAACAATCGCTATTCCGGCATTTCGGTGAGTATTACACTCGCCTTTTGGCTGGAATACACTGAAAAGAACCCTAAGGCCCCATTGTTCATATTGCTCGACACATTTGCAGGAGGACCACTAAACATGGGATCGCTGCCCCATATTGCCGCTTGGATCTCCAACACGAAATGGTAATATTCTTCGGTTATGCCGTTTATCTCAAAAGTGATAGTGTCGCCCAATTGCAGGTTAGCTTCTTCTTTTTTGGTGTCGAGGAACTGGCTCTGTATCCCATTGGTGTAATTGCCATTGAAAAACACATCTTCTTGTACAACAAATTCATCTATAGTGTCAGTGAGCAAAACTCCATTCCTATAGGCCATAAAGCGATAAAAATCTTCCGTTTCAGGTTCCCAGGCATATACCATGATAGTCCAATAGCCCTTGTCCCAATCGGGTTCGTATTTCAATTTTATCGAATCGAGTTCTGCAACAGGCTTCATCTCCTGGTCAAGGGAAATATAATTTTTATGTCCGCCTACTTCCTCTGCTAGATCAATATGCAAGGTGTACGTTTTACCAATCACACCAAATACATCAGCCTGCGAATGATAAAAGCCTGAGCTTTCTTCTTCGGTAAATTGAATGGTTTCACCATCATCTGCAGAAATATAGACGTTTGCACCCGACACAACTGGGGCAGGTTGGTTTTCGAAGTAGTCGGTGGTTTGCGTCAATTTAATTGTATGTATGGTTGTGTCGGTCGATAGGGTCCCATCCACGACCAAACGGGCAAACTCCATTCGGTCGATATCGACATCAATTCTCTCGGTGCAAAAGGTAAATCCAATGGCAACAAGTATCAGCAAAAATATTCTGTTTGTTTTCATTATTTCTTCGGGATTAAAATTTGAAATTATAGGTAACTGATGGGATAATTGAAAAGAGGTAGGTCATCTCTGCATACGTTTCTCCAGGGTTTTCCTCATCTTCGATGAAACTGATGGCCCAGGCATTTTTACGGGCATACGCATTGTACACCGAGAAATTCCACTCGCCCTGCCATTTGCGGCCAGGCTTTTCTTTCCCCTTCAATGTTACTCCCAGGTCGAGGCGGTGGTTATCGGGCATACGGAACTCATTCCTTTCGGAATACACAGGAACGATTGCCCCGTCTTGTTCGAACCTTCCTACCGGGAAAGTTACGGGCGAACCTGTAGAGTAAACCCAATTGGCCGAGGCAGTAAGGCGTTTGCTTATGTTGTAGTTCAGCACAATCGAAACATCGTGGGGTTTATCATAAGGGGCAAGATATGATTTTCCAATGTTGATTTCGGGGATGGTGCGCTCGGTATGCGAAAAGGTGTAGCTGATCCATCCGTTCAATTTTTCATGGTTCAGGCGGAACAAAAATTCAACCCCATAAGCTTCGGCTTCGCCAAAGCGAAGTTCGCCCTCAAGCTCGTCGTTTAACAATAGCTCGGCATGGTCTTTAAAGTCGATGGCATTGTCCATCTTTTTGTAATAAACTTCGGCAGAAGCTTCGATCATATTATTCTTAAAATTCCTGAAATAGCCCAGGGCAACCTGATCGGCAATTTGGGGTTTTACATTGGGGCTTGATGGAAACCATATATCGAGGGGTGTCCCTGCTGTGGAATTCTGCGCCAGATGAATATATTGTCGGGTGCGCGAATAGCTTGTCTTGATCGATGATTTTTCGGTCAATTGATAATTTATTCCAACACGGGGTTCAAAGCCAGAGTAGGTTTTGAAAACGTCACCTTTCTTGTAGTTGTTTTCCTGCGTAACCACATATTCCTGCGGATCGCTAGTGTCGAATTCATAGAATGTGCCTTTCCCGATATTCTGAAAAATGGAATAGCGTATTCCATATTTCAAGGTCAGCAAGGCACCAACCTTCTGTTCGTTTGAGGCATAGATCCCACTTTCGATGGCAAACATATCGGGCACAGAGTAGGTGTTGAAGAAGGTTTCGTCGCCAATTCCTTTGGCTGTTCCCGGAGCAAAAGTGTGGTACGTTGATGCCACACCAAACTTGATATTATGATGTGAATTGGGGTAGTAGCCAAAATCAATTTTTGCTGAATAGTCTTGCAGGTGTGATGTCCACTCAAATGAATTGGCACCCCCTTCAGGAACTCCCAGACTGTAATCGTATTTTGAATAAATAACTGTGGTGTTGGAGAACAGTTGCCGTGAAAACAGGTGGTTCCATCGGGCCGAAAAAGTCTGGTTGCCAAAGCCCATCATAAAAAATTCGCTTCCAAAGGCATCGCGCCCCATGTATCCCGAAAGGTAAAGCCGGTCGTTTTCGCCAAGCTGATAATTGGCTTTTGCGTTCAAGTCGTAAAAATAAAGGGTGCTTTTGCGCAGGGCTTTATCTTTTGCAAAAAGGAGGAAGATATCCGCATACGTCCTTCTGCCCGATACTATAAATGAGCCTTTGTCGCCGATTGGGTTTTCGAGGGTAAGGCGGCTCGATATGGTTCCGATGCCCCCGGTGCCCGAAAATTTCTTGGCATTCCCATCTTTCATCCGCACATCTAACAAGGAGGCCAAACGTCCGCCACTACTGGCAGGAATGTCGCCTTTGTACAATTTCACATCTTTTATGGCATCGTTGTTAAACACCGAGAAAAAGCCCATCAGGTGCGATGCATTGTAAACCGGTGCTTCGTCCAACTGGATCAGGTTTTGGTCGGCACTTCCGCCGCGCACGCTGAAACCCGACGATCCTTCCGAAACGGCCTGTACACCCGGCAAAAGTTGAATGGCCTTGATGATGTCCACTTCGCCCATTAGGGCAGGGATTTGGCGGATTTCTTTCATCTGCATTTTTACTGTGCTCATTTCGGAGCGGGTAATGTTGTGATTGGCCCGCTCGCCTGTTACTTCGACTTCGGATAGTTGTTCGCTGCCAGCCGACATCTCAAGGTTGAGCACTACATCCTGGCGAAGGTCAATCTTCTTTTCTATACTTTCGTAGCCAATGTAGGAGTACGTGAACGTGTACGTTCCCGGATTCAGGCTCAAGGAATAAAAACCATACATATTGGTTACAGTACCGGTCTGTAATTCTTTAATAAAAATGGTTGCGCCCAGTAGGTCTTCCCCGTTGGTGGCATCTTTTAAAGTGCCACTTACGGTCATCTTCGTTTTCTCTCCGCCTTCGTTTTCTGCATGGAGCTGTGCGGTAGGGTTAATGCACAGCCATCCAATAATAAAGGCATAAATTAATAATCGCATTCTTTTCAGTTTTTAGGTTTTTTATTTGGGTTTAATAATAAGAGTTCTGAGTTGAAAAAGTTCTGAGTTCTGAGTTAAAAGAGTTCTGAGTTGAAAAAGTTCCACTCTACTACGCTAAAGCATCATAGGAAAAAAAAGTTAAAAGTCAACATTTGGTTTATTGATTCCTGTCGCCAAATTTCTAATTTTCATTTTCTGGTTTTATTTAGCTCAGAACTTTGCACTTCAATAATTATTGTGAACAAGGTGTAATGATTGAAAGCTGTCCATCTGGATTATCGGAAGAATCCGAACAGAAAACTCATGCCAACCACAGGGCTATTGAAATCGTTTCCTGCAAAACCTGAGAAATTGTCGATGTCGGGATAGATGTAAGAGTTGTCGTTTACACCCGAAACCAGCCTGTATCCAAGCGATAAGTTCATTTTAAACCAGGTAGTCACATTGATTTCACATTCCGCTTGTGGGGTAAGCACCAAAACAAGATCATTGCTTTTATCGTCGTGGTGTTTACTCTGGAAAATCGAAATGTTTCCCATGCCCATTTTTACGCTTCCGTCAAAATGAACCATGTCCTGGTGCTTATTGATATAGCCCAGCCAAAGGCCGCCATGTCCAAAGTGCATGTCAACATCGTTGTTCAGCTTATTGTCCCATGAATTCAGGCGGTTATCCATGCCTGTTCCATAGCCGCCAATAAAATACTTTTGGTCGATAAGCAAAGCACCACCACCGCCATTGGCAAAAGCAGGCTCGGCGTTTACTGCGGATATTTCGACTGATGGGCCGCCGAATACAGAAAGCTCCACGCCCTTGTAGGTTAAAAGATCGAGGTATTTGCCAACCTGTCCCTGCGATGGCAGGGTCAGTATCAGCAATATTGCACTTAGGGTCAATATTTGTTTTTTCATGATTAGAGGGTTTTTTGTTAGTTCTAAGTTAAAGAGTTCAAAAGTTCAGAGTTGTTTTGGGTTAATATGACTTTTCTACTCTTTTGGTTTTTTTATTTCATTTACTTGTTCACTCAATTTATCATTTACTTAATTACTCATTTCGGCCATAGAGACAAGGCATTTTTTCAAGCGTTGCATCTGATCGCTTTTTTTTTGAATTATTATTCAAGTTCATTTTTTTAATGGTGCTGAGGCTCTTAAACTTGTAACTGTTCAGGTATAAGAAGTTGTAGCTATATTACTAATTGTAAGCATAATATGTATTTCACGCAAAGCACGCTAAGAAATACGCAAAGCACGCTAAGTGATACAATATGAATTCATTGCGATCTTTGCGATTGTTTCCTTTGCGTACTTTGCGTCGATAAAAATTTTAGTAATTTATTTTCTATAAGCATGTTAGCTTACCTGAGTAGTAATTATTTTTTTATACTTATCAAATATTTTTCAAAGTCATTCGCTTTGTCGCTTTCAACATTGAATTGTTCATTGATGTAAAAGTCATGAGTAATCGATTTTCTTTAGGTAACAAAAAAACTTTCGCTGCGGGATATTAATGCAATAGAACTTCGCGATAAAGAAACTGCATAATGTTCTCCCTAATTTAAACCCATTCAAAATAATATCCTCTTTATCGCCGAGCCAAATAGCTTATTTTTGAGACCGAAAATAAATACAAGTCAATAATGAGAAATTCAATAACAATCAGTCTTTTCGTTGCGCTTCTAAGCATATCCCACATCACCCTTGGCCAGGATGACGGAAAAGTACTTGCCCGCATCTACACCGGGTTCTACCATGATTTCGATAAAACCATGGAAAGGCAAACCGCCTTCGATTTCACCACCGGCATTATCGGATATTCAAGAAAGCTGGGCGAAAATGTTAAAGCCACATTACTTTATGATGTAACCCGCACCACCAATTTTTATGGGTTAGACACACTTTCAGGTTCGTTCGAGGGGAGCAAGTATACGGCCTTTCTGAAGATGGGTCAAATTGATTGGACAGTTCATCCGGGCTTTACACTTTCTGTGGGGCAGTTGCTGAACGAGCAATACCTTACCGTACAGGATGGCTGGTGGGGATTCCGCTATGTGTATGTAACTTTTCAGGAAAAATACCGCTATGGGATGCCAGCCGATTTCGGGGCCCGTTTCACGTATTCGACCACCGATAAAAACCTAAAGTGGAGCCTCTCGGCTGTGAACGGTGAAGGCCCTTTTCGCTATCAGGACAACAACTCAAAATTCCTCTTGTCGACCAATGTGGAATATTATCCGATCAAGAATTTCCTTATGAAAGTTTATATCGATTGGGAAAACCCTTCGGAAGAGACCACTGACAATGGGGATAAAAATGTAGTTTCAGGTTTCTTGGGATATAAAACCGAAAAACTGATGTTGGGATGGGAATTGAATCACGTAACGAACTATCGCTTTGTAAAAGGGTTGAATTACAGGGGCACTAGCCTATACGGATCGTATGCCGTACTCGAAAAGATGAAAGTGCTGGGCCGCCTCGATTATGGTAACCTATTGTCGGAAGAAAATGAATTCTTTGCCATTATGGGTTTTCAATACGAGCCGGTTAAAAATTATTTTACCTCTGTGAATTTTAGGGTGTACAAATTCGACCCTGCAAAGTATCATGGTAATCAGATAAATGTAAATTTCGGAGCCAAGTTCTAAATGATTATTTATTATTGATCAATGATGAATAGACGGAAATTTGTTAAAACCGGCGCAATCGGTGCTGGGGCAATCGGTTTGCTTGGAAAACGTGTTTTTGCATATAATTCAACAGAAAAATTCATCAGCAACAGGCCAAAACCAGAAAACCGGAATTTCATCAGCCCGGTTATTGATGATAAAATCTCTGAACTGAAATCTTTCCTCCCCAATAAAGAGCTGGCCTGGATGTTCGAAAACTGTTTTCCGAATACCCTCGACACCACCGTTCAGTACAAGGAATTAAATGGCAGACCCGATACATTCGTGATTACCGGCGATATTAATGCCATGTGGTTGCGCGATTCTACAGCCCAGGTCTGGCCTTATTTACCATATTGCAACGAGGATCCCAAACTTCAACAATTAATTGCCGGGGTTATTAACAGGCAAACAAGGTGCATTTTGATTGATCCGTATGCCAATGCCTTTAACAAAGAAGCAACCGGTGGTCATTGGCAAAGCGACATAACCGATATGAAACCAGAGTTGCACGAGCGCAAATGGGAAATTGATTCGCTCTGTTATCCAATCCGTCTGTCCAATGGATATTATGAAGCAACTGCCGATACCTCCGTATTCAATGCAAAATGGAAGGAGGCCATGAAGCTAATTGTGGCCACCTTTAAAACCGAGCAGCGAAAAGATGGGACATCACCCTACAGTTTCATGCGAAAAACCAACAAACAGGAAGATACTGTACCTATCTGGGGTGCCGGAAACCCGACCAAACCGGTCGGGTTGATCTGCTCCATATTCCGACCATCGGACGATGCCACTGTTTTTCCTTTCCTGATTCCTTCCAATTTATTTGCGGTAAAATCGCTGCGCCAATTAGCGGATTTGTTCACTATACTTTTTAATGATAATGAATTTGCCATCGAGTGCCTCAATCTTGCCGATGAAGTCGAAAATGCAATTTTCAGATATGCCGTTCCCAATCATCCCGAATACGGCGAAGTGTTTGCCTACGAAGTGGATGGGTTCGGCAACCATTTGTTTATCGACGATGCCAACATCCCTGGAATTCTTTCGCTACCCTACCTGGATTGTTGCGAGCTGACCGACCCTGTTTATAAAAACAGCCGAAAGATGCTTCTTAGCGAAAGCAACCCATTCTTTTTTAAAGGATCGGCTGCCGAAGGAATTGGTGGCCCTCATGTTGGGATGGATATGATATGGCCCATGTCGGTCATTACACGTGCTTTAACCTCGAGTGATGCAGGTGAAATTATTTCCTGTCTTAAAATGTTGATAAACACCCATGCCGGAACAGGTTTCATGCACGAAAGTTTTCATAAGGACAATCCCGAAAAATATACCCGTAGTTGGTTTACCTGGGCGAATACTTTGTTTGGCGAGTTGATTCTGAAAATATATAATGAAAAGCCAGAGGTGCTGAAAGGGGTTTAGGAGTTGGGGAGTTCGGAGTTAGGAAGTTTGGGGTTGAAATAGTTCGGAGTTGAAAAGTTCTGAGTTGGGGAGTTTCGAGTAAATCCATGATATTGTCCTTTGAGGCGCTCGCCGTGCATATCTTATGACTCCTGGTTCAGTGTTGGGAAGTAACTTTATCTGAAAACCAGAGATTCCACACTTCGTTACCAATGATATCATTTTGTACTGGGCTAAAAATGCGCTCAAAGAGAAATGACAACGAGGAGCGCAATGATAGCAGGATCAATAGCCCCGACATTTATGTCGGGGTAGTGTGGGCAAAAGCACCGGGCCTTCAGGCCACCATTAGGATGTTAGACTAAAGTCCAGGTTACCTGTCTCCAAACTCCGACCTAAAGGACGGGGCTATTGAAAGAAATCGGCATTTTCCAACACTATGAAAATCAACATCAACAAATCACTGGCATTGGTAGCCACAACCCAAAAAAATTGGGCACAAATGGAGATGACAGAGATTCCTCACTACGTTCGGAAAGACAAATCCTGGCTGGTAAGGGGGGCGGAAAAGAGACGGCGAAGCCGTCTCTTTTCCGCCCCGTCCACTACTGATGCCTTGTCTTTTCGAACGTAGTGAGGAATCTTCTATTTATCTTCTGAGAGACTGAAATATAAAAACATCAAATCGTGCATCTTTACTTTAGTTCCGAAAAATTACAATATAAGAAAGAGGAAACTGAACTCTGAACTTTTTCAACTTTGAACTCCTCAACTTCTCAACTATTTTCTCCCCTTTTTTTCTTTTCTTTGATTCTTTAAAATGTTTAACAAGATTTTTCAAATATCCTGAGATTATGAGTAGCAATAAGTACCGTTCGGCATTGGTTCTTGTAACCACCTTGTTTTTTATGTGGGGCTTTATTACTTGCATGAACGACATCCTGATTCCCTTTGTGAAAAAGGTTTTTGAGTTGAGCCGTGCTCAGTCGATGCTTGTGCAGTTCTCCTTTTTTGGGGCTTACTTTATTGGATCGCTCATCTATTTTTGGGTATCATCGGTAAAGGGCGACCCCATCGTAAAGTTAGGTTACAAAAAAGGCATCATTGCAGGGTTGATTGTGTCGGCTATCGGTTGCTTTTTGTTCTACCCTGCGGCGGCATTGGGTATTTACGGATTATTCCTAACAGCCCTTTTTGTGTTGGGCCTCGGTTTTACGCTTTTACAAATTGCCGCCAATCCGTATGTGGCTATCTTGGGAAAACCTGAAACTGCCAGTTCGCGACTGAATTTATCACAAGGGTTCAATTCTTTTGGCACCACCATCGCCCCAATCATAGGCGGCTATCTTGTGTTTCATTATTTTGCCAAAATGGGTACTCCCTTATTGAATAAACTGGGCGTGGCAGTAGCTACCGACGACGGCTCCCCACTTTCCGCATTAGGTGTGCAGTTGCCCTATTTGATTTTTGCCGGGATATTTCTTTTGCTTGCCGTAATATTTTACTTTACCAAACTACCGCGCATGGTCGAAAGCGATAAAGTCGAATCAGGTGCCGGGGCTCTGCGGCATAAGCAATTGGTGTTTGGCATGTTCGCCATTTTCTTTTATGTGGGGGCCGAAGTAAGCATCGGAAGTGCATTGATCAATTACCTAAACGAACTGATGGGCTTTACTGAAATGCAGGCCAAATCGTACCTTGCCTTGTATTGGGGCGGATTGATGATTGGCCGTTTCCTTGGGGCAGTGTCTCTGTCTGACAAAATTTCGGGAATAAAAAAAGATCTTGTTATGATCCCGGTTGCTCTCCTCGCATTTTTCGTGATATACATCAGCATAAACCTCGAGTCGGGCATGGAACTGAAAACCATTTTGCCCTTCCTCATCTTTGTAGCACTTAACTTAATTGCATTCCGGGTTGGAAGCGCTAAAGCATCGCGCAGTCTGTTTGTCTTTTCTTTGGTGATAATTGCCCTTCTTATAGTTACCATGCTCAGTTGGGGCGAAATGGCTATGTGGTGTGTGCTGGCCATAGGCTTGTTCAATTCCATTATGTGGTCGAATATCTTTACGCTCGCAATTGATGGTTTAGGAAAAGATACCAGCCAGGGCTCATCATTGTTAGTAATGATGATTGTTGGTGGTGCATTGCTTCCCTTGTTGATGGGCGCAGCTGGCGATATGCTGGGTGGCTATCATTATGCCTTTTTCATCCCAATGATTTCGTACATCTACCTTGCCTGGTACGGTGCCCGAGGATATATCCCGGGACTATTTAAAAAATTTACCTAAAAAAATGCTTGATTCCCCCCATCACAACATTTTACGCGCAAAACGCAAATTAGAATAAAGTACGCACATGGTGCAAATTACAATGAATATGAAACAAGTTGCGGTAGGCATTGATATAGGGGGTACGAATACAGTATACGGGATAGTTGATAAAGAAGGCAATTGCCTTTTCAAAGATAATCTTGCCACGTATATTTCGGACGATGCCCGTGTTTTTGTGGCGGCACTCTCCGAAAAGATAAAGAATTCGGTAGCCGATCTTGGAGTGGATGTCCAATTGATGGGGATTGGTATTGGTGCACCCAATGGGAATTTTTATAAAGGCACAATAGATTTTGCCCCCAACTTATCGTGGAAAGGCATAGTACCATTGGTCGATTATTTCAAGGAACATTTTAATGTCCCAGTATTTCTCACCAACGATGCGAATGCAGCAGCCATCGGCGAAATGATATATGGTGGGGCACGGGACATAAAGAATTTCATCATGATTACCCTCGGCACTGGTCTCGGAAGTGGGATTGTCGTAAATGGCCAATTGGTGTATGGCCACGATGGATTCGCCGGCGAGATTGGCCATGTGATCGTAAAAGACAATGGCCGTCAGTGTGGCTGTGGCCGACGTGGCTGCCTCGAAACCTATTGCTCGGCACCTGGCATTAAACGCACCGCTTTTGAGATGATGCTCGACAGCAACGAAAAATCGGCCTTGCACGAATATACGTTCAAAAAGCTGAACTCTAAGATTGTCGCAGAAGCTGCCCAGGAAGGTGATGAATTGGCCCTAAAGGTTTTCAATCTAACAGGAAAGATTCTGGGCAAGGCCCTGGCCAATGCGGTGGCCTACACCAGCCCCGAAGCCATTTTTATTTTTGGCGGCCCCGCCCAGGCAGGTGAGCTTATTTTTGAACCCACAAGAAGATATCTCGAAAAGAACCTTCTGCAGATTTACAAGAACAAGGTGAAAGTGTTGCCATCGGAATTGCCCATTGGAAATGCAGCCATTGTGGGGGCGAGTGCATTGGTGTGGAACGAGATTGATTAGTTCTGAGTTCAAAGTTCTGAGTTCAAAGTTTGTTTTCTAATTATCGGCAACAAACTGGATTTGTTGCCGATAATTAGTTTTGTATATTTGTATTTTTGTCAAAACTGATAAACATGGATATAGCTGTTGAAAATAAAAAAGTGAATAGATATTTCAGGTTTATGAAGAACTGGGATTCAAAGTCAAAACGAGATTTGATCATAAAATTGATTGACTCTTTTGAAGATAAAAATGAAAACCAATATGATTTCTCGGCATGTTTTGGTGCATGGGAAGATAGTCGGAATGCAGATGAAATTATTGATGATATTCGTTCGAGTAGAATAAATATTCGCGAAATAGAAAACTTCTAATGGATTATTTACTTGACTCCAATATTTGTATTCATTACTTCAAGGGGCAGTTTGCAATAAAGGAAAAGATAGAAAATATCGGTTTTCATCGCTTTGCGATATCTGAGATTACGTATGCCGAATTGATTTATGGAGCAGAAAAAAGTCAAAGAAAAGAAGAAAACACGATGGTGGTTGATAACTTTTCTGAGAAAATTACCATAATCCCAATTTTTGAATCAATACGGATTTATGGAAAAGAGAAAGCCAGACTTAAAACTAAGGGTGAAATAATAAGTGATTTGGATTTGTTTATTGGTGCTACTGCAATAGTAAACGATATGACATTAGTTACCCGAAATGTCCGGGAATTTAAGAGAATGTTGAACCTTCGATTTGAGAACTGGATTGATGACGATTATAGAAAACATACATTATGAGAAAATATTTTATCACATCACTTTTCTTTATACTACTTTTCTCGGCCTGCACCCAGCAACCTCAAACCACCTCCAAAAAGTCAATCGATTATGTCGATCCATTTATCGGTACCGGAGGTCATGGACATACCTATCCAGGGGCGACGCTCCCCTTTGGGATGGTGCAGCTTAGCCCCGATAATGGCACATCGGGGTGGGATTGGTGTTCGGGCTACAATTATGCGGACGATACCATCGCCGGATTTGGGCACACACACCTGAGCGGCACCGGCATTGGTGACCTGGCAGATATTATTGTTTTGCCCTCCACAAAACGATACATCGCCGCACCCGACGAAACCAACCGCCAAGTCATCAAACATTACCATTCATTTTTAGATCATGGCAAGGAAAAGGCAAGCCCTGGCTATTATTTTATTGAAATGGACGACAGCACACAGGTGCACCTCACCTGTACCGAGCGAGTGGGATTGCACCGATATTATTTTCCAAAAAATCAAGTTGCCCGTGTTATTATCGACCTGGGGTATGCTCAGAATTGGGATTCGACAGTCGAAACTTATTTTGAAATTGTGAATCAGAATACGCTCGTTGGTTACCGCTATTCAAAAGGCTGGGCCGAAGATCAGAAAGTATTTTTTGCCATCAAGTTTTCATACCCGTTTGGCACATTCGGAATCCTGGAAAAGGGCAGGGAAAGTTATTTACTTGATACCATAACCGGCAAAGACATGATTGGCTATGCCGAATTTTATAATACCGATAGCCTGATGCTGAAAGTTGGGCTATCATCTGCAAGTATTGCGGGGGCACTAGACAATATTCAATCGGAAGTAAAAGGTTGGGATTTCTGGGCATTAAAAAAACGAGCCGAAGCCAAATGGGCTGCAGAATTAGGAAAAATTAAAGTGGAAGCCCAAAACGAGCAACAAGCTACAATTTTCTATACGGCTTTGTACCATAGTATGCTGGCTCCAAACCTGTTCTCCGATCTTAATGGGCAGTATCATTACAACAACGGCAAAGTACATACTGCCACAGGTTTCGATATGTACACCGTTTTTTCGCTGTGGGATACCTTTCGGGCTGCCCATCCTTTGTTCACCATTATGCATCCTGGCAGGGTAAACGACATGATAAAATCCATGCTGGCTCATTACGACCAAACCGGTTTGCTGCCTGTATGGGTATTGCAAGGCAATGAAACAAATTGTATGATCGGTTATCATTCCATTCCGGTTATTGCCGATGCCATCCAAAAAGGCATTGGCGATTTCAATATAGAGAAAGCCTACAAGACCATGAAAACAAGTGCAATGCAGGACACGCTGGGATTAAAACAATACAAGGAATTGGGGTACATCCCTTTTGAAGAAGAAAACCAGGCCGTATCGAAGACCCTTGAATATGCTTACGACGACTGGTGTATTTCGATGATTGCCGGGAAGTTGGGCAAAACGGAAGAGGCTGATTATTTTCGAAACAGGGCGATGAATTATCAAAACACCTTCGACCCGGAATCGAAATTTATGCGCGGAAAAGACAGGAACGGCAAGTGGCGCGAAGATTTCGACCCTCTCTTTTCCAACCATTTCAATGCCGATTTTACGGAAGGGAATGCCTGGCAGTTTTTGTGGTTTGCTCCCCAGGATGTGCAGGGGCTTATTGATCTGGTTGGCGGCAAGGAAGCATTTGCCACAAAACTCGATTCTCTTTTCAGCATAAAGGCACCCGTTAAAGGGGAACATTCCTCACCTGACATTTCGGGGCTTATCGGGCAATATGCCCACGGCAACGAGCCAAGCCATCATGTAGCCTATTTGTACAATTATGCTGGGCAACCTTGGAAAACCCAAGAAATGACCCACCGTATTGTAAACGAACTTTACACCGATCAACCCGATGGGCTTTGCGGCAACGAAGATTGCGGGCAAATGTCGGCCTGGTATGTATTTTCCGCGCTTGGCTTTTATCCGGTGAACCCTGCTGAGGGCATTTATGTGATTGGAAGCCCGGCCTTTCCAAAAGCTGAAGTCAGCATTAACGACAGTACCAGCTTTGTAGTTGAAGCCAAAAATGTAAGCGAAATTAATATCTACATTCAATCAGCCATGCTGAACGGAAAAGCCTTGGATCGCTCATACATCACCCACAAAGAAATTATGGCTGGGGGGAATTTAATATTCGAAATGGGACCCAAACCTAATAAAGATTTGTGGGTGGATGAAAAGGCTTATCCGCCTTCGATGATTAAGCCAGAATAACGGGAATGATCCAAACAGAAACAGATTGTATTACATTTTAGGCTTTCTCCCAAACAGCTCCTTCACCATCAACACCAGAAAATACGCATCGTCTATCAAATACCGTTTGGCCATGCGCCGGGGTTCGGTGAATAGCCGGTAGGCAAATTCGAGATATAATTTTTGAAATATTTTCGGCGCCCGCTTTTTTGTGCCATGGTAAAACTCGAACGAGGCCCCCAGCAAAAAGGTAAAGGGTATTTTCGATTTTAGCTTTTCATGTATAGCGACAACCAAAGATTCTTGCTTCGGAAAACCCAAGCCTATAAATAGGTATTCAATGTTGTTCTGCTGGATCAACTCAAGACATTTTTCAACTACCTCATCGACTTCCCCTTCATTGTTCAAACTAAAAAAAGGAGGAGCATAATAGCTGACGCTTGCTAATTCATCCTGAAATAATTTTCCGAGTTTCTCATTAGGCAGTACAAATCCAACTTTCGCTTTACGCTGTTTTAGCTGTTTCCATATCACAGGAAAAAAATCGCTGCCCGTAAGTCTTGCCTGAAGCCCTCTTCCAATTATTTTGCTGAATAGAACAATAGGCTGTCCATCGGGCAAAATGTACTTCGAGTGTTTTAAAATGGAATAGATTTTCTGGTGGCTATTGCGATTGAATTTAACAACCTGGTCTACATTTGGGGTAATCAAAATGGGCAGTTCATCCTCTGATAATTCAATACCCTGTCCAAAATTATCAAGAATTCCTGTATAGTCAGGTGCATCGACAAAGTCGAACCCGAAGATATTTTTTTTGCGAATTGAATTAGACATTTATAGATTATTTCGATAGAATCTATCAATTTCAACTCTGAAAGTCAGCTCAGAGGATGTCCCCCGCTGGCGGGGGTTAGGGGGTGGAATTGATAGTTGAAACTCCCCCCTGTATTCCCGCAAATGCGGGACAGTGCGCTGTTGCATCCTTTCTATAAAATCGATATAATCTTTCATAAATATTAGCTATTTGACAGTAATTTCATTGGCTGTCTCAATTTCAAATAAATAGTAAATCTGCCGCCTATTTCACTTCCCGGATTCCTCCTCCTTTCACCTTCTGTTTAATCCCGAACAAATTAAGCAACTTCCACTTATAAAAACCCCCAATGTACTCGAAATACTTCCGAAACAATAAAAAATAGGCACGGGGCGATTCGGCATATTTCCGGTAAAAGAGCAAATCCTTTTTCAGGTTGTAAGTCGATTTTATGTCTGAAAGCGTGGCAAACAGTTTTTTAGCACTGTCGTCGTGAAAATTACCTGTGTTTTCGGTATAGTTCCAAATCCTGAGTTCAGGTCTGACTTGAAGAGGGAAACCGGCGAGCTTTGCCCGGTAAGTGTAATCGCTGTCGCCATGGTACTGGGGAAATTCTTGTTGGTTCAATGCACCGGTTTTTTCAATCACATCGACTGGGAATAGGGTCCCCATTCCGGCAAACCAATCGACCAAACGGGGTTTCGAAAACGTAGCACCATCTTTATGAAAAGTGCCTATCATGTGGATGTTTCCAAGTTTTGGAAAGAATTCGCACCCATAAGACCAAATCGTATCAGGTGCTTCCGCATAATATATTTTTGAACCATAAACGGTTGGCCTATCCATTTTATCGAGGATTTTAACCAGTTCGATGAAATAATCATCGGCCTGATAAATGTCGTTGTTCCACCAAAGGATGAAGTTCGTTTTCAGGGTTTCGATGGCATATTCGGTTCCGGCGTTTATGCCCCCCGTCCACCATAGGCTGCCATCGCCATAAACCAAATGGACATTGGGGTGGTTTTGCTTGATCCATTCGCTGGTGCCATCGGTCGATCCGTCGTCGATCACCACTATTTCGTATTGGAATGTATCGTGGGGTACTACCGCAATGCCTTGTTCCAAATTGGCCAGGCATTTTTTGGTGTATTCCAAACCATTAAAAACCGGGATCAATATTGTGATACTATTTTTCATCAAATCGCTTTCATTATGTTTTTGATACTATTGTGTGCTTCATTCATATCCGCTTTCCCCTTGGTTGGGATTGTTATCTCCCTCATTTATTTTGTCAAATTTAGCATCGTGCTTTGCAACATCTATGACATATAAAATCATCAGTATCGGGAGGTACGCGCCTACATTCCCAAAGTCTCCACTCATCAGCATCAACAGGGTAATAAACAACATATAATAATACAAAAACTTATATTCGTAAGGATACTTGGCGGTCAAGGTTTTGATGTAGATGCTGGCTGCCACAAAAACGAAAATGACACCAAACTGGGTGTAATCGCCAATAAT
This sequence comes from Bacteroidales bacterium, assembly GCA_021740905.1. Lineage (GTDB taxonomy): Bacteria > Bacteroidota > Bacteroidia > Bacteroidales > M50B96 > JAIOYV01. The sequence continues at coordinate 62,609 of JAIOYV010000031.1, forward strand.
GCCAATATCGCCCTGGAAAAAATGTAATTCGTCGCGGATTTGATACACCATTATTCCATATTCTGAATTAAGGCTTTCGACACCATTCCCCAAAATATAGGATAGCGTGTTGGGGAAGAATTCTGTAAGGAAAAACACAGCGGCCCTTACACGCACATCCTCAGCAAAATTAGCTTGTTGCCCTTTCGAAATATCTACCAATTGAGTAAAGATGCCCTGGAAAACAAATAAAAAAACAAGCAGTGCCATTATCCCTACCGGGATTAAAAGAAGCTTGGATCTTACCTTGTCGCTAGTAAGCAAAAAATACCCCGAGATAACTACCGTGGTCAACAAAATTAATCTTGATCCCAATAGTATGATTATGACAAAAGTAAGTCCAGTCAAAATCAGCCACGGGTATTTGTATTTTTCAAAGAACTTCAGGAGACTGAAATAGAAGGTCATGAATATAAAAGATTGACCTGGAAAGAATATCCGCAAAGTGCCCCGTTCATCCGAAATGCGGACCCTGAACAATTCCCTTGGGTAAGCGACGTATTGCACGAGATAGAGAAGGCTGATGAGAATGCCAAGTCCCACGATTATTTTTACAACATCGTTGGGCCGTAGCCTTAATCCATGCAGAAAAAAGTAGAAAATATAGAAGTACATGTGCCTTTGTGCAATAAAAGTAATTTGAAAGCTTTGCCCATGTGCAGTGTTGGCTACATACATACTTAAAAACAGGGCCAGCAACATAAAGCCAATTTCTTTTGAAAAACTCGCATTGATACGTTCTTCGCGGTTGTAAATTGAATCGATGAGGATAAAAAGCAACATCAGCCCCAGGCTGCCGAGCTCGATCATTTTCAATATATTTTCGCTTAAAAACTTAATTTGAAATAGTTCCAGGGCACCCAGTATAACTATAAAAACAAATATTATTTCAGCTAATCGTCGCTTTTCCACTTTTGTTCTATTTCTCTTTCTTTTGTGGGTCTCAAACCCTGTTCATGTTCTACGCTAAGTATTGCCAATTGTTATAGTGTCTTGCCTGCCATCCGAAGCTTTAGCGTAGGTGGGGTTTCGCCCTACTACACTAAAGCTTCGAGGGTAACGGTTTCATGTTCATCCCAACTAAGGATTCGTTTTCATAGCTCAATTCAGTTTCCCACTTAAATTAAGGGCAGTGAAATTTACCCATAAATTAGGCAACAGCGAAAGCCCTTTCTTGTTTTAAGGAAGGGTTGGGATGGATGAATACAATGTATGTGGGTTACGTGTTTATCCATCACTCCAATACTCCATCACTCCCTAATTACCAGCTCACCAACTTACCTCCTCAACCCCTCACCAATTCAATTCCTCAATTCCCGAATTACCTACCCCAAATCCCACTCGCCTTTTTATTAATTATCTTGAATAGCTGGATGGGATATAAAATAGCCCCTGGAAACATTACCAAACTGGTGGCCAGGATTACCCCTGTGCTCCCTAAGCCAAAATAGCTTGCCAACAATATAGACAAGGGAATGTTAACAACAGCATTTATAATCGACACATAATATTGAAGCTTGATTTTTCCTGAGCCATTTATCAAATATCCAAACAAGGTATTCCAAGTAAGGATCATCATAAACAGACCCATACAAACCGAAAGCATGATCGGGATTTCAAAAATCCGGTCGGCAGGAAGCCACATATCGTAAAACCAGCCTGAAATAAAGATCAGAAATATGATACCGATAACAGTAATTATCCATCCGTAGATCAGCTTTCGTACGATGCCCCTGATCCAGTCGGTGTCGTCTTTCACATACGCTTCGGTAAATGCCGACCAAAAGGGCCTGACCACAAGAAAAAAGAGTGCAGAGATAAAACCAAAATACTGACGTGCCACAGCATAAGGGGTCACCTCTTTGGGCCCCAATTCCTCCAGTTGTGTAATTATCATTGTATCAGTAGTAAATATCAACAAAGTGGCTATTTGAATCACAAAAAAACTAAAACCCAGCCCCATCAATTCTTTGAAATAGGGATAGCTCACATATTTCCACGAGGGGATATATTGTCGATAATCCTTTCGATAAAAAATGTAGTTGAAGATGATAAGCACCAAAATGGGTGTGGATCCCAGAATAAGTCCAAGCGACAACAACGAACCTTCCATCGACTTCGAGAGAATGTAGATTACTACCAGAGAAATGAGGTTTGCAATGGGTTCGGTAAGACTGGCAAGGGCTGGTCGTTGATCGGCCATAAGAATAGTGCCGATGATCTGAAGGATGAAGCGCAGCACGAAAAAGGCAAATATGGCCAGGACAAGTATTCGTAATCCATGGCGGTGTTCTGGTCCGGCTTTGAAAATAACATCCCATTCAACAAAAGGAAAAACGCTTAGGAAAAGTAAGAATATTATCCCAAAAATGATGATCAATCCAGCATACGTGGTGCTAACATACGTTTTGGCCAACTCCTTGTTATTATTAGCAATAGCCTCGGCAAACTTATTCCGAAGACCGTTTCCAAGCCCCACGTCAAACACACTGAACCAGTTGATAACCGAGCCAAGTGTGATCCAAATCCCATATTCAACCGGATCGACAAAGCCAAGGGTAATGGGTACCAAAAAAAAAGTAGTGACCATACTCACACCTCTGATAAGCAAAGAATAAAGGATATTCTTTTTGGCCTTTACGCTGCGTTCCTCGCCTTTGGTAATAAGCCAAAGCCCTTTTTCGATCAGTTTTCTCACAACGATTCGAGGTAATGTTGATACACTTTTGCGATTCCTTCTTTTAGCGTAGTTTGAGGTTTCCACCCTAGTGAGGAAAGCTTCGACACATCGAGCTGTTTCCGGGGCGTGCCATCGGGTTTTGTGTTGTCCCATTTCAGATTTCCGGTAAACCCGACAATATCTGCAATAAGAGTAGCAAGGTCTGCAATTTTAATATCCTTGCCGGTCCCCACATTGATATGTGTATTCCTGATCTCATTTTTAGAATTATCGGAATTTTGTTCGGATAATTTTGCAAGAAGAGGAAAATCAACCTGATCCATCAGAAACAAACAGGCATCGGCCAAATCGTCGGCAAATAAAAATTCGCGCATAGGTGCGCCTGTTCCCCAGAGGGTAATCTCAGCCTCTTCTTCTGGTTGATTTATCCCATACGTTGAAAGTATTCGCTTAATATCAGTCTCACTAATCTTATCCGGAAAATTACTTTGAGGGTGCACCATGAAATCCTTCACAATCATATCGTAGTTTTCCTCCATCAGCCACTTGCCCAACAAAGTTTTTCGCAACAAAGCTGGCAAGACATGCGAATTTTCCAGGTCGAAATTATCGTTTATGCCGAACAAGTTAGTGGGCATGGCAGAAATGAAATTAGTACCATATTGAAGGTTATAGCTCTCGCACATTTTAATGCCAGCAATCTTTGCAATTGCATAAGGTTCGTTTGTATATTCGAGTTCGGAGCCAAGCAGGTATTCTTCTTTTAAAGGTTGTGGGGCATTCTTCGGATAGATACAGGAACTTCCAAGAAACAAAAGTTTTTTCACTCCATGCACAAACGATGAGTGGATAATATTGTTTTGGATTTGAAGGTTCTCATATAGGAACTGTGCCCTGAAGGTATTGTTTGCCAATATGCCGCCCACTTTGGCAGCGGACAGAAACACATAGTCGATTTTTTCCTTTCTGAAAAAATTGTTGACAGCGATCTGGTCAGTAAGATCGAGTGACCCCCGGTTTTTAAATACTACATTCTCGTAGCCCATGTCGAGCAATGCGCGCAATATGGCACTTCCAACCAAGCCTTTGTGACCTGCCACAAAAATTTTTGAATCAATTTCCATCATACCCTTGTTGGTAATGTATCAATAACACCCATTCGTTCTACGATACTGGGTAGTGAAGGTTCTGTAACGTAGAAAAACATTACAGTTTTTGAATTTGATCTTTTGTAAGCCCTGTGTATTCAGTAATTTCTTCGATAGGGATACCCTTTATCTTCATTTTTTTTGCCATAATTGCCTTTTCTTTTGCAGTATTCTCCCTTTCTTTTGCCATCCCCTTTTTCATTCCAATTTTTTCGCCCTCATCGTGCCCTTCGGCTTTTGCGGTATTAATCACATCCCGGTCGCGGGCAAGGTTGATCAAATATCGCTCATATCGTTTTTTTTCAGCCTCGCCCATGTTTATTTCATCCAATTTCTGTCGCGCCTTGTCAATGTTCCTAGATGTTGACCCATCTGCCACTTCGTTGTTTTTTATCATATAGATCCATTCGTCGATGCGCTTTTTGATCACATTTTTGTATCGCTCCACAGTAATCAGATAATATTCAGGGAATATCCGTTTTTCGACAAACTTATATTTGGGTTCGAAAGTTTTAGAAATATTCACCCTCCTTTTTACAATCAGGGGATTGCCTGTATTGACACCCATAAATTTTGTGGTTCCAAAGTAAATGTAGTCATCGCCCAAGCCTAGGTTGAAATAAAGTATGCTGATAGATATAATTTTGTTCACATCCGAAAAATCTTTTCCAAGCTTTTGATTTTCAACTATTATTTTAGAGGTGGCAAACAACAGGCTTTCCAGATAATCGCTCTCGCGGGTATTTTGGATTTCGATATAGATTTTTCGTTTTTGGCTGTCTTGCACCAATAAATCCACACGGTTAAATTTGTCTTCTTCTCCTTCCTGATTGGTCTCACTTTCTAAGATTGTCAATATTTTTAAATTATCATCTTCCAACAAGGCACTTAAGAATCCTTCCAACACATCAAAATTGGCCTTGTCGCGTAGCAATGTTTTCATTGCCCAGTCGAACCGTATTAACTTTTTCGCACCCATAATTTTCCGTTTTCACAAATTTACTCAAAATAATTCATTACTGCATAGCCCCCTTCCTTCAAATACTTTTCCTTTTGCATTAGTTTTAGGTCGCTTTGAACCATGTCGGTAACAAGTTCCTGCAAAGAATATTTTGGCACCCATCCTAATAGGTTTTTCGCTTTGCTTGCATCGCCAATCAGCAAATCGACTTCGGTGGGCCGGTAGTAATGTTTGTCCACTTCAACCACAATCTTTCCTGCCGGGATTTGATATTGCGCATTTCGACAGGCTGCGACAATGCCTTTTTCTTCATCTCCTTTCCCTGTAAATTCAAGGTCAACACCTGCCTCGGCAAACGACATCCTGACTAAATCGCGCACCGTGGTGGTTATTCCGGTGGCAATCACAAAATCTTCTGGTTTATCTTGCTGCAACATCAGGTACATAGCCCTGATATAATCCTTGGCATGGCCCCAATCGCGCTGTGCCGAAAGGTTTCCGAGGAACAATTTGTCCTGCATGCCCAGGGCTATTTTGGCAGTGGCGCGTGTGATTTTTCGGGTCACAAAGGTTTCGCCCCGGATAGGTGATTCGTGGTTGAAAAGTATTCCGTTGCAGGCAAACATATTATAAGCTTCGCGGTAATTCACCGTAATCCAGTAGCCGTACAATTTGGCAACACCATAAGGGCTGCGAGGATAGAAGGGCGTTTTTTCGTTTTGCGGAACTTCCTGAACCAGGCCATACAACTCGCTGGTAGATGCCTGGTAGAAGCGGGTTTTCTTTGCAAGACCCAACAAACGGATGGCTTCAAGGATGCGCAGAGTGCCGATCCCATCGGCATTGGCAGTATATTCGGGCGTATCGAAACTAACGTGTACATGGCTCATTGCGGCCAGGTTGTAAATCTCGTCGGGCTGAATCTCCTGGATTATCCGAATCAGGTTGGTCGAGTCGGTGAGGTCGCCGTAATGCAGGATGAAATGCTGGTTTTCTACATGGGGATCTTCGTAAATATGATCGATCCTGTCGGTATTAAATAGCGAACTCCGCCGTTTTATGCCGTGTACAATATATCCTTTCTTCAATAAATATTCGGCCAAATAGGCTCCGTCCTGTCCCGTAATTCCCGTAATCAGTGCAACTTTGCTCATCGTATCAAAATTCTTTTTTCGATTGTATTCAATTTTTTCAAAAGTAAGGTTTTCTTTTGAAAAGGGTTCGTGTTTCGTGTCTCGGGTTTCGGGTTTCGGGTTGACGTAAATTTCAAAGAGGTTTCTCCCTGCGTTACCAATGACAGTGTTTTGTAAGGGGCTGGTTGATAGAATTATTGGGAATCACTAATGAAAAACAATAGTTGAACCCTTTTCGGGTTCTATCATCGTATTGTCCAGTAACCATGCACTGCGTACATGGCTATTCATGTTTAATCCCTTCGGGATTGGTCGGAGCAAATAACCACGAAGTGGTTAAACGTGAATAGCCATAGGCGAAACCTATGGACCCGA
>JAIOYV010000126.1 GCA_021740905.1 Bacteroidales bacterium
ACTCTTGCTAAAAGTAATCCCGGAATTGTATGGTTGTCTCACAATCAATTAGAAAGTCATCCGATGACTATATTTGGATGAAGGGCGAAAAAGTAATTGTGCTCGACTATAAATTCGGAAACAAAACAGAGGATGCCCATAAACGACAAGTCTCTCATTACAAAAGCCTCCTAAAACAAATGGGCTACAAAGACATCGTAGCCTGGTTGTGGTATTATTATCTGGATGAAGTGGTGGGGGTGTAAAAATAAGAATCGAACTTTATTCTTTCAGATAAGAATATTTGCTGATTGTGGGAGAATAGCCTGTCAACATGCATGTTTCTACATAATCCTACGAGCATCGAAGAAAAATCAGATCTAATTGCAGTGTGTCCTACTTTTTTATAAAAACCTGATTATAGGCTTGTTCCATTTCATCTATTTCTTGATCACTCAATTCGTAGTAATGATTTCGTTTTCGGTTTGCAAGTTTTCCTTTGTTCTGATGAAGGAATAAAATCATACGATCAATTTTATTGTCTGGCATATCAACTATTTTTTGAATGTCTCTCTTAAGTACATCATAGCATTGAAGAAAAAGAAGTTCTTCTGGGACATCCTTAGTAACTGTAGATTGTATCGCTTTTGCCAAAAAGACTGTATGATTTGTCAGGTCTGGATATCTGTATAATCCTTCTATTTCTATTGCATTATGAACTGTTAATTCTGCGGAGTCATTAATATCATATTTTACTTTTCTTTCAATTGACCTGGAAAGCATCTCTAATGTTGCATCATACTCGTCTATATGAGCAAGTATTTGAGCTGATACTGGAAGTATTGTACTATTACTGACAATTCCATCACGTACCAAAATATCATGAATTAGAAAGCGATGAATCCGTCCATTTCCGTCTTCAAATGGGTGAATATACACATAGCCAAATGATACCATTGTGGCTTTAATAATAGTATCGGTTGATTTGTTCTTCTTGTTTAAGTCAACCAATCCCTGCATAAGGGATCTTACAAATTGCGGTGGCGGACATACATAATGTATTTTCTGAGAATAGTCTCTCATTGTTTGACCTACATAATTTTGAAAGTTTCTAAAACCTTTATCCGCATATCTTGGATCAACAATGGTATTTTGTACACGAACCAATTCTTCTTCAGATAATGATTGTTCAAAGGGCTTTTGTCCTGCATCCTCTAATAAAGCAATGAATTTATCCAATCTGTCTTGTGGTGGGTCTTCTTTTTCTATTTCACTAGAGGATTTTGATTCCTTCTTATATAGAAAATAACTAGCTCGTTTAAAAATATCAGGAGAGTATTCATGTTTTAGATTTTCAATTGCCTCCTTGATGTCCCAATCAAGCAACTCGCAAAGTTCTGTAGTTTTCCTGATCACCGGGCAATAATCTTTTGAACCTAATAGGTTATCGTTTACCTTCCATTTGGATATTTTTGTAACACTCCCAGTAAAGTACTTTGCAGAATCTAATACATCCTCGTAATTAGTGGTTGTGACTTTAACTTCAATTGATTTACCCACTGTCAATTCATAGAGAAAACCAATTATTCTCGTGTATTTTCGATTCGGACTTTCATTTATGTAGTCTTCTATTGTCTGATATTCAACGATTGAGAAAACTTCCTTTATAAAAGCAAGGTCTAAATCATCATACTTTAGAGCAAATTCTAAATGAGACATCGGACTCTCAGATTTTACATCATATTTTGATTTGAATGTTCGTACAATAGTATTTGTAGAACTTAGCTCTGTTTTTTCTGTTGTTCCTATGTATGACTCATGCGTTAATCTAAATCCTTTGATGTTTAATGTGTCCTGAAGCCATGTAAACCCTATTTTTTTCATTTCTCTTCAATTTACTGAGGTAAAATTGATTTTGCAAGGGTAAATATAATCTATTTTATTCAATTAGGGGTAAAACTAATCTTACTCAATTGAAGCCTATCTATTGTGCATTTTTTAGGGTAAATTTAGTTCTCCCAAGGTAAAATTAGTTTATTGGTACAAATAAAGGGTAAAATACCTTTGTGAGTCTGAATGAATAATGAGGCACAAAGCAATATGAGATTCTGTTATTTCATTCCAAAGTATTGGCTATCCTCCCAATTCGGGTATTTAATCACTATACACTTGCGCTTATTTCGCATATCCGAATTACTTCGAAAAGTTGTTCCCGTTTGAGGAAAAGTTGAGTGGAAAAGTCCTGTCATTTTGCTTTCAAATTAGTTTTCACCAAAGATATTATTTCTTTTGTTTCGATCAACGTTTCGGGGCAAGGCAGATGGGGATAATAACCTATCTTTTTCAAGAGAAGAGACGCACGATCGTGTGTCTCTCCTTTGGAGGACGATCCAAATGGCAATAGTGTCGGCGTGCTATTAAGTCACACCGACACTTGGTAGTAAGCGCCCAGCACCCGTCTTTTTTGTTAAAAATTCCATAAGCCAAATAATAGGGTCGGCGAAATCGTTTGCTATCCATTACTTTTGTAGTTGCAGATGAGGAAACAATCGACCATAATAAAGAATGTTTATCGACCAGCCGGTCGGTATGTCCTTTTGTTATTCGTTATGGTTGTTTTGGCCGGGGGGGATTTGTGTTCCCAATTTCTGTACACCGATTATTATTTTTTGTCGACCCGAAAAAAATCAGAGGTGTGGATCGAAAACGATTTGCGGCAGGGGGTGCATACATTCTGGAGCTTCTCGGGGCAAAAGGAAATGGAAGCCACGTACGTGAACGATACCCTTCATGGTTTGTTTATCGAATGGTACAACTCGGGGCAAATCATGCTTATAGGCAACTACAAAAAGGGTATCATGCACGGCAAATGGCAATATTATTACCGCAATGGCCAGCCCGAATCGCAGGAGTATTACATCGATGGCGTGGCCGACGATTACTGGTACAAATGGTACCGCAACGGCCAGATGAAAGAGCAAGCCTATTTCCTGAACGGATTGTTGGAAGGCTACTGGATTAGCTGGCATAAAAACGGAAATAAAAAGGAACAGGGGCAATCTACGAACGGCCTAAAGCATGGCCTCTGGATCGAATGGTATGCCAATGGTCAAAAACGTTTCCAGGCAGTGTACAAAGAGGGCAACATGATTACGTATCCCATTCGTTGGTGGTCGACCGGCAGAATTGATGATACATAGTTTATGAAAAGAAGCACCAAATCTCAAGCACCAAAATTCAAATAACAAACTTGTTCTGGCTCTGCCTGTGCTGTCCGGCAAGTGGTAGGTGAGTTTGAAATTTAGATTTTTTGAATTTACCCCCTCTTTTATACAAAATACTTTAAAATTTACCCCATCTTTTATACAAATTAATACTAAATTTACCCCATCTTTTATACAAAATGTTGTATATTTGTTTCGGTAAATATTTTAATATATGTTTCAAAGAACAGTAATTCAAGGTTTAAGACAATGGACAGATCGTGAAAATCGAAAGCCGTTAGTATTGCGAGGGGCAAGGCAAGTGGGCAAGACCAGTTTGGTCGAGTTATTTGCAAAGGAGTTCGATCATTTCATCAAATTAAACCTGGATCAGGAATCAGACAAAAAGCTCTTCGAAAAAGGTATGGATGTGCATAAACTGTTCGATGCAATTTGTTTGAATAAAAAAGTGGATGTGATAAAAGGAAAGCTTTTATTGTTTATCGACGAAATCCAGAATTCGCCTGAAGCCGTTGCCATACTCAGGTACTTTTACGAAGAAAAAAAAGAGATTTATGTGATTGCCGCCGGATCGTTGCTCGAAAGCCTGACCGTAAAAAAAATCAGTTTCCCGGTAGGGCGGGTCGAGTATCTGTCCGTCAGGCCCGTTTCGTTTATCGAATTCCTGATGGCAAACAACGACAAGCGGAGCACAGCTTTGTTAGATGAAATCCCTTTTCCCGAATATGGCCACGAACACTTGCTTTCCGAGTTTCGGAAATATAGCTTTATAGGGGGCATGCCCGAGGTGGTTGATACCTATATAAAAAAGCAAAGTTTTGTGGGACTTAACAACATTTTCGATGGACTTATCACATCCTTTCTCGACGATGTGGAGAAATATGCCCCAAACCAGACTATGACTTATGTGATCCGATTTATCATTCAACATTCCTTCAACGAGGCCGCGCGACGGATCAAATTTCAGGGATTTGCGAACTCGACCTTTAAAAACAGGGAAATGTCGGTTGCATTCCGCATCCTTGAAAAAGCTTTTCTGTTGCAATTAATATATCCTGTTGTTTCTGCACAAATGCCTTTGGAGGTAAATTTCAGGCGTTCGCCAAAATTGCAATTGGTCGATACCGGAATGGTGAACTACTTTGCAGGCTTACAGAGCGAACTGATCTCTTCTGCCGATCTGAGCGACAGTTATCAAGGACGGATAGCCGAACATATCACAGCCCAGGAATTAATGTGTTTGAGCCAATCGGTTTTATTTAAGCTGAACTTCTGGAGTCGTGACAATAAGGATTCATCCGCCGAAGTCGATTTTGTGTGGCAGCACGAAAACATGCTCATCCCTATTGAAGTGAAATCGGGGGTTTCGGGCAAGCTCCGGTCGCTTCAACAATTTATCGACAGGTCGCCCCACTCGTACGCTGTGCGGGTTTATTCTGGCAAGTTTTCGATCGAACAAGCCAGAACAATTGCCGGAAAAGAATATTGGTTAATGAACTTACCTTTTTACCTTGTAAATAAGTTGCCGGAGTATCTTGGGTATTTTGTGAAGAAATACAAATAGGAAGGCTGCTTTTTTTTTGATTTCAGAACGAGGAACAATGATTTATGATCTTGTGTGGCGGTAACTCAAATTATTTCCTTAAAATAAACTTGCTAATTTCATCCTTACTGGGGTATTTCAACAGATTTCTCCCTGCGGTCGAAATGACAGACTGTGTGCAGGTTTGGGAGTGGTTGGCGGGCACTTCGCGCCCGCCAACCACTCCCTCTGTACTCTATTGAAATTGTCATTTCGTAGGGAGAAATCTGTTGATTAAACGGTAACTCTTTTTCATAGACTTCTTCATTTTACAAGTGAAACTTTCAAAATAGCTTCTCCAAAAAACAACGGGTTTTCCACCCAACTTACTTAGCATTTCTAAGGCTTAGTAAGTTAGAGTTGAATCTTTCAGGCTTTGCCTCTCCGATTTTTGGTTTTCATGGATCCGCGAACTGTAATAGTAAAACAGGATTGCTTTCCGTGCATTTACCTTTTTTTCGACCTCCTCTCTGGTCAACGATTTTCCAAAGAGCAATTGCTGTTCGTTGATGCTGTAATACGCATCGGATGCTATTTGCGGGCTAAATAAATCCTGCCCCAGGTTTATGTATTTCTCGTTCACTAAGATATAGGGGTAAACCGAAGCCATAATATCGCAATGCGACCCCAAACGGGAAGTATCGATATATAGTTCACGTTTTAAATCCTCCGGAAGATAGAAATAAAGCGGCACTGAGTATTTATATTTCTGCATGGCCTGTGTGTTATAGCAAATCGTACTTCGGATGTTATGGTCGCCGGTTATGATTACGATGGTATTTTCGGCCAATGGCGAGTTTTTTATCTTGTCCATAAACTTCCCCAGGGCATCGTTGCTATACTGAAAAGCGGTCAATACTTCAAGGCACCTTTCTTTTGAAACCGAGAACAGTGGGCAATCTGCAACCTTTCCCTTTATGGGGTATGGATAATAATCGTGGGGCAATTCGTAGGGTGTGTGATTGGTCGACGAGAGGGTGACGATAAATTGCGGCTCCCCGCTTTCCGACAATATTTTGTACAGGTAATCGAAAACCTGATGATCGAAAACACCCCATGTTGTATTGCTTTCAGCACCGGGCATATTTTTTATGATATGCGCTTTCCCATACACATTATCAAAATACTGCCTTCCTAACACTTCGTTCAAATGTCGCCATCCCAACTCGATCCCCGTCACGAAATGGGTCCTATATCCCGCATCTTTAAAAGGCTTTGCAATAGAAATATCATACGAAATATATCTGTACTTCGATTCGAATAAAGCTTGAAAAGGTACATTTAGCAACAGGTTTTCGAGGCTGATCAAGGTGCCATTGCCATACGATTGAAAATTACGGAACACAATGTCCTCCTTGAAATGCTTGTCGAACGAACCTAATAAATCGCACTCTTTGCCTTGAAAATCAATAAAATGATTACTCATGCTTTCCATGATAAACAGTACCACATTGTATCTTTTTTGCTGAACTCCATTCGATGTGGCAAATATCAGGTCATTGATACGATTGCTTTTTATCGAGTCGACAGGAATGCCCCTATAATCGGCCACGGCTTCTTCGATACGGGTGTAGCCAAATTGGTCCAAAACCTTTTCGGGTGCCGGTATTTTAAATTCTTTTACCGATTCGGTGTAGGCTTCCTTCAAACAAAACAAAGGATTGGGCACACAAGCATTGATAAATTCGCTATCGGAAACAATGGTATCTTCGTTTTGAAGCGGGAAGGTCCCAACCGATCCCCTGGCAAAAAGGAAATAAGCCCCTATCAAAATTATAGATAAAAGAATACGGGCAAGTAAATTTAGCTTTTCAATTTCCAGTTTTGTCCAGGCATAAATCCTCTTTATCAAAAAGCGGAAAAGGAAATAGGATCCAGCAGAAACAAGCAGGATGCGGATCACTGGATGGTCGTGCCACATACTTATTAGCAGGAGTACAGGCCCTTCATCAAAAAAATCGAAGACCACTGGATTGAAATGCAATTTGAAGAAGGAATAAAACTGCTGGTCTACTAAGAGAATGAATAGTGAGATAGATAAAAATAGGGGGATGATTTTTGCCGAAAAATCATGAATAAAACGGATACGCTTTTCTGATGTTGAAACCAAAGCAATGAATGACAATAACAGGAAGGGCGACAGGAAATAGGCAAGAACTTGCAGGTCGAATCGTAAGCTATTAAAAATCATCAAGGGAATATCTCCCGAATAGCTTTTAAATGTGGAAAGATTGCCAAAACGAAAGATAAAAACAAGCTTCGCTGTGGCGAAAATCGCTAGCCCCAGAAGAAAAGCTTTCATTAAATTTTTGAAAAGCAGTATGAAATTGTAAGTCCGTGACATTTTTTGGCAAGATAATTTGAATCAAAGGTAATAAGATTATGAATTGAATCAAAGAGTCGAATTAAAATCAATTTAACCAAAAAATAGCCAGATTAGTGGAATTTCTTTACTTTTAGAACCTTGTTTTAATCCATAAATAGGACAACGGAATGACAAAATTTCTTTTCTTTTTTCTGATGATTTTTGGGTGGTTTCAACTGCAAGCCCAGGCTCAGCTGCTTACAGTGGCAGAAAAATCGAGTTTTACATCTACTTCAAAATATGCCGATGTAATGAATTTTATCGAAGACTTGAAAAAGCTTTCGCCCAACATCAAAGTAGAAAATATTACCACTTCGACAGAAGGACGGGAAGTGCCTTTGTTGATTTTAGCCGACCCTATGCCTGCAAATCCCGAAAATTTAGCAGACGAAGAGCGGATTGTGGTGTACATCCAGGCCAATATCCATGCGGGTGAGGTGGAAGGAAAAGAAGCTGTTCAAATGCTGGCACGGGATATTTTGAATGGCAAATATCAGGGAATATTAAAAGATGTGATCCTGTTGATTGTCCCCAATTTAAACCCCGATGGGAACGAAAAGATCAGCACTGAAAACCGGACCAACCAAAACGGCCCGGTAAATGGTGTTGGGTTGCGGTACAATGGACAGATGCTCGACTTAAACCGCGATGCCATGAAACTTGAGACCCCCGAAATACAGGCTGTGGTTTCGCAAGTTTTCAACCGGTGGGACCCGGCCATTACAGTCGATTGCCATACCACAAACGGCAGCTACCACGAGGAACCGGTTACCTATACCTGGATGATGAACCCCAACGGTAACCGCAGCCTCATAAACTATATGCGCGACCGGATGATGCCCACAGTAAAAACCAATTTGTTTGCAGATTACCAGGTAGAAAATGTTTTTTACGGCGAATTCATCGACCGGCTCGATATCGACAAGGGCTGGATTTCGTATGCTGCCGAACCCCGTTATCTCGTCAATTATGTGGGGTTGCGTAACCGCCTGGCCATCCTGAACGAAAACTATGTGTATGCCGATTTCAAGACCCGTGTAAATGGTTGCTATCATCTGCTGCTGACTATTATAAATTATGCTGCCGGAAACAAAAAGGAGATCAAACTGCTTTTGGCAACTGCCGATGAAAAGGCGACGAGCCACTTTGCAAAAGGCATACCACTTGATTCTTTTACCCTTGAATATGAAGGCCGCCCAACCCAGCAACCCATTACAATAAAAGCCTTTGAGGCGGATACCATTCCAGGCGTAAAAGGATATTGGCGATACAAACAAAGCAACCGCCAGCGGACTGTCACCGTGCCTTATATTGCCGATTACTTTTCAACCAAAAATATTGCCCTGCCTTACGCCTACGTCATTGAGTATCCAATTGCGGAGGTTGAAGAAAACCTACTTAGGCACGGGATCAAAATTGAAAGGCTTAAAACCACCAGCAATTTAAAAGTCCAAAAGTTCAGAATTGATGAATTAAAAGGCGATGAACGATTGAACCAGGGACATTACACCAATACCATTAAGGGAGAGTATGTGATAGAAAAAAAAGAATTCCCGGCAGGAGCAGCCCTAATCAAAATCAATCAGCCGCTGGGAAAATTGGCGGCCTACCTGCTGGAGCCCCAATCGGACGACGGCTTGTTGAAATGGAATTATTTCGACCGTTATCTGGTGCCGCAGTGGGGCGGTGGGTATTATTCCTATCCGGTGTACAGGGTAATGGAAAACCTGCAACGCTGATGTTTTGAAGACATAAAAATGAATTGTTTGCAAAGCAAAAACAAAAGCCGTAAATTTGAGAATTAAGAAGGTGAATCGAAAATTATTTGTAATGAACTAAAAACTGATAGCCATGTCGAAAGAATTAGTTACCCTCGCCACATTTATGTATACCTTAAGGGCCTACCTGATAAAGGGCCGCCTGGAGTCGGAAGGCATCGAATGTTTCCTTTTTAACGAGAACTTTAGGTACGGCGTACATGTCAATCTCGAAGATGGGATTATGCTTCAGGTCCATGCCGAAGATTATGAAAAGGCAAAAAAGGTACTTGAGGATATCAGGGAGGAATATGGTGAGGAAGGTTTGCATGATGAAAAAGTAGATGTCCGAAAAATCCTGGTCCCTGTCGATTTTTCCGACCATAGCATCAATGCGTGTTATTATGCAATTGAGTTGGCCGCTTTGTTCAAATCGGAAATTCGTTTGTTCCATTCGTATTACATCCCCACGCTCGATGCCATGAGCATGGGCGAATCGGCCATTTATTCGTCAACCATCGACGAACATTTGCAGGGCATAGGCGAAACAGCGGAAAAAAATATAGCCATGTTGCACAAAACACTGGTGGAGCATGTTGAAAGCTCCAAGATCGAAGGCGTTACAATCGACTATAAATTGGAGAATGGTTTTGCCGAGGATGAAATTTTGGATGAGTATTCGTCCTATAATCCCGATATTATCGTAATGGGCACCAGTGGGCGCGACGAAAAGAAGAAAAAGCTGTATGGGAGTGTGACCGCCGAGATAATCGAAAATGTGAAAGTGCCTGTGTTTGCCATTCCTTCGAAGGCAAAGGGCGGGCTGAAATCGTTGAAAAATATTATGTATGCCACTAATTTTGATGATACCGATTTCAGGGCTATCCATAAACTTCAATACCTCACAAGCCCCTTCAACATAAAGGTGTTTTTTGTGCACATCTCTCAGGAAAAGGACGAAAAATCAAATGAAATAAAATTGGAAGCTTTAAAAGAGCGTTTAAAGAAAGAATACATTGGCCCCGATGTAGTTGTGGAGACCATGAAACAGAAAGATGCAATGGGGGGCTTCGATGCTTTTATCAGTAAAAACGACATTGATATAGTGGCAATGCTCACCCATAAACGAAATTTCATAACCCGGTGGCTAAACCCCAGCCTTACCAGGCAGATGCTTTTTCACTCGAATACCCCCTTGCTTGTATTCCATTAGAATTCGTATTTTTGAGAAATAGTTTTAATCAGTGTCAGATACCATATATATATGTTCAGAATAATTGCAGTTTTCATTTTTCTTGGTTCCTTTGGTGCATTGGTCGCCCAAACCGGGACGGATATCCCCGATTATTACAATCCGGGCGATTCAATTTTTGTTTCAGGCCAAACACCTTCCTTTTTGCAAGCCCCCGAAAAGAAAATCGATTTTGGCGTCGAAATGGGAACATCAGTTGGGAGCATGAGCGGACAGACCCTGTTTTCTTCATACATTTCCCCGTATGCCCGCTACCCATTATCCGATAGGTTTTCGCTCGAAGTAGGGACTACGATTGCACGGGGCAATTCAATTCTAGGATACAGCCCCTACTACGGCGAAACTTTTATGCCAGTTGGGTCGAACTTGTTGCAGACCTCGTTTTACGCAAAAGGACGCTATATGGTAAATCAGAACCTTACGGTATTTGGAACTGGCTATGTGCAACGAAATATTTTTCTGTCGCCCATTGAAGGTGATGAAAGACCGGATTTTGATACCCGTGCCATGAGTTTTGGAATGGAGTATAAGTTGGGCGAAAATGCCCGGATTCAAATTGAGGTCCAGACAGGAAATTCAACTTTCCATGGATTTCAAAATCAATCGCCATTGGGTTATCCCGGAAACATTAATCCTGCCCGTCAATAGGGAGTTATTCTGTTGATGCGAGAATTAAACAATAAATCACACTGGAGCTATTTTTGTTGTCATTCGAATTTCTCAATTTTTTGAAAATTTCTTTTTCAAGGGCATTGCACTTTTTGGAAAATGGATTTAAAAAATCAAAAAATGAGCATAAGTGAAACATAATTGAAAAAGTAAACATGAAACGTTCAATAATTCTTTTTATAATTATTAGCTCGCATTTGCATTTGTTCGGTCAACATGTAGCTATATCAAACACCAAAGAAAACACTGTATATTTTGGCATCGCTACTCCATTGGATGTTGTTGTGGAGAATATGTCATGTGATTCATTTTTTTTATCCACAGACAATGGAAGGGTCGATGGAGAATCATGCAATTTTCAGTTTTTTCCAGCCCATATTGGCAAGGCAAATATTTTTGTGAAAAAAATCACAGAAAATGATACCATAGTTTTATCTAAGGCATTCTTTAAAGTGACTAGTTTACCAAAACCTACTGCGTATATTGCGGGTATGAGAGGTGGCCGAATTAGTAAAAACAATTTGGCGGCACAAACTGGAGTTTATGCCCAACTTGATAATTTTGATTTTGATATTTCTCTTCATATCTCAAGTTATAGTGTAATTGTAATAAGAAATCAGCAATGTATTTTCGTTACAAATATTGAAGGTGGGAAATTTAGTGATATAATGAAAATTGAATTTGCAAGATTGGAAAAGGAAGACATTGTTTACTTTTTAGACATTGTTGTTCGTTGGCGCGAAGGAAGAGAGGATGATGTAAATTCAATCAAATTTATTATTCAATAGAAGAGGCCACCAAACAACTTAATAATGGAAAAGCTCAATATAAAAGATGAATTGACCGATTTTTTACTTTATACAGCTAATGGTGGTAAAGTAAAAGTCGAGGTAATCTTGAATAGAGAAACTGTGTGGCTTACCCAAAAAGCAATTGCACAACTTTTTGGGGTAAATGTACCTGCCATTAGCAAACACTTGAAAAATATTTTTGAAAGTAATGAGCTTATCGAAGATTCAGTTATTTCCATTTTGGAAAGAACTGCCACTGAAAACGAATTCGATAAAAAATCACTACTGACCGGGGAAAATAGGCAAAAATTTTCAGCTTCATTTATTTATTTCAATTAACAAGAACGACTAAAGCACAACAAACCGCCTTGTCTGCATACTTTCATCAGTTTTTAATGTAATGAAATATACCCCCGGTTCCAATTCTGAAATGTCCAGCCCCAATGAATAATCTCCTGCACTTAGGTTCGTGGACAATCTATTTTTGATGAACTTCCCTTCCGAAGAAAATATGTTGAGGTCCACTGTACTTTCATTTTTCAAGCTAAAATTAATTACAGAATTATGTGTGGCAGGGTTTGGATAAACTGCAAATTCGTTCTCATCAATGGAAGGGCTTTCGATTTCGGATGGGTAAATATGATTGATTTGAAAAGAGAATTTTTTTTCGCCCATGCCCACCTCCATATTTGTCACAACCAAAAATAGATGGTCCAAGGAATAGCTTGAAGGTTGCTCAAAAGTAATAGTATCGCCCGAAAAAGGGATCACCTCTTTGACGGTTGAACCTTCATACGTAACCAGGGTTAAAGCCCATTCTCCTCCCTGGTTGAACGAAAAATCAATTTTGATTTTGTTCGTAAAGTTGTTCGACAGTTTATAATAGTGGGCCGCACATTTGTTCAGGCTGTCTAATTGTGAAGAAGGGTAGCTGGTGATGTATTTTCGTACATGAAAAGCGGGCAAATCGAGTGACTGATACCCATACTGTCCGTTCATGACACTTGTATCGCTGATAAAGTTGGCAATTGTCCAGTTCACAAAAATTGCCTGAAAAGGGATCATGTAGCCTGCTGTAGCGAGCGTATTGTTAATGCCGTCCACGCCATTCATTGGGTTTGCCACAAGTTGGGTGATAAAGCTGGGGCCTGCGAATTGCTCGGCTAGATAAGTTGTAAACAGCATAGTTTGAACATAGTCGGACCATTGCTGGTCCCAGGAAATAAGGTTGTTGTTCGGATTGGTCGGGAATTGGGTGAATATTCCGGAGTATAGTGTACAACGATTCCGGAGCAAAATGTACAACGATTCCGGAGTATAATGTACAATTGATTTTTGTTGTTCTATTTCATAAATAGGGTAAAAAAGTTGGCGTTGGGCGGGGGCCATCAA
>JAIOYV010000032.1 GCA_021740905.1 Bacteroidales bacterium
ATTCCTTCCTTTGCTTTCCTAATAAATTTTTTTCATATCCTTGTCAAAGAACTTTCTAATCTAAAGTATTTCCCGTTTTACGGGGCGGCAAAGATAAACCCTTTTTTATTCTCCCGCAATACTTTCTTTCAATCTTTTTTCGCTTTCTTTCCACTCGATCATCCCACACTTATTTTCTTCCTTCAAAAGCGGCTGCAAAGATAAATACTTTATTCCCCCTTTTCCTAATAATTCTATACCTTTTTTTGAAGTTTTTTATCCCCTCGGGTCAATAGCCTGAAAACCTGTTTGTTTATTTGACTTGCCACTTCCTGTATTGACGTATTACATTCCGCTATCGACAAAATTTCACTAAAATTAGATCAAAAATCTTCGAATTGAACTATAAGTTTACTGCAATTTCCGTCTAAATTCTGAAAATTCTTACCAAAACGCTACTGATTTGATCTTTCATTACGGATTGGCAGGATAATAAAATGAAGCTGGATTGGCCATTTTTATCTGATAACCCTTTCCTGACTTCATATTACCGATGGCGTTTAAAGAAAATGCCGGCCAGAATACCAATCCGTCTTCATCTTTCATAATGATAATATTGGAGACAACGGAAGCCATCATATCGGTTGCCAGACCCGGAACATTTCTAAGATACCCAATTATGCTCCAATTAGAAGGTATATCTAAGGTTGTGTATTGAGGAAAAACAGGGCTACCGGTAACAAACAAAGTATCTGCGACAATCATTTTATATTGATACCCTTCGCCAATTGTATGATTCCCAATCATGTTCAAATTAAAATTCGGCCAATAAACCAGGCCGTTCCCATTTTTTAGAATTGTCAGATTGCTATTCACATTCGCTAAAACTGAATCCAAAAGCGGTTGCACTGGATCGATATAAGAGGACATAATCCCCCATCCTATATGTAAAGGGATTGCCTGGGTTTGCGAAAAGCCCGTTCCGGTCACATACACATCGTCGACTGCAAAACCAGAAGCCCAACTACCATTGTCGTTGTGAAGAAAAGCAATCTTTACACTGGAATATCCTGAGTATACACCTAAATCGATATTGATATTTTGCCAAAGGGCAGGATTTCCAGAAACGTACGAAACCAGATCCCAGGTGAACCCACAATCGGTGCTGGCCAGCACACTGCCGCTCGAATTAAGACCACCTGTAAGATAGGATTCGAACGATAGGTTTATGGTGGCATATTGGCTAAAATCGAAAGCTGGGGTAATAAGCTTGTCATCGCTCATATCGCAAAAGCATGTGTCATCGTTTGATGAAGCATAAGTGGTGTGTGGAGGAACCGGAAAATATAAACTACTATTATCGCTGCTTATTAACCAACCATCCGATCCGGGAGCCTGACTTCGGGACCACCCCTCAGGAAGAATGCCTGCCTGGAAGTTTTCATAGTAAGGCAACTCTTTTGAAAGCGTAAAATTCAAAGCAACTGTGAGGGTATCGTTGAAAGCTGCCTGATCGCCGGTATCGTTCAGGCTAAGGAAAAAGCTCTTTAATCCTGTTGAAGAAAGATCAACAGGCGTAGAGAAGGTGTGCCAGATACTGCTATCGGCAGGGATCGACGTGGACACAAAGTCGGTAACCGGGATATTATTATTGAGTTGATAAGTAAGATCAAAACCAGAAACCGGGTTCAACCCAAAATTACGTACTTCAACCACAACAGGCTCTGAATTGCTCATTGTACAATCGCCTGTTGGGTATACCAGGGCAGTAATCCCTATATCGTGGCCCTGGATGTCGAAGATGCGGAAATTATCGAAAGCAAATCCTTCAAGGGCATTAAAATTCTCGGTAGATCCAAAAAAGAAACGAAACCTGACTCCTTGCTGTCCACTTAAAAAGGACAAATCGAAACCCGTTTGCTGCCAGCTTGAATAGGGATTCTGTGACCACCCATTGTAGGTGCCAAGTGAGACTAACCCCGTTACCCAAGAACTGTTGTACCATGTTGGGTTGGATCCGACAACACCCAATGTAGTCCAGGTAGAGCCCTCGTTGGTAGAGTATTGAAAGCAAGCACCATCTTCGAAATCTTCACATTCGAACAAAATATCGAAGGCCATTTCCGGGGAAGTCAAATTGCTGAAATCGAACACCGGACTTCTTACCCACGATGCTTCGTACATATTGTAGCTTCCCGATAGGTTGGTGACCCATGCCTTTTGTCCTTGAGAAGCCGAAGATATGAAAGATCCTGTCGGGATTCCATTTGCCCAGGATGAATTGGCCCCCCCTGATGTCCAATAATTAGTTGTTTCGAATGATTGTAAATAGGGAAAGCTTGTAATGGTAGGATAAGTAGATACGAGCAATACTTGGAGGGTATCGTTCATTAAGTTAATGTCGTACGCTTTTACTGCCCAAGCAGTAAATGTATTGTTGCCAGGAAGCGACATATTGGCCGTTTGCGTGAAATAGTAATCGAGGCTGTCGTTTGGTAAAACGCTGCTTAGGATTGTATCGGTATATGCAAATCCTCCATTTAGCTGAAAACCAACCTGAAAGTTTGAAACACTTATCGAGGAATAATTCTTTATTCTGATGCCAATAGGCTCGTTTGCTCCAAATTGAGGAGATGGAGTCGGACTTATCAAAGTCGAAACACCAATATCGTGCGTAGCCAAACTGCTGCCGGCAAGGGAAAAATGATCGATAGCCAGGAGCGATGAGAGATCATCCTGGTCGGAATTGGAAAAGGCAATTCTTGTGAGGTTGATGCCTGCGAACTGCGAAATATCCAACGAAATGTTCTCCCAGCCCGAAGTAGATGTTTGTTGGAGAATTGTGTCGTTCCAATTTTCGCCCACACCTGTGCTAACAAGAACAGCAAAGGGATGATCGGCAAACACATCAAAATTGAGATGAACCGTATCGAGGCTCTCGAAATTAAAATAAGGCGAAATCAGTTTCGAAACCGCCAAAGCTGTATCGTTGGGATAATTGATCGAGGCCATGTAAAAGCCATGTGGGGGAATTCCGAGATTAGAAAAATCTCCAGGCTGCCAACCAAAAGAAAAACTATCGGGACAACTTACCCACGAGGATGGGAACCAAGTAGAGTCAAAATTCTGTGTATATGGCAGGGTAAGGGACAAAGCGGTATTGTTGTAAATAATCCGGATATCATCAATAATAACCTGGTCCAGATTCGCATAGCGGCACGATGACTGGAGACTAAGGATAAAATCCTGCCCGCCATAATCGCTCAAGTCGAAAATGGCCGACTGGTAAATATCGTTGTTGAAGCTCACTGGATGAAAGTTAGTCCGTCCACAATTGTCGCTTTGCTGCACGCCATTGGCCAACACCCTGAACCAGGAATACATGACAGATGAACTGGCAGTTTGCCGAAACTTTACCTGCAGTTCGATGGCATTGTAGTTTGTTGCATCGATATAAGTACTGAGCGATGCCCTATATTGTATATTATCGGCCCAGGCATTTACCGGTGTAGTTGCATTTCCATTGCCCACCCAGGTAGTTCCGGTGCCTCCCGTAAAAGTGGCCACCTGATTGTTGATTAACAACATAGATTGCTGCACAAAATAAGACTGGAAATAATTTGAATACCCGAGCGAAAAATCTTCGTGGAGTATTACTTCCTGCGAAGCAAGGGGCAGCCAGGCCGCCAATACAATCACTAAACTGAATATGTTCTTTTTCATACTAATTTTGGTGTTTTTGAATTTCAATTTATAAACAATTGAGCTGATGATTAGTTGCTCAACTAATGTTTATGTGCTGTTTTAGTTGATCTATTCTAATATCTTATTCCTACTAATTATCTTCTTCTTTTTGATATTCATTTTTCTGATTTGCAAATCGGACAAGTTTTATTCATGTTAACTATTTTAGCTGTTTAATTCTTAATTAATAATAGCACATAACTTTCAATATAAAACCAACAAAATTGAATTCTTCAATCTGTGAATCTGTGGCTATTTATATGATATAGATTAAGCCACAGATTGAAACACCATCCAAAATTACAAAAGATTTATCAATCTAAAGATTGATTTTCAGGTGGCAATTTTTACTTCTCCAGCTCAATAATCTCTATGGCCTTTTTCAAAGTCATGTCAACATCCTGGATGATGGGATAGAAGCCTTCGTCGTTGAAAATATTTCGGACAATTTGGCCAATTATCAGGGTATTTATCAATTCTGTTGAATATCGAATATCGTCAGGTTTCCCTTTTACACCCTTCTTTTCGGTGTATGCCACAAATTCGTTGAGCAACTTTTTGCGTTTCAGATACTTTGCCAGCTCCTTGTAGTTTTTGAATTCCGACAATTTTTCGCGGTGTTGGTCGGCATAATCGAAAGCAAATTGATAGATATAGCCACGGTTTCGCACTCTTGTAAAATAATCGGAGATGCCCGAAGTATCAACAGGTACAAAAATATCGGGTATAATACCTCCCCCGCCGTAAACAACTTTTCCTTTTGGTGTAAAATATTTCAGGCTGTCGGCTACCCGGATACTGTCGGCATCGTAGAATTCACCTTGTTCGAAACGGCCAACCACTTCGTGGTAATAATCGAACGTGCCATTACCGTAAGGTCGTTGGATGCAGCGACCCGTTGGGGTATAGTAGCGGGCTACTGTAAGACGCAAGGCCGATCCATCGGGAAACTGGGTTTGTTCCTGTACCAGGCCTTTGCCAAAGGAACGACGGCCAACAATAATTCCACGGTCGTTGTCTTGCAAGGCTCCGGCAAGTATTTCGCTGGCCGATGCCGATTGCTCATCGATCAACACCACTAATTTATTGTTGATGCACATACCGTTGGCATTGGAAAAGGATTCCCTTTTGGGACGGGCTTTCCCCTCGTGGTACACAATCAGTTTTCCGGCATCGAGGAATTCGTTGCTGATATTCACTGCGACATCGAGGAAACCACCGCCATTGCCCCGAAGGTCGAGGATCAGGTTTTGCATCCCTCCGGCTTTTAGTTTTTTAATGGCATCGATAAATTCTTCATACGTATTTTTCGAGAACTTGCTCATTTTAAGATAGCCGGTACTATCGTCGACCATATAGGCAACATCGACACTAAACATGGGTATTTTGTCGCGGATAATTTCGAAGTCGATGATTTCCGGCTCGTTTTTCCGCATTATCCCCACTTTTACTTTAGTTCCACCGGGGCCTTTCAACAATTTCACAACATCGTTCGAGCTTAACCCAATACCGGCAATCAACGAATCGTCAACCATAACAATTCGGTCGCCAGCCATTAAGCCTACTTTTTCGGAAGGACCGCCCACAATGGTGTTTATCACAATTACCGTGTCGGTTAGAATGTTGAACTCGATACCGATGCCATCGAAATTTCCCTGGAGGCTCTCGTTGGTTTCCTGTAGATCTTCGGCAGGGATATATACCGAATGAGGATCAAGCTCTTCAAGGATTACCGGGATGGCTCCTTCTATCAACTTGTTCTTCGACACCGAATCGACATATTCTTCTTCGATATAATTGAGGAGTGCGTTAAGTTTATTGGTCTGGGGATAGATAAAAAACTGGCTGCTTTCGTTTTCAACCTTCAATCCATTTCCAATATAAATGCCCACCACTAGCATAAGTGCCAGAATGATTGGCATTATAATGACCCACTTTTTATTCTGTTTTTCCATGATATTAATTAAAGCCTCAAAGATGCTAAATAAATGAATAATGTTGAATGCAAAAAGTGTGTACGACAAATTCCATGGAGTATGATATTGGAGTGTTGGAGTATTAGGTGTTGCTTTGCCAATACCTCCCCAATACTCCAGTACTCCAAAAAAAACTTAGTTTTCCTGAATATATTTTTTATTATGAGAATATTCTCAGTAAATTTGCGACAAAATTATACTAATGCCACGACGGAAAAGAGTAAGAAAAGTAGTTGCACCTCCTCTATTTAGAGGCTACAAACCCTATGGCGTTTCGGGGAATAAACCGGAAGCAGTAGAGTTGCTCTATGAAGAATACGAAGCCATTAAACTAGCTGACTATGACTTGATGAACCACCAGGAGGCTTGTGTGTTGATGGGGGTGTCGCGGCCCACTTTTGCCCGGATTTATGAATCGGCCCGACGAAAAATTGCCCTGGCACTGGTGGAGGCCAGAGAAATAAAATCGGTGTATGGCAATGCCCATCTCGATAAAAGCTGGCTGTTGTGTGTGGCTTGCCATGCACGGTTTACCATTCCGGGGCCAAACCATCAGGTGCTTTGCCCTATTTGCAAATCAATCCATGTTGAATCAATAAATGGCCTGTGATTGTTGTTTGATAAAGTGTGTTCGATTAAATTTGTTCAGAAGCTAATTTGAAAATTTAAATACAAAATGGAAGATATGATTTTTTACGATAGGTTGCAATTCGCATTCACTATCTCGTTTCATTACATATTTCCCCAGTTAACAATGGGCTTGTCTTTATTGATTGTCTATTTCAAATGGAAATTTTTAAGGACAAAAGTAGATATGTATAATGATGCTGCTAAGTTTTTTATGAAAATATTTGCTGTAAATTTCACATTGGGAGTTGTTACTGGTATTCCAATGGAATTTCAGTTTGGAACCAACTGGGCTAAATTCTCGGAGCTTACAGGTGGAATAATCGGACAGACATTAGCTATGGAGGGAATATTTTCATTCTTTTTAGAATCTGCCTTTTTGGCCCTCTTTATTTTTGGCGAAAAGATAATAGGGCAAAAATTGCACTTCATAACAGGATTTTTAGTTTTTCTGGGATCGTGGGCAAGTGGATATTTAATATTGGCAACCAATGCCTGGATGCAACATCCGGTTGGGTACGAAATTGTAGAAAATGGAAAATATGTATTAAAAAATTTTTCTGCCCTTTTTTCAAATCCCTGGCTTATCCCAGCATTCCTGCATAATCAATTTGCATCCCTTGTTACTGCTTCTTTTGTTGTGGCCGGTGTTGGGGCATTTTATGTGTTAAGGCAAAAGAATATTGAACACGGGAAAATATTTTTGAAAACAGGGGTTGTCTTTGGTTTTATATCCAGTTTGTTGGTGGCTTTCCCTACCGGCGATTGGAACGCAAAGAATGTGGCCAAATATCAGCCTGCATCGTTTGCCGCCATGGAAGGCATTTTTGAAACCGAAGAAGCCGGGGCAGAAATAATACTTGTGGGGCAACCCAATATGGTTGAGAAAAAACTGGACAATAAGATAGCCGTGCCCAATGTGCTGAGCTTCCTTACGTATCAAAATTGGAACGCTCAAATTCCAGGAATGGACCAATTTACAAAAGAGGAATTACCCGATAATATCCCGGCACTTTATTATTCTTATCATATCATGGTGGGTTTAGGGACTATTTTTATTGGCCTATTGGGATTGGCATTTTTCTTCTTATGGAGAAAGAAACTATTCGACATCAAGTCCTTGCTTTGGGGCATTTTGCTCTTGCTACCGTTTCCTTATATAGCTAATATAACAGGTTGGTATGTGGCGGAATTAGGAAGGCAACCTTTTCTGGTATATGGCTTATTAAAAACAACTAATGGCATCTCGCCTACTGTGTCGTCTGGCAATACCTTGTTCACACTTTTAGGATTTGCAGGCTTATATTTGTTATTAGGACTTTTGTTTTTACTCTTGATAGGTAAGATTATAAACGACGGACCCAAACTCCAAAAACAATAAATTATGGAACTATTTTGGTATATCACAATCGCTATTGTTTTAAGCGTTTTCTTCGTTTTAGATGGGTATGATTTTGGAACCGGCATCATTCATTTGTTCTTGGCAAAAAAAGAAAAGGATAAGCAAGTAATAGCCAAGGCTGCGGGATTGTTTTGGGACTTTAACGAAGTTTGGCTTGTGGCTGGAGGAGGATTGCTCTTTATGGCCTTTCCAACTTATTACGCATCCGTTTTTAGTGGTTTCTATCTTCCACTGATAATTGTTTTGTGGCTAACCGTTTTCAGGGCGATAGGATTGGAGTTCAGGAGTCAATTTAAGTATCAGATGTGGAAAGATATCTGGGATAAAGCCTTTGGTATTTCCAGCCTGTTGTTGGCTCTCTTTTTTGGTACTGCTTTGGGAAATATTATCAGAGGCGTAAACCTGGGTGGTGTTGCGAATGGCATTTCGATCTATGAAAAACATTACTTTTTCTTGCCCCTGTGGAACGGCAGCTTTAGTCCCCTACACGAAAACCCCGGGGTAATCGACTGGTTTACTCTAATTATTGGGATTATTGCGGTAGTAACATTAGCAATACATGGGGCAAATTGGATACTATTAAAAACTAATTCTTCGATAAACACTCAATTAAAATCACTAATTTTTAAACTGAATACTGCCCTGTTTATATTAACTATTTTTTCACTAATCGTATGGTTTATAATCAATCCGGATGCTTTGCTTAATTATGCTCACAAGCCCTATTTGATTGTCTTTCCTTTCCTTTATTTGATGGGCTTGACGGGCTTGTTTTTTATTAAAAGGATAAAAAAAGATGTCCATGGCTTTTACTTATCAAGCTTACTGATAATTGGCGGAATAACTTCTTCCCTGGCATCTATGTTTCCTATTATTTTACCCTCCACCAACCAAGTAAATGAATCTCTTACCATATATAATACTGCTGCATCGGAATATGGACTATCTGTTGCTTTAGGCTGGGGAATAATTGGGATGATACTCGTAGTTGTTTATTTAGTTGTTCAAAAACGACTTATGGCAGGCAAAATCGATAAAATGGATTACGGGGAACATTGATCCTCTAAAACGGTAAACTTTTGGGAATGGAAAAGAAAACAAAAATCGGGATTATTATCTGCGACAGGTATCGGAACTGCGCAGGTGGCAAGTGTTTTAGGGCATTGCATAACAGGGAAGGTGCTTTCGACCAGTATGGGAAAGATGAATATGTAGAATTGGTGGGATACACATCGTGTGGTGGATGCCCGGGTGGCAACATCGAATATGCACCGGAAGAAATGAAAAATAATGAAGCCGAGGTGGTCCACCTTGCCACAGGATTTTTGGTTGGCTATCCCCCGTGTCCGTACATCGATCATTTTAAAAATCTAATAGTTGAGAAACATGGGATGAAAGTAGTGGTTGGCACACATCCTATTCCTGAAAAATACCTGATCACCCATACAAAATTGGGCACGTGGAAGGCTCCCGAATGGAAGGAGAGGATAAAACCTACTATGGCCAACGAAAGCATCAGGTTGGCCTATAATTGAAGCTGATCGGGTTTCATAATAATCATAAGTTGTCGGATGGTTCTCAGAAAATAGTCAGACTGTTGTCAGATGATTGTCAGAAATTGTCAATTAAAAAGGGAAAACGATTAACCACCCTCTACTACCGCACATTTTCGTAGTTAAAATATTAGCTTAACCCGGATTTTCCTGGATGTTCATAAATGTGGATTCAATAACTCAAGCCAGCTTTAAAATGGCAGCTGGCTTGAGTTTATGTTCTTGATCCTACAAACTATTTTGCTATATCTACCTGCTTATGATGAACTTTTTAACAAGAATATCATCATTATAATATAGTTTGCAAAAATATATTCCGTTTGCAAAGTCACTTATGTTGAAATCCAAGGTATGATTTCCATCACTGAGTTTTTGATCTAATACAGTTTCAATATGCTGTCCTTGTGCATTCATAATATCTAAACTCACATTCGATTTTTGGCTTAATGAGAAACTGATAGAGACATTTACACTAGCAGGATTTGGAAATATTTGGAGATCGCTTTTGGTGGAAATTACCTGGTTATTGGAAAGAGCAAAACATATTGGAGGAGTATAGGCTTGTATATCGGGCCAATAGTAACTGATACTTGCAGGATCCATAAAGGCATCTTCACAAATTTGTGCATCCACACCCAAATAATGGAAGAAGGCTGAATCAAGTGGATCTCCAGTCGACATTTCAGCAAAAACAATAGGCAGGTTCCATCGACCATTTTGCTCAATTACTTCGGGTGCCATTGTTGGAGATATAATTTTACCGTCCCAGTTGGCATCGCCATGTGTCACAAAAATAGGATAGGTTTGGTAATCATTCGCAATATTCAGTGCAGCAATAGCAAGGTTAGGGAATTCATTTTCGGAGGAACCAAAAAAACCGCCGGTAGTATCAGAATCAACCCAGCTAAAGAAGATTTTAGTTCCATCAGGATTCCTCGCAATTTGAAGTTGATTATCAAGACTAAGAGACTCAGAAGCTCCAATATATGTATGACGAAAAGATAAGACCGGCGAAATATATTTAGGTGTCCAGGTTGTACCTCCATTAGGTGTAGTCAAATCGCAAGTAAATTTTTCAAAGCCGGAAAAGATTGAATAAGAGGGAGGCATTGTGTTTCCATTAAAATCGGCAGAGCCAACTACCAGGAGCAAGTGCGGATTACCCTGTGAGTCGACCGTTAAATCACACTCAAAAGTTGCAGTTGCTAAGCCGGTAGACGCCGGTGTGCCAAGTGAATCGATTACCCAAAATTTTTGTAAGGAATCGGCTACCCATTGTTCAGTATTCAGATCGTATTCGTATGGAGATCCCCAGCTTGCTCCCCCATCGGTTGATTTAATAAAACAGGGAGAAACCACACTATCCCGTCCTCCTTCCAAATCACCTAAGAATGAAATCCATCCGGTTTGTCCATCGGGCGAAAAACAAATATTGAGGCTCATAATAGATGCAATAAAGCTTTGGGAGTAACTACTAAGCGTTGCGTTAATCGAGTTGTTTTCAGTCCAGGTAATGTCGGTACCATTATGACTTCCTTTAAAAACTTTGATAGCCCCTGTAAACCATCCGTTTGCATTTAACGATGGAATGACAAACCAATATTCTCCATTTATCCTTTTGCAGATTCCACTCATACCATAATACTGATCGGTCTGACTCGAATAAAATTCAGCGGGACTGGGATCACCATTTTCTGATATAGCCGCAAAAGAACTCATAAATCCTTTCCACAAATTGTTATTTATTGTAGGTCCGATTACAACGGCTTTTTGTCCGGTTGGAGAAGAAACTCCATCAGGTTTAAACAAGGCAATATTCGGATATCTTGCCAATTCGGTTTGAAGAGGATTTATGGGTCCAATATCATTGTGCCAGGACAATCCAAAATCGGTTGAAAAATCGTAGCGTAAATGACCTGAGTTTCCTCCAAATTTGTTGTGGTTATTTCGATGGACAAACACAACAAGTCCTGTGGAATTATCTACAGCAATCTGGTTTTGATCCGGGTCAATTATTGTCCATACGTTGGTTGCACTACCTAAGGCAATCGGGTTTACTGAACTCAATGTAGATTTTGTTTTTCTTACATCATTTATTTTTCTTTCTGAAGAGGAAAAGTTTGACAATTTTAAATCATTCAATTTTGTTGGGATTGCCTGATCTTTTGAAATAATAAATTGTTTTCGATTGGTTTGTGAGTATGTATTAGCAATTAGAAGTGACACACACATCAACGAAAGTAAAATATTTAATTTCATAGTTTTAGTTTAATTTAGTTTAGTTAAATAATTGTTCCTCCAAGAACATGTTTTTAACTCTATGGAAAGGTTATACATTAGTAAACAATAGTATATCCCGATTGGTTTGCAGAGTAGAGAATACTTCAACTATTTAGCCGACTATTCTGAGTTGAATATAAATTAATCAAAAATTACAAATCAGCCATTTTTCCAATGCAGTCAAGCATTAATGGGTTTTTAATTTTCCGCTTAGGTATTATCTGTATAAATTAAATATAAATAAAAAGAAAATTAATAGATATTCAGGCATAATGTCCTCCGGGCAAAATTGGTATTACGAAGGCTTGCCCTGAGGGCATTAAGCTCAGTAAATACCAATGACAGTGTTTTGTAAGGGGCTGGTTGATAGTATTATTGGGAATCACTAATGAAAAACAATAGTTGAACCCTTTCCGGGTTCTATTCTCGTGTTGTCCAGTAACCATGCACTGCGTACATGGCTATTCATGTTTAATCCCCTATAAGTATCACGCGATTGGGCAGGTTACTGAAAAGCCTGTTCGTTTTGAAATCCGTATGTTTAATATGATGAATGGGCACCAAAAAGAAGGTTTTGTAGATGAAAAAGGCCGGGAATTCTTTAGGGATAAAAGCCATCACGCTGGCATGAATTTGCAATTCTTGCCTCACTCATGGTAAACTCTTCACTCTCTTGATCGGATTCGTAATTCGTACCTAAATCGTCAACCTCCCATACACCTTCGTCATCTTTGCCATTCTCTTTGCCAACCCTTTTGTCAAATCGCCTTTTTGAAAACGCCATTTCCAATTCCCCTGTGTAGTGCCGGGCAGGTTCATGCGGGCATCGTTTCCCAGGTTGAGCAAATCCTGTAAAGGGATAACCGACATATTTGCTGTTGATGAATGGGCCAGACGGATAAAATCCCAAGCTCCCTGTTCAGGTTTGTGGCCGAGGTATTCGCGTACCGATTTTTTATTCTCGATGGAAGCTAACTTGTACCAGCTTGAAACAGTATCGTTGTCGTGGGTGCCGGTGTATACTACAAAATTCTTGTTGTAGGTGTGGGGCAGGTAGTCGTTGTCTTCGTCGGAGTCGAAAGCAAATTGGAGGATCTTCATGCCGGGGAAATCAAACTTTTCGCGCAAAGCTGTCACCTCGTCTGTAATTACCCCCAGGTCTTCGGCTATGATGGGCAATTCGCCAAATTCATCTTTTAAGGAAGTGAAAAGTTCATCGCCGGGGCAGGGCAGCCATTCGCCATTCATGGCGGTTTCTTCGCCATAAGGTACGGCCCAAAATTCAGAGAAGCCCCTGAAATGGTCGATGCGCACTATATCAAAAAGCTCGAGGTTGGCTTTTATACGATCTTTCCACCAGGCAAAATTGGTCGATTTGTGGTACTCCCAATCGTAAATGGGGTTGCCCCATAACTGGCCGGTTTTGCTAAAATAATCGGGGGGTACACCGGCTACTTTTTCGGGATTATTCTTTTCATCGAAAAGAAAAATTTCAGGACGGGTCCAGGTTTCTACACTATCGCCGGATATATAGATGGGGATGTCGCCAATGATTTTAATGCTTTTTGAATTGGCGTATTCTTTAATAGTGTTCCACTGTCTGAAAAACAGCCATTGAATAAACCGTCGGAAATCAATTTCATCGGTATGGGTTTTTGAAAACTCAGCCAATGCTTCCGGTTCGCGGTTGACAAAATCCGATTCCCATTCCTGCCAAGCGACTTGATGGTGTGTGCCTTTCAGAGCCATGAACAAAGCATAATCTTCGATCCAGTGGGCATTTTCTGAACAGAACGTGGCAAAATCCTTTTTCAAATCCCCATTTACTGATCCCTGAAAATTGGAGTACGCTCGTTTCAATTTTCCAAACTTATAGGGAATCACATATTCGTAATCCACCTCAGCATCTAAAAGATTGGGACTCGATTTTAAATCCTTGTTGGATAGAAATCCTTGCTCGACTAGTCTTTCAAGATTGATCAATAGTGGGTTTCCGGCCACTGACGAAAAACACTGGTAAGGCGAATCGCCATAACCGGTTGGGCCAAGGGGAAGGATTTGCCACAATTTTTGCCCTGCCTCGACAAGGAAGTCGATAAATTGAAAAGCTTCTTTCCCGAAGGAGCCAATGCCATGTTTTCCCGGTAGGGATGTTGGATGAAGCAAAATGCCTGAGCTGCGTTGTATGTTCATGTTATGGAGTTAAAAAGTTCTGAGTTCAAAGTTCTGAGTTCAAAAGTTCCGAGTTGAAAAAGTTCAAAGTTCTGAGTTGATTCTGAGTAACTGAATGTAGAGACGCATGGCATGCGTCTGTTCCAAGCCTCCCAAAGTTTAAGAATGGTCTGCATAGATATTGTATTTCAAGTTTTAATGCCAAATTTCCACTTTCTAAAATATTATTCCCGATGTTTCGCCCGGAGCAAAGAATCTTCTTTCTAATACTTTTCTCTTCCGGCGATTTTATATTTGTTTACTTAACCCGCCATTTCGTTTCGCTGCATACCCGGTTATTGATATTGCACCCCTGCGGGGCTTTTACACCATGCTCATTTTCTTACTCGACTCTATCTTACTGTGTTCGCACCAATTTATTTGCCGACTGCCTACTGCCTACTTCGGACTGGAGACTGCCCTACTACGCTGAAGCTTAGTAGGGTAAACCGCCTGCCTACTGCTGACTGCCTACTGAAGACTTTCTTTCGTCTGCAACGAAAATAGTGCTTATTGCCCCAAGTATCATTAACACGCCTGCCATGACCAGCGAAAGCATGGCATCGTCGTGGAAAAATTTCTCAAGGATGATCCCGCCAAAAATTCCATTCACAATTTGGGGAATGGTAATCGACATGTTGAACAGCCCCATAAACATTCCCATTTGTTTTGGTGGGATTGAGCTGGCAAGCATGGCGTAGGGCATGGCCAGGATACTTCCCCAGGCAATACCAATCCCAACCATTGGGATTATCAACAAGGTTGGGTTGGGGATAATGAGGAATGAAATAAAGGAAAACCCACCAATGGCGAGGGCCAGTGCATGGGTCGATTTACGGCCAATGCGTTTGGCTATTTTGGGCAACGACAAAGCTATGATGGCCGATACACCATTATATATACCGAACAATATTCCGACCCAGTCGCCGGCAGTTTGGAACTCTACGGAGTTGGGATCGTTAGATCCATAGAAATGGGCGGCCACTGCCGGGGTGGTAAAAACCCACATCGAAAACAAGGCAAACCAGGAGAAAAACTGAACCAGCAACAATTGCCACATTGTTTTTGGGATCCTGAATTTTGCCTTAGGTTCGATGGATTTTGCTTTTTCCTCTTCGTAAAATTCAGGAGGATATTCTTTGGTCGAGACAATGGTCCAGATGATGGACGCCAGCAAAACAAAAGCCCCAAAGTAAAACGACCAGGTTACATTGGGGGCAATAAGACCTTCCCTGGCTGGTTCGTTGGAAACGCCTATCCAATTACTCAATATGTAGGGTAGCCATGAGCCAACCACTGCACCAATCCCAATCAGCAAAGTTTGCATCGAAAAACCCAGTGCAAGTTGGTCGTCGGGCAGTTTGTCGGCTACCAGTGCCCTGAAGGGTTCCATGGCAATGTTGATAGAGGCATCCATGATCATTAGCATACCACCACCAATAAACATAGGTGCAAT
The DNA here is from genome assembly GCA_021740905.1 of Bacteroidales bacterium. GTDB lineage: Bacteria > Bacteroidota > Bacteroidia > Bacteroidales > M50B96 > JAIOYV01. The sequence continues at coordinate 15,229 of JAIOYV010000032.1, forward strand.
AAAACTGGCCAGGTGTGGAGAGTTGGGCATGAGGATAAGAGCAGTACTGGTAAGCATTGCCCCAACTAAAAAGTAAGGCCGTCGTCGGCCAAGCCGGTTCCAGGTACGGTCGCTAAAATAACCGATAATGGGCTGAACGATCATCCCGGTAATTGGTGCAACCAGCCAAAACCACGAAAGTTGGTGAACATCGGCCCCAAAGGACATCAATATCCGCGAGGCATTGCCATTCTGTAAGGCAAAACCAAACTGGATGCCGAGGAAACCGAAACTCATGTTCCAGATTTGCCAAAACGATAATCGTGGTTTGCCTCGTGCTATCATTTTTGGAATATTATTTTAGTTTGTTGAAATTGTACCAACGTGATTAATAAAATTCAAGTTAATGGTATGGTTACCAGCTGTTACAGGAACTGCAGCCATGTCACCACCAGTTCCACGGAATTCAATCATATTGTTATATATATTGAATTCAGCTTGCCACCAATCGGCTGCAAGGGTAGTAGCAGCAGCATACATACGTAGATTCCCAGCCGCTAAGTTTTTAGTGATAGTAATAACTTCATTACCATTGTCAACAGTCAATAATGCATCGGGATCCAGCGCATCCCACGACCCTACACAATCTCCAATCAAATATACAGTTGGTTGATTTATTTCGATGGTTGCATTATCAAAGTCAACAACTACCATGTAGTAACCAGAAGTAGCAGGCCCAGGAACGTTATCGCTGCCTTTTGCCCATACACCGTTGGTTGGGTCACCATATACCCCGAAATCGTCTATCCATTCTCTGCCTGGGGCAAACTTAATCCCTTCGTTAGCAATGCCAGCTTCCATCCATACAATTTTCCAGAATAATTCAGGATGACTGTGTACAGCAACCATTGGAAGATCGATAGTAGCCCAATCCCAACCACCAACAGTAGCACCAATCATATAAAGTTCCTCTGGGTAAGGGCTTGTGATAATATTGCCTGTTTTGGTCATGGTGGCCGAATATCCACTTTCGAGTGACCAGTTCATGGTTGCTGAATAGATGCCAGGTACAGTATTGGCAAAATTGGCACCCCCTGGTATAAGATTATCAATAGAACCGCCTAAGTTGCAATTTACCTTTATTCCTTGATTTCCAAAACCTAAGTCGAAATCAGGATCAAGAATTACTTTCCATGCTCCTGAATATCGGAACTTGAATTCGTTATTTATCATTTCCACATTCTCAACAGAAAATGTCATGCTGTTGGGACTGAATGTTCCAGGTAACATTTTTGTGTCGTCAGACCATCCATTTGGTGTTGCACCACCAATCAAACCCCAATATTCAACCGGGACAATAACAATCTTCTCTACTTCCAGGTCAAGAGCAATATGGTACAAGCCATTTTCAGGAACTAAAAACACTGTACTGGTTTCGATGAAAGAGCCTCGGCTATATGTGACTTGTGGCTCATCAATTGTTGGATTATTGACGACATCAAAATCGGGTCCCGGACCATAATAAGTATATGTGCCGCCATTTACCCGAAGGATATTGAACCCACCCAACCCGGCTTGTAACGTAATATACTTTTCAAAAAGCTGAGGCCTTATTTCCTGTGTTACTTCATTCCTGGTGTTTGCCATCTTAACTAATAATGGGTCGGTTGTTGGGGTAGCCAAACCCACAATGTAGAGACCATCGGTATATTGCACTGTAACTTCTTTCGTGTTGCTGCAATTGTTAGCATCGGTAACAGTTACCGACCATGCACCCTGGTTTTCATAGGGCAGGGACGACATTGTAGTCCCATCGTGCCAAAGGAAGGTATAAGGACTTGTGCCGCCACTTACTTTAATGTACAAAGTATTGTTAGCTATACTGTCTTCAATAATTATTTCTGTCCCTTCTTCAATAAGAATGGTTTCTGAAAGATATTCGGCCTTGTTATCGGTAATGGTTACCGAGTAGCTTCCTGCCTGAAGTGAATCGATATCCTCGCTTGTTGCACCGTTCGACCAGATAAAGGAATAGGGCGAAACCGCTCCCGTGACAGTAAGATTGATCATACCCGTATTGGCATTGTTGCAAAGCGCATCGGCTTTTGTGTATTGCACATCCAATGGTGCGGGGTCGTTGTCTTTTTTGCAGCTAATTATTACCAAAGCAATGAAAAACAGGTAAAGCCAATGTCGGGTTGTTTTCATAGTTGTAACTATTTTATTGATAATTGGAATGGTAATCGAATTTTAAAAAGAATCAAAAAAAAGGAATGTTTTCACATTCCTTTTTTCTGTGTATATTATTTCATTTTAGTTCGTGGTGATTGTCCCAGCGTGGTTAATGAAATTCAGGTTAATGGTGTAGTTGCCAGCAGCAAGTGTTACTGGATCCTGATCTCCACCAGTTGCGCGGAATTCAATCACATCACTAAAGATATTGAATTCAGCTTGCCACCAGTCGGCTGCAAGGGTTGTGGCAGCAGCATACATACGTACATTACCAGCAACCAAGTCTTTGGTAATAGTAACCACTTTGTTTACATTGTCAACAGTAAATAATCCGTCTGGATTTAGAGCATCCCATGAACCAATGCAGTCGCCAATCAAATATACAGTAGGTACGTTGACTTCAACAGTTTCATTTTCGAGGTCAACCACTACCATGTAGTAACCCGAAACGGCTGGTCCTGGAACATTTTCAGCACCTTTAGCCCATACACCGTTTGTAGCATCACCTGTTTTTCCGAAATCGCCAACCCATTCTTTGGCAGGAGCAAACTTGATCCCTTCGTCAGCAACACCAGCTTCCATCCAAACAATTTTCCAGAAAAGCTCAGGATGGCTGTGTACAGCGACCATTGGAAGGTCAATAGTAGCCCAATCCCAACCACCAACTGTTGCACCAATCATATAGAGGTTTTCAGGGTATTCTGGTAATGGCTCTGCATCGCTTTCCCAAACCGAAGTTGCAGTATAAGCAGCACCCAAGGTCCAATTCAATGTAACGGTATAATTAGCATAAACAGCATTGGCAATGTTGCCACCACCTGCAACCAGTGCATCAATAGCACCGCCCAAGTTCGTATTTACTTTAATTCCGGTTGTACCACCACCTAAGTCATAATCCGCATCCAAAATAATTTTCCAACCATTTGAATAACGGAATTTCCATTCGTTCTCAAGGATTGTAACCGAAGGAATCGAAAAGGACATCGCATTCAGATCAAAACCCGAAGAAGTTAAAGGTGTATTGTCGCTCCATCCACCTGGAGTTGCACCCCCAATAATTCCCCATTCCACTTTTGCAATTGCACCAATCATTAATTCGGTATCATACATAAAATGGTATAATCCATCTTCTGCCACTGTAAAAGGAGTCGTTGTCTCGATGATAGAACCACGCCATAAACCGGCTTTTGGCTCTTCAACATCAAGTGAAGCAGCATCAACTTCTGCGAAATCAGGACCAGGACCATAAGTAACTTGTTCGGTTCCGGCAACAGTAACGATATTAAAACCGTCAGCACCCCCTTTAACAGCGATGTAAATTTCTTTAAGTTCGGCACGAGGCTCTTGTGTTACTTCATTGTTTGCTGTTTTCAGCAAACCTTTAATGTCGAAACCGGTAAGGGCTGTTCCAGCACCTTTTACATACATTCCATCTTCAACAGTGACAACAGGATCGTCGTCGTCGTCTTTTTTACATGCACTAAAAACCAATAGTGCAGCCATCAAAATCCATGATAATTTTAAAATGTTCTTTTTCATAACTAATCGTTTAAAAATTAAAAAAAATTATTTTATTAATATACTGTAATTTAGCTTGCTAGATTTGGATTGGTGTCGATCACCCATTGAGGTATGGGGAAGGTTTTCCTGTCGCTTGTTGAAGCGGCTTTTTCCCACCAGGCATTGTTGAATTTTCCAAATCGTATTAGATCTTGTCGTCGATGTGCTTCCCAAAACATTTCCCTTCCTCTTTCTTCTAATAAATCATCAAGTGTTGCACTACTGATGGACGAAAGGCCCGCACGGTTGCGTATCAGATTAATTAAATCATCCCCATTTCCGCCTAAACGGATTTGGGTTTCTGCCTTCATCAATAAAATATCGGCATATCTGAACAGAGGAAAATCATTGCTGAGATTGTCAGAGGCACCCATTGCTATTTCAAATTTGGATATTCGTGCACCCGACATTCTTATTTCTTGTAAGGTATAGGTAGCATCCATAGTAAGCGCCGGAATATTGGGGGTAAGTACCACGGGCGAGCCGGCGGTATTGTCCATTAATACAGCACCACTGCTGGTGTACTGCGGCCCAACGAGGAATCCTTCGCGTCGAAGGTCCGTGAGGTCGTAGGTGTTGAAATGGTTTTCCATAACGCAGAAACCATTCCATGGCCCAACTGTCATATCGAAGGTTAGGTTATGCGCATAATGCAAAGTACGCATGTGAAGGTTGTTGCCTTTGTAGGTATCCCTGTCGTATGGAATGGTGAAAATATTTTCGGGCGACGAACTGTTTTCCGTAACAAATGGAGCCAATGGATTGCTCTCTAATGAATATACACCCATGTCGATAATACTGTCGCAAACCCGTTGTGCGTCTTCCCATCTAGGAGTTCCACTGTACACTTCAGCATTAAGATACAGTTTGGACAAAACACTAAATGCCATGCCTCTGGTTACCGATGTTTTGGATGTTGAACTTTTAAGATTGCCTATATTATCTTCAATTTCCTGGACGATATTATCGAAAATAACTGCCCGATCATCTTTCATTGGGTTTTCTTCGGCCAGTGCAAACAAGGTTACATAGGGTACGTCGCCATAATTATCGATAAGCAAATAGTAGTAATAGGCCCGCATAATTCGAAGTTGCGCCTGAATTGCTAATAAATCGGGGGTTTGTGGAGCATCCTGGTATTTTTCCAAAAGAAGGTTTATTTTTCCGATACCTTCGTAAAACCGACCCCACATGGCGGCTATGGCTTCCGTAGTGTTTGTCCATGTGTGTTGATGTAAGGCACGCCATTTTCCGGCATCGTCCCAGTCGGTCGACCTTGTTGGACAGGTCATTTCATCCGATGTGACTTCCTGACAAAACCACCATCCACCATTATCAATAAAATCCTGGAGGGGACGGTACATTGGGGCAGCCTCAAGGGCTATTTGCAGAGCATTCTCAGGATATTGATCTCCTGGGATCTTATCATAAAATTCTTCATCCAGATTAGTACAGGACGATAATATTACGGTAACTAAAAGTAGTCTAAATATATTTTTCATGACAATAAATTTTTAAAATGTAGCATTGATACCAAATGCAAATGTTCTGGTTTTTGGATAGACATTGAATTTATCTACACCAAAGTCCAAACCATCATAACTAATTTCAGGATCAAGCCCCGAATACTTAGTAAATGTGTACAAGTTATTTGACACAACATAGATCCTGAATTTCGATAACCAGTTTAGTTTATCCACGTCGAATGTGTAGCCAATCGATAAATTGTCGATTTTTAGATACGAAGCATCTTCGAGGTAATAACTGCTTATCGTGGGTTGCGTGTTAAGCCCTTTGTCAATTTCATCCATAACTTCGGATAGTGCATTGTAAGTAGGTAGCACTTTGGGGTTCGAAAATATCATCCGGGTATTGTTCATGATCATCCCTCCAATTACAGCCCTCATCGACAGGTTAATGTCGAAGTTAAAGAAAGTAAAATAGTTTGACCAACCTAATTCAAAATCTGGCTCGGCACTACCAACAACTCTGCGCTCGGCATCGTCTAAATTGCGGGTTACCCCTCCAGCAGCAGTGTGAAACAAAAATACACCATCGTCGGAGATTCCTGCAAATTCGGGCATATAGAAAGTACCAACCCCTTCGTTTTCTTGTAACAATGTAGTCCAGTTCTCATTTCCTACTAAGCCCCTGCCTTGTAACCATCCGCGTTTACGATCAGCATCGCTCCATTCAAAAGTGCCATCCGTGCTTTTAAGGGATTCAATTTTCTGGATATTTTTCGAGAAAGCAATTGTAGACTTCCAGTCAAATCTTTTTTTATCCATCACAATCAACTGCAAATTAAGCTCAACTCCTTTGTTGCTTATTTCACCGGCATTTGCCCATGTTGTTGGGAAAATATTAGGGGGAACATCCACGGCAAAAGGAGCTACTAAATCGTAGGTGCGTTTGTCGTATACTTCGAGCGAACCGGAAATCCGATTGTTTAGGATTCCAAAATCAATCCCGATGTTAAGCTCGCTGTTTTCTTCCCACTTTAAATTAGGGTTGGCATTGTGCCGGACATCAAAAAGGATAGCATCCTGTCCAGTTTCGGGGTCAATCCCTGTTGAATAGGGTGTTGCGTAAATTTGGGAACGATAATTATCAATTTCCTGATTTCCTGACAGACCATAGCTTACACGCAATTTAAGGGTCTCGATAAAATCGACATCTTCAAGGAAAGCTTCCCTGCTAATGTTCCAGCCTACACTGGCTGAAGGAAACCAACCCCATTTGTGATTATTCCCGAAGCGGGAGGAACCATCGCGGCGAAGTGTGGCCGTCAGATAATATTTGGTGTCGTAATTATACACTGCTCGTCCGAAGAACGAAATTAATCGGTTCGATTCTTTATAAGATGATATATCCTGTGGGTTGACATTCAACAATGATCCCAGGTTGTCGGATTGCAAGAAATTTGAGTAAGGCGATTTACCTTGTGCTTTCAATCCGTCTTTGCCATCTTCCTGGAAGGAATATCCTCCGATTAGATTAATATTGTGTTTTTCATTGAACGTTTTGTCGTACCGCAACAAGGCCTCAAGTACCTTTGATTCGAAATTGTTGTACTCTCTTTTTCCATATCCTTCGTGCTTCGACGAAAGGATGGTTGTGGGCTCGAAATAGAACGACTCATCATCATTCCTTGTATAACCAAGATTAAGCGAGGCTGTTAACGATTTAGTGACTTCAAAATCGGCTTTCATGTTGGCCAACAATCGCTTGGCTGCCCGATCGTTCTGCACCTCTTCGGCCAACGATACCGGGTTGTTGTACTGGAAATCCCTCTCTATTTCATAATAGTCCTTCCCGTCTTCGGTGTAGACAGGATCGGTTGGGTTTCTCGAAAATGCCTGATATAAAACATCCTGTGGACCATTCCCATCATACTTCACATAATTGTTTTTTTCGATTGTCCCCGATAATGTGGTACTCAAAGTCAGCCTGTCGTTTATCCCTTTTTGTTGAAGGTTGATCCTGGCAATAGTTCTTTCTTTGTCGGAATTGAGAATTACACCTTGATGTTTTGAATGAGTAAGAGATGCCCTGTATGTAGAGTTATCGTCTCCTCCCGAAGCTGCCAAATTATACGATTGCGACATTCCCCTACGATAAATGGCATCCTGCCAATCGGTATTGGCGCCACCATCCAGAAAATTTAAGTTGTTATCGGCCACATATTTCCGCAGGTCATCGGCAGAAAGCATATCCAACCGGTTGGCCACATAATCAAACGAATTGTACAGATTCAATTCGATTTTATTTTCAGAATTGTATTTTCCGCTTTTTGTTTCAATCAGGATTACCCCATTCGCTCCCCGTGCTCCATAAATGGCTGTCGATCCGGCATCTTTTAAAATGTTGTAGGAGGCAATATCTTCGGGCGAAATAGTTGTTGGGTCAACTCCGGGTACCCCATCCACAACATAAAGCGGGTTGGTGCCTGAGAAAAATCCCGACTGGCCCCGTATCTTAACAGCAAAACCGCCATTGGGATCACCGCCAGGTTTGGTAATGGTAACACCGGCAGACTTTCCTTGCAAAGCTTGCATCGGGTCGGTAAGTACACCCCCATTTAACTCTTCGGCCTTTACATTTGCAACTGCACCCGTTTTATCAGTTTTCTTCTGAGTGCCGTAACCAATCACAACCAGCTCTTCGATCATCTCGGAATCTTCGGTGAGTTCGAAGTTTACGGTTGCGCCATCGGTCGTAACTGTAATGGGTTTAAGCTCTTTCTGGAATCCAATGAATGAAGCTTCCAAAGTAATAGAGCCGGTGCTGATGCCGGGCAGTTCGTATCCGCCGTCGAGGTTGGTCGATGCCCCAATGGTTGTCCCCTGAACAATCACCGATGCCCCAATCAGTGGCTCACCTGTGTTCTTGTCGGTAATCTTGCCTTTTATTGTACCTGTTTGTGCTGATGCAGAAACGGCAACAAAGGTAAATAGCCCAAGAAATAATAATAAACGTAGATTTTTTGCCATAATCACAAGAGTTTGCTTATCTTTAAATAATCAGTTAATATGCAATTAATTCATCCTTATCAAATCATTAAATGTAAGAAAGCATCAAAGGTAAGAAAAATACTTTTACAAATATTAAATATTATTCGTAAATATGTAAATATAAGTAAGTTGAATGATGATATTCGTCACATTTTACTTATTTCAAACGTTTGCGATTTGGACATTCTTTTTTTTGAAAAAGTGCGTTTCTGTACAAAATGGGGATGAAAAGGACACAATTACAAGATGTTTGCTTGTTGATTGTGAGTGTTTGGAGGAGGATTATTAAGAGAGGGCAACCTAAACGGAGCTTAGGATTTAATGATGGGCAAGGTAATTTAAGGAGATTCCTCACCTGAAAGCAATTTTAATCATCTCCTCCTTCATCCTTCTTAGGTCGACACCATTTCTCCTCAAACCGGCTTTTCATCTTTTCCTTTTCTTCAGGGCTTAGTTTATGAAACTTCGACATAAAGTGATCGCGCATTGTTGAATGATGCGACTCGCCAGGGCCGTGTTTGTGGAAACCCGAAAAAAGGATTTTCGACAAAACAAGCAATCCAAGGGCTTGCCAGAAAGTGATGACGGGACCACTAAATAAAACGGGGATCAGCCAATTCCAAAGCAGCAGGGTAACAAAACTAAAAGCGGCAATGGCTAAAAGGCCAAAAAAGGCCATGCGGATAAAAAATATTGATTTTGTGTTTCTCATGATTTTAGGTGTTTAATTCGTTATACATTTCTGTTAATTGTTCCCTGAGGTAGAGTATGGCGTAGCGTTTTCGCGAAATGAGGGTGTTGACACCAATACCGGTTGCGGCCGCAATTTCTTTAAAACTCATGTCGTCGAACTCGTGCATCACAAACACATCGTGTTGCTCGCTTGGCAACTCGTTCAGGGCTATATCCAGCTTTTCGCTTATCAGCGAACGGAAATATTCATCTTCGGGTGTATTGCCAAAGGCTGGCAAAATATCTTCCAGCATCAGGCTTTTGTCCCCCTCCGAATAGGGGTTTATGTTTCTTTGATCCTCCAATAACACGGGTTTCATCTTCCGGTACATATCCGTGATTTTGTTCCGGGCTACGGTGTAAAGCCACGATTGGACCCGCTCGATAGAATGGATGCTATCGATGGAAACCAACAATTGCATCCACACATCATGAAGGATATCCTCACCATCGACCGACCGGGGAATGCGACTGTTTATAAAGTTCAATAAGGATTGTCGCTCCTTTTGGATGGCCCCTTCGATGATATGTTGCTGTTGTACGGTCATTAATAATCCCAAAGTTAAATCATTTAAGTTGGGAGACGAATGGGTATGAAGAATATTTTATAGCATTATGAATTGGAAATGGTTGAATAGGTTTCGGAAGAGGGTGTTTTGTGAATCCAACTCAATTACGCAGCATTGCGTTAGGCAGTGTTGTTTAATTGAATTATGATACTGATTGGAAAATTCAAATTGGGATATTTTTCCACATTGTCAATTAGTTTGCCCGGCTTCCCCTACCGTCTCAACGTTTGCATTAAAAATATTCGCCAGTACCATCAATGTCTTAAAGTAGATTCCGGGGAAGGTGCTTTCCCGGTTTCCTGCAATATTTAATGTGCGAAAATTCCCCGTCAGCAACCATGCCCTGGCAGAATCTAACTGGTTTTCCGCATTATCGAAAAGGTCGAATATGAAGTGTTCCTTTTGATGATGTTGGCAAAGGTCTATGCACAGTTTGGTTCCGGGGTCGATGGATTGCTTGCCGGTAAAGATTAAAGTAGCATCCGAATCCATCACATTTTTTTCGGTTCGCACCGAATATTGCGTACTGCTGGTTTCGATGAGCGGATACATCCGGGCAATTGTCCCCGACTCATTCAGCCGGCCCTTTGGGCACCAACCCCCCAACGAAATATTGTTCCGTAGTGCAAAGTCAAGCCCGGCAAGGTCTGCGCCGGTTTGGCCACCCGATATCATCTTGTTGATCCCAAACATACTTTTACAAGAAAACAAAAAGCCGCTTGCAATTATTTGATTTGCGGGCGGCTATATTTACTTTGAGTGATCCCACCAAGAATCGAACCCCACCTGTAATTACCTCTGTTTAAGTTGCGTTAATTTATGACATTACAATTAAGTCTCGCTGTGGTCTCGAATTAATACAAACAAAATTCACAAATTTGCTATCATATTCTACTTTTGCAAAACTAAAATAATAAACCGATCAATAAGTATGACTGAGGAACAAATTCATAATTTTCAAAGAATATTATCAACCTTAGATATTAGAATGTACGATTCTGAGAATCCATCAGATCCTAATTGGAGATCGGGTAAGACGATTGCTTCAATAAATAATATAACCAGTTTTGATGTGCATCTCGAAATCTTGCATAAGAGCAAAAATGAATATTTAGAATGGCTAAAGGATATTGCATGGGGATTTGAATTTAAAGAAGAAGCTCTATTGTTTTTGAAAAAACAACAAAGGTCTTTTGAAGACATTCAAAATTTTTATACTTATCGTCATGAAATAGCCGGCTCTGGTGGACGAGAAAATTTGAGTTTTGAATTATTTAAAAATGATGCCAGCAAAGAATTACTATACCACCGATATCATACCTTTTCTGAAATAAAGGTATTTAGGGAGATTTTCGACCTACAAAAAAAACTTATTGAAAATATAATTGCTTCAATTAAGGATTTGGTTAGTGATGTCAATATACATTCAAATGAAAGTTGGGCTAAGAAAAAGAAATACGATGGGAGTAATCCATGGATTATAATAGGGGAAAACTTTAAATTAACCGACCCAGACGCCAATTTTAAATGTGCAATTGATAGACACCAAGCTGTATTACTTTTTGACTATTTTCAAAAAGCGGGAGTTTTCTTTCCATACAAGAAAGCGAAGGATATTAGCACTTTAAGATATTATCTTACGGGCCATTCAGATGATTTTTTCAGAAAAAATGTGGATGCTGATTCAATAAACAGCATGAAAAAGGATGGCTTGAAGAACAATAGAAAGAAAAACGAATCCGGTGTTAATCTATCAGGCCTTCACGAATTACTATCCTATGTATTGTTGATGATTGAAGAAGATCAAGAGCTATTCAAAGAAAAAATTAAAACCAATAATTAATAAGCATGTTCTATGCTACCAAAATTTGGGAGCTTTCAAGGCCTAAATTGAGTGACTTGCAACTTTACCAATTCGCATTCACTTCTAAACTTTTCATATTCAGGCACTAGAATTCCTTTCCATTATAAAGTGACTTAATTGGGAGCTTTCAAACACCTCCCAATTCGCTATTATACTGCATTATACACAATTTTACTTTTTCCTTTGTACGGAAGATTATGTCCAAGTTTTACCCTTATACCTGGCTTAATCGAAAAGGGACGTAACCAAAGTGAAACGTAAAAAAGCAAATGAATGACAGAAAACAAATTACCAAGTACCCAGGAAGCCTTCACCAAAATCTTGACCCGGCTTGACCAGATTGAAAAGAAAGTATTGAATCCAAGTACCCAATTAAGGAAGGAGTGGATCGACAGCCAGGAAGTTTGTGAAATGCTGCATATTAGCAAGCGCACCCTGCAAAATTATCGAGACCAAAAGAGGATTCCATTTAGTTCTATCGATGGAAAGATGTACTATAAGTATGAGGATATTTCTTCTATTTTAGAAATGAACTACACGCCCATTAAGACCAAAAATGCGAATAAAGCAAGGTGCTATGGAAGCAGGAGATAAGGGCAACAAAACAACTTCATCTAATGGTAACAAGAATACTGGTAGCAAGGCTAAGACCTTGCACCAGTTTGCCAATGATTCAAGTTTTCCATCTGAATTAATGAAGCATATTTCTGAGCTTACTACATCTACACCTACGACATCCCATGACCATATTTTATCTGAACTTCTCAGTAAAATTGAAACCATTGATTTTCGTGACAGGGCGGGACTTGCAGACGATGAAAAGCCAAAACAAAGCCACTTCCTAATTATTACTATCGAGGAAATTCTTTGCCTTGCTAAAAAGTACGATTGGGGAATATGCCGAAAGCACGATTTTATATACTTGTACAATGGAGCCTATTGGAAGAAAATTGACACGGATGATCTAAAATCGTTCCTGGGTGCAGCTTCTGAAAAGTTTGGAGTTGAATCGTTTAAGTCAAGGCACTATAAGTTCAGGGATGAACTCTATAAACAGTTTATGACCACAGCTGTACTGCCTTCCATGCAAGAATCCGATTCGGTAAAGATCAACCTGGAAAATGGAACTTTTGAAGTTGTGAGTGGGCAGATTAAGTTAAAGCCATTCGACAGAAGCGACTTCTTAACCTATCAACTTCCTTTCGAATATGATCCCAATGCAAGTGCTCCAATATTTATGAACTACTTAAACAGAGTGCTGCCCGATACTGAATTGCAAAACGTAGTATCGGAATACCTGGGCTACATTTTCATTTCACAAAAGGTATTAAAGCTCGAAAAGGTAATGCTAATTTATGGGACAGGTGCAAACGGGAAAAGCGTTTTGTTCGATATTATCAATGCCATATTCGGAAAGGAAAACTTGAGCTCCTATTCCCTTCAAAGTTTAACCGATGAAAAGGGATACCATAGGGCGAAGTTAGCCGATAAGCTAATCAATTATGCCAGTGAGATAAATGGAAAACTGGAAACCTCCCTTTTTAAACAATTGGTATCGGGCGAGCCAGTAGAAGCAAGGCTGCCCCATCGTGAGCCTTTCATAATGGAAAAATATGCCAAGTTGCTGTTCAATACAAACGAATTACCTACTAATGTGGAACACACTCATGCCTATTTTAGAAGATTTCTGATCGTGCCTTTTAACGTCACTATTCCTGATGAAGAACAAGATAAGTACTTAGCTGAAAAGATTATTAAAAATGAATTATCGGGTGTCTACAATTGGATTCTTGCTGGAATGAAACGATTGTTGGCACAGAATGATTTTTCAACTTGTACAGCATCTGAAAGAGAAGTATCTGAATTTAAAACTCAGTCGGACAGTGTGAAAATGTTTCTGGATGAACATGGCTATCAAAAAGATATAGACATGTATTTCCTACTTAAAGATTTGTATAGAGAGTACAGTATGTTTTGTTCAGAGGATGGTTACTCAAGGACGAGTAAGAAAAGTTTTAGAAAACGACTTGAAGGTATTGGGATCGACATCAAAAGGAAAAGCGAGGGAAATGTAGTATTCGTCAGAAAAAAAATATAATTGTTTTCAAATTCACTTTTTACACCTTTTTCACGATGAATGATTTTCAATACCAATTAGAACCGGGAAGTAGAAAACACATTTGCCCCTCCTGCGGAAAAAGAAAGTTCGTCAGATTTATTGACAAGCAAACAGGCCATTACATGCTTTCGGAGTATGGGCGGTGTGATAGGGAAGACAGTTGTGGCTATTTCAAAATTCCTAAGGGAGTGTCAAAGCAAGGTTTTCCTATTATTACAGCGCAACCATCGATTAATAGAAGGAAAACCGTAATGTCTAATAGATCATATATTCCAGGCAACATTCTGGATCAAACTTGTATTGATTGGCAAGAATCATCATTTGTAAAGAACCTCTTGGAAAGAATACCCTATCCATTTTTATTAAGCGACATTGAAAAAGTAATGGCACTCTACCGTGTTGGTAGTGTAAAAAATGGCTACCGGAAGGGTGCTGTTACTTTTCCTTTTATTGATGAAAATTCAAATGTCCACGCCATTCAAGTAAAGCTATTCGACCACGCCAACCACACTTTAGCCACAGATGCTATTCATTCGATAATTGAGAAGCACCACAAGCGGAAAGGTACTGCCCTGCCTGATTGGTTATCTCAGTATCTGCAAAACGAGAAAAAATTCACATGCCTTTTCGGGGAACATCTCCTACAAAAGTATCCTACGAATCCAATTGCTCTTGTCGAAGCACCCAAGACAGCAATAGTAGCGACACTTTATTTTGGCTTACCTGATAATCCAAAGAATTTCCTTTGGTTGGCTGTGTACAACAAATCATCGCTTAATGCAAAGAAATGTTGGCCACTAAAAAATCGTATAGTGGTTTTGTTTCCCGATTTGGGTGCATACAACGATTGGGAGAAAAAGGCAAGCATTATTGAGTCAGAGTTCCCGAATTTCCATTTGAAGACTTCTGACTTCCTTGAAACCAGAGCTCCAGATATTGAACATAAAAATGGTCTCGACTTAGCTGACTACCTGATCAAATACGATTGGCGCAGCTTTCAACAAGACCTACCACAAATTCAAATCTGTGAAAAAAGTGAAAAAAGTGTAGCTGAAAAAAAACATTTTTTTTTTCAGGAGGACTTACAAGCGAAAGCAAAAAAAGTGATCGGAGAGCAAAACTGCCTCTCAAAGTTACAAATATTGAAACATTTGGAAGATGCTGCATTTGAGTCAATGCTAAAAGACAATATCATTACATCTGCAATCCCATTATCCGATTTTTACTACCTATCCTATTCGACTCCTTTCTAAAATGGAATTTTGCAGGAATGAGAAAACGTTGGAGACTATTTTACGCTAAAAGTCGCTCCAACTTCATTTTCCATTTTTCCCAGTCGGGCATTTCTTTCGTTTGCAGATCAAGAAACTTTTGGGTGTGGTCGTGATGTATTAAATGGCAAAGTTCGTGAATGATCACATACTCAATACAGCCCTTTGGAGCCTTAATTAATTCAGGATTTAAGATGATCTTACCTCTGGGTGTGCAGCTGCCCCAACGGGTTGGCATATCCCTTAATATAATAGAACCTGGCTCCACTTTGTGTTTTTTAAACTTTTCAATTAGAGGTAAGGCAAGCATGTGAAACTTCTTCTTTGCATTCAGTAGATACCAGTCGTTCACCAAATTCTTTACTCTGGATTTGTCGTGAGTGGATACCTCTAAAAACCGTCCTTTTAGTTTTACCGAATCAATTTCACTTTCGACAATTTTAAGACGATATTGTCTACCCATGTATAAATGAGTTTCGCCACTCAGGTATTTTCGAGCCGGGGTCTTTGGATGAAAAGAAAGAAAGAAGCTTTGTTGCCGGATTATCCAGGGAGCTCTTTTTCTGAGTTTCTCTTTTATTTTTTCGAGGGGCGTGTCTTGGGGTGCTTTAACCAACACGGCTAAGTCAGGTGAAACAGTAATACCGAGTGTTTTCCTATCGGTAAAGGTCACCTTGAAATTAATCTGTTTCGAGCCAAACTGAATTACTTGGGTCATTACTTGTAGCGGATTTTAGCAACTTCAATACACTTGTTGGCTATTTCATCCATTTCACCAAATGAAAGATTGATGTGGTATTTGTCCCGGACTTCATCAATTAAATAATCGCCAATATCAATTTGCAGTTTACCAGTGATGTTCGTTTTGTATTGCCAGTCAATAATTGGTTGACCATTATCTAAAACGGCACTTTGAATCATTTCATCAATTTGCAAGGCTGTCTGTGTTGATACCTCCTTTTTGACAATATCATCCTGCAATTTTTCGTTTAATGATTCTACTGTCAAACCATAAAAAGCTTTCGCCACATCTTTATTTATCAGTGCTTCCGGTATATCTGAGTCAGTATGTGCTAACACATTGTTCATTATTTCCTGAACCTTATTCAGATAATGTGCTTCGCCAATTCTATGTGCTTCGTAGTCGGCAATCGTTTCTCTCAACATTTGTGAGAACTTTTTGTAGAAGGCTGGATCCTCTTCCATTTTTTCAGAAATGTGTTTTGAGGTACGGCTTGCAATCTTGTCAGCTTTGGCCGCCTTTCCTATCGTATTCTCAACCTCCTCCTGGAATTTTTCCTGATCAAAAATATTGACCAGCTCGGTAATGATCTCAACCTTTTCCGTTGTAATATGCGTGTCAATCAATTTCTGAATCTGGCCTTCGTATTTTTTGTAATCAATATCATCCGAGTACCTTTCTACTACAGCTTTCCGAAGTTTCAGGAACATGGTCAAATCCTCTTTGTAGCGGTCGATAGTTTTTTCATCCTCTTCTTTGTGAAACTGAATAGCCGACAGAGCCAGCTTCAATGCTTTTGCATAAGCTGCCAGCTTATCATAAAACAAAACCCGGATAGCTTCATCTTTTAATAAGAGCTGATAAGCCTCTGCATCCCGTTTGTTTGCAATGGTTTTAAAGATGTCCCACAACTCCGAATGTTTCTGTGGCAGCTTTTTAATTTCTTCGTTTATGTTGACCAAAGTGCCTTCTAAATCATCTGCATCGAAATCTTCGAACGAAGAATACAATTCCAAGGCATCGTCCAGGTTTTCTATCACACCATAATAGTCGACAATGTAACCAAATTCCTTGTCTGGATAAATACGGTTTACCCTCGCAATGGCCTGTAACAGCTTATGGCTTTGCAAATTTCTGGTGAGGTATAAAATAGTGTTCTTTGGCTCGTCAAAACCGGTAAGGAGTTTGTCCACCACAATGATGATTTCCGGGTCTCTCTGGTTTTTAAATCGGCTGATAAGGTTCTTCTCATACTTTTTAGAATTGCCGTGTTCATCGATCATCTTTTTCCAAAAGCGATTTTCTCTTTCCGACGATTTTTCATACGCACTATCCTCACCCTCTCGCTCGTCGATTGAGGAGATCAGTACTTCACTGGTAACTATTCCAATCTCATCCAAAAACTCCTTGTATCGGATGGCATTCACTTTTTTATCGCACACCAATTGTGCTTTGAATGGAGTGCCTTGCCAATTGTCGCGAAAGTGCATACTAATGTTCCATGCAATCGCATAGATTTTTTGTTCGGCTCCATTCAACTGGTCAGCCCTACTGAATTTCTTTTTAAAATCTGCCTTTTGATAGTCAGTCAATGGCTCGGTCACCATGCTGAAAAATGTATCAATGGGATTGGCATTTACTTCCTGAATGGCCAATCTTCCTTCATACAACAAGGGTACAACGGCTTTGTCTTTGACTGCCTGATCAACGGTGTAAGCATCAATGATACCTCCGAATTTGGCTGCCGTGCTTTTGTCTTTTTTGAAAAGCGGCGTTCCTGTCATGGCAATGAAACAGGCGTTGGGAAGTGTCTTTTGCATTTCAATATTGAACGTTCCATGCTGTGTGCGGTGTCCTTCATCCACTAATACAAATATGTCGTGGCTCTCCAGAGGCTTGCTAATTTTTTTCATGGCAGCCACAAACTTGTTAATTATGGTGGTAACAACAGCATCGCTTTTGCTTTGTAGCAATTCAACCAATCTCTGTCCTGTGGAGGCATTCTCAACAAACATACCGCACTTGCGAAATGTACCTGTGATCTGATTATCCAAATCTGCCCGATCGGTGACCAGGACTATTTTGGGGTTGCGAATCGATTTCTCCAATGCTATGGCTTGGGCCAACATAACCATGGTTAAAGATTTTCCACTACCCTGGGTATGCCAGACAACACCACCTTTTCGTCTTCCTGCTTCATGCTGAAGAATGCGCTGCATGGATTTTTTAATGGCAAAAAACTGCTGATAGCGGGCAATCTTTTTTTCGCCATTGTCGAACAGGATGAAGTTGAAAACAATATCCATCAACCTTTCCGGTCGGCACAAACTATATAAGTATTCATCCTGAACAGTAGGATGGATATTCTCCTCTTCCAAAGCATCAAAGTACTGCCTTACATACCGAAACCGGTCGGCGAATAGTTTGTCTTTCTGATCTGTAGGTAAAGCCTTGTTTTTTAATTCCTGTAGATTGTTTCTGTAGATGTCTTCCCCTGTGGCTGAATTGAATTTTTCATGCCAGCTCGACCAAAATTTTTCGGGGGTGGCATTGGTGGCGAAAGCTGCTTCCTGTGTAGCAATGCTAAGTGTAAGTTGCGAATATACATACAGACTACGGATGCCATCTTCCTGCTGGTTGCGCAAATGCTGACTGATGGCCTGTTTCAATGGTTCTTTCATGTCAGGACGTTTGCACTCAATAATGCAAAAGGGAATACCATTTACGAACAATACCAAATCGGGACGATAATGCTCCTTGCTGGTGCTTCGCATTACACTGTATTCTTCGCTCACATGAAAAACATTGTTCTCCAGGTTTTTCCAGTCAACATATTGCAGGGTAAAACTTTTTTGGTCACCATCCACATTTTGCTCCAGTGCTTTGCCTAAGGTAATCAGGTTGTAGGCCGTTTCGCAAGCAGCAATGTAGCCCTCGTTCATGGGTAGCTCTTTCAGGGCACGGATACCGTTTTCAATATTAGCATTGCTTATGTATGTGGTTTTTGTGGAGCTGATCCTTTTTTCCGAATTGATTTCTTTTAATTGATTCCGCAAAATATCATCCAGTAAAACATTGCTTGTTTTGCCCCCACGAAGTTTTTCAGCCTCAGCCGGACTGAGATAGGTATAGCCCAACTTTTGCAGCATTTGCAAAGCTGGTATCTGGCTAATATGGTCTTCTTTGAATGATGGTGTATCCATTATGTTTTAGCTTTTAGATGATTCTATATTTTGCACTATTTTTCAAATACACAGTACATCTTCTAATATTCCTTCTAATAATTCTTCTAATTCTTTCTTATTCACTCCTACATTATATTAGAAGGTTCTTACTTAAAACTATTGATAAACAATAATTTAATAATGTGTCATTTGGGATTCCTCTCTTAAATCTTTTTTATTTTCTATTACAGTGCATTCTTTAATTATTCGTGTTGTTTTGGCCATTTCTATTTCCTCCAACTTGTTGATAATTATTAACAATGCTGTTAATAACTCAACATTTCTGGCCAATTTCTGGCCAATTTCTGGCCAATTAGTATTAGGTTATTTCACCCGTATCCTTCATGTGCTTTATGCCTATACCAATGGCTTTCGATAAAATCTGCATGGTTTGTAAGAAGTTTTCCCCTATTGAGTAAATAGTTGCTTTTGCTTCCCCTTCTCTTTTTAAATCATTTTTTTCAACGAGCTTGTCGACCATATAACGAACTTGCTTTCTAGTTAATCTACCATCAAATAGATCTACGAAATCGTTCATCTTTGCTTGTTCAAATTTCTGTAGATGCTGTAAGATAATGTAGAACATTTGTCTTTCGTCCCAGTCGGTGGCTTTACTATATTTACCTTTTTCATCGATAAATTCATAATAGGCCCTGGATAAAACGTAATATGTCCCTTTGGTTTTTCCATGCTTTTCTATCAGTCCCTCCTGTTCCAATTTGTAAAGAATGGCGGAATCAAGTTTCGTCTTTTTTATGCCCTGACGAACTCCATTAAGAGTGAGAACTTCCTGAACACTGATTTTTTCATGATGCTTTCTTTCTTGCTGAATTTGATGTATAAATAAAGCAAAGGCTTTATCTTGAACAATGGCAGAAAGTCGTAATTCTACCTGAAAATTATCTGACTTAGTATAATCCGGTGCTGGTTTAGACTCTGAAATAGTTTGATAAAATATTTTATCAATTCCTTGTCCCGATCGCTCAACAACACCTGTTTTAGCCATTACATCAGCAAGTAAACGATTTCGGGGCGTGCTGTTCACAGTTAAAAGATTATCAAGTGTCACACCTAGTGGGAAGCCGCCTGGATTTACAATATGCATTGCATTGGGAAATTGTTTAATCACAACTTCACTTGCTTTTCGGTAATCTCTATGAGCAATGGCGTTGTTAATAGCCTCTCTGATTACTTCTTTATTAAAAAACGGAATATCGAAAATATAAGGTCCTTGTTGAACCGGAATTTTTCCGTTTCGTTGGTTAATAAACTCCCAAAGACTTTCAATAGCCAGATAATAGGGCTCGGAAAATATATGACGATTGTCAAAATTTATTTGAGTAGGTGTGTTTCGATATTCCAGGTGTACGGCTGATTGGGGAAGAAACTTCTCAATAGACGCTCTTTTGCCAATTAATACTAAGGCAGCGTAAGTTATTCCAGAAGTAGTAATTAAGCCTAAATCTGAAAGTGCTTGCTCATTTTTTAATGTTAGAAATTGAGGGTTCTCTTGCTTTTTTGAATAGGCCTCCTTCAATTTAGCTATGGCATTTTCATCTAAATCAGTGAGATTAAGGTCTGGGCATATTTTGGATGAAAAGTCCGGTTCTTGTTCAGATAAAATGGCAAACATCTCTTCATCACTCATATTTCGAAGACTTTCACCAACTCTCATTAAGGGAACGCCTTCAAATTTTAGCATTTTGCCAACAGGACGCCCCTGAATATGAACAACTAAAACCCTTTTGCTATTTTCAAATAATTCTTCCATCTGGACACGGATGCCCAAACGGGTATATGTCTCGTCTTCCAATTCTCCCAGTTTACCTTGGCCAAAATCGCTACCAACTACATCATGTGGCATACTATCTGTCATGCCTAAAACCAACATCCCTCATCCCTCATTGGCAAATGCAACAATATAACCCAGAAAACATTTACGTCTTTCTTCCTGTGATGTATGAGAACCACCAGCAAAAGGGTAGTTATGCTGTGCCTTTTTAAACTCAACCTTGTCTTCGCTTTCTTTTAGGTATTTTAGTTCTTCTATCGTCATAATTATTAATTTTTCTCATCTCTTTGAAATACAATTTTGCTTACTGTTTTGCTGAAAACATCATCAATTTCAATATCATGGAGACTTAGACCTCTTTTTTTTGCTTTAAGTGCTTTGACAATTTCATCGCGAGGCCATGCTAATTTTTCAACAAAATTATTGAAATGCCTACCTGTGTTTTCTGCTATCTTAATTCTTGCCTGATTATATAAGGTAAATTCTCTACCTTTATATTTTGAGATAAGTTTGTATCCTATATCCAGATCACCCAAAGTATCTTTGTCTGATAAAAAGCTTCCAAAGACCCTCAGACAGTCCACATAATAAACCAAGTCATCTCTTGCATTTATTACTTTTGCTCGTTCAATTAAATCAGACAGAAGTTGATTTGCCTTTTGTCTGGTTATAACCGATGCTGCCGATGCCAGTCCAAATTGGCTGCCTTTACTGCCTACAGTTAACTCGAATTGAGTTTCCCCTCTGGAGCTATGTCTCATAAGTTTCAGATAACTCCCATCAATTAACTGCTCGACTACTTTTTTAGCCTGTTCGGGGTTCGTTTTTAGTATTACTGAAATTTTTTTACAAATTTCGTTTTCATTTGTACCCCACAATTTTTCTTGCATTGCACTACGGATCACTTCCCTGATTTTTAAAACAGGTTGCCCAAAAAGTATGTCTTTTGAATTTAGTCTCATACTATTTTTAATCTCTTTTTCCCCGTCAACAACACCTGCATCATTCCTTTCTTTTGCTCCCGCAATTTTTCGGTTTTGGTTTTGAGTAGTTGGATTTCTTTATCGGCTGCTTGAAGTACCTGGGCAATAGCGGTTTGTTCTTCCTTTGGTGGGTAAATAGTTCTTAGGTTAAAAAAATCGTCTTTGTTAACATTTAGCAAACCATCTCCCCTCGCTCCAGAAGTGATAATCCTCTTTAATTGTCTGTCCAATCCATGGGCAAGAAACCAATGCTTGTAGTATTTTGGATCAACTAGATCTGTCGGACTAAAGCAAATGTAAACAAATGGAACTAATGCGCTTTCCTCGTCTTCAAGTTGATAAACACAACCCATTTGGTATGTTTTTGAATTTCCTTTATTATAGGCAAAATCTCCTTTACGAAGTTGAGTATATTTCTTCAAGCTATCCCCTGCAATTATTCGATCAAATTTATCTTGTTGGGAAATCAAACCTAATTTTGCAGAGATAGTCATTACCGAATGACCATTACCTCCATCATTAACATATTTAATTTGTGTAAAAAGTTGACCAAGTTTTACTTTTTTCCATTCCCCACGATACCCTTTCAGCCGTTTTTTTCCGGTCAATAAATTTTGCATCAGCCATTTTTTGTGGAGTTCTTTTTGGGCAATGAGCTGGTTGTTTTTGTTGATGGTGGTGTCCATTAAACTTAGGACGTGGGCAATGGCGTGTTGTTCGGGGATATCTTTTGGTATAACTACCTTATGAATTGCAATGGGACCTTGGCTGATTAGTGGTTGTCCCCCTTTGTTTCTAAGTCTTGATAAGTTTTCTTTCTGGAGTTTGAAGACTAGAAATCTAGTGTCAATTTCCTTTAAGAATTTTTTTGTGTACAGTGCATTATCTGTCACCCAACATTTCTCGTTTACAAATCGAGTAATACCACAGTATTCACCAACTCTTCCTATCAGAATATTATCACCAATTGAGTTGTATTCAGAAGCATATCCCATAATTCCATTCCCTCCATAAACAGGAAAAATATTTTCGCCCTTTGGTTCAGAGACCAAAATACATGGCTTTGTTTTCCCAGAAGTCAACTTAAAAACCTTCCCCAAATGGACTTCCTCCCAATCACTCGGAATAGTTGTATTATAAAAGGGTTTTATATTGCGATTCTCCTTGCTCATGCTCTTTTCAAGTTTGTATTTTCTGCAAACGGGTTTGCAAACGGGAATTTTGTAAATACTTGGCAATCAAAGTGATTTTCTTTGCAAGTCGTTTGCAAAAGTACTTGGGGTTGCAAAGAAGATTGCAAACGGCAATTGCATGACAGTATACCGCTAAGTTGCCATTTTTGCAAAGAAGATTGCAAAGAAGAAATTATTAATCGACTGATAATCATGCATATTTTCTTTGCAATCATGCCTTGAGTTTGTAGGTTCGTTGGTTGTGTTTTATCTCTTTTGCCATTTCTATAAAACCTTTTAGTTATCTTTCAGCTTAAAATTTTTAATGATTTGGTTTAGTACGTTTTCCACTGAAATATTACCCAGCCCCATGCCTTTAAAGAGTTCTTTGCCTGGCAAATCAGCAACAATGGCATCAACAAAAACCTGTAAATCTGTTTTAATACTTTGGGGCAATTCAAACCAATCGTTTGCGGCAAGCATTACGGCCAAACGAAAGACATCGCCTTTGTGCTTGCGAAGCTTTTTCTTGTCCTCATTTTCACCTTTTGCAATCCGGCCAGCAATATCGAGGTAAGCCTTCGCTTTCAAGCATATCAAGGCTTCTGTTTTGGCCAGATGGATTCCATTTTCTATAACACTATGCTCAAGCATATAGTTGTAGTAATCATCGTTCAACAATATGGCCGAAAGACTACTTAAATCATCCCCAACGGGAATTGGTGTAAGGTGTGTGGCTTCATCCAAATCCAATAAATCGGGGTTGCGGGAAAAGAGTTCAATTTGAAATGGAAAATCAATGTTCGCGGGTTGAATAAAGCGATAATATTTGCGTTCATCCTCACTTTTTTCATTGCGATCGAAATTACCGTCTTTAATAAACTGCCAGAATTGTTTTACAAACTCAGTACTAAGGGCTTCGACAACCAAAATAATGTCTATGTCTTTGGTTGCACGGGGCACAAATCCTGCTTCGTGGATAATCAAATCGCAAGCAGTACCGCCAATAATAATGTAATTATCGCTGTATGCTTCAAAGTATTTTTTAAATATGTCTATTCCTCTTACCATCCTTTGTTTTCAAGTATTTGTTCTAAAGCCATTTGCACCCTCTCGTCATTATCTTCTTTGAGTGTGAGATATAAAGAGAGTGGGTCTACATATTCATTATTCGCCAAAATTGCAGGAGGGTACTTCCATGTTTCAATGCTATATTTTCCATCGTAATCGCTGTACCTTTTTATTTTTCCTTCTTTATGCAGCTTTCTGAATAAATCCTGGTGTATGGCAAAGTGCAATTGCTTATCATCGTTTAAGTCTGTATAATGAGCCAATGCGTTTATGTTGCTTTTGAAAAGTATTTCATTTGTAATCTCGTCATCAATAAATATATTTTTCACAACGGGATTTCTCATAGACTCAAATGCTTTTTCCCATAATTCTTTCTTCTCAAACTCAAAATAAACAGTTTTCTCTTTGCTGCCCTCAACCTTACAAAGCCCTAATGTTTTAAGATTCTCTACTGCTCTGCTTATGGTCAAATAAGGGTAGTTTAGTTTAGCTGCGAGCTGCTTGTAATTACATTGGTTTAGCTCTTCTTTTTGTAAATGAAACAGGATCAGGCATTGTGCTGCGGGTTGCAAATACTCTTTCCTTTGTGGTTTTAGTGCATATTCCTTTATGTCAAATGCTAATCCGGGAATGAAAATTTGCTTGTTGCCTATCACAAAGTTTATTCGTTTTTGAATCAATCTATTTCTATTATAAGTTTCGAGATCGGACAACACAAAAACTACCACCTTGTCAAAGTTTCGTTCGAGCAATTCCTGTTGCTTTTTATATTGGTCGGGAGTGAAATGTTCAGGAGTAAGCTTTTTTGCAAAAACGATATTTCTATCCAGTAAATTTCCTTCCCAAAATGTATATTCTTTTGTAATGTAAAAAGGTAAAACATTTGTCTGTTCTTTTAGAATTTCGGTAAAAACCGGTGTGTCTCCAAAAACTTCCCGTATGTAATTTATTGCGCCCTTCATTGTTATCTTTTTTAAATTATCATTTACATTGCAAGTTATCATTGTGCTTTGAAAACTTGCAAATATAGTGATAATATATTGAATATAAATATATCATAAACAGTATGTAGCATTGTTGTTAAAATTTTTATTCTCATTATATTGTACATAGCCCAATTGATTGGTTAGCATTTGTGTCTTGCCAATTAAGAAATCGGGAGTATTACTATGATGATGTCCATAAATCCAGAGATTGGGTTCGTTGGTTTCAATAAGGTCAAATAGTTCTACACCAAAAGCCTCATTCAATACATCGCCTATGTATTGTTCAGGATAGTTTAAAAAAGTGGGGACGTGGTGGGTAACTACTACTGTTTTACCTTTGTAGTTCTTATGTAGTTCCTGTTTAACAAAGTATAAGTTTTCGTCATGCTGTTGATTAAAATGCTCGGCAGAAAAACGATCTCCTTTATTTTTGATGACCTGAAAATCACTTATACTTCTTTCTATCAGCCACTGATTGGAAATATTAATCTTCGACCAAAGAGTAGAGAAAATGAAGCGAATGGCATTGAGATGAACAGTTAAATTATTAATTAAATGGACATTGCTTCGGATATTTTCATTAAATGTTCCACATTTCGCAGATATGTCATAATAGTAATATTCATGGTTGCCGGGAATCCAGTAAGTAGTTTGAAAATTGTCGGAAACATAGCTAAAAAAATCCTTGTGTTTATCCAATACAACGAAAGGAACAATATCGCCCGCCAACAATAATACGTTTCCCTTGGGTAGTAAGGGATTTGCTTTAAGGAATACCTTATTTTCAGGAAATTCCAGGTGAAGGTCGGACGCGTATTGTATGGTCATATCAGGCTCCCAGTTCCTTTATATATTTTCCCATTTCTGCCTGTACTGTTTTCAGTTCATCTTCCAGTTTTTCAATTTCCTGTTGCACGGCTGCAATGTCTACTTCTGCTTCTTCCTCAAAGGTATCCACATAACGGGGTATGTTCAGGTTGAATTCGTTTTCCTGAATTTCCTCAAAGGTAGCCACATAACTGAATTTTTCTTCCAACACACCTGCTTGCAGTTTGCCTTCATTAAACTGGCGATACGTGTTAACAATATGTTGGATGTCGGATTCACGCAGCTTGTTTTGGTTTTTGGCCGATTCGTAATGCTGGCTGGAATCAATGAATAAGACATTCGTATTTTCGGCCTTGCCTTTGTTAAATACCAAAATAGCCGCCGGGATTCCCGTTCCGAAAAACAAATTGGCAGGTAGGCCAATCACTGCTTCCAGGATGTTTTCTTCGATGGTTTTTTGGCGTATTTTCCCTTCGCTCGCACCACGAAACAAAACTCCATGTGGTACTACAACGCCTACCTTCCCTTTGCCTTCGTAAGTGGTTTCAATCATGTGGCTGATAAATGCCCAATCGCCTTTGCTCTTGGGTGGTGTGCCTCTCCAAAAGCGATTGTATCTGTCGGTTTCGGGGTCGAAGCTGTCGCTGGCTTTGTTCTCTTCTTTATCATCACTCTTTCCCCATTTGTCGAGCGAGAAAGGTGGATTGGCTACTACTGTGTCAAACTTCATCAGGGCATCACCTTCTTTCAGTTTTGGATTTCTTATGGTATCGCCCCACCGAATGGTTGCTTTGTCGAAGCCGTGCAAGAACATATTCATCACCGCTAAAGCCCAGGTGCTTCCATTGGCCTCCTGTCCGTAAAGCGAAAAGTTATCTGAACCCACTTCCTCTCCGGCTTTAATCAAAAGGGATGCAGAACCACAAGTTGGATCGCATATCCGGGAGCCGGGTTTTGATTTTGTGAGCTTGGCAATTACAGTGGAAACTTCTTTGGGGGTAAAAAATTCACCGGCTTTTTTTCCTGCATCGCTGGCAAAGTTCTCAATCAGGTACATATATGCACCACCAATAATATCTGTGCCCTCAAGATGTGATGGCCTCAGATCCAAACTCTCCTTATTGAAATCGAGAAGGAGGTTTTTCAAGCGGGTGTTTTTGTCTTTTGTGTCACCTAATACACTGCTATTGAAATTAATGTTCTGGAAAATCCCGGCTCCGTCTTCGCTGTACAGCTTTTCACGGTTGGCTTCCACCAGGTCTTCCAGGGCAATATCAATTAACTCCCCAATATTAAGTTCGTTGCGGTGCTCGTATAAATAATTGAAATGGCTGTGTTCGGGCACCACAAAGCGTTCATGTTTCATGGCACGCTCGGCTCGCTCTTTGTCGCCATTGTATTTCTCCAAATGCGCTTCATATTTATCATCGTGCACATCGCTCAGGTATTTCACGAAAAGCATAGTCAGCACATAGTCTTTATACACGCTGGGATCAATGCTCCCGCGAAAGGTGTCACATGCTTTCCAGACTGCATTGTTTATGTCTTGCTGTGTTATTTTTTTAGCCATCCTGTTTATAGTATTGAATTGATTAATTGTTGTTGAATATATTTCTCTTTAAGTGTTGAAATCTGTTTAACTAATTTATCCTCTTCACCCTTTAATCCGGCAATCTTTAGAATAGTCTTCTGCTTCTGAATTTCAGGAATCACAATTTCCAGGTCTCCAAGTACAACTTTTGAAATAGAGGCCATAGAAGAACCTCTGGCTTTGCCCTTCAAAATTTTCTGCGATGTCGGATGGTTGATAAACCATGCCAAATATTCAGGTATCAGTTTGTCAAATATACTTTCATGAAGTCGGATTACAAAGAAAGCAGTGGAAGCAACTGCTGCTTCGTTTTCACTTTGGAATACCGCAGCAAAATTCTTAGTTCCTTTTGCTGAAAATAGAATGTCTCCAGGATGCAGTAAATGTCGATCTTTAATACTGTCAGCCTTTAGATCTGGAAAGAGCTGGGATATAAGCTTACCATTCTCATCAAAATGTTTGGCTTGCAGATATACAATTTCACCCTTTGAAGTGGGCTTTGCGAATACTCCTGTTTGAATGTTTCCTAAAGAA
Source organism: Bacteroidales bacterium (assembly GCA_021740905.1). GTDB lineage: Bacteria > Bacteroidota > Bacteroidia > Bacteroidales > M50B96 > JAIOYV01. The sequence goes on from JAIOYV010000032.1 coordinate 42,992, forward strand.
CTTAGCTTTGTTTTCAAATTATATTATTAAGTAATGAGGCTACAAAGTTAAAAGCAAAATACTAAATATCCAAATTACGCATCATCTATTTACTAAGTATTCGGTCTACAAATTCAAAATTTAGATTAATTATGAACTAGTTTTCATGTAATTTGGCTCTGCACATCCGAAATTACTGCACGGTGTACCACGTTGCTATTTTCTATAAATGGTGAATTATCCTTAGTAAAAGCTTGTTTTTTGCTTACTTTCACAGAAACAACTTTGAATTATTTTTTATAGGCAACGATTAAATTCAGGATTGATTAAAATAAACACGCATAGAGTCTACAAAAAGTACAGTTTGCCCTTCACGCTGCTTTTTGCTTCGGGTGAGTTTCTAAAGTTTCTAATACCGATCAAGTATAAAATGTCGCAAAATGAAAAGAACAACAATAGTTGATAATATAGCTTCAATAATCGGCAATCAACCCCTTGCATTAGCTATTCATAATTCTGTGTCTTCCGCCATTCGTTGCCCATTTATTCATCAGATTGAAGATGAAACGGCTTTGGGATATCTTCAACCAATCACTTGATGCAGCAATCCGGGATATAGAGGACCATCCGCGAGGGAAACTTTTTCGTCGATTGATTGAATTTGGGCCGCATAATCCCAGCGAATCTGAAATCTTAATTGATAACAAGGAAACAACTTTGTCGGATTCTGAATGCGGATCGTGTTTGGAATTTATTTTCTCCTTTATGATAAATCGTTTCAAAGGCGAATTGGCCGAGTTGCTTGCATTAGATCCCTGTATAAAACTTGTTCAACAACTTCAACAAAATGGTTCGTTGCCATCGGGCAATCAGTTCTTTTGGGGCGATGCAATTCAGGAACGTCGGAAACTAAGAAAAGATAATGATGTCGAAATGGGTTGGGGGAATTTCACGAAAGGTGCTGATGCCTTACTTGTCAAACAAGAGAAAAGCCCAGAAAGCAAATCTCAAAACCGGCTAAAAATCCTGGGCGTATTTGAAGTAAAGTCCATGATGGTCTCAAAAAGGAAAGTAATCACTCAAATAAATAGGCATGTTACCAGACTTTATGGAGGAGTTAAACTTGCTGAAAAAGAATGGAGTTCATATAATCTTAATATTCCTCCTTGTGGAACAACAGAGAAGGATGAATCTGACCTACTACGTGTCATGATAATGCCTTCAATCTGGAAGCTAAGTCGCAACTGGTTTAGTGTTGAAACGGAATGGGGAAGGTCAATGGAATTTCCAAAGCCCTCTGATCCACCGGTGCAATCAGAAATGATAGAATTGGAACCCAATTTGTGGAAAATCAAACTGGCCTGGTCACAAGAAGCATTGAATCAAGCCGCATACGAGATGACTTTTTGGTATATGTCTCAGGTAGGCAAGCGGGTATATCATACGAAAAAAATGCCTAAAGACTGGGAGAATAAGACACCTGAACAAGCTGGTTACAACGCAATAAAGATGATGCTTTATTACATTCTAATGAGTTGTTCCACAAAGCGACACAAGCGACTTGCAACAAGACTTTATAATGTATATAGTTTTGGTTATCCTTTGGGGGTGGACAGTAAAGTAATGCTATGGCCAGAGGACTTTCCCTATGAGGATGAGAAATAGATTGGCAATTTTTCGGTTTATTGCATTAACCGCATATTCAATTCATTCAGCACCTTTCGTTCAGCCTGCAATTGACCAATTTTTATTTCATACTCCTTGCATTTTTGCATAGCATATTTGTGAGAAGATTGTAAACTTATATAGTCTTCTTGAAGTTCTTCCAATCTTGTCAGGTCTTCTTCTTGCCAGGCATATTTCAAATTTCTTTTTCGCCATGCCACCGACCTACACGCTCCAGAACAGTATGTCCCTTTATTATTTGCTGCGAAAAAGGGATTTCCGCACACAACACATTGTTTTTCTAATTTCATATTGCTATTTTTTAGGTTAATTTTTGAACATCATAACTAATCCGTAACAGATTTCCCATATATTTTTACCCATCATTACGGAATCGTGACTCATTTTTCCAAATCATCGCCGAATCGTAACACTTTTTCCCAGATCATCACAGAAACGTTTCATTTTTTTTCTAATCGTCACCGTATCGTGGCAAAACATTTCTGTATCGTATCAGACTGTTTCTTAATTGTATCAAAGTTGGGGAAATCATTGCTCAAATGGAAATAATGGGATGACTTTGCCGCATTGTGCATTGATGTTCATTGGGTACAAAAAGAAAAACCCACTTAAGGTGAGAGAAATGGGTTTAGTCTTTCTATTATAAAGTGTTTTACTTCACAATGACCATCTTTTTGGTTTCGGAATATTCCAGAGTTTCAAGCTTGAAATAGTAGATACCAGCATTTAGGTTTTTGGTTTGATATTTCAGACTGTGTTTTCCTGCATTCACTTCTTCTGAAATCAATATTTCAATTATTTCACTGAGCATGTTAAGTACTGTAAACTCAACTTGGATTCTTTCTGGTATGTTATAACTGAACTCTATTTATTGGGTAGATGGATTGGGTGTGTTTTGGAATAGCTTGTAGGAATCTTTGTTGATGATTCTTACCTTATCTGCAATAGCTATATTGTTAGTTTCATATTTGCCATTACATTCGAGCCGTGGATAAATTAGCTACAATGAACAGAAAAGGGAAAGATAGTTTTATGTTTTACCTGGTAAAATCACATTTTTCCGAGGTGCTTTTAAAAGTTTGAAATTCGACCAATAGGATAGGAGGTGATTGCATAACTTCCGAAAATTGCCTCTTACTGTTAATCAAGGGATCCTATGTGGCTGCACTGCAGAAAATACCATGTAAATAATTACCATAATTCTAAATTGGAGACCGAACACATCATCAAAAAAAAATAGATATTAAAGTTAATATTTTGAAAGTTTTATTATTTTTATAGGTTCTGAAACAATTCTAAGATTTTGAAAACTGGGACAAATCATGAAAATAATTAAAAGTAATCAAATGCCTGAAGCAAATGGACATTATTCCACTTGTATCGAGCATAATGGAATACTCTATATTTCCGGACAGCTGCCTTTTGAACCTACGACCAGAACCTTGCCTGTAGGCATTAAGATGCAAACCGATCAAGTACTTAAGAATATAGAAAGTATTCTTTCTGCAGCAGGGAGTAACAAAAATAAAGTGATTCAGGTTCGACTTTACCTTTCTGATATAAATAACTGGGATACTGTGAATCAGATTTATTCTCTTTTTTTTGGAGATCACAAACCCGTACGTTGTGTTGTTCCGGTGACTACTCTTCATTTTGGGGCATTAATAGAAGTTGAAGTCACTGCAGCTCAATAAATAATTTCTAATAGAAACAAGTATACAATTCAAGAAAATTCACAACCCATAATAAATAGAAATAGGCACAATCCGGTCTTTTCTGTATTTCGACTGCCTGATATAATTAGTCATACCTTCAAAGTCAACAGGGTGAAATACAAAGAAAGGCCGCCTTTCAGGACAGCCTCGCTCAATATATACTAAACTAACTAAACTATAATAAACACTCTATTGGATGTTCATTACCTTGGTATCTGTAAATTTGTCGCATACTATTTTATAGAAATAAGTTCCCGATGATAAATTCCCTGTTTCGAATTGAACACTATATTTCCCGGCATCGTACCGGGCCGAAACCAATTCTTCGATTATTTCGCCCAGTGCATTGTACACACTCAATCTTACGTGGCTTGCCTCGGGTAGGTTGAAAGATATTTCGGTCGCATCACGGAATGGGTTAGGAACGTTTTGATACAGTTTGAAACCGTCAAATTCCTCTCCAATAACTTTCAACTTCTCGATTACCGAAATAGCATCCTTACCATATTGGTCATTCCCCTGGAGCCAACTTTCAACCACCAGTTCTTGTTCGGTGTTTCTCGTGAAACTCCATAATTTCAGTGTAAATACATCGCCGTTTGCGATGCCTTCGGTCCTATCTTCGGTAAAGCTGTCGTCGCCCCAGATAGTAATCGCATTGAAACCATCCTGGTATACGGTGCTACCGATCAATTCGCCCTTAGCATTGTAAACCCCAATCTCGTCGTCTACTTGTGGGGCAGCGTTCCAAGCATCTTCAAGGATCCCGAGGCTCATGTTGTGCCCGGTGTTTTTCACTTTGTTGTATTTTTCGGGTTGAACAAGCATTCCATTGCTTTTTGTAGGTGCAGCGGTGTTGGCTGGGAAAGTAAATGATTGCAGGCTGAGCATCTTGATCTGATAACCATGACCTGGCACCATATTGCCAATGGTGTTCAAACCATATAGAGGCCAATAAATCTGGCCACCCCCGCTCTTCACAATAATTATTTGCGAAACAATGGGTGACATAACGGTGGCTGCATTCATTGGTGTGGTACGCAGATACCCCATAATGCTCCATCCGCCCGGGATGTTGATCGGGCTGACAACAGGATCGATCTGCAATCCTTGTACATGAAGTATTTTGGCAGTGCTCATTTTTATCTGGTATCCCTGGCCCATCACAGCATTTCCTATGGTGTTCAGGTTATACAGTGGCCAATAGATTGTGCCCGACCCACTCTTCACGATAGTTACATTGCTGGCAATAGAATCGAAAATAGCTACCATGTTCGGGTTAACCGGGTCGACATACGTTGACCAAATACTCCAGCCCAAAGGCAGGTCGATTGGCTGCAAGATGATCGATTGTGCATTCAGGCAGTTGATACCGCTAAAACCACCGGTAATGTAGGTCCCCTGGTTCGGATAGCTGGCAATGTAACAAGCCGGGCCGCCATATTCTACTCCAAGTGCAGCTTCATAAAGCCTCCATGTAAATGTTTCACCAGGATTGAAGCCGTTGTCCTGGCCTGTTGTTGAACCATAAGCAGTAAGAGAAGTCGACATGCCTGACCAATAAGTCCAACCTCCGCACACCATAGTACCATTCGAATTGTAGAATACACCAAGCAAACTGCCATAAGCTGCATTCATACCATCAAGCATAATGGATGAATTTTGGTCAACAATAATCAAATGTGAATTTGTTGTCGGCGTTACTGTCCAGCCTGGGGGCAATGGTGAGTTAATAGTAATCACTTCTTCTATTGAACAGCCATTGGCGTCATAAACAATTAGGGTATAAATACCGGCATGTATTGAATCAAGATTTTGAGTTGATGCACCATTCGACCAAACAAACGTATAAGGTGATGTACCACCTGAAATTGTAGCAGTTATTGTTCCATCCTGACCACCTAAAGTAGTTACATCTGATCCGGCAAGTGACAATGACAAAGCAGGTGGTTCAGTTATCGTAACCGATTCCACCTGTGAAATTCCCTGGCCATCGGTAATCGTCAGCGTATAGGTTCCGGGTCCGAGGCCGTTCAGGGCTAATCCGGTAGCGCCGGTCGACCATTCATAAGTCAATGGAAGTGTTGCGCCCGGAATGATTGGGGCCACTGAAGCTACTACAGAACCATTTGCAGCACCATTACATTGAATGTTACTTACCGAGAAGTTGGCAACAGCTATGTCAGCGAAAGTTCCGGTAATTTCCAATACGTAATCGCCATATTCACCCTGGAATCCGTATACCTTAGCATAATAAGTACCAGCAGATAGCATATTGAAATGGACATTCGATTGTTGCCCACAAGAATTATTGTTATAGCCAAGGTATGAACTTGTCAGGAAACTATTTACAGGACATTGATCGTGAACTTCCAATTTGGTATCGAATAGGGAACCACAAAGGCTTACATCTACATCAATGGCATCAACCGGCAATTCAAATCTCCACCACTGACGGTCGTAGGGGTGTATCGTAGTTTGGTATACAGGTGGATCATTTAATGCCAAATAGGGGAAGGCTGTAGCACAGGATTCCCCATTTCCATCCCAGTTGGAGAAGACTGTACAGTACTCGTTGTTGGCAGGATAACCATCGCCGGAAACCTCGGTACTGGCACAAATGGAATAAGTCCCGAATACCGAAACGTTCACACTGTCGGTAAAGGTAAAGCTATACACCTGTCCAGGTACAATTGTAGCAGTAACCAATTGAGTAACCGGAGCACCACCATTCAATGTATATTGAACATTGAAGCTGGAGAGATCAAGTAAGCCATTATTGTAAATGTCGATGGTAACCGCTGCATTGTTCATATTACTGGCCGAAACAGGCGAAGTAATGTCTAAAACAGCTCCGTCGTAGATAGCATATTGCACATTGACATTAACCGGGGTTAGATCGCTTCCACAACCGGCAGCCCCGGCTGAGTAAAATACTGTTCCGTTAAATACCCTGGGTGTATTGGTTAGGTTGAAATATGAGCCACCATGACCACATTCGATTTTCATGTCATTATTTTGATAAATCTCATTAATCCCATTTCCATTCGTGTAATTTTTACCTGAACCGGTAACATAGGTAATATAGATGCCGTATGTCTCGCCCGCAGGAATTGTAATACCACCTATCGTTAAAAGTGAATTCGCAGTAGTACCCGCAAACTGCACATTAGCACTACCGGCAAGGGTCCATGCAGATTGTGTATTTTGGAATCCCAAATAGGCACCCTCTTTATACCAAACCTCCATGATTCCGACGTTGTCGCAATTTATAAAGAAACTGTCAATAGTAAGTTCATCGAAAGCAGTAACATCAAACATTACGCCTGATGATCCATTGCCTGAAGCCATTGTTGTGAAAAGCTCGTTCGACTCCAAAGTGTTGGAAGAAGCTTGAACGAAGTAGCTTGTTGTGTCGAACAATACAGGTGTAGTAAAGAAAGTCTCGGTTCCCATTGATACATTAGTTGCATCGAACCACTCATAATTTAATGTAGAATCTGGATTGATAACATTTAATGTTCCTGAAGTACCTGCCCATATAGTAATGTCGTTTGCCATAGGTGCGGCAGGGCTAACATCCGAAAGTAGGGTAGCAAATGCAGTATCGTTAGTTTGAATGGGATCGCCGGTATAACTGAGCCAGGCCGAGATTGCAAATTCAGTTTGGAGAGCAACTGCCAGGTCAATCTGCGTTGAAAAGGTATATGTTGCCGTATCACCGGGATTCAATATACCTGTATAGGTTTCGGTAACCGGACTTACCATACCGGGTTCGTAATACGAAACAGGAATGTTTCCAAATATGGTATCGGCTATATTTACAAAAGTAATAGTAACATCTTCCAAACCTAAATCACAACCTTCAATCGGAGCAACGATGTTCAACATGGCCAGGTCGAATTGTGGATCTGCAAATAAGGTTGTACAGGTAGCATCATTCAAAGTGTTACTGTCGTTTATTAAAACAGTATAGGCACAAAGTTCAAAATTCCCGCCAGGTACAATCAAATTGCCCAGTGATAAAGTATCCGATTCAAAGGATGGTAATGCTCCAATGTAAGCGGTAGTAACAGGGTTTAGCCCGTTAACTGTGTAAACCACATCCATACTGTAAATGGTATCGGTCCCATAGTTATTCACTACCACTTCCACAAGATGGGATGTGTTTTCCAATAAATAGACAGTCGGCGAAAGAATAGCAATTGCCCCGGCATCGGTAGCATAAGGTGGCTGTACGAATACCTGGTAATCCTCTGTTTCACCGTATGTGTAACTCCCACATGGCACAACTCCTGTTGCAGATGTAGTTTGTTCCAATACCACACGCATACTATGGTTTCCAAGAGCAGCAGATGTTGGGACGCTCAACATTCCGGTAACTGTTTGTGAAGAAGTGATGGCCGAACTGAGGGCCGTTTCCTGTGGTTCAGTGTAAACACCATCGTTATTCCAATCTACATACACTTCGACCCAGCAAGAGTATTGTGTTGAACTGCCAGGAGCAAAACCGGAGGTTATACTGATAGGATGTGCATTTCCAAGAACCAATGCCCCAGGTGCAACCGAATTGTTGTAATTCGAATACAAGGAACCGGATGGGAAAGAATAATTGCTGATATTGCTTAAATCAACCTGCACAATTTCTTCGTTTCCATTATTAGTAGCTCCTGACGAACAGAAAACAGGAGGCAAGTTGACCACTGTGAATGAAAGTGTGTCATTGGCAGGAAAGCCATCACTAAATAATTGGGTATATACATCGAAATGATAGGCCCCGTAAGCAGATAGATCAGTAGGTGTGTTAAACGTGAATGTAGAGGAAGTACCACTGGCAATAGGTGTCGTAAAAGCTACTAATTCTGTAACTGTACTCGAAGTAGTACCAGTAATGTCGTAAGTTATTTGAAAGAGGTTGGCAGGCAGACTACCCCAGTTGTTAATTTCAACAGATACAATTTCAGCATTGCCAAGGTTTGTTGCAGAAACCGGCGAGTAAGCCCCAACAACGCCTATATCATTAGCCGGAATATTTACCACATAAGCAGTAACAGGAACCATGTCACTCGTACAAGAACCAAAAGAGGTGGAAATGTTCATACCCACATTGGGAAATCCTAGGTCGTCGGTTGTTGGGTTTGTCCAGTCTGCCACAACATCGTCATCGTAGTTTATCCTTCTTAGGAAAGGGTTCGGATAGTTCATCATGGCATCACCGTTCCAGGCTGAACTAGGATTGACCGCGAAACCATTAATAGTAGGTGTCCATGCAGCAATTTCAGCAGCAGTCCAGCCCCAAATCATCATGTCCACTATTTCGCCCTGGCCATCAACAATCATGGCCCAACCCCGGAAAGTTGGTGGTGCTCCCTGATTCCAGTACATATTACCTCCCCAATAGTCCAGTGAACCTGACTGATCGGTTCTAATTTGTACTTCGTCGGCAGCAAATACACCTAAATTCCAATAAGTCGAATTGATAGCTGTTATATCGGTATAGCTGTCACTGATTGCAACAACCCACCCTGTAGCATCTAATGTAGAACCGGTTAAATTTTGGATTTCAATAACATCATAAGTACCCATATCCATTTCTGTAATGGCCAATCCACTGGAACCACTGCCACCGGCTTGGGCGTAAAAAATAGCTGTATCGAACAATGGCCCGATGGTCAAGTTGTTTCCAGATGCTAATGGAGTGGTGGATAGTGGATCGTCGTACCATGAAATGGAATCGGTAGAAATTACACTTATTGTGGCCATGCTACCATACAAAACTGTTGTGTTTACTGCAACGGGGGCAGAAGGCTGATAGAGCGACTCGACAGTTGCAAAGGCTGTATCATTATTCTGATTCAGGTCGCCGGTTAGGGTAACCCATGCCGTTAAGTTAAAGATAGAATCCGAAGTTACCGTTAAGTCGACCGGGGTGGTAAAGCTAAATAGTAATGTATCATTCGATAATAGGGTATTTGTTACAGCTTGCGAAACAACCGTGTTATTGTTCAATTGATAGTAAGCAGTGAGGTTCCCAGAAATTGTGTTCGATCCAAAGTTATGGATTTTAATGGTAACAGGCTCCACGCCTAATCCACAATCACCAAGTGGTTCGGGAATCGAAACGCAAGCTGCATCCCACGGTGCAGGATCGGTTGTGGTAGCTTTGATCATCCAACGACGATCGTTTGTAAATTCTGTCAGGTTTGAACCATTCAGATCTGAATAATAGTAGGCATCCCAGCGCATGGGAATTTCATCCTGATATCCGATCGGCTGATAATTCCCGGCTACCGGTGGTATTTGTGCAAAACCAGCCTGAAATTCAGTATTCGACATGGTAGTGGCTGCCGGATTTGTGATAGGCAGTGTGAGCCATGTATTATAATGGCTGGCATCCAAAACAATGGTATCACCGTTTGCAAGGATGTTGTGGTTTGCATCTAAAACAACTCCATATACACTGTTCCCGGCATTGTTAGGATCATCGGTAATATACACCTGGATAGCATTGATTTGCTTCAGGCCGTTCAAATAATACTTGGTTTGATAGATACGACCTGTTTGTGCACCACCATAACCAACGCTTCCACTGGTATCGGCATAAGCAAAGGTATTTTGCGTAGCCTGGTGGATACCTGTCAATTGGTTGTTTGAATTGTCGGCATCGTTGGGTACACTTACCACAAGACTGTCGAAACCAACAATGGTAGGTGTAAATGGTGCAAAGTAAACCGTATCGACCGCACCCGAAGTTAGCAAGGGTAAAGTAATCGTGCTTGCAAAGGTGTTGGCCCCTGTAATAGTTAAAGTAACCGGTAGGTTTACCTGATCTGCCGAACCAACATTGGTAACTAATACAGAAACTACCTCAGCACCACCTTCAATAGGTACTTCCCCATAATAATATAATCGTTCGATGGCGATATCGTTGGGAGGTAGTAAAAGGTTGAATTCATCGGCTCCAATATCAGGAGTAAGCGGGTTACGTGGATTGGCATCAATATCGGTGGTCACTTCTGGTACAGGTGTAGCAGAGGCATTTAGGTAAAGCGAGAAGGTATGCAGGTCGTTGGCCGAAATGTGTTCAGGATCCACACTTAACACATCGCCCGGTGAAACAGTTTGCCAGTCGGATAATGTAGGATAATCTGCGGTGAAATAACAAAGGCTGTTTCCGGTTGTATAAAGGTTGTTGTTCGAACTGGTAATGCCTGGTAAAACTGCTGAATTACCATACAAAGCACGGCCACCATCAAAATTAGCAATCGAATTATTTTTAAAGTCAAATATGCCTGAAGTGGCAGAACCGTAAAAATAGCAGGCAAACACAGTACTACCCGTATAGATGGCTACTGAATTGTGGTATACATTGATATAGTTGCTATAATATAGATAGAGGCCATATACGTTCCCGGTATTTCCATTATTACTGATCATGTTGTTGGCAACTAAAGCTGGTGCAGCCGAAGTAGCATCACAAGAATATATACGAATACCATAAAAGGTCGAGCCGGCATCATCGTAAATGATATTGTTAACTGCTCGTATGGGTCCATCGCTATAGCGGAGATCTATACCATAATTCGTTGAATAACCATTCACTCTTTGATGAACTAAGTTGCCATCGACATTAACTTCGAATTCGTAATTGGTATATACACCATAGCTATAGTAGTCATGCATAGTGTTGTTGATAAGTGCATTTCCGTATTCCGGTGCACTCGAAGCAGCAAATAAGTATACTGAATAATAACCATCTTGAAAGTAATTCCCAATAAAAGTATTGTAATTATCGCACGAACTTGAATAGCTATATACACATGCATTTTTATTATTAGTATTGCTTTTTGATTTAATATAACAATTGCTAAAGGTGTTAAAATCGGAGCCTCCATCGAGTACAACTACATAGCCCTGGTTTGCCGTTCCATAAGCCTCTAAGTAAATATTTTGAACGGTCACATAATCGGCACCATCCAACATAAATACCCAGTTGTCTGCATTACTTGAAGCACTATATTGAACCGTAACATCATTATAATTACCTGTTGCTGACTGGAAAGTAATAGTATTAAAGGCTGATGCCCCGGGAATTTCAGGAATAGTGACTTGTTCATCATATGTGCCGGATTCCACATTAACTATAACCGGACCGCATACTCCATTGGTGCTTATAAAATTAACGGCATCCCCAAAAGTGGTAAAATCGCCGGTTGCCCCAATGGTGAAATTTCCTGAAACAGCTGTTGTTACACCTGTAACAATCAAACTATCGTTTCCGCTGTTTGGATCGATGCTGTTATTTGGGAGAGAAGACCAAACAGTAAAGTCGTAAGTGGTTCCGGCCAGCAGGTTGTAATTTCCAATAACCACATCCGCAGATCCACCAATCGGTATAGTTGTGGTATATGATAAAGGTGCTTGAAACACCCCGTTTACCATCCAATTTATAACTACCGAGTTCAGGGCCACTAAACCATAATTTGACACGTTTGCTACAATATCGGTAACGCCCGGACAATTTGCATTTATCCCGGGCAAACCGGTAATGGCTGCATCGTTGTTGGCCAGTGTATATTCATCTGCCCCAACATCAGGTGTAAGCGGGTCGCGAGATTCTCCGTCAATATCTGTGGTTACTTCGGAAACAGGTATGGCGGCACCATCCAAGTCCAGTGAATTGGAATGTAAATCAGTACTTGAAAGATAGCTTCCATCGGTATTTAAAACATCACCTGGCGAAACAGCCTGCCAATCGGTAATAGTAGGATAATCGGAAGAAAAATAACACAGGCTTGCACCGGTTGTATACAGGTTATTGTTAGAACTTATGAGGCTGTTGATAATATTTGCTGTACCGTATAGTGCTCGCCCACCTGTCTTGTTTACAATACTATTATTCAAAAAGGTGTAATTACCTGATGAAGAAGAACCATAGATATATGCTCCATAAGTAGTTCCTCCCGAATTTATATTTACCGAATTATGGTACACATTTATGTAATTGCTATAGTATAAATATAATCCATAGGTTGTACCGGTATTTCCATCGTTGTATACCCAATTATTGGCTACTAAACCAGGGGCTGTTGGGGTAGCATCACAATAATATATCCTCAAACCATAAAAAACCGTTCCTGCATCATCGAAAATTTTATTATTGGTAACTACAATGGGGCCATCGCAATAGGACACATAAAATGGATAATTGGAATTGTTCCCGTTTGGATCTTGGTAAATATAGTTTCCTGAAATTGTAGTAGCATATTGATAATAATTGTACATTCCATAATAGTAGTACATATCAATGGTATTATTCAGGAACTGGTTTCCTTCTTCTAAGTTAGAGGAATTACTGTACCAGTAGATTCCATAGTAGCCACCAATTACAGTATTCCCACTTATGATATTAAATTCATCTTTAGAATCGCTATAACTTCGAATAGCCGCAGCATTAGAGTTTGTAGTATTGATACTCTCAATAATGTTACCATTAACAATATTATGGTTTGAAGTATTTTGGAAAATTACAACGCGTCCGTAGTTCGTAGAGGTATTCGATTTAATGGTAATGTTTTGAACAATATTGTAATCGGCACCATCAAAGGCCCATACCCAGTTATCGTTATTACCGGAAGCACTATATTGAACAATCACATCTGTGTTGTTACCTGTGGATGATTGCCATGTAACTGTATTGGTTGCATCAACGCCAGTTACTTCTACTAAACTAACCTGCTCGTTGTATGTACCGGGCAAGATATTGAATACAACCGGGCCACATACACCATAGAGTTGGATAAACTGCTGTGCAGCTCCAATACTTATAAAATCACCGGTAGCACCGATCGTATAAGTGCCGGCAGCTGCCGTTTGGATACCGAGGTTTGAAGCTCCATCGTTTAGAGTATTCAGGTCAACTATGCCATTTGGCATTGAAGTCGAACCCACCAAATCGTAAGTCATTCCCGAAAGGAAAGTATAAGTACCCATATTAAAATTTAAAGAACCACCCACCGAAATGGTATCGGTTACTAAAACGGATTGTTGGGCCACACCATTGACACTCCAGTCAACAGTAACCTGAGTAAGGTCTATTAACCCAAAGTTATTGATGGTGATAAAAATATCAGTTGTACCTGGGCAAAGCACACCAAGTCCTACAAAACCTGACACACCTGCATCGACCATAAATAAGTCGAATTCGTCAGCACCAATAGATGGGTTCAGAGGGTCGCGGGCTTCGCCATCAATATCAAATTGAACTGAGGACAAAGGCTTGCCCGAAGTCATTAAAAATGGTGAATAGCAATGCAAGTTGGTAGGACTTGCAAATACAGGGCTCACCAGTTTTGAATGAGGTTCTATCAGGTTTAGGTTGGCAGGGGCCGAGGCATTCCATACACCAAACTGAACTGCAGTTGCACCAGTTGAAAAGTAGTTGTTGTAGTCAGAGTAAGTAATCATACCAGGACTCATGGCATTATCGGTTACATAAATTGCATACCCAATATTCGTATTGGCAAAAATATTATTGGTCAGGCGGATATTTCCATATCCTGCTGTGGCCGGTTGATCTACGTAACAGGCAGCCGCCAATGCACTGCCACCGACCATGTTTACAGAGTTGTTGTATATATTTATGTGGCTTGAGTTTTCCACAAAAAAACCATAGCTACTACCCGTAGCACCGGTAACTGATATAAAATTATTTGCTATCAAACTTGGGTTGTTTGCTGTACCTATTGTGCCGGTTAACCGGATCCCCTGTACTTCTGCAATCCCGTCAATTACAAGGCGATTATTCTCAACCAACAACCCATCGTAGCAAGAGCCAAAGTCAAGAACATTTAACGTTGCACTTACAGAACTGCCATTGTGAACATAATTATTCCGGAAGGTCAGGTTTTCATGTTGGCTGGCTTGTATCGCTTTACCATAAAAGCCATCCACAATATTATTCTCGATGGTAACATTTTCATGGTTCACAGTTGCAGAGCCAAGGTAGTAAATGGCATTCTTACCATTAAGCAATTTATTATTTGCTATGGTAACATTGGAACAAGCTCCATTTCCACCTTCTTGTGCTATAACGATGGCCGAAGTACCATCAGATGTTAGGGAAGGTCCTTGTAAAACATTGTTTAAGATGTTGATATGCGAGCTTCCATACAACCTGAATATCTGTCCATTATTTCCGGTTGAAGTGGATTTGATAGTAATGTTTTTTATGGTAACATAGTCACAGTGGTCAAGAATAAATATCATTAAGTCGGCGCCAGTATCTGTATTCCATTGCAAGGAAACAGAAGTACTATCACCATTTTGCGAAGTAATGGTAATGGTATTGATTGAATCAACTCCGGCAATGGTTGGAATAGTTACTTGTTCGGTATACGTTCCAGGGGCCACTTCAAATACAACCGGACCCGAAACTCCATTTGCATTTAGCGAGTCTACTGCATCACCGAAGGTCAGATATCCGGGAGTTGAGCCAATCGTATAAATTCCAGCAAGAGGTCCTTGTGAAAAAGAGACCTTTCCAACAACAAAAATCAATAAAAGCAAAAAAAGGTGCTTCATTTTGAAGGTAAAATTTCGTTTCATAATTATGAATTTTTAGTAGTTAGTATTTACTTTATAATTATCTTTCGAATACTAAGAGCAATGATAATTAAATGAATGAATTTGTCAGGCAGGCCTGGGCTTACAAAAGTCGTACAAGCATTAGCAACACGACTTATAAAAACCGTACAACATGATATATTTGAAACAATGCAGTAAAAATGCTTCTTTTTTAGGTTGATTGTGAACAGTATTAACCGTATAAGGATTGATAGAAACCGACTCCCCTGACTACCACAAATTGTATTACTATCTGCGTAAGGTCAATCTTAATCAACCTTATTTAGAAATTCGATTAAGTTCTCATAATTTTCCAGACCCAATTTTTTCCTGAGACGGTATCTTGCAACTTCTAAGCTATTGATAGATTGATAAGTAATCGCTGCAATTTCTTTTGTCGTCAAATTAAGTTTAAGAAAGGCACATAACTTCAACTCATTTGGAGTAAGTGAGGGGGATTTTCTAATCAGTTTTTCATTAAAATCAACATGCACTTTATGAAAACGAGTTTCAAAATCCTTCCAGTCAATTTCTGATGAGTTTTGGTATATCTCAGTGATAATCTCAGAGATATATTTTTGGTTATCTTGAGAGAGTTTCTCTATGAAATCTTTTAGTTTCTCTCCAATGTTTTGAATAAATTCGCTTTTTTTTAATAGATACATTGTATTGGTTACCAATTCTTTGTCTTTATAGTCCAATTCAATTTGAAGATTCTTTTGAGTTAGCTCAGCTTGTTTTCTTTTCATCTCCGACTTTCTTTTCAGCGCATTCCTATAGCTTAGAAACAGGATTAATAGAATAAGAAAGACTCCTAATGATATTAGATTAATGACCAAGCTTCTCTTTTTCTGAAGTGTCACTGCAAGTCGATGTTCAATCTCCTGTTTTTCAATTTCTTTGTCGTACTTGTATTGGATCTCAAGACGAGTAGTTTCCCTGATATTCTCACTGTTAATTAAACTGTCGGAGATGTTGTTGTAAATCTTGTAATAGTAAAGAGCACTATCGAATTTATTCTTTGTTTCATACGCCTTTGATAGACCTAAGGCAATTTGGCTATATAGAGAAGCAAAATTTTCATTTTCAATGTAGCCTTTAGCAAATTTAAAGTTTTTGATTGCCGAATCCTCGTTGCTTAGATTTAGGTAGGCATTTCCAATATTATCATAAGTGGCAGCTAAAAAATGCGATTTAGAGCCTGAATAAGAATTGTCAATTTGCTTGACAGCTTTCAGTGCCTGGTAATAAAATTTTAGGGCAGTTTCAAAATCCTCAAGTTTTAATTCCAATGCCCCTAATCTATTGTATACATCTGCCTGGCTGGGACTACTGTTATAAGATTTTGAAAGCTCCAACGCTTTGTATAGATATTTTCGGGTGCTGTCTGTATAATCAAGATTCAAATAAGCTGACCCAATATTTGTTAAAGCTAATATTTGCAACGTAGTATCTTTAATCGCCTCAACTATTTCCAATGATTTCAGGTGGTATTCGAGGGCTTGAGCATTATCCTTCAACCTTGTGGATACAGCACCCATACTTATATTGATAGTTGCTAATAACACTGAATCTTTATTTTTTTCAAAAGCCGACAAACCTTTTTGAAAATATTGGATAGCTAAGGGATAATTTCCCTCCCAATTATAGATATTACCAAGCGTATGCCAAATGCGCGAGAATTCATGCTCAAACTCAGTTCCTTCAAAATATCCAAGGGCCAAGTTCAACTGTTTTTTTGCTTCGAGAAAGTTATCCTTCATAATTTCAATGCGAGCAAGTCGATTATACATCCATGCTATGCCTTTCGGATCGTTCATTAACTTTGCTTCCTGAAGGGCAAGGTTGGTATACCGTTTTGATGAATCAAGATTTTGAGATAAGTATAACTTGGTGATTTCTTTGTAAACGCGAATTCGCTGGTCATATTCAGTCAAATTGCTGTTTAGTAGCTGTTTTAGACTATCAAGTTCACTGGCGAACATTCTTGTACTTCCAATCAGAACTACTAAAAAGAGTAGAACAGATGTAAGGAATTTAGTTCGAATATAAGATCGATGCGTCATTATCTTTCAGCTATAATTATTCACAATAGATATTCAAAAATAGTGAAAGAATTTTAGAGATGGCCAATTAATACCTTTGATTTTTTATGTCGGCTCGTGGGAATGATGGAATCATGAATAAGTTTTTAATGTATTAAGCGCATTTTAATGAATGTTGGATACAACATGCTGGCTATCAATTACAAAGTACTCCCTATGCACGATACATAATGAAATACCAATTTCTGAAGTGAGAAAAGGGTTTTATACTTCAATAGGGTAGCTGGTTATTTCACAATCACCGTCTTTTTGCCCTTCAAAAATCAACAGCTACCAGCGAAACTTCCATCTTGATATTTCATTCATTTATCAATATTTACTTTCCAGTGTTTGCATCTGTTTTATCACTTCCATTTCATTTAGCTTTGTGTATGCCTCTGTCATCCGGGTACTTGAATGTCCGGCTATTGCCGCTGTGATGGGCTGAGTGATTCCATTTGATATGGCTACAGTAGTTATAAAAGTGTACCGTGAAATGTGACAGGTAACATTCTTATCAATCTCCAGAATGGCGGCTATTTCTTTTAACATGTCATTCATCTTTTGATTGCTGATAACAGGTAGAAGAACTCCTTTTTGAATGCATTCAGGGTGGTTCTCATATTTTGCTAAAATCTTTCGGGATTCTGGTAAAAGATAAGCCACGTATTTCTGATCCGTTTTTGAACGGTTTCCCTTTATGATGGTCACATCATTGTCCAGGTAAAATAGATTGGCTTTGGTAAGATTCTTTACATCGACATACGATAAACCAGTAAGGCAGCAAAATACAAATATGTCTTTTACCCTGTTTAGCTTTTCCAGTTTGAATTCTTTCTTAATCAGTAATTGCAGTTCCTCGTCTGTAAGAGCCTCCTTGTTGGTGGCTTTATATCCAAGTTTCATTTTGTGAAAAGGATTCTTGGTAATAAGGCCATCATTTAGGCACTCATTTACAATTTTCTTAAGCTGTTTTAAGTATTTTGTAGCAGTATTGTGATTGAGTCCTGAGTCTCTTCGCAAATAAACTTCATATTCCCTGATAAACCCTTGGTCTACTTTGTTAATGTGAATGTCGGAAGTTTGATAATTCAATTGAATAAATTTGATCAAATGTTGATAAGCTGTATTAAAGCCCAGTCGCGTTTTTGGTGCATAACTTATCCCTTCCATTCTCTCCATATATTGTATATGAGCCTTATGCTTCTCTAATAAGTACACCTCTTCATTTGTTGAAACACCCAAATATTTGTTTCGAATGTCGCTGACATCATAATTTGTACCCTCCCGATCCAATTCTCTTTTAATCTCCCTGACATAAGATATTTCATCTTCAATATACAAGTTCAGTTTTTTAGCACCGGGTCCTTTTACTCGCCTTACATTTTGATCCCAATTGTTCTTTGAAATCCAGTTATTCATAGAAATTTCCGTACGCTGCCCGTCTAAAGTAATTCTCAGATAAAGAGGAACTTCACCGATTGTGTTTACCTTCGACATCTTTGTCGAAATACTGATTGCAAATAATCCTTTCATAATTGTCTCCATTTTAAATTTAACATTATCAAAAGTAGAGATATGAAAGCGCACTTAAACTACGCAAAATACTACATATCAGTGCATAATAACCAACAGCGAGACCTGTGTGAAAATTGTTCCCAAGGTCTCGCTCAGGTATCGCAACCTATTCATAAAGCTGCGTTATTCTGCTTAACACTCAGAAGATAAATTTTCTGTTATTCAGCGTTTTACGTAATTTTGCGTGGTATTGCTTGGATAAAAAGTGATCCCACCAAGAATCGAACTTGGATCTACAGTTTAGGAAACTGCTATTCTATCCGTTGAACTATGGGACCAAAATTTCAGGCTGCAAAAGTAGGAAATTTAACTTTTCATGCAAAGGGGAAATTTGCGGGCTTGAACCAAACATTTTTCAGACTTGAGAGATTGGATTTCTGAAAAACTTTTTTGGAGTACTGGAGTGATGGAGTGTTGGAGCGCAATAGGCAAACCAACCCCCAATCCTCCAACACTCCATCACTCCAATTTTTATACTTTTGCAGTGATTTAAATAGGGACAGAGATTCCAAAAAAACAGAACAGTGAGCCATTATATTAGAAACCTGATTGCGCAGGGCGAACATCAAAGGCAGGATTTTAAGTTCGAGATTTCGGACTCGAAAAAGATTGCCAAAAGCTTGTCGGCTTTTTCGAATACCGACGGGGGCAAGCTATTGGTGGGCGTAAAGGACAATGGCTCTATTGCCGGGGTTCGGTCCGAAGAAGAATATTACATGATCGAAGCGGCGGCCCAGATGTACTGTAAACCCGAAGTGTTTTTTACAAGCAAGCAGTGGAAAATCGACGGCAAGGACATCCTCGAAATCGACATCCCCAAAGACAAGGACAAACGCCCCGTATTGGCGCAGGATGCCGAAGGGAAATGGTTGCCCTACCTCCGGGTGGCCGATCAAAACCTGGTGGTGAACCAGGTACTTTTAAAGGTGTGGGAAAAGCAGAAAAACTCAACCGGGGTTTTTATCAAATATTCAAAAGCAGAAAAAACCCTGCTCGAATACCTTGATGCCAATGGCATCATCAGCCTGACAAAATATTGCAAGATTGCCGGCATCCCGCACCGCCTGGCACAAAACATCCTGGTCAATTTTATCATGCTTGACATTATTGATATCGTCATCACCCAAAAACAAACCTATTACCGGATAAACGAGAACTTTGATTTGAAAGAGATTGAGGATAAGTTTGGATGATAAAAAATTGGGATGAAGCTAACGAACGATAGAAGTCTTCTTGCCCTAATATTACTATCTACTCTACCTTCACTATTCTGAGCGTTTTTGTTAAGTTCTTCATCTTTATATTACATAGATATATCCCAGGTTTCCAGGAATCAACCTGAAGGTTAATAGTATGTTTTCCTTTATGGAAGATTCGATTCTTAACTAAATTATCAATTAATTTCCCTTCAATATCAAAGATGTCGATACTTATCCTCTCATCTTTATTCAAGAAAAATTCAATATTTGTGTTCCGGTAAAAGGGGTTCGGGTAAATGGAGACAAAATGACCCGAAGAAACACTTTCCGTTTCAATCCATGTTGAACCTCCATTATACGTTTTAAATAAACTGGTTTGGTAAGGATTGGATTGACGAATTAAGATGCCATAGTTTTCATCCAGGAATTCTATTTCACGATTTCCAACATCCCCAGCATTAAATTGGCTTATCCAGGTAAGCCCACCATCTCCAGTAAACCAAATTTCGAAGGAATTCATAACCCAACCAGTATCCTCATTAAGATAAAATCCATCATTGATTCCATTATAACCAAAATTTATAGTTTCCCAAGTAAGCCCACCATCTATTGTCTTATAATGATCGTTTCCATACGCATAACCTACTTGCTGGTTTAAAAATTGAACACCTCGTATGATAGAAGAGCCAGGAAGATCAACCATACTCCATTGTATCCCTCCATCGGCGGTTCTATGAACACGACCAGCAATCTCACAAAACCACCCATGCAACGAATCTATAAATTGCAAATCAGATGGAGTTGATGTGCTCCCTATTTCATAAGAAGTCCAGTTTTGCCAACCATCAATAGTTCTTAAAACCCAATGCCCTCCTGAACTGTAGCGATAAATTGCCCAACTATGCAAACTATCTGTAAACTCCAGTTCAAGAAATGAGTATTGATCATCAAGAAGGTCAACCTGGACATTCCAGCTAAGTCCGCCATCAATTGTTTTCAACAATCGACCATCATCCGTACCAGTCCACATAATATCTCTACTTTCCAACCAAACAACTCTACAATTTGGAAATCCACTTACCCCAGTTGTAGCTATATCAATATAGTTTTCACTATCATTTTCGGTAAAAACCAACTGGTTGCTATATTCATCTGCTATGCAATGAATACTATCGTTTAGGATCATTAAATCCCAAAATGATCCAATACTAAGATTGGTGCCAATAGAAATGTAATCATTCAAATTAGTTGAAAGAGATATTTTCCCACTTTGACCATATATCCAATAATTATTTCCGATTAATTCAATATTCCAAATCCCTCCATGCAAATTGCTTTGTTGCCAATTTTGCCCCCCATCGTTTGTTATGTAGCATTTTTCATCATCGAGCCCATATCCATTTAATGTGTCGGAGAAAAATATCCTATCGAATGTAACCTGATTATTTAGTAAAGACCAGGTAATGCCACCATCAAAAGTTCGGTATAGGGTATTATAAAAAGCACTAATCCATCCATTATTTTCATCAATAAAAAACAAACTTGCCGCATTTATATCAGGAGTACCATTAACTGAAATTGTATCTATTGTTTGGCCTCCATTTGTTGTTTTATAAACATGGTAAGGTGATGCAAACCAACCCGTATCCTTATTGATAAAATGAAAATCATTTATCAACATAAGAGTGCTATCTAACAACTCCCAACTTATGCCCGCATCAGTAGTTTTAGTGACAAAGCTGTAAGCGTAGCAATTACTTGAATACCCAATCATGCTATCAATCATATCAAAGTTTTTTGGAACATTCTCGATAAATGAGTTAAACCCATGAAGTTTCCAGGTTTGGCCAGAATCAATGGATTGGTACACCAATCCATCTTGATCGATATAGTAACCATTTGCAGGATCGGGGAAATCGATGGCATAGATTACATGGTTGGAGTCGGTTTCAATTTTGTTCCAGTTCTGCCCCATGTCAGCCGTATGCAAAATGATTCCTTTTTCTTCTCCGACAAAATAAATATTTTGTCCATCAGGACTGGCAATATCAAGTATACGATAATTTGTTGGGTAGTATTCAATCTCTTGCCATTGGGCATAGCTGGTTTGTAAAACAAAAATCGAAAGGAGGGCAATGAAAAATCTTTTCATGGCAAATAGTTTATTTTGGTAAAGTCAATTATAAAAGTACAAGTAGAAACCTTATGCAAGTTACAACCTTTTATTTAATTTGAAGCAACAATATAAAATTAGCATATAAAACCGTAGCTTTGGATAAAATTTACCGGCATGGTTGTCAATCAGGTTTTAGTTGAAAATATTAAGGTTGCGTTTAGCTCGATACGGGCCAATATGCTGCGGGCTGTGCTCACTATCCTAATTATTGCCGTGGGGATTACTGCCCTGGTGGGTATACTTACGGCCATCGAAGCCATCAAAGGTTCCATTCAATCGAAATTTTCAAACATGGGGGCCAATACCATTTCCATATCGGAACAATGGTTTTACAGCCGATCAGATCATGGAAGAAGAAAAAATTCGGCCAATATTTCGTACCACGAGGCCATGAAGTTCAAAGAAGACTTTGCTTTCCCATCCACCATTTCCCTATCGACAAGGGCAACCGGACGGGCAACCGTAAAATACGAATCGGAGAAAACCAATCCGAATATTACTGTTTTGGGCATCGACGAGAATTTCATCTTCACAGCCGGATACGAAATTAATAAAGGCCGGAATTTCTCGGCTACTGAAATAAACCTGAACCGCAGCGTGACCATAATCGGTAGCGACCTGGCCAAAACCTTGTTTGGCACTACCGACCCCATCGACAAAGTGATATCGGTTGGAAACGGGAAATATAAAGTGGTTGGTGTGCTTCAAGAAAAGGGGACAAGTTTTACTGGCATGGGCGACAATCTTTGCTTCCTTCCGGTTACCAATGTCAGGCAATATTTTCCTCAACCCAACGCATCATACAACATCAATATTCAAACAAGCGATTCCCGGTTATTGGACATTACGGCTAGTGAGGCCGAAGGGTTGTTCCGCGTAATACGGGGTTTGAAAGCCAAAGACGAAAGCGATTTTCGGGTTGAAAAAAGCGACAACCTTGCATCGATGCTGATAAAGGACATCCGCTATGTGACCCTTTCGGCGACCCTTATCGGGGTCATCACTTTGCTGGGAGCAGCCATTGGCCTAATGAATATTATGTTGGTATCGGTATCGGAACGCACCCGTGAAATTGGGACGCGAAAAGCAATGGGCGCGAAGAGCAGCACCATTAAACAGCAGTTTTTGTTCGAGGCCGTCATAATTGGCCAATTGGGCGGGGTACTTGGGATTATCCTGGGAATCCTAATCGGGAACATCCTTTCACTTATTATTGGCAGCCCATTCATTATTCCCTGGCTATGGATATTTACTGGTGTATTACTCTGTTTTATTGTGGGGATCGCTTCGGGATATATACCTGCTGTGAAGGCTGCAAGGCTTGATCCTATACTGGCGTTGCATTACGAGTAAGAGGTTTACACGGAACTTCACTCCCGGAGCATCACTCCCAAATCACCACAATAAATTGTGGTTTTGTCTCAACCAGATAGGGCAACCATTAAATCACCATACAAAGAATTGACCTACTTGGCTGAAACTTCGGAGAGTAGACTAACCGAAGACTGCGGACTGGAGACTGGAGACTGAAGACTGGAAATTGGAAACTGGAAAATGCAAGTTTTCAAAAGTTTTCAATATTAGGCTTATTAAGAATTGTTTAAAATTGCTTTTTTATAATTTTGCCCCGAAATTTAATTCAAACTTAAGATAAAGGTATGGGCAGTACAAGAAATCCTATTAAAATTTTCTCGGGAAGGGAGTCGGAATATTTAAGTACAAAGATAGCAAAGGCTTATGGTCAGGAGCTTGGTAAGACCGAACTACGAAAATTTAGCGATGGGGAATTCGAGATTGCCTACGAAGAATCGGTACGTGGGGCGCATGTGTTTATCATCCAATCGACGTTCCCCCCAGCCGAAAACTTAATGGAGCTTTTGTTCCTGATCGATGCCGCCAAAAGAGCTTCGGCCTATAAAATAATTGCCGTAATCCCTTACTTTGGATTTGCCCGGCAGGATAGGAAGGACAAGCCACGTTGCTCCATCGGGGCAAAATTAGTGGCCAACCTGCTCACCGCTTCGGGTGTCGACCGGGTTATGACACTCGACCTACATGCCGATCAGATACAGGGTTTCTTCGATGTACCGGTCGATCATTTGTATGCCTCGGCATTGTTTGTCCCCTACCTCCGCGATCTCGGTCTCGAAAACATGGTAATTGCGGCCCCCGATATGGGTGGGGCGAAAAGGGCAAATGCATACGCCAGCTTTCTCGGAACCGGTTTGGTGGTGAGCCACAAGGTAAGGAAAGCCGAAAATGTGATTGGTAATATGACCGTAATTGGCGATGTGGAAGACATGAATGTGGTGATTATCGACGACATGGTCGATACTGCCGGAACAGTTACCAAGGCCGCCGAAATAATGATGCAACAGGGGGCAAGAAGTGTACGTGTGGTAGCTACCCACCCCATCTTGTCGGGGCCGGCTTACGACAGGATCAACAATTCGCCCATAACCGAAGTAATTGTCAGCGATTCCATACCCATAAAACCACTGAGCGACAAAATTAAAGTACTGTCGGTGGCTGATATTTTTGCTGATATTATTGGCAGTGTATATGAGCATAGGTCCATCAGTACTAGCTTTATCATGTAGTTTTTGAAAGTGATTGAAGAAATAGATTGATAGGTGATGGAATGATTGACAATATTGATTTTTCACCCTACTCACTCAAGAAAGCCGACAGATTCCTCCTTTCGTCCACCAATTACATTTATTTGTAAATGGTTGTTTATTAGATAATTTGTGGTTTGGGATGTCCTAAATTGTTCAAAGGATAAGTTTTACAGTTCAGACCTTTTACTGAAAAGAGGCAAAAGTAAAAAAGAACAAGTAGAAACCAGCTATTCCTAATCTGAGTAATATTAGAAACCCATTTGGGATAAGCGCATAAATTCCCTATTCAGTGGCTTACGCTACTGTCAAGATTCGTTTATGTTTGGTTTACATGTTGCCTCCTTTTTGGTTTATTTGGTTT